>CAZXQO010000041.1:0-34336 GCA_964643075.1 uncultured Peptococcaceae bacterium
ACTGACGGTTTCCGTTATTCCGGAACTGCGGTTTCACCGCAACGGTATATCCATCCATCACTAACCGGATCTTTTTTACTTTCGGATAATAAACCTCAAGCAGTTCCCGTACTTGATTTGCCCAGTCAACCCGAGTTCTTCTTTCGCAGACCGTTACATGTCTCCAGCCTGCCAATGGTTCTGTGAAAACAAAGATGCTGCAGGTTCCGTTGCGAACATATTCACCGTCCTGACGTTCAGGCATTCCCGCCTTCATCGGGATCGGGGCTCTGGTTTCGCCAAGAAGCTGGTATGGCTTTTCATCCATGCAGATGACCGGATATAGTCTACAGTATTGCTGCTGGTACAGATCCAAAACATCTTCCATACAGGCGACGAAGGCGGCGTTCTGTTCAGGCGGAATGCACCAACACTTACGGAGATGGGGCTTTAGCTTGTTTTTTTAAAAGCCGTCCTACGGCCTCATGGGAGATGCTGTCAATGTACTGTAGTTCGACTGCTTTATCTGCGAGCAATCTTAGTGACCATCTTGATCGTCCCGGAGGAGGTGAACTGCAACTGAGCGCAATGATCTTGGCTTCTACTTCGCCTGTAATCTTGGGCGCAACGGGTGGTGTTTCACGCTTCTTTCTACCGAGCGCAGCTTGAAGCCCATGCTCTGAATACTGCTGCCTGATTGTATGGACGGTTCTCGAATGAACATGAAAGAGTTCTGCGATCTCGACAGCACTCTTTTTGCCACCTTCAGCGCTCTCATCAGCAGCCAGCAGCACATTGGCATGCATGATGGATTTGGCTGAAGCTGAACCCTTGGAAACAATCTTGAGCAGGATATTCCGCTCCTCGTCAGAAAGGCAAACATGGTATCTTACTTTTGGCAAGGCATACCCCTCCCCTCTGGGAAGAGTATACCATTAAAACAATTTTTATTGTAGTTTTAGTGTTGATAATATACTAGCTTTATCAGCGATAGCTCTTGCTAATACATTTGCGTATCTTGAGATTGAAAATGTCGCGAATAATAGAGAACCAATATTTGTTCAAGAGACATGCGAAAATGATGAACTGTTAGAAGAGGAAGTTGCCGAAGAAGAACAATAAAATCGCTTAATTAAAGTAGCATTCGATATTATCCATATACCTATTAGGCTAATAATACAAGGTTAAATAGTTCAATTAGAAGGGGCTGCTATATGAGTATGAAAATTGATTTTTCAGAAAGAAACATTCGACAATTATTTGGTCCAGAAGCTGCGGAGGATGAAGATGATGATCGACTTAAGCAATATTATTTTAAAGGCGATGTTTACGAAAAAATACACAATGATTTACCCTTTAAAATTTTAGTAGGTCATAAGGGCATAGGAAAATCGGCAACATATAAAGTTTCTTATAATGAAAATATTGATAAGGAAGTAATAGCAGTTTGGATAAGACCGGATGATATTATGGAGCTATGTCAGGAAAATATAAATTTGCTTCAAATGATAAGGGACTGGAAAACTGGGTTATCTGATATAATTTATAAAAAAGTACTCGAACATGTCGGATTAGAGGGTGGAACTAGAACTGGAAAAGCTATTAATTTAGGAGGAAAACTAATAAATGTAATATCAGAAACCTTTAAGTCTTCAATTGAGGATAAAGTGAATTTGTCTTCAATTAAGGAGGGAGTTGTATCTTCCTATTTAAAGAACAGGCTAATTTACGCATACATTGATGACCTGGATCGTGGCTGGACTGGTACTGCTGAGGGAGTGCGTAAAATATCAGCATTATTAAATGCAGTAAGAGATATGACAAACGATAATACAGGGTTGTGTGTACGTGTAAGTCTAAGATCAGATGTTTATTTTTTGGTGCGAACTTCTGATGAATCTACTGACAAAATTGAAGTTGCAGTTGTTTGGTATTCTTGGAGACAGCATCAAATTTTAGTTATGTTGGCTAAAAGGATTCAAACTTATTTGGGTAAACGTGTTAGTGAAAGGCAATTACTAAAAACTCCGCAATTTAAGGTGCTGAACTATTTTATGAAGTTTTTGACGATAGATTTTATGGTCAAGGGAAATGGGCCGATGTTCCTATGTATAAAGTGCTAGCTTCTTTGATTAGAAGAAGACCTAGGGATTTGGTTAAGCTATGCACACTGGCGGCCAAAACAGCATATCAAAACGGCCACTACAAAATAACAACAGACGATTTAATGGATAATTTTGATTATTATTCTCAAGAAAGAATTCAGGACACCATTAATGAATACAGGTCAGAATTGCCAGAAATTGAGAGATTGTTAATGGGGATGAAGCCTAGCAAGCGAGAACGTCGTACATCTGATGAGTTTATTTATTCTAGTGATAATTTGTTCAAAAAGATCGAGATAATACGAGGTGATAAGCCTTTTATATTTTCAAAGGGAACAGAAGCAACAGTAGATGAATTGGGAGCATTTTTATATAAAATTAATTTTTTGGTTGCAAGAAAAAAGCTTGTAGGCAGCGATCACATAGATAGAAAATATTTTGAAGACAATAAATATCTATCAAATCGTTTTATTGACTTTGGATACCAGTGGGAAGTACATCCTGCCTTTAGATGGGCGTTATATCCAGATGCCAGCAAAGATATTTATGATTCTTTATATGTTGATAAAGAAATATAAAAAAGGAAAGTACGCCATGAAATAGATTGACCATTTCGATATTCACATATTCATAAAACGTACAAGATCTCATTAATGCGAATTACGGTTAAACGTCGCTGATGTATTTAATGAATTATTACGATAAGAACAGCTTCCGGGAATGGGAGGGTAAGACCGTCGATGTGTAAACAGAATAAGCAAAAACAATAGCATCTGAGTTTACTCAAACCAGTACGCCTAATAATTCCTTTAAAGATTCCAGCACATCCTCTTTGCCGGGCTCCCAGATTACTGGACAATCATGCAATTGTTTTCCTCCCGTTATCAATTGAGCGGCAAAAGCAAGACAAGTCTGCTCACCGCACAGGCGGCATTTTGACTTTTTGGGCAACCAACCGTATATTACCAGAGGGGACGGCCTTGAGTGCCTTTCATAAACCGGTGCAATATTTTCCCTGTTGGTATACGTTTCATTTATTAAATTTTTTAACCACTCAACGATTTCGCTTGCATCATTGTTATTTAATGCTTTGGCTACCGTGACTTCCTTTGGATAAAGTGTGATTAGCCTTTCATCTTTTGTTAAGGAAAGAATCATGCCTTCATGATTATAAATAGCATTTTTTATCATCCCATTAAGATAGGGCATTATTTCAGAAATATTGTCTGAAAAACGGGCTCTAAACCTTATTCTATCCGGTACCACTACACATGGCGCAATATTCAATATGTTGATATCCTTAAGTAACATATTTTTCATACCTCCTTTTGTTATTAAGACGAATACAGATATCAAAAAGATACACTTGGAATAAAAAAAACCTGTTAATAAACAGGTTTATTGGCCAACCCCGCCGGGGCTCAATTTTTAGAAATTCAGCAGAACACATTTCTCTCATCGTAATAAAAGCTACAATCCTTGTCCAGAAGCTCTTTCATCTTTTTTCTTGCTCTGTGTAACCGAATTTTTGCGTTTTCCAGTGAGCAACCGAGAATATTCGCTATTTCTTGATTGTTATAACCATGTATGTCAAGGAATAAAGGAGCACGATAATTTTCCGGAATCAGGAGCATCTTGGTCTGGACGCATTCAGACATTATTTTCTGTTCAACTTCCTTTGACAGGCTTTTTTTCATGTCAATAAATTTCGTTGTCATAAATTCATCATCAATTGACAACCACTGAGAAGATTTTTTTCGTTTATAATCTATAAATAAATTGTAGGCAATTTTAGTTAGCCAGACTGAGATTTTTGTTTCATTGCGAAAAGAATCAATATTGTTATATGCTTTTATAAAAGCATCCTGGGTTATATCTTCTGTTAAAGCCAAGTCATTAGTAATATTGTAAATAAAGGTAAAAACCTTCACATAATTATCTTTATAAATTTGATCAAAAGAAACATTTGAGACTTTCATTTTCATCACCCTAGTTTACTATTAAAAAATGTCTTCGTTCAACAATAATCTTTTATTACGGTACTGTTTGATCAGAGTTCCTTTTTTTCTTTGTGGCTTCGTGATCAATCAACAGCTCCTCACCGGTTAAAACCACCCCGTATACCTCTTCCGCCTGCTGGCGGGATATCAGTTCTTCCAGCACGTCCGTACGCACAGCTTCCGGCTCCCTTTGTAAAGGATCCCCAAAGCCGCCTCCCCCGGCCGTTTCCAGTATGACCGTGTCGCCTTCCTGCAAAATACCGGTATATTTGCCGTGCATAGGCTTTTTTGTGTCGCCGTTGGTGTGTTTTACCTTCAATACCGAGGAAGTGCCGGGATGTCCCCCGGCGAGCCCCCAGGGTTTCAGCCGGGAGCGCTCAGTGCTGACGGAAACGGTGGCCTTGCCTCGCAGCAAGGTGATGGAACGGTACAGCCCAACTCCACCCCTGAATTTTCCCGGACCGCCGGTGTCGGGCAGCAGACCGTAACCATTGACTAGCAGGGGGTATGACAGCTCAATTACCTCCACAGGGGTATTGCGGGTATTGGTCATATTTACGTGTACCCCGTCCATGCCATCCTGGTCTATTTTGGCCCCCTGACCCCCGCCGTAAGTTTCTACATAGGAATAGTATCTCCCCCCGGAGGGGTCAATGCCGCCCACGGTGAAATTGCTCATGCTGCCTGTGCCGGCAGCGGTAACCCGTTTCGGGGCCGCCTGGGCCAGTGCTCCCAACATGGTGTCGGCAATGCGCTGGGCGGTATTGATATTGGCGTGGGCCACCGCTGCGGGGAAAGCCGGGTTAACCAGGCTCCCCGGCGGGGTTATCACCTCGATGGGGATGGCAAGTCCTTCGTTTGACGGCATTTCGGGATCTACCACCGCCTTAAGGGCATAGTAGACGCAGGCCAGGGTCACACCCCGGGTGGAATTCACAGGCCCTTCCACCTGGGGGTGGGTACCTGTGAAATCAACCAGTGCCGATTCGCCGTTCATGGTCAGGGATACCTTGATGTTAATCGGTTTTCCCTGCACACCGTCAGTTTCCAGAAAATCCTCAAAGGTATACGTGCCGCTGGGGAGTTCGGCCAGACCTGAGCGCATACGTCTTTCCGAATATTTTATAATTCCGGTCATATATTCCATAAGTTTTAACGATCCGTATTTTCCAGCCAGTTCCTGGATACGCCGGTCTCCAGCTGTGTTGGCCGATATTTGGGCTTGCATGTCACCCTGAAATTCGTCAGGGGTGCGCACGTTGCTGGCGATAATGTCCATTATTTCACGATTAATAACACCCCGCCGGCAGATTTTAACAGGCGGTATGCGCATGCCTTCCTGAAAAATTTCTCTTGCTTCCGTGGACATGCTCCCAGGTACAGAACCCCCCACATCCACGTGATGAGCAAGGTTGGCCACCACCGCCACGGGCCTGCTTTTGTAGAAAACCGGTGTAATCAGGCAAATATCCGGCAGGTGGGAACCGCTGATATAAGGGTCGTTAATTACAATGGCATCCCCGGGGTTCAAAGTTGTTATGGGAAACCTGGCCAGCACTGCCTTTACCACGGTGGGCATCAAGCCGAGGTGCAGGGGTATGTGTTCGGCCTGGGCTACCAGTTGACCTTCGGTGGTGTAAACGGCAGTAGAACAGTCCCTTCTGTCCTTTATATTCGGGGATAGAGCTGTGCGAGTGAGAGTGACGCCCATTTCCTCGGCCACCGACTGCAGCGCGTTGCGAAGAATTTCCAATGTTACTGCATCCATCAAGCCACCCCCACGTTTATCAGCATATTCAACAGAGAGTCAATGCGGGCGCGCATACCAGGTGGAATAAAAGTGGTGGCATCATCCTGTTCCACCACCGCAGGGCCGCTGATTTCCATTCCTGCGGCCAGCATTTGCCGAGGGTAAACAGGTGTTTCCACTGGCTTGCCATTAATAATGACATTGCGGTGGTATGGCTGCACTCTATTTTGTTCGCCCTTTGCCGGCGGGGCAGGGATGGAGCCTTGTATATCTGACCTTATGCCGGCGAAAGGAGGCGCCGTGGCTGTAACTCTGATGGTTACCAGTTCAAGAGAGGCATCCTCCCGGGCAAAACCATATTCGCTTCGGTGTAAGAGATGAAAAGATCTCTCCAGCAGTTTCAAATCACCGGCGGTGAATTTTCCGGCAGGGGCTTGCATGGTCAGCTCGTAGGACTGGCCGGTATATTTTATGTCAACAAATCTATGGGTGCTTACCAGTTGTGGATCAAAACCTTCACAGGCAAAATCTAACTTACCTTTGTTTTCAAGAATTTTAAAGTTTTCCGTTAGTTTCTCCATATCAATTTTATCCCATGGCGTGACCATTACTGTCGTATAGTCTCTACGGGCATCTGCGAAAAGAATGCCCACAGCCGATGAAATGCCTGGGTAGCGGGGCACCAGGACGCCGGGTATACCGGTTTCCCGGGAAAGTTCGGCAGCGTGGAGCGGACCTGCTCCCCCGAAGGCCATAAGCAGGAATTCCCTGGGGTCATATCCTCGCTGTACAGAAATCAACCTGAGGGCCCGGGTCATGCCGGCGTTAACTACGGTGATGATGCCTTCGGCAGCCTTTTCCACCGTGATGTCCAGTGGTTTGGCAATTCTATCGTAAATGGCCCGGACGGCGGCCTCATGATCAAGGGGATTGCCTTCTCCCAGATGGCTGCCGGGGCCAAGGCGGCCCAGCACCAGGTTGGCGTCGGTTACGGTGGGTTCCGTGCCGCCGAGGCCATAGCAAGCAGGTCCCGGGGACGCACCTGAACTGGCGGGGCCGACTTTAAGAGCGCCGCCCCGGTCGATATATGCTATGCTGCCTCCGCCGGCGCCGATGGTGTGGATATCCAGCATGGGGAGGCGCAGGGGGAACCCTCCCACGTTACCTTCGGTGGTGTAGCGGGGATTGCTGCGGTATATCAGGCTGACATCCGTACTGGTGCCGCCCATATCCGCTGTAATTATATTGGGCCTGCCGGCTTCCCTGGCCAGCATGACTCCGGCCAGCACGCCGCCGGCCGGGCCGGAAAGCACGGTTCGGGAGCATTCAGCAGCCGCCTGTCGTGAGGAAATTACCCCGCCGTTGGACTGCATAACGAAAAGGCCGGACCTGGCTTCACTGCCGATCTCCTCCAGCCCGGCCTGCAGCTTGTCCAGATAGGATGCCATGACAGGCCTGAGCAGAGCGTTAATGGCGGCGGTGCTGGTCCTTTCATATTCCCCGAATTCAGGAAGCAATTCCGAAGAAATAGTCACAGGCACACCGGGGATTTCTTTCTCCAAAGCATCCTTGAGCATAACCTCGTGCACCGGGTTGGCGTAGGCATGGATGAGGCTTATCGCTAGTGATGCGGGTTTTAACTGCTTTATCTGAGTAATTAATTCGTTTATATGTTCTCTTGCCAGAGGTTTGTATACCACACCACCGGGTAAAACTCTTTCGTCGACCTCCAGGGTAAGACGGCGGGGTATAACAGGAGAGGGCCGCAGGGACCGGAAATTATAAAGGTGGGGGCGGTTCTGCCTGGCAATGCGGAGTATGTCTCTAAAACCACGGGTCACCAGCAGGGCGGTACGGGCTCCGGTCCGTTCCAGAAGAGTGTTGGTGGCTACCGTGGTGCCGTGCAGCAGGAGATATAGCCCGGACAGGCTAACCCCGCCCTTTTCCGCCAGTCGTCCCAGAACATTCATGATAGCTTTGGAAGGATCGTCAGGAGTGGATAAAACCTTAACCGCATGAAATTCGCCGGTGCTTTCATTCAACATGCAGCCGTCTGTAAAAGTGCCGCCGGTATCCACGGCGGCCCTCCAGGCTCCCGCTTTATGATTAGTCATTTCTTCACTCCGGTCAGATATTATTTGCAAAACTGGAATTGAGCCACTTAATTACTATAGCCCAGGCTTCCCGGTAATGGCCGGAAAACTGGTGATTACCATGGTCAATCCAGTGTAATTCCTTTGGTGCTCCGGCGCAGTCGTATATTTTTTCTGCCTCTGCTGGGGGCACCAGTCGATCTTCGCGCCCGTGTATAATCAGCAATGGGCGGGGCGCCACAGCTTTTGTCAATGAACATATGTCGTATTTCAATATGTCTGTAAAAAAGCTTCTTTTAACATATATTAATCCCTCGCGGCCAGCCAGTGCAACAACGGCATCCTCATCCAGGGGCAGTTCTTCGACAGCGGCGGGCAGTAAAAGTTCATAGAGATTTGCCGGCGTAGACCAGGTGCACACTCCTCCAATGTTGCTATCCCCGGCAGCATGGCAGATGGCTGTAACACCGCCGAGACTGCGTCCCAGGGTGATCAAGGGGTAGAAACCGCGCTGCCGGCAGTAATTGGTCACCGCTGCCAGGTCTGCTATTTGGCCGGTAAGGGTGAGGTTTACAAAATCACCCTCGCTTTCTCCATTGCCTGCAAAATCAAAAAGCATTGTCGACCATCCGCTTCTGCTCAGTTCTTCAGCCATTTCCAGTGCCTTGCCCTTACCTTCCTTGCTGCCGGTAAAGCCGTGGCAAAAAATTACCAAGGGACCGCTGTTGCCCTGCGTATGTAATAGTCCGGCAAGCTTTTGGCCGGATTTGTTATTTATTTTAACTTTTTCCCATTTGAATATTTTTAGCACCCCCTGTAAAAACGGAAAATATATATAATAAAGCTTATGGTAATGGCCCAAATAACGGTTTTTTTAAATATTATGCATTGTAGTAAAAATTCCTGCTTAGTGTCAGCACGTTGAATGCTGGTTGATTTAGACGGTATAGTGTTTTTTGGCGGCTGTAATAGAGAGGAAATCGTTAGACAGTGGAGGGAAGGGGCATAATAATAATTATGAGCATTATAATAGTGCACGGAGGTATTGAGACTGGCACAGATGCTCCATTTCTGGAAGTGCTGCGGGAGGCCGCGCTGTCAGGGTACAGATCCCTTGCCCGGGGTCATCTGGACGCTGCCGAGGAAGCGGTAAAAATACTTGAAAAAAGTCCCCTGTTTAATGCCGGGTACGGATCAGTTTTGAACCTGGAAGGGGAGGTGGAAATGGATGCCTCCATCATGGACGGTTATAGCGGCAGGTTTGGCGCTGTGGCAGCTATAGATAACGTTGCCCACCCCGTAACGATAGCCCGGCTGGTTTTGGAGGAAACCTCCCATGTACTTCTGGCGGGCCGGGGAGCTACCAGCTTTGCCAGGGTGAAGGGGTTTCCCGTGGTAAGTTGTATTGCGCCCACTATGCTGAAAGCCTGGCAGAAAGCCAGGGATGCCATGGGTAAGGGGGCCGGGACGGCTGCAAGCCCCTTTACCGGCCTGCCGCCCCAGGCCATAGATGCATGTGACACGGTGGGATGCGTGGTGTCGCACCGGGGTATGCTTGCAGCCGCTTCTTCCACCGGCGGTTCATTTTTGAAAATGCCCGGCAGGGTAGGGGATACGCCGCTGCCGGGGGGTGGCATATTCGCTTCCCGCCGGTGCGCCGTGGTTTGCACCGGGCTGGGTGAGGCTTTTGTCGAGACTTTGACGGCAAAATATGTTGAATTGCTGGTGGCTGATGGCCTACATCCCCAGGAAGCTGCTGAAAAAGCTATAATCAGATTGACCCTGGAAAAAAGAGCAGCCGGGGGTATGGTGGTGGTGGATCATCAGAACCGCTATGGGGCGGCTTATAACTCCACCACTTTTCCAGTGGCGCTGGTGCATGACGGTAAAATTCAAGATAACTTCACACCTAAGAAAATGCCCCGGTATAATACATGCGATTGAAGAATGGAATATTTTGATACCGTGGCAGTGGGAGGGTGCCCCTCGTGAACAGCCCTGTGTAAAATTTTTACACAGGGCTGTTTTTTCAATGTTGATACTAAACCGGATGCAATACAGTGTTGTAATTGTCGTGCTGGCCCATAGTAAATGAAATAAAAATGCGCTAATTGCTAAAAATAAGATAGTCGGATTAAAACACTCATGGAGGCAAATACCATGTTCAAAATTGTTGTGTTGCTTGTATTTTGCCTGTTCTCGGGGGCGTTCCCCGTCCACGCGGCAGAGGTATCTTTTCTGAAAGGAAGGACCGTGGTGGTGGACCCGGGTCATGGTGGCTACGATCCGGGAACCGTACGGCGAGGTATCTGCGAGAAGCACATTAACCTGGAGATAGCTTTAAAATTAAAAAAGACCCTGGAGGAAACAGGGGTCAGGGTAATACTAACCCGGAATGGTGATTACAACCTGGCGGTAGCAGGATTGCATAGCAGGGAGGCACGCCGTTACGACCTTAGCAAAAGGCTGGAATTAGTGACTAAAAACAAGGCGGAACTGCTGGTGAGCATTCATGTAAACGCCTTTGGCATGACCAGCTGCAGGGGACCGGAGGTATTTTATTTCTCCGATGCTAAAGGTAGCAAGTTGCTGGCGGATTATATCATGGATGAGCTGCGGCTCATACAGGGTACTCCCAGCAAAAGGTTGCCTAAAAACAATGATTATTTTGTTCTGCGCAACTGCTCTTCGGCCGCCGTACTGGTGGAGACGGGATATCTGAGCAATCCGGAGGACAGAAAAAAACTGTTGGATCCTGCTTATCAGAAAACGTTGGCAGAAAAGATTTCTTTCGGTATTGTTAAATACATGGCTGTAAAACAGGGAATTAGGGAGCAAGAATTAAAAGGAATGTCCCCTTTAAAGTAACACCGGGGTGATTTCCCCGGTGTTACTTTTGTGTGTCTTCATGGCCAGTTTTGCCAGCCATTTTCCATTTAATGTCTTTGTTGTGCCCGTGGTCATGGGTGCTTTTCAGCTGTGCCTGTTGGGACTTAATTTCCTTTGGCCGGGGCGATCCCGGGGGCCGGTGCAAATCTTCAATGATTTCCGGTTCCCTGTAGTTTACAGGTAAATCAAACCATTTCATTGTATCACCTCTTTAGTGATCATCTTTCCCCGCTCCTGGCTAGGTTATCAGTTTAAAAAATAACCTTTCATTAAGGCCATTTTATTTCTGTATATTGCTTATTAATCCTGTCTGCGGGAATATTCTCAAAAGGTGATTTTATACCCAGAGGATTGAGCAGCAGGCACTGTATATTGGTGCACTCGGTATCTTCACTGCACATTATAAATACAGGCTGTTCCATTTTATTTTCGGATATTTTTTTGACTGCGGCTTTAACCATGCGGTTGCATAAAATGCAGCGGCGGGTTTCTATCAATATCAACCGGCAAACCTCCCGTTATTAATGGAGGGTTTTTTTTAGATTGCTTAAGTTTAAAAATTTATCCAGTTCTTTTTTAGTTTCCTCATCAATTAGTTCCGAAATAGATAGCATGTTGTCCGCCAGATCATTATTAAGATAAATGGGTGCCGAAAACCTTAAAGCCAGAGCGATGGCGTCACTGGGCCGGGCGTCCATGGCTATGGTCTCAATTTCTGTAGTGAGATCTATGGTGGCATAAAAAGTATTATCTCTTAAATCGTTAATAACCACCCTGGAAATTGTTGCTTTGAGCATCTTGCAGATGGTTATTATCAGATCATGGGTCATGGGCCGGGGCATTTCAGTCCCTTCCACGGCAAGTGCGATGGAATGGGCTTCCAGCAAGCCAATCCAGAGGGGAAGAACTTTTTCTTCCTCTTCATCGGTTAGCAATACTATGGGGCTTCCGCTAACATCGTAGGCGAAGCCCTTAATCATCAGCTTGATCATTATATCTTCCACCTCCCGTTGTTCAATACGCTGGAGCCTTGTATGAGCATTTAATTCTATCATTTTTATCATAATTTTGAAATAAATATACCCTCAACGCTGTTATTTGTATTCCATTGCCCAACTCAGGGATACAGTCTGTATAAGGTGCGGGGGAAGGGTATCGTCTCCCTGACGTGTTCTATACCACAAAGCCAGGCCACCGTTCTTTCTATACCCAGTCCAAAACCGGAATGGGGCACAGACCCGTACCTTCTGAGGTCGAGATACCATGCGAACGCATCTTCGGGGAGATTGTGCTCCCTGATGCGGCTTTCCAGTAGGGTCAAATCGTCAATGCGCTGGCCGCCGCCGATGATTTCCCCGTAGCCTTCCGGGGCTAGCAAATCTGCTCCCAGCACCACTTTGCCGTCGGAGGGGTCTGGCTTCATATAAAAGGCTTTTATTTTTGTGGGGTAGCGGTGTACAAAAACCGGGGAATTAAAGTTGGTGGAAATTTCCGTTTCGTCCGGGGCGCCGAAATCGTTGCCCCATTCAAATTCCCGACCCTTATTGCGCAGCATTTCCACTGTCTCGGTATAACTGAGCCTGGGGAAGGGCAGACTGACGGCCTCCAGTTTTTCAATATCCCTGCTTAATACCTTTAAATCTTCCTTGTTTTTGTCCAGTACGGTCCGAATAATGAAGTAAATCAGGCCTTCCTGCAGTTTCAGGTTGTCCTCAAAATCAAAATAAGCGGCCTCGGCTTCCATCATCCAGAATTCCATCAGGTGCCGTCTGGTCTTTGATTTTTCCGCCCGGAAGGTGGGCCCGAAACAGTAAATGCGTCCCAAAGCCATGGCTGCAGCTTCATTGTAAAGTTGACCGCTCTGGGACAGGAAAGCCTTTTCGCCGTGATAATCAATTTCAAAAAGGGTGGTGGTTCCTTCGTAGGCCGCCGGGGTAATTATGGGGGCATCCGCCAGCACAAAGTCCTGCTGGTGCAGAAAATCCCGGCAGGCCTGTTCCACGGTGGACCGGACGCGCAGCAGGGCTGACTGTTTGGGGGTACGGATCCAGAGGTGGCGCCTGTCCGCAAGGAAGTCCACGCCGTGTTCCTTCAGGCTGATAGGGTAATTGTCCGCTATGTTCACAATCTCAATGTCTGTAAGCTGCATCTCTACACCGCCGGGTGAACGGGGTTCTTCACGTACGGTTCCCCTGACAATAACGGAAGATTCCTGGTTTATTTTTTCGGCCAGTTCAAATAAATCGGGCCGCTCTTTTTTCATCAGCACGCACTGCAGCAGGCCGGTACCGTCCCGGATAATCATAAAAACTATCTTGCCCGAGGATCTCTTGTTGTAGAGCCAACCCTTTACTTCCACTTCCCGTTCCGGATAGTTCTTTAAATTTTTAATAAGTACCCATTCCAATTCGGTCACCTCATTATAATCTGATGTTCCTGCAATTATACCCTATATATAAAGTATGTGTCTTTCTAATCAATATTTTCCCTGGCGGATATTTTTTTTTGCAGTAAGCTTTATAAGGGGGAATACAAAGACCGCTGACAATATTATAGCCAGTGGTCACCAATTAGGGAACTATATGGAAAATCCCTAAAGGGCGGTGTGCACAAAAGTATACATTGCGGCTGTTTTGTATAGGGTAATAAATTCGCCGCCGGCGGAAAAAATACTTCTAGTGGTAAGCAGATTTAATAAAGGATTTATTAATTAGGAATAGTGAAATTGGTATGTAACAGCTTATAGTAAAGACAGCAAAAGGGAGTGATGAAAATGGAGGAATATATCCGTTCCAGGGTGCCCTGGAGTACCGAACCCAGCCTGAAATTCAAGGCATCGGAAGTGGGCGTTGATTTTGATGAATTGATTGAAGGCATCAGGGAGGATAAGAGCGATGAGGAGATGGCGGGGGAGTTCGACTGTTCGGAAAAACTGATTAGCCATTTGCGGGATCATTTCATGAAATTCGGCGTAGGCTCAATAATGGGTCAGGATTAAGGGACGGCAGCAGCCGTCCTTATTATTTTGCAAAAAGGCATGACCTCCAAAGAGGGGTGTGCTATAATATTGCAATATAATCGCCGGAAGAGGCTATGGGGAGGTTGGTATTTTGTTTCCGGACAGGTTTGCCAAAGTCGGATTGACTTTTGATGATGTACTTCTGGTTCCTGCAGCCAGTGAAATATTGCCCAGGGATGTTGACACCGGAACTCAATTGACCAGGGATATCAGTCTTAACATACCTTTAATGAGCGCCGGCATGGATACTGTTACCGAATCCAGGCTCGCCATTGCCATGGCCAGGGAAGGCGGCGTAGGGGTAATACACAAAAATATGTCAATCGAAAAGCAGGCCATGGAAGTGGATAGGGTTAAACGCTCGGAGCACGGTGTCATTTCCGATCCTATTTACCTTTCTCCGGAAAGCCCCATCAGTGAGGCATTGCTGTTAATGGAACGCTACCGCATTTCCGGTGTCCCCATTACACGTAATGGAAGGTTAGTAGGGATACTAACCAACAGGGACCTTCGCTTTGAAAAGAATTTTACCCAGCCGGTGGGTAACGTTATGACCAAGGACGACCTGATTACCGCTCCCGTTGGGACTACACTGGAGTTGGCCAAGGAAATACTACAAAACCACCGGGTGGAAAAACTCCCCATTGTGGACGATGAAAATAATTTGCGCGGATTAATTACCATTAAGGATATTGAAAAGGCCCGGCAGTATCCTAACTCCGCCAAGGATAAAAACAGAAGATTGCTGGTGGCGGCGGCGGTGGGGATAGCATCCGACACCATGGAAAGGGTGGAGGCCTTGGCAAACGCCAAGGTGGATATAATAGTGATTGATACCGCCCACGGTCATAGCAGGGGTGTGCTAGACATGGTAAAGGCGGTTAAAACGCGTTATCCGGATGTGGCCCTGATTGCAGGTAATGTTGGTACCGCCGGGGGTGTAAGGGATCTGGCGGAAGCAGGGGCGGACGCAGTAAAGGTGGGGATAGGGCCGGGATCAATTTGTACCACCAGGGTTGTGGCAGGCGCCGGGGTGCCTCAGGTAACCGCTATATACGAATGTTCCCAGGAGGCAGCTAAATTCGGCATACCTATTATTGGGGATGGGGGTATAAAATATTCCGGGGATATTACCAAGGCCATTGCAGCAGGGGCTGATGTGATTATGATCGGCAGCCTATTTGCCGGAACCGAGGAAAGCCCCGGGGATGTAGAGATTTACCAGGGACGCAGTTATAAGGTATACCGGGGCATGGGTTCACTGGGAGCGATGAAGGAAGGAAGCAAAGACCGCTATTTCCAGGAAAACCAGAAAAAACTGGTGCCCGAAGGGGTTGAGGGAAGGGTTCCCTATAAAGGCGCTCTGGCGGACACAGTATATCAGCTCATTGGCGGATTGCGGTCGGGTATGGGATACTGTGGCTGTGGCAATATTAAAGATTTGCAAACAAAAACCACCTTTATAAGGATAACAGCTGCCGGACTCCGGGAAAGCCATCCCCATGATGTGGTTATCACAAAGGAAGCACCTAATTACAGCTTTGAATAAACAATAGCTTAAAAGTATGATTAAAGTAATAAAAGCAGCCCTCGGGCTGCTTTTATTACTTTGTAAAAATGCTTTCATCAAGGAAGCGCAGGTTGTCAAATTCCTTAATGTCTTCCCCGGAGACGATTTTCCCGATTCTAACCATTAATACATTGGCAGGGTGTTCCATTATGTCGGGGTCGTTGGTGGACATCTTAATTAGTCCTACGGAGCCAAAAACATTGGTCAGCATTCTTTGATAGTTCCACAAATCAAGGCGTGTGTTTTCCAAATCCCAGTGCCAGCTGAACTCTAAGGTAAGTACAATAAAATTTTCCATCACAGGATTTTTAAAGGCGAGTTCCAGTAATTTTTTGGCCAGCTTAAATTTTCTCCAGTGGGAACTGAGCTCAATTGCCCCCAGTTCTAGAATTTTGTGGTGTTTGCTCCAGCGGGAATAGGGGTCTGCGCCGTGAAAGCTCACATACCCAACGATGGTGTTTTCGTACCTGATTATGTACAACATCCCGTCCGACGAATCGGCAATCCGTATCAAGGCTTTTTTTTGCTTGACCGGTGGGCGAAAATTTTTCAATTCTTCATCCATTTGCATGTTTTTTATGTCGGTTGATTTGACCGGTCCCTCAATGTGGACAGTGCCGGCTGGAGTTTCTATAATCATGTCCGCAGGATTGTAATTTATTGCACACATGCTTTCGCCTCCCAAGGATCGTCCGTTGAGGGGTTAAAGAAATTATTTTATTAAGACATTTACTTAAAAGATATTATAACCTTTATATTTAATTGATTACAATACACAGTATACATAATTCTAGGTATGAAAAAAGGTGAAAGTTGTTTGAAAGTGTTGGTAAATTATGACAGTAAATTTAAAGGTAAATGGTAAATAATGGTGTATATATAAATGTATGTAAACCGAATAGAAATTTCTACATGAAGGATGGTGGTTCAGTATGGATGGAAAGCTTCATTCCTTAACCGATGTTTTGAAAAAAACACTATTTTTCTTTGATACCATGTCGGTGGCCGAGATGGCGCCCCATGTCCAGAGGATAATGCTGAGAGATTTGCCGTCGGAGCAGGTGGAGGATAAAATATCCCGTTGTCTCAAACAGCATAAATGCTTTATGAGCGGCGGTCCTGGACAGTGGACAATTGATCTCCAGGGTGAAAGGGACAACGATCAATTCTATGCTATATTGTTGAAACGTCAACAACCTCTTAGCATAAAGGAAGTACTCAGGGGGGGAGGTTCAAAAAACAAAAAAAAGATAAAAAACATGGTTTCGGAAGAGGTGGGATTGATTTCTGACGGTAGGTTTATCCAGTTGGCCAACGGTTACTGGGGATTGACTGAGTGGGAGGTGGAGACAGGTCACTACTCCCTTAAACAACTGGTGATAAAAGCGCTAAAAACACACCCGGGGGGGCTTTCCGTGCAGCAGATGCAAGAACTGGTTAATTCATGGAAACCTACCAACGCTGGCGCGATAGAGGGCGTGATGAATAAATTTCCTTATTTTGAGAAACTGGGAGATGGAATCTGGACATACAATGCCGGGACTCATGTTGCCTACGATGCTCTTACCAAAAGGTTTCTGGCCTCCATGGGCCGCCAACGGGTAAGGTGGCTAAGGGAAAAGGAAAAAAGAAACAGCAAACAGGTAGCCATAGAGAGGCAGTTTAAGGAAATAAATTCCGCATACAGGGAAACAGCATCCGCTCTAGCTTTGAAGATGGAGGAAGCGGGAAGGCATGAGCAAATTGTAACCCAAATGGCGGAAAAAGATTTGCTTTTATCACTGAGAAAAAAGGAGATTTTCAGGTACAGGGAACACATATCCAAGCTGGAGTCGAAAGCCAACAGTATCCTCCACCAGTGTAGGCTGTGGGTGAAAAAATCCAGGGACGGCGAGGAAGAAAACCGGAGCATTCGGGAGTCGCTGCAAAAAAATCAGTCCAGCCTGGAAACGCTATTCACAAAGCTACAGCAGTATAAGGAAAAAGACAGAGAAAACAAAGCCCGTCTGGCTGAGTTGAAAGAAAGACATGCTAACAGAGTGGCAGAACTGCAAACGGAAATCGTGGAATTGAAGAACAAACTGGACAGGACCCTTGATATGGCGGTACAAGAGGAAAGAAGGCTGAGGGAGGAAATTAATGCACTCAGCAACGATTTGAAGGATGCCCTGGAAGGCAGGGAGGAAATGCACAGAAACCTGCGTTTTGCCCAGCAGGAATTGAATAAGCATAAGGAGGAAAGAAAAAGTATTGATAGCAGGGTTAACAATCCTCTGGTACGCATGGCCATACGTATATATTCCTGGTTCGGGGGCTATAAGAATTACACGGCGTCATAATGGCGCCGTTTTTATTTTTAATAGATGAGTGTTGTGATATATTGAGATATATATTAGCGGGTGGTGGATGAAGGTTGGGAGACATAAATATTCTGGTTGTGGACGACGAGGAAAAAATCAGAGATCTGGTGATTACCTATCTTCAGGCTGAGGGATACGGAGTAGAAGGTGCAGCAGACGGCAGAAAAGCCCTTGAGCTTGTTAGAAAGAAAAATTTTGATCTGCTGGTGCTGGATCTGATGATGCCTGGCATGGATGGCTGGACAGTTTGCCGGGAGATAAGAAAAGATTCCGATATTCCCATATTAATGCTCACCGCCAGGGGGGATGAGATTGACAGGGTGCTGGGCCTGGAACTGGGGGCAGACGATTATGTAGTAAAACCTTTCAGTCCCAGGGAACTGGTAGCCAGGATTAAGGCTATTTTACGCAGAACCAAAAAGGAGAGGCCTATACCGGGGGAAAGGGAGCATGTGCTAGAATTCACAGGGCTCAGCATAAACCCGGGTAGCCGTGATGTTGCCGTTAGCGGCCAGACCGTGCAGCTTACCCCGAAAGAATTTGAACTATTAATATATATGGCCGGCTTCCCGGGCAGGGTTTTTACCAGGGAGCAGTTGCTGGAGCATGTCTGGGGTTTTAACTTTTTCGGGGAAGCCCGGACGGTGGACACCCATATCACCCGCCTGCGGGAAAAGCTTGCCAGAATTCCCGGCGCCAGGCATTATATTCACACCGTTTGGGGCGTGGGCTACAAATTTGAGGTTGAAAAATGAAAATTCGGGGTATTGTACGCAAACTGTGGCTGGCTATGCTGGGGCTGGTGGTGGGGGTGCTGCTGCTGGCAGGCTTAATTCAGGCCGGTATAATACAGGATATATACCTGGGCCAGCAGTCTGATAAAATTATCAATGAGGGTAAAAAACTAGCCGCCCAGTTGGATATGAAGGGTGACGTATTGCAAATGCAGCGGCAGGCCGATGATCTGGCAAATTATCTGGGAGCAAGCGTCCTGGTGGTGGATAAAGAAGGTGAAATCATGGCCTGGAACCGCCCGGCAGGTGGAGGTCAGGGTATGGGCATGGGTATGGGCCGGGGCGCTGGTCATGGCATGGGTATGGGCAGGATTGGTAATTATAACGGCGGCAAGCCCTTTGATGCTACAGATGTGGCGAAGGTGCTGGCAGGCGGGCAACTGGTACGGAAGGAATATAACCCTTATTTTAAAACAGATGTAATGCAGGTGGGTATACCGGTTATGAGTGCTGGGGCGGTGGCCGGGGCGGTGATGATCCAGGCTCCCCTGGCACCCATAGTAAACAATATCAGGGCTCTCCAGCAGGCTGCTTTATATGCCCTCGTTCTGGGGGTATTGATTGCCACAGTGCTGGCTTTTCTGCTGGCAAGGAATATTGTGCGGCCGCTGCTGACCATGAACCGGGTGGCCAGGGCCATGGCGGAAGGCGACTATGGTGTTCAGGCGCCGGTAAAATCTGCCGATGAAATGGGATTGCTTGCTGAGTCTCTCAATGTTTTGTCGACCCGTTTGAGAGAGAAAATCGATGAATTGGAAAGGCTGGACAATACCAGGCGTGAATTTGTGGCCAGTGTTTCACACGAGCTAAGGACGCCCCTGACCATAATCCAGGGGTATACGGAGGCGTTGGCCGACGGTCTGGGAAAGGATCAGTCCCAGCGGGAACTATATCTGCACAATATTATTGAGGAAACCTTGCGTCTTAGGCGTCTGGTGGATGAATTGTTGAGTTTAAGGAGGATGGAAGCGGGCGGTGTCAGGGCTGATTTAAAAGATACTGACATGCTTCCGGTAATTCGCCGGGTGCTGGAAAGGTTTACGAACTGCTCCGCGGAAAAAGGGCAGACGATTGTATTCAATAACTCCGGTAGCCCTGTTCCTGCCAGGGCGGACGAGGATAGAATAGAACAGGTAATTATAAACCTGGTGGATAATGCTTTGAGATTCACCCCGCCCGGTGGCGAGGTAACTGTATCAGTTGCCGGGGAAGGGGACATGCTTAAGGTTTCAGTCAGGGATACAGGCTCTGGAATATCAGTTGAGGAGCAGCCTCTGGTTTGGGAGCGTTTCTATAAAGCAGATCCGTCCCGCAGCCGGGACATATCCGGTAGCGGGCTGGGACTGGCCATTGTCCGGGGGATCGTGGAAATGCACGGCGGTAAGGTGGGTATTGACAGCGTCCCCGGCAAAGGATCTACCTTCTGGTTTACCATTCCCCGGTCTTAGTTCGTGGCTATATTATACTACTTGTAACCACATCCAGCACGTTTATGATATAATTCTTTTGTATTTGTCGGAAATTAATATGCAATCATATAACGTAATTACTCAGGAGTCAGTAGTCAGAATTCAGGAGTCAGAATGAGAGAACGGTTTATCGTCTCGGGGTATTCTGACTACTGAATTTTAAATACCTGAATAGTAATCATATAACTAACCGAGGTGTACAATGCTTACCAATGATAAAACACAAATTATTTTGAAAGACAGTATTTCCGCAGAATTAGACATCGATCCATTAAGCAAAAAGCATTTATTGAGGTTGGATGAGCCTGATCTCGCGGATAACCGGGGGGATGTAGACCGGGTCAGATATGCTTTGGCCAAAAAATATGGCCTGCTGAGCGTACCCCTTGACATTATGAATAAAGTTTCCAGGGCCTGCCGGGAAGGGAACTGGGAGGTAACGGCAACCGTGGGCGTACGGCAAAACGGCTACGCCATGATAGATATCCACCCAGGCGACACCACCTCCAAACATTTGGGACTGGCCATAGACATAGGTACCACTACAGTGGTTGGTTACCTGGTGGATATGCTGTCCGGTAATATACTGGATATCGCCGCCGACTACAACGGCCAGATAAGTTATGGTGAGGATATTCTTACCAGGATTTACACCACAGGGGAGGGAGAGGGACTCACCCTTCTGCGTAGAGCCGTACTGGAGACGTTAAACGGCATTATCCGAAAATTGTCCGGTAGCGGAGGTTTTGCCCCGCAGGATATAACGGCGGCCGCCATCGGGGCAAATTCCACTATGATCCACCTGTTGCTGGGACTTGATCCTTCGAGAATATGCCTGGCTCCATACATTTCAGTGGTGAACAGCCCGGGTATACTAACCGCCAGGGAAGTTGGGCTGGACATAAATCCGCTGGCTTCGGTATACTGCCTGCCCGGCGTGGGCAGCTATGTGGGCGGAGATGTGCTGGGCGGGGTACTGGTGTCCAACATGTACAAGAGCGGGGAATTGGCCTTGCTGGTGGACATAGGTACCAACGGGGAAATGGTGATGGGTAACAGCGAGTGGCTGGTGGCCTGTGCCGGGGCTGCCGGTCCGGCCCTGGAGGGCGGAGTGGTGAAAAGCGGTATGAGGGCGGAGCCCGGGGCCGTTTCTGAGGTAAAAATAGACCCGGACACCTGTAGTGTAACCTATCGGACTATCGGTGACATAACACCTGTAGGTATTTGTGGCTCGGGTCTGGTGGACTGCCTGGCGGAGCTCTTCCTGTCTGGAATTATTGACCGGGCGGGGAGATTTAAAGGCGGAGTGGACAGGTTTGTGGTTGTGCCCGCAGGCGTGTCAGCCTCGGGCGAGGACATTGCGGTGACCCAGGTGGATATAAACAATCTGATGAGAACTAAGGGAGCTGTGAACGCTGCTCTGGAGCTGTTGCTGGAAAGTGTAGGCTGCGGCCTGGGGGACTTGGAAAAGTTTTATGCTGCCGGAGCATTTGGCCAGTATCTGCACCTGGAGTCTTCCATTACCATCGGACTGTACCCTGATTTGCACAGAGGAAAAATGATCAGGCTGGGCAATAGCTCCGGCGAGGGAGCCAGGCAGGTTCTGCTGTCTTCGGATAAGAGACGGGATATTGAATCTATTGCTAAAAATATTACTTACTTTGAGCTTAATGCCAACCAAACTTTTATGAATAAATTTGTAAGCAGTAAATTTCTGCCACACACAAATATGGACTATTTCCCCACAGTGAAAGCCAGGCTGGCCTCCCGGGGGATGTTAAAGTAAGGATTAAAAAAAGGATAATTCAGCCTACATGACCATATAATAATTATCATGCTAATTTCAGGAAAGAGGATGCCTATGCAGCCGCGATTTAATGCTTTATGGTTAATAATACTTGTACCATCGGCACTGTTTAGCATGCTCTATCTATGGCAGGCCGTCTTTCCCGGGAAAATTGCTCCGGATGTATTTAATTATTTTACATCACAGCAGGTTGATGCAGCCAGGGAGTACGCCCGGGTGGCAAGACTGTTGTTTATTGGCAGTTTTTTAGTGCAGGCGACTCTTTTGCTTTGGCTGGTGTTTGGGGGTCCGGCAGTGGCTATTTACGGATGGGCGCAGGAGGTTAGCGGAGGGAGTTATCGTGGTGGAATTCTGCTGGTATTCTTTGTGGCATGGCTGGCGCAAAGGGCTGTAAGCCTCCCTTTTCAGCTTTTCGGCGATTATTTCTGGCAGCACCGCTGGGGTTTTTTAACTCAGACCTTGAGTTCCTGGTGGCTTGATTATTTTAAAATGGCTGGACTGGACCTGCTGCTTTCATTCCTGGGTGTGCTGATGTTTTTCTGGATTATAAACCGCTGGCACGGCAGCTGGTGGTTGATCGGGGCCTCTTTCTTCTCGCTTTGGCTGATAGTTCAGAGCTATCTCTGGCCTGTGGCGGTGGCCCCGCTTTTCAACCGGTTCGAACCAGCCCGGGACCCTGTCCTTGTTGCTGACGTGAGAAACCTTTCCGGTAAGGCCGGGTTGCCGGTGGATGAAGTACTGGTAATGGACGCCAGCCAGAGGACAACCAGGGCTAACGCTTATTTTGCCGGCCTGGGTAAAACAAAACAAATAGTGCTATACGATACGCTGCTGCGGGATTATCCCCGGGATGAGGTGGAGGCCGTGGTGGCTCATGAAATGGCCCACTGGCGGCAGGGGCATATATTAAAAGGGCTTGCCATGGGCATACTGGGAAGCTTTCTGTTGTGGGGGATTTTATTTCTGGTACTGCGGACAACGCTGGATGTCAGATGGTACATGCATTATCCCGCCCATACCTGGATAGTGGTGCTGCTGTTTTTTCTCCTGGCTTCTTTTGCCTCCAGCCCGTTACAGAATTATTTTTCCCGGCGCATGGAAACGGAGGCCGACCGGGTTTCGATTACACTGACGGAAAACCCCGGGGCTGCCCTTCGCTTACAGCTTGATTTAGCTAAAAAAAATCTGTCTGATCCGTCACCCCCGTCATTTATAAGATGGTTCTCATACAGTCATCCGGCGGTTCTCGAAAGAATAAACACAATAATTGGGGACATTGCTTCGTGAATTGTTAAAGAGTAAGAAATTTAAGATAACGAAGAAGGTGTGTCCTCTTTCCTTAACAGGCATATAATCTAAGTACTATTCATAAATAAAGATAATGAAACCTTCGGGGGGTTTTATATGAGCAAAATAAAGGCAGGTGATATAGTAGGCCGCAAATCCCACGAATGTGACCTGTATTTCAAGGTTATGGACATTAGAACCGGTGAAGACGGATCAGATATGGCCATGCTTAAAGGCATAGACCACCGTTTAATAGTATTCTGCCAACTGGACGACCTGGTGAAAATTTGCGGTACGGATATTGAGGCGTACTGGCAGGAGGTATTTACCAGAAATATTAAACAGGTCAAAAAAATAATTAAGCGTCAGGAGCACGAGCATGCCGGCAACATAGCCCGGGTCCTGGGCAAAATAAATGAGAAACATGATTGAGGGAGGGTGCCGGAAAGAGAGGATATTACCCTGTGAAAACGGGGCTTTATTTTTTTATAGTATGAATTGAGCAGTGCAGGCATTGTTTTTCCCATCCTGGTAAATTACAATATAGGAAAGAAATTTTATAAATATCAGGAGGTAATCCGATGCGTCATCCCACCAATACCCGTGTTATTTTCGCCGTTTCGCCGGAGGAAGCAAGAGAAAAATATTTAAGCCTGAAAATTGAAACAAAAGACAAAACCCCCCTTCTGGAATGTTTTAAAGCCACCGAAGTGGAGGATTTCGATGTCTCAGCCGAATTTAATTTTGTAGGTGAAATTTCCGTGGGACCCCCGGTGATGGAAACCATCCGCCAAGATTCCGATAAAGCTTATGTCCTCTATTATATGGAGGATATAACCAACAACTAATTGCTGGATTATAAAAGCCCGGTCCTCAGCGACCGGGCTTTTATATGCAACATTAAAATGCATAATCCTGTTCCAATTCCTTTGTGGTGAAATCCCAGGTGATCTCTTGAGGAGGAAACTTCTCCCGGAACGGTTCCAAGACTTTCTCCTTGAAGCTCCTGCCTCTATGCAAATGCGTAGGTGGGGGAGCGGCAGCTAATAATACTGTACCATCAGAAAAGTCTCTAGAGGACCGGCGCTGAATTTTCGGTCTATGTTATACAGTTTGTTGTTGTTGCTGAAGACGGTCATGTTTTCTCCGATGAAACCAGCGAAAAGGTAGGCAACTGTAATTTTCATCTTTTCCTTCGCGGTAGCCGTAGCTTTGTCTGAAACGGTTCTCAGGAGTTTTAATAATCCCTTCGTTATATCCCCGGGGGTTAATTCCTGCTGTGACTTTTCCAATAGAAGGGTGGACAGTCTGGCAGCGCTTTCCTTGCTTAAGTAAATGGAGACAAGGGTGTTAATTTCACCGGTAATAAGCATCTGTCCAGAATAACAATTTTCCCTGGTGACATTTTGGCTGCTTTCTATCTGCGCTTCTGTCACTTGCAGGCCAGTGATGGAATGAAGGGCGTTTTTCAGTTCCTTACATAGGCAGCCGTTAAATAGCTTAGGGAAGGATATCACAGTATCCATAATTTTTTTGGAGAGTTCCTGTTCCGTGAAGGGCTTAATTATGTAATTGCTCGCACCAGCCTGAACGGCAGCGATAATTTTGCTCTTTTCGCTTTCGGTGGTGTTCATGATTACCGGAATGTGCCTGAATTTTTCGTTGCTTTTAACGGCGCGTAAAAATTCCATGCCGTTCATCTCCGGCATGTTCCAATCCAGTAGAATCAGGTCAATCTTCCCCTCATTTTTTTCCACTAGGTCCAGGGCGTCTTTGCCGTTAGCCGCTTCAAGTAATTCCCCTTGTAAAGCATCTACGGTGACCTTTACCATTTTTCTGATCACAAAAACGTCATCAACACACAATATTCTCAAGTTGAACACCCCTTAATCTGATAAAATATCTTGTTGCTATATACCAGTTGTTCATAATTTTCAGCGAAATATGTAAATAAATTTCTGGACAAGCAAATATTCATGCCGGCTAATACTATTATTCATATTATGAACTCCTGACAGGCACTAACCTCAGCAGGTGGTCTGCAATTACCTCCAGATCTTCCACCGCATCGGCAAGGCCGGCATCAACCACCGCTTTGGGCATGCCGTATACTGTACAGGTTCTTTCACTCTGGGCCAGGCAATAAGTACGGCAATTGTTTTTCATTTCCATCAATCCGGCGGTTCCGTCGCAGCCCATGCCTGTCAGGATAACAGCGGCAACCCGTAGGCCCTTGCAGAAGGAGGCTATGGAGCGAAAAAGTACATCAGCTGATGGTTTTACACCGTTTACCGGGCCCGAGTCGTCAAGTTTTATCACCATTCCGGCAGGACTTACACAGTGCACGGACATATGACGGCCCCCGGGTGCAATCAGAATCTGACCCGGTTTAGCCGGCATTTCTTCTTCCGCCTCAAGCACCGGCAGACTGCATTTTTTATCCAGCGACTGGGCTAGTTTTTTGGTAATGTCTGCAGGCATATGCTGAATTACCAGCACAGGTCTGTTGAAGCCTGCAGGCAGTTTGCTTAGAACTGCTTCCAATGCTCCCGGGCCGCCGGTGGATACTGCTATCACAACCAGATCTACCGTTTTTGGAGGGGCTTCTGCCGCCTTCCACTCCGTCGGTTTGGATGAGGAAATAGGGGACGTCTGTACAGTATTTACCTTCGTTATGGCAGGCATGGTATATTTCATAGTTATTATTTGCGTAAAAAAGCCCTGTAAATGTTTTTTTATATTAGACACGCTTTTTTCTGCTTCGGCCACCGGGGGTTTTAGTATACAGTCCACCGCCCCTAGCTCCAGGGCTCTGGTACATCCGGCGGCGTCATTATTGCCGGCGGGGTAAAGGATTGCTACGAAAATACCGGGGTGTTCCCTGAGGATAGCTTCCAGAGTTTTTATTCCCCCGGGATCTGGAATGTGGAGATCAAGTAATACAACATCAGTAGATTGCTGTCCCAGCCTTTCCAGGGCCAATGCGCCACTGGAAGCAGTATGAAGCACGGACCCCAGTCCGGTTTCCTTCACCGCGAGACTGATTATTTTCTTGTAATAAACAGAATTATCAGCAACCAGTACCCTTAATTTATACAAAAGGTTCTCACCAGCCAGTCGGTTAAATACAAAGCCCTAACCTAAATAGTTTTATTAAAAGGGGATGGCCGGCGCATGGATAATATCATCAAAACTATCCATGCCGGCTGCTTTGATCCGGTTGCGGCCTTCCCGTTTGGCACTGTACAATGCCCTGTCTGCAGCGGATATAAGATCCGCAGGCGATTGTTCCTTGGTGGGAAGAACTGTTGCCACCCCCATGCTGACTGTAACATTTTTGCCAAGAGGGGAACTTCTATGGGGAATGTTGAGGTTTTTCAAAGAAGAAGGGACATCCGGCATCGTCCTCTCAATTATTGTTTAGACCCTTATATTTTTTCTGATTGTCAGATTTAGTTGAATTTGTACTTTTTGATTTGTTCTTCCATATTTCCGGCCAGGTTGGCCAGTTCCCTGGCGGAATTGTTGTTTTCACCGGCCCCTGCGGACATTTCCTTAGAAGCCGTGCTGACTTCCCGGATACTCTGGGCTATTTCCACGGCGACATGCGAAATTTCAGCGGCGTCCCGGGCCACCAGAGCAACTTTCTCCGAAGCATTTTTGGTATGCTCAGTGGCGTCATTGGCAGAAAGGGAAATTTCGTTTACGGAACGCGCCACTTCCTGCAGTCCCTTGGAGACCTCGTCGGCGTTCTGGGCAACATGCCTGGCGTTTTCCGCCACTTCAGATATTTCATTAGTGATAAAACTGACCTTCTCCGCAGTCCGCACCACTGATTTGGAAATTTCTTCGGTGGACGAAGACTGCTCTGTTACAGCAGAGGCTATAGTATTGGTTATATCGGTAATTTCGTCGATAACCTTGGTGATTGTTTCAACAGCCTGCACGGCTCCCACCATGTTATCCTGCATGGTCTCGATTTGCTGACCTATTTCATCGGTGGCCTCCGCCGTTTGTTTGGCCAGTTCTTTCACCTCATTGGCTACAACGGCAAAGCCCTTGCCGGCTTCACCAGCCCCAGCCGCCTCAATGGCTGCGTTCAAGGCCAGCATCTTGGTCTGTTCGGCGATATCGTTAATGACGTTTATTATTTTGCCTATCTGCCTGGAAGAATTATTAAGCTTTTCTATGATGTCTCTGGTTTCACCGGCTCTGATCCCGGCGTTATCGGTTATTTCAATGGAGCGCTCGCAGTTGCGGCTTACTTCGTTTAGGGATATGTTTATTTCTTTCACCGCCGTGGCCACGCTGTTTACGGAGGAGGACATGTCCGTGGCTGAGTAGGATATGCTGCTGATGTTCTCGGAATTCTGTTCAACACCTTGGCTTACCTGGTCCACACTGGCGGAAATCTGTTCCGCCGCAGAGGCTAATTTTTGGATACTGGTGTACATATCATCAAGTGCCGTGGCGTTCATGTTGATGTAGTTGCTGGACTCTGATGAGGAGGCTGCAGTGCCCGCGATGTTTTCCGCAATCTGTCCCGTAGCCTGGTTTACTACGTTTATTCTGGCGTCCATGGCGGCGCTGCTTTCGGCCATGTCGCCGGCGGTTCTGAACATGTTTTCCACAGAGTCGTTAATGGTGATAACGCTGTGGTGTATATCCAGGAACATCTGGCGGATTTTATCCAGAAAACGGTTGAAGGAGTCCGTCAACTGTCCGATTTCGTCACCTGATAACTTGTCCCCGCGCACCGTCAAATCCCCCTGCTCCGCAAGGGTCATCAGCTTTTGCATTTTTTCTATGGGCCTGGTAATGGTTCTGGAAAGTAAAATATAGGCTATACAGACACTAAGCAGGGCTACAATTATGGCCAGGCCGAAGGCGAATACCGGCAAGTAGGCGAGTTTGGCGGACAGTTCCGAGACCGGCACGGTGACCGCGATGCCCCAGTTAACTCCGGGGATGGGATTATAAGCTATATACTTTTCTACTCCTTCAAATATGTAGTGGCTTATTCCGTTTTCACCCTTGAGCACATTTTCTATGGCTTCCTTTAGTTTGGGATCCATACCGGAGTCTTTCATGGGGTTAAGTTTCATGACCATATCAGCACGGGGATGGGCGATAACCAATCCATCTCCCTGAACAAGGTAGGCGTAACCTGTTTGCCCTACTTTTATAGCTGCTATGCGCCGGGAAAGGTCATCGGTTAAAACGGTCCCGCCCAGTAAGCCGATAATTTTGCCGTCTTTTTTAATTGGGGCGGCCACCACTACCACGCGATTGCCCGTGGCCCTGGAGACAACCGGGTTAGAAATAACGGTTTCTCCGGTTTCCATAACTTTCTTGAAATAATCCCGGTCGCGTATATTGCCCTTTGTCCCGGAAGTAATTATATAATCACCCTGTATATTGGCGACGAAATATGTTTCGTACAGTTTGTTTCGCTGAACTTCGGAGGAAAGAAAGGATATCTTGGCAGCATCTTTGCCGGAAGTGATCGAAGGAGTGGCGGCCAGGGTGCCCATTTCAGCTTTTCTTCCGTCCAGCCACAGTGAGACCTCTCTGCCGGAGGAAGCCGCCAGAGAGGTGAGGGTTTGCTCCATATCAGAGGTTATAATCCTTTCCACCCTACTATAGGTAAGTACGGTAGATATAAGCAGTGCCGCCATCAATGTGACGGTATTTATCAGTATTAATTTGGTTTTGATGCTTTTATATAACAATCCGGTACCTCCTTTTTTGTCCGGCTGTCGGGCAAAGGGCCCGGACCGGTTAGGCGCAGTTCTCGCCTTCATATATAACCAGATAATTAAGAAGCATTAATAGTTCACTTTCCATCTTAACCACTTCACTTACGAATTTGCTTTCCATACCGCTTGCGTTTGGTGGTGGGGGCTCACAGGCGTCCAGGTCTATATCCACCACTTCTCCCGGACGGTCAATCAAAAAGCCCGCATAGTCCTGGTTACCGGGGGTATTCTTTAAAATCACGCAGGTCGGGCGAGCGGTTATGTCAGTTTTTGTCAAACCCATCATGACTGCCAGATCAAACAGTGTTACTATTTGACCGCGCATGTTCAGCAGTCCGATGATGTGGGGAGGGGCATCTGGAACAGATGTGTATTCGATGTTGCGATTTATCTCTTTAACTGCCAGTATGTCTATGCCGTAGAGATTACCGTTGAGGTAGAAGGTAAGAACTTTCCCGTTTATACGGCATCACTCCTTTTTTGCAGGGCTAGCCCGATTTTTTCCAGCAGCAACTCCCTGTCCAGCTTTTTTTCATAAAAATCAAAGCCGGATTTTATACCCTTCTCAATGCTGTGTTCATCGGACCTGGAAGTAACTGCCACTGCCGGGAGCCAGGCCAGCCGGCTATCCGAGCGGATCCTTCTGATGAGCTCAAAGCCGTCCATAAGAGGCATTTCTATGTCACTGACCAGAGCATCTACATTTTTATCCTGCAGTATATCCCAGGCTTCTTTGCCGTTTGCCGCCTCAAGAACATTGTAGCCCGCAGATTCAATGTATTTTTTTTCAATCTTGGCGAAAAATGGAGTATCCTCTGCCACCAGTATTGTCTTCTTTATGCCTGTCTGCCCTGTAGAGTGGTCCTCGTGGTATTTGTCCGGGGCAGCCATCTCAAATAGCTCATAAATATTAACCAACAGCACAATCCGGTTGTCCAGTATGGCTGAACCGATAATGCCTCTGGCCCTGATGTCCTCCTGGTTAAATTTGATTTTTGATTCCATGGTATCGTGGATTTTTTCAAGTAAAATACCCATTGGGTATTTTACCAGTTTAGGAATAATCACGTAAATTTGTTCGGTGTCATTACTCATGCGGGCCACCGGCAGGAAATCCTCCGGCCGGATTACCCGCAATGCTTCGCCCCGGAACTGGATAAACTCCTTATCTCCAATTTTTTCAAGCTGCCCGATGTTAATTTTTTCCACCCTGCCCACCATGGACAGGTCAATGCCGAAGGTTTCCGGGCCGGAGCATTTGAATAGCAGCAGATTTTGGTGCTCGGTTATGCTTTCTACGGCGAAGTCAGTGTCACCGGCGGCGGAGGTCAGGTCGTTGTCTTCCGTGAACCTAAGGCCTGCCTTAGCCGCAAGCCCCCCGGCATCAAGTATCATGGCGGTTCTGCCATCTCCCATGATGGTTACGCCGGAATAACACTGGCAGGAATTTAAATATCTTGGTATTGGTTTCACCAGTATTTCTTCGCCGTCGTGGATGCAGTCAACCACCAGTCCAAAACGTTTGGAACCGCTTTTTATAACCAGAACCCTGACTATTCCGTTTTCCGCAGTGGGGGTACTAATACCCAGTAATTCGGCCAGGTGTATTATGGGCAGCAGTTTGCCCCTTAAACGCAGTACCTCGGAGTTTTTTACTTTTTCTATCTTTCTGGAAGGGTCGCCGGGTTTTATGCGCACGAGACCCTGCAGGTTTACCTGAGGCAATGCGAATTTCTGACCGCCCACCTCCACTATCAGGGAGGATATGATAGCCAGAGTAAGGGGAAGGGTAAGTCGGAAGGTGGTGCCTTCACCGGGCCTGGTCATTATTTCTATGGTTCCCCCCATTTTTTCGATGTTGGTTTTTACCACATCCATGCCCACACCCCGGCCAGATACGTCTGTAACCTTGGCGGCGGTTGAAAAACCAGGGGTAAAAAGAAGTGCCAGCAGTTCCCTTTCATCCATCCGGGCAATTTCTGCCGGGATGCAAAGGCCCTTTTGAATAGCATTGTTTTTAATGTTGTCAATGTCAATTCCCATGCCGTCATCCGTTACATCAATACCGACATGTCCGCCTTCATGGTATGCCTGCATGGAAATTGTGCCGGTGCGCGGCTTGCCTCCGGCATCTCGCAGTTCCGGCGGTTCAATCCCGTGATCCACGGCGTTGCGTATAAGATGGGTAAGAGGATCACCCAGGGCTTCGATAATGGATTTATCCAGTTCAACGTCGCCCCCGGACATTTCAAGCTCTATTTCCTTTTTTAGCTTGTAGGAAAGTTCTCTGATAATGCGGGGAAATTTTTTAAATACTTTGTCGACAGGCTGCATCCGGGTCTGCATTATTTTTTCCTGCAGTTCGGTGGTAATGCCGTCAATATTTTGTAAGACAGCATTCAGACCGGGTATTTTTTTGCGCTGCGACTCAAGGGTGCGCAATAGTTGATTTCTCCCCAGCACCATCTCACTGGCCAGGTCCAGCAGGTCGTTCAGCAGAGATATATGTACACGTACGGTATCCTCGTAGCTGGCATTATTATTCTTTTTAACACTATTGGCTGAATCACCAGCAGTGGGTGTTTCTGTCTGATCAGTTGCGGAGCCAAAGGAGATCTTCTCTGTGGGTATGGATTTTGCCACCGCCGGTGGGTCGGCCGTTGCCGTGCGAACGGGGGCGCTGTCTGCCTGTAGCAGGTCATCCTCTTGCAGTTCGGTGATGTGCTCCTGGGGGAAGTCCAGCGCCATTGATAGCAGGTTGTGCTCAAGCACGGTGGTAACGAGCAGTATGGTGTCATCGTTGCAGGCACCGACCAGTTGGCCGACGGACTCTATTTTTTCCGCATATCCGTTCAGAGCGTCCGGTAATATTTGCAGACTGTACAAACTATGTCCCTGCTTCAGTGCATCCAGAATTACTGCTTTCTGGTGTTCAGTGACGGTGATAGGCTTTTCGGCATTTTTTAATATGGGCAGATCCTGGTGTAAAAATTCAATCTCTGCGGTAACGTCATCTTCATTCATGATGGCTGATATTTTATCCAGGTACACGGAAACATCAGCTAGATTACTATTTTCCACATCGCAGACCATGGATTTGAGAGTGTCGTTGGCGGACAGAAGTACATCTATCATTTCTTTGTTAATAATGATATTGCCGTTTCTGATTTCCCCAAAAAGGTTCTCCATGGCGTGTGACAGATCCACAATATTTTTTAAACTAAAAAAACCGGCGGTTCCCTTAATGCTATGCATATTGCGAAAAATACCGTGAATTAGGTCGGCGTTGCCTTCACCGCTTTCCAGTTTCAATAATCCGTCTTCCACGGCTTCTACGTGGGTTATCGCTTCCTCCATAAAATCCTTGATAAAATCGGAATTTTGCAATTACTGATCACCTCTTTTCTCTGTTGACCGTAGCTTATACTGTTTTAATAAAATTAACGCATTTTTGCACAAAACGATATGTTTCGAGTATAATCAATTGTTTACGTAATAATTATACTACAACGTTCGCCATTAATCCCTTTAAATTTACGTAAATTATTAATATTTTTACGCATATGGGGCATTTATCTAATATATTTTCTTCTTTGTACTCTCCTGTAATATATTCTCATTTCGAATATGTTGAAATATAGCTGCTGGCTGTGTGACTTTTAATTGGGAACCGCATAAATTTGTGTTCTGGAGACGATGGAGTCCCGTATAATTTTGGCGAGGACTTTTTTTTGAATATTAATGTTAACCCTATTTATCGTGGGAAGGGGGACTCTAAAAGTCAATTTAAACCGGTTATAGGCAATGCAGAGGATTTTTATTATCGAGAGGCCATTGTCACATTTGTGAAATTTGGTAATATAATGCTCAGGAAAGGAGGTGTTATAAATGAACATCGAAAAAGCTTTGCGTTTACCCTTTGCAGGAGGTTTTACCAGAATCGTCATAGGCGCTGTATTGAACTGTATACCAATTGTTAATTTTCTGTGCGGCGGCTACCTGATAGAGCTAATCACCAATACTATAAAAGGCAGGGAAGAAATGCCTGCCTGGGACGACTGGGGCAAAAAATTTATTAAAGGACTGATGGTTCTTATAATCACTCTTCTTTATATGTTAATTCCCCTGGTAATTTTAACAATCGGCGGCTGGATGGAAAGTTATTCCGTGGATAGTCTGTCGGCAGGCGCCATTCCGGGTTTTATCGCCGCTCTGGTTGCCTGGTTTATCCTACCGATGGGTCTGGCGCATTACGCAGCCACCGGCACCATTGGCAGCGCTCTTAGCTTACGGACTATATTCTCTTTTATTGGATCTGTATTCGGTAATTATCTCGGGATTTACCTGGTTTCAATTGTTATGTTTTTTGTTTTGGGAATCCTGAGTTTGATACCTGTTCTAGGCTGGATTGTAAGTATACTTGGTGGATTCTATTCGGCTTGCGTTCTGGCCGTTCTATTCGGCGATGCCTACCGCAGGGCTAACTTAAAAATTTACGGAGATGGTATTACCTTTTTGAAATTATAGATTCATAAGTTTGACAATAAAGTGCTGTGATGTTACCTTCCTTCAAAAACTTAAACGAATTTAAAAATAACTATTTTAAAGGGTCTTTTTTAAAGGCTCTTTATTTTATATAATTTTTCAAATTGAAGGAACACGGCCTTCATAATTGCCCTGTGGGGCAAGCCCTGGGCAAGGGATTGTATCTGCCAGGGCGGAAGCAACAGGGATACGGCTACCCTATAGCACACATTTTGGGGTCGTTAGTTGTCTAGCAGGGATGCTTTCAAACCCACCTTTTGGAAGGGGTAGTTCTACTGAAAGAAAGGCAAATACAAGATTAATAGCCAGAACGTTACCGTGAAATGATATTAACAGCAAAAAAAAATTGAACTGAGGTGAGGAATCTGTTGATTGACTTAGTTGCAGGTACAATAGAAAAACTCGCAGAAGAATTTAGTGAAGCAAGCCCCGGGGAAAAAGAACGCCTAATAAAAAGTTCTGTAGCTTTAATTGAAACTTTTGCCGAAGAGCTCAAATTGAAGATTGGGCCATCTTGACTGTTTTGGTCCCGAGTTCGTATGACCTGAACCAGAGACGGGGTCTTAATCAGCACAGCCATTTTGGCAGTCCGTTTAGCGAGGTCGTTGCGGTTCTGTTCGCTGAACCCGCCGGTAATCTGCTGGTAAGCCTCGTCGATGGCGTATGTAGTTTTATGACCTCGCTCCGAAGTGGAACGGCAGCGTAGCTTTGTCTCGGATGGAGTTCGGGAACGAATAGCGGCTTATGTTGCCCTGCCCATCCTCATCCGACCCGAAAGGCCCTTCCGTCTTAATCATCACAGAAACCAATTCAAATAAAGTCTACTACAGCGTAATATTGCTTATTTCGCTATGCACGCTACGCCATGGGGACGGTTCCATCGCTTTCCCTTCGGTCCTTCGCTGCGCTT
>CAZXQO010000042.1:0-33295 GCA_964643075.1 uncultured Peptococcaceae bacterium
CCTTGCCGGTAAAATTGACACAAGCACTCTGAGAGAAGGTGGAGGTGATGGGACGCACTGCAAGTCACAACTGGAAAAAACTCTTCCTGGAATATAACCAGGGTCGCTATAAAAACGTAGCTGAGTTTGCAAAGAAAAAAGGCATCAACCCGAACCAGATGCGGGATGAGTTTCGGAAGGTAAAAAAACAGGCCGAAGAGCCAGCAGAAACAACAGAGAACAACAGAGAAAAGCAACATAAAACGACAGAGAAAAAAGCACCGAAAAACAGAACAACAGACAATTATAGCCCTTGGGAGGGACTGAAAAAGCAGTTCACCGACTGGCCGGAGGAACGCCTTCAAGCCTACGTCGCCCAGCTTAACACCAGGAAAGCAGAGCTTGAAGCCATCCCCTTTGAGGATATGACCCCTGCCGAGGTCAAAGAGTTAGGGCAGGTTCGCCGGGAGCGCCGGGCGATTCTTTCTAACCCGGACCCGGATGTGATATGTAACGCCCACAACCACGACGGCAGCCCGTGCAAGAACCCGGCAGAGCGGGGGAAAACGAAGTGTTGGAACCACGGGGGAGCAAGTACGGGACCGGCGAAAGGGACGCAGAATGCGCTAAAGCACGGGTTTTACTCAAAGATAATGCCTGATGACGAAGAGATCCGGGAGATTATGGCGGCTATTGACTCCAAGAGCCCTTTAGATATGCTTTGGGATCAAATAGTGATTCAGTATACACAGATAGCAAGGGCTCAGAAACTTATGTATGTCAAGGACCAGGATGATATAGTAAAGCATTTAAAGAAAAAGAAAGACGGCGACACCTTTACTGAACACGAATGGGAATTTCAATATCCTTGGGATAGGCACGCATCCTTTTTAACGGCACTATCAAAGGCAACGGCTACGCTGGAGAAATTAATTGCGCGCTTCGAAGCCATGGCCACCGACGAGCAGAAACTGAAGGTACAGAAACTCAAGGCCGACATGGAAATAAACCGGGAGCGGCTGGAACTTGAAAAAGCCAAGGTTAATGAAGGTGGCGACGAAATCCCGGATGATGGATTTATTGACGCCCTGAGCGAGCAAATAGAAGAGGTGTGGGGCGATGAAGAATAGCGCCCCGTTTAAATTTAAAAAGTTCTCCCGGAAGCAAAAGAAGGTCCTGACCTGGTGGATGGATGGCAGTCCACATAAAGACAAGGACGTCATAATCTGTGACGGCTCGATTAGGGCCGGTAAAACGGTTTCAATGGCCTTCTCCTTTGTTGTCTGGGGCAACTACACTTTCAACGGCGAAAACCTGGGTATGGCGGGTAAGACTATTGGCTCTTTCCGCCGAAACGTGGTTCAGCCTCTAAAGTTAATCCTCAGATCCCGGGGATACCATGTAAAAGACCACCGGGCAGACAACTACCTGACTATTAGCCGCAGTGGACGCAGTAATAATTATTATATCTTCGGCGGTAAGGATGAGCGCAGCCAAGACCTGATTCAGGGGATCACGCTGGCGGGTATGTTTTTTGATGAAGTTGCCTTGATGCCGGAATCATTTGTCAATCAAGCTACAGCCCGTTGCTCTGTCGAGGGCTCAAAGCTTTGGTTTAACTGTAACCCGGAAGGCCCTTACCACTGGTTTAAGGCCGAATGGCTAGACCAGTTGGAAGACAAAAACGCCCTGCACCTGCACTTTGTCATGGACGATAATCTTAGTCTGTCAGAGAAGGTGCGGGAGCGATACCGCCGGATGTATTCCGGCGTATTCTATAAGCGGTTTATCCTAGGGCTTTGGGTGCTTGCCGAGGGCATTATTTATGACATGTTCGACGAGGATGATTTTGTTAAAGATTGTGCCGGGGAATACGATGAATACGGCGTAGCGATTGACTACGGCACTGCCACGGTAATGACATTCGGATTGTATGGTATTACCGGCGGCAAAGTGTATTTGATTAAAGAGTATTATTACGACGCCAAGAAAACCGGCAAGCAAAAGACAGATGGGGAGTTTGTGCAGGATTTCAAAGAGTTTCTTGGAGAGATTGCCCCGCGCAACATTTACGTTGACCCATCGGCGGCAAGCTTTAAAACGGAACTGCGAAAGGCAGGCTTCAGTCAGGTTCGGGACGCTGATAATGATGTGATAAACGGAATCCGTCTGGTGGCAAATTTCTTAAACACCGGGCGGTTTTTTGTTGACCGCGGTTGCCGGGATACAATTCAGGAGTTTGCATCTTATTCCTGGGACCCCAAGGCGCAGGCCCGTGGTGAGGATAAGCCGTTAAAGCAAAATGACCATAGCGCAGACCGGAACCGGTACTTTATTTATACCCGGTTTAACCACCCGGACGCGGCGTTTGTGATTGAAACCACCACCTACGACGACATAATGAACGCAGGCTATGAGGGAATATTCTAACCCCTGTACCCCTGAAGGGAGGTGAACCCTATTGTAGACCCATATAGAGATCCCAAGCTCGGCATGGCTATGGGCATACCTGAACCGAAACGCCCCGGCATAGGTGCCAGCGTTAAAAACCTGTTCGGGAAAATCCGGGGCATCACCGAGATATTCACCAGTAAACTACCGAACCTGGGCGGCGTGTCCCGGGATGAAGACCAGGCGCTAATAACCAAAACCTCCCCGACCATCTGGGAATACGAAATGTTCCGGCTGGAATGGGACAGACGCACGATTCTCCGGGAAATCGAACTAATGCTACGATCCGACACCCGGATCAAGCGGGCGAACCATGTCTTTGCCTCTACCGCAGTCCGGCGAGGGGTCACCATAACGACCACCTCAGAGACCAGCGAGGCACTGGCGGAAAAGGCGCAGGAAGTTGTTAACCAGGTCGTGCGGGACTGCCAGCTAAACGCCAAACTCATCAGTTGGGCGCGGATCCTGCTCAAAGAAGGGGACTTATTCCTTAACCCGGTGGTTGACCTGAAAACAAAGAAGCTGGTCAACATTAAGCGCCTGCCGGGGTTAACAATGCAGCGCAACGATGACATGACCGGCAACTTCCCGGATACGTCGAAGGCTTTCCGGCAGATCGATCCGATATCGTTGCAGATCCTGGCCGAGTTTCCACTGTGGGCGGTCAATCACATTCGGTGGGACCATGAGGAGGGCGACCGGTACGGCAATAGCCAGTACCTTGCCTGCCGGGCCTACTGGAAGAAGCTCAACATGACCGAGGAAGACCTGGTTGTCAGGCGCAGGACGCGGGCACCATTACGAAGGCTGCACAGTGTTGGCAATAAAGATAACCCGGCAGACTGGAAGGAAATCGAGAAGTATAAACAGATCAATAAACTCGACCCGAAAAAGGCGCAGGTGACCACTGACTATTACGGCAACGGCCTGGTAGATGTCAAGACGCTGGAGGGCGACTCCAAGGTTGACCAGATCAAGGACGTGACCCACCTACAAGAGGTGTACATGCTGGGCACCGGCGTTCCACTGCATATCCTGGGTTTCGGGCAGAACGTGAACCGGGATATTGTAGACGCTCAAATGTCCCAATTCGAGGAGGACGTCCAGGAACTGCGCGGCCTGCTGGAAAACGGCGACTCTTCCCCTTACAGCGGCCTGCGTTTCATCTTTGACTTCGCGTTAGCACTGGCCGGGATTGACGCGACGCTGGTTGAATACAATGTCCGCTGGTTTGAAAACGATAACGAAACGGCCAATGACCGCGTAGACCGGGTGATTAAGCTGCGGAGCGCACAGCCCGACCCACTGATTACCCGCAAGACTGCTCTTACTATTATCAGCAAGGATGTTGGCCTTGAGGGTGAGGATGCTATTGAATCTGAGCTTGACGCGGTTAAGGAAGAGGTTGCCGAGGACCGGAAAGAGCAGGAGGCTCTAAAGGCGGCCCTTAACCCCGAGAACCCGAGCACGGCACCTATAAGCAGAGCCACAGTATCAGCTTCCGGCAAACCTACCACCGACGCCACGGAGGCCCACAAAAACGCAGTCTTCCCCCTGCGGAGCAAGAAGGTAGAGAAGTGGGAAAAGCAGTTAGCCGATGAGGTGCGGAAAGTGTTTAAGGCCGTGCATGAGGCTATTGAACCGGATCTTGAAAAGCTCATCGAGAAGGTGGAAGCGCTGCGGGGTGTCTACGGTGATGCGGCTATTGCAAAAGCTCCTCCCAAGGGAGCGATTGAGCACATCATGGATCGCTTTGACGATTCCTGGAGCGTGGAGGAGGAAAACCTCTCCAACAGCTTTTTGGAATTTTACATGAGCGCGTCAGGGTTCGCCCGATCGAACGTGGCAAAGGAACTAAAGATCAGGATAACAACGGACTTTATTAACCCGGACATGCAGCACTACCTGCAAAAGCAGGCGGCGGACAGGGTGACCGGCATTAATGAGACTACCAAGGATCTGCTGCGGCGGGAGTTAAACCAAGCCTACACGAACCAGGAAAGCGTCCCGGAGTGGAAGGCCCGGATTGAGCGGATACTTGACTGCGAGGTGCCCAAGGGGCGGGCTGAGATGATTGCCCGGACGGAATTGGCCTGGGGGTATTCGCGGAACCTGCTGGCTACCTATAACGAGGTAGGGGTCAGCCGGGTGCAGTGGCTTTCAGTGTTGGATAACCGGACCTGCCCTGAGTGTCGTAGATTGCACGGTGAGATTATGACGCTAAGTGAGGCAGAAGAGATGCACCCCCGGCATCCACGCTGCCGGTGCACCCTTGTGTCAAGCGACTAATTTGCAAAGGAGTGAAACAATGGCAAAACTAACGTTCCTAGATACGTTTGTTGGAGTGCCGCAGGTATTAACCGATGCCGCCGAAACCCAGGAGGGGCCAATGGCTGTAAGGTTCCGGGCCACAAAAACAAACGTGGTGAATGAAAATAACCGGCTTTACCCTGACCCCATTATGGCCGATGCGGTAGAGAGGTCAGTCAAGGATTACGTAAAACCCGGAAAGATGGTTGGTGAAAGTCCTCACCCGCCGGCCAAGAAAGGGTTAAACGGTCAGGTTGTCTTTGACACAAAAATCGAAAACTCAGTGATTAAGGCGCAAAACCTCTTCAAGGAAAACGGAGAGGTTTTTTTAGATGCCGAAATCCTGGAAACTGCCAAGGGCAAGGATCTGAAAGCCCTTATCAAGCAGGGTGTCCCGGTAGGGATCAGTATGCGGGCCTTGGGTGATTCAGTGAGGCGGAACATTGACGGCAGGATGGTTGATGTGGCCACGTTCCTGGATATTCAGAGCTTTGATATTGTGATGAACCCTGCGACTGAAGGTTGCGGCGTAGTACAGGTCCTCACCGACTCCCAGGTGACCGAGATCCTGGACGCTGACCCTATAGATGACGGCTTGCAAATGTCCGAACCGGCCTGCCCAATCTGCGGCGCCAAGCTGGAGCCCCAAAGCCCGGACGGTGACGACGACATAGACTTTTATGTTTGTCCTAACGGGCACGGGCCTTTTGTGGAGGATAACTCGCTGACGGCAACGGTAAGCGCCAACACAACCCTGCGGCTTATCACCCCGGACAATTGGGACCGGTACGGCATGGCCCGCGAGTGGTTGGAGAAAAAATCAAAGGAAAAGGGCGAGAGCGGCATGACCGACTCAGCCGGAGGAGGAGATGATATTTTGAAACTGGAAGACCTGATCAAGGCAATGCAAGAAGATCCTACTGTGCGTGAGGTGGTGTCCAGTATTGCCGCCCAAACCGCCAAGCCTGCCCTGGACGCGGTGGAAGCTCAGAAGGTAGAGGATGCCAAGACCCAGGCCCGGGGTGAGGCGAAAACCTTCCTGGATGAGAAAATCGCAACCCTGAAAGGTAAAATGGACGACAAGGCAATCAAAGTAATCACCGATGCCGTAGAGGCAGCCAATCCCGCCGACAAAGATCAGGCGGGTATTGTTTTTGATGCCACAATGAAAGTTATCAGTGACGCAACCGCCGCCCAACTCCTGGCCGGTCTTGGCTTCGACGGCAAGAAATCCCCCGAGGGCAACACCCGGGTAGAGATGGGCAACGAACAAAAACCCTGGATGCCTTTTGTTGACGAGATTACCAAAGCTTTTGACCGCTATGGTGAGCAATTCGGCAAAACCGTAGACCCCAAACTCCGCGAGACAAACCGCCAGTTCGTTGACCGTATCCTGGGACGGTATGAGGAAGTCGTCGGAGGCAAGGTGCTGGCCGATGGTGTTGAGGGGTTTGAAAACCTCTCCGACAGCGTGAGCGTGACTACCGGGCAACTACTTAACCAGCCTACCATCCTGACTGCTGTGCTGGTGCAGGCATTCCAGGATGTTGAGAGTTTGCAGTTTATGATGGCCGACGTATTCGCTGGCGCTGAGTGGAGAATCCCGGTTGAGACGTTTACCTCTGCCGGTACCGCAAACCTTGCCACTGGACTAATTGACATACTTGTGCCTGAAGGCTCTGGCATCCCTGAGAGCGCCATCAACCTTGCCTGGCAGTCCTATAGTCCCTCTTGGAGGCGTAACGCTGTCAGCTTGACCACTGACGTTGTGCGCCAACTAGCATCTGGTCCGGCAAAGTATGAGGCAATCGCAAGGGCCATCTACCATATCGGCGAGGACAAGCGCCGCAAACTGGATAATGCGGCCTACTATGAGATGATCCTGGCCTCTGACGAATATAACCCGCTGGTGATTGCAAACGAGACTGCGGCCTCCGTAACTGCGGTAAGCAATGGCACTAACGTAACATATAAGTACAGCCTGACCGGCGGCGGCGCTCTGACCTCAACTGCTGGCAGTAACCCCATTGTGCGCCCCAGGACCAAGAATGTTATTCAGGCCAATGGCGCGGTGCAGGCAGTCACTATTAACCCGTTTGCCGTGACAGCAGCCTCCACCACTCAGGTTATGGGTTACCTGAACGCCACTGGCAACATTGCCGGAACCGGCGCAACTTATGCGGTGGACTGGGAGAACGGCGTGGTTTACTTCAACGCTGCGTCCGCTGTGGATGGAACCCACCTGCCGACCTTTACGAGCTACAGTGCCGTAACCAACTATGATCGCTGGAGTTATACCGTTACCAGCGGCATGAAAACTGAAGATTATTACAACACGTTCCTGCAAAAGTTAAGCACCGTGGTAGCGCTCATGGGCAGCGCCCCGCGTTACAAAAAGCCGAACCTGGGCATTTTTAGCCTGAATGCTGCGACGTACATCGAGAATGCCCAGATGTTTTACAAGCTGGCCCAGCCCGAAGGCACCCGGCTGATCACCACCGGCAACTACTTTGGTGAGCGCGCCGGCCTGAACCTGGCGAAGATCAACGCGCCTTGGGTGGTCGGTGATGGCCGTATCCTGCTGACTCAAAAAGGCAGCACCAAGTATGGCGTGGAAACCCCGTATGCCATCGAGGGGCCATATCCCAAGTACGACACTAACGGTAACATCATTGACGCCAAGGTCTGGTATGGCCGTGAGAACTCAGTTTTAGCAACGCCACAGGTAACAGACACCAGCGGCAATATCATCAACCCGGTAAGCCGGACGATTAAGATCGTAGCGTAGTTATCCCCTCCTGTTTCATATAGGACCCCGGCCTAACCTCCGGGGTCTGGATTCTTTTAGTGAGGTGACATTGTATGCCAATTAATACAGGCGAGGCTTTTTTCCATCCGGTAACACACCAATTGATTCAGCCGGGGCAGTATTATGATATCCCGGCCTACCAGGAGCACGAAAACATTGAACCCGCACCGGTTGAAGAGGAAGTAAGCGCCGGGGAACCGGACGAAGTAAAAGAACCCGCACCCGAAAAGGCATCACCAAAGGCAGACAAAAAGGTCAAGGCCGATACGGAAACTGAAAGCGAAACCAGTTAACCTCTGAAAGGCGGTGGTAATGTGGCCACCAAGACGATTGTTGATTATGTTCTCGACGTTCGCACCATGATCCGGGACAACGGATCCTATCCAAACCAAGCGTTTTTGGATACGGTTGACGCAAACGGCGATCCTATACCTGGAAGTAGTCCGGAACTGCGGCAGTTTATCCAGGACTCGGTGACGGATCACTTTTCCCGGTGGCGGCCCCGCAAGCGCCCCTATACGCTGAACCTGCTGCAGGGGCAAACAAGCTATAATCTGCCCGATGACTGGATCACAGTTGACAATGTATCATTTGACAAGGCTATCATGCCCGCACCACTCCCTGACCCGGATGTGTACGCCCTGCCGTTTGTCTATACGTCTCAGCCGCTGGGCGTGCAACTTAACACGATGGCATTTAACTGGTACGATGACGACCGTCTGCTGGTGCTGGGCAGCGCTCCACTGGCTGCTTATGCGCTGGCGTTTGACTACTACGCCTATCATACGGTTGACGAAACCGGAACCACGGTACCTCTGTATATGCAGCATTACGCCCTGCTTCCTGCTGCTGAGCATGCCTTACGGGCGATGGCCACCGACTACAGCGTAAAGCTGCAGAAATACAAGATTGGCGGGCGCTACGGTGTTGAGGTGGACGACTCCAAGATCGCCGAAAGCCTGTTGAAGCAGGCTGACAGCTACGCCGAGCAGTTCCGGCAGGATGTTATTCTGCGGCCTTATATGACCTCCGGGGGTGGGGAATAATGGCCCTTGGAGACAGCAGGTTTGGCGGGGTGGCGGTTGACTACGGCAGACTGCTTAAACTCCACGGGGTATCTATCACAGCGACTCGTACAGAGCAGGACAAGATTGGGACCCGGGATATCTTCGGCGCTCCGGTGCTTGACAATAGCGCAACACCGCAGCCGTATGTTCCGGCCACTTTCACGGCAACCGTTCTCCTGAGTGACCAGTACCTTGATGAGCAATCGGTTATAGCCGGGGGTAAACCCAAGGAGATTGTGAACCTTATCGCTCTGCCGGGGACGTTCCTGGAGAATGACGAGGTGGCGGCCTACGGTCACACCTATTGTGTGCGGGAGATTTCCCAGCCAAACCTGGGCGGGACAACCGCTCTTGAAATGTGCAGAGCTTTCCGGGAGGTGGCGGTCTGATGCCGGTAGTATCGCTGAAAGAATTAGCCGCAAGGATGGTCAGGACCCCGGTCATAGTCCACGCCACCGTCGAACTGGCGGTTAAAAAAAGCGCGGTTAAGGTGCGGGACACGGCGGTTAAGAAGTTTGGGGAGTATCAACCAGCGGTTGGTCCGTTTCCCGCGTGGGAGCAGCTAAAGCCTGCGACCATTAAGCAAAAGGAGAAGGCCGGTGGCGGGGAAGACCCCTTGATTGGTCACTATGAGCACTCGCAAAATAATGCCTGGCCTGCTCACCTGAGAAACACTATCGAAATCGCGGTAGATGGATTTCAGGGGGCGGTTGGAACACGCGACCCGATTGGCGCTCACCACGAGTATGGGGCACCGAAGAAGAATATCCCCCCGCGCCCATTCTTGCGCCCGGCACTGTTTGAGAACCTGGACGAGATACACAAGGAAATGCTGGAGGCACTGGTGCTGGCGATAAGGAGAATGTAGGGAGGTGACCCTTTGAACCTCCAAAAAGAACCGTTTCAGGCGATATGTGAAGCCCTGGCCGCCGCTATCAATGACCAGATAGTGATATATAACAATTCAATTCCCGGTGTTATGGGGCAAATACCGCAACTTAAAAACGCTCAAGTTGGCTGGCCGGACCCGAAGTGGCTGCAGGTAGACGGAAACTTACCCGCAGTCTTTTTTGTGCAGATTTCGGAGACAGGGAAAAACATCGTCAGCCGCTTTAAAGTTCATAAGGTGGTGGATAATGGCGACGGTACCGGGACGGTCTACACCGAGCAACTGCGGCTTTCTATGATGCTGCAAATGAGCCTTTTCACCAATACTCCGCAGGACAGGGCGGCGCTGGGGTGGCTGATCAAGCAGTACATGATAACGAATTACCGCCTCGCCCTGGCTGATGGGGAGTATGCAATGTTTGAGTTCAAGGGCGACCACCAGGGCAAGCAGGGGGAGACGAATTTCTACCAGCGGGACATGACCTTTACGGTGACTGCCCGGGTGCTGGATGCGACAAGCGCTTACAAGGTCACCAACCTTAACCCGAATTACGATTTTAATTAGAAAGGACGTGGTTAAATGCCAATCGTCTCCAGTATATCGGGGCAGATTCTCGACGATGTGTATGTTATTGAAACTCAATCACCGCCCAATATCCAGGGCGTTCAAACCGGTATCGTTAAGATGGCCGGGGCTTTTACCAAGGGCATCGCCGGGGCGGTATATTCCATCAGCGACTATGCTTCGGCAGTCCGGCTTCTTGGCCCTTCAACAACCGCCGTTGACGGCCCGTTAAATATTCAGGCGCTGATTAACCAAAAGGCCGGGGGACTCCAGGTAGTGCCAGTGTTTGGCTCTGCGGCGGCAAGCGCAACTGTAACCCTGCAGGATGTAACCACCCCTACACCGGGCAACGTCTTAACCCTCACAGCGGCCCAGGTGCACCCGCAGACAGGGGTTACAACCGCCCTCTTAGGCACTGACGCTAATCAGATGACGGCAACCGTGGCGAATGCTACGGGCAGCACGTTTGACCTGACCGTTGCCTATGGCAGTACAACTGAAACCTATAAAGGTTTGACCCTGGACGATATGGTGGCGACCATAAACGGCGCCAGCAAAATATGTATCGCTTCGCTGCCTGCGTCGCCCAGCTCTCTGCTGCCCAAGAACGGCACATTTATCTTTACGGGTGGTTTGAACGGTACCCCGGGAGATTCCGATTTTGTTGGCACCATCGACGGCAACGGGAACCGCACCGGCTTAAAAGCCCTGGAGACTATTGTCGGCAACTTTGTTTTTGCAGCTAACCAGTACAGCACAGCGATTAATGCGGCGATTGCCACCCACGCGAATAGCTTCAACTGCATCGGCCTGGTATGTATCGCAGCAGGCAGCACGGTATCAGCTACCGTAACAGCCAGCACCTTCGCCCAGGACAACGTTGCTTTCTGCGATGGCTGGCGCACCATATTCGATGCCGACACCGCCCCTAACCGGAACATTGCTCCTACAGCCCTGGCGGCTGGTATGGCTGCGCAACTGGCGGTGTATAAGTCCTGGGGCAATAAGGCGATCTATGGCACCTTGGCAGCGGTAACCCCCCGGAGCAATGCCGAACTTACTACACTCCAGCAGGCCGGGGTTATGTGCTTGACTGACAACATCCCCCGGGGAGGTTTTGGCACCCGGTCCGGTGTTGCCTCTGATAGCAGTGATATCTACGTGCGCCGGATGCGGTACTTCCTGGAGCTTTCGATTATGTCTGCAATGGGTTGGGCAGTTGATGAAATGCAGAGTACGGACAAGAACGATCCATTGCGAAAGGACATCAAACAGAGCATCGACACCTTTTTAAGTCCGATGGCCACACCGTTGGACCCGAAGAACAAGGCTATCGACAGCTTTTTAACTATCTGCGATAAGAGCAACAACCCGGACGACCAGATAGCGGCGGGCAAGCTCAGCGTGAACGTCAAGGTACGGCTATTGGGAGCGGCCAAGCAGATTATTATTAACGCCGATATCAGCCAGGGCACCATAACAACTTCGAGCCAGGCGGCGTAAGGGAGGGATATAAATGAGCCAGGATCGTATTTTAGGCAGTTCGTGCACGATTGACATTTATGGCCAGTCCGGCCCCGTGCCGTTCGGGGAGGTGGACTCCTTTACTGCCGAGCCGGAGCATGAACTGAAGAAATTTCACCCGGTCGGGCAGATTCCCGAGCACGGCCAATTGATCTACAAGGGTTATAAGCTTAGTTTTAAGGGCGGTAAGATAAACGGGGATCTGGAAGCAATCCAGACGGCCATTGACGCGGCGCTATTGGCAGGGCAAAAGGCTCCCCGATACCGCGTGACACAGACCACCATTCTATATGATGGCGCGGTTGAAAAATGGGTGTATGACAATGCCCTGCTCTATAACCTGAAAATTGATGTTTCCAACGCTGCAGACGAAATCAAGCAGGACTTTTCCGGCTGGGCACCCAAGAGAGAGACGGCATAAATGGGCGGGGCAAATGACCCCGCCATACCTACATATAAAAGTTTATTTTGGAGGGAAAAGATATGGAATTTCAAATTGTAAAACTTAACGATGGCCGGAAGGTAAAGGTTGGAGAACTCACCGGCCTGGATGAAATGATCGCGGCCAAGGTTATAGGCAGCGAGATGGACAAATTCGGCTCCGGCGCTGTCCAGCTACGTTATGTGCAGCTTTCCTTTTCGATTAAAGAGATTGATGGCAAGCCGGTGAAAAGGCCGACAAATATTAACGAGGCAAGGGCATTTATGGCCCAGTTTACCTCCAAGCAACTTGCTAAGATCGGCAAAGTATATAGTAAACTAAACGATTATACAGAGGATGAAGAAACCGAACAGGGGGAAGCTTCCGCCGCCGGATCGAGCGATTAACTCAGTCGGCGGCTTTTGTTGAGTCCATAATGCTGGCCGATGCCTCACCGGGGATTCCACTGGGGATAAGTGCCTTGGAGATGACCGGAATTGAGCGCCGGGCAACGATTAAGGTGCTGAAGGATATAAGGGAGAGGCAGAAAGAAACAAAATAAAGAGGGACGGGTTATTCCCCGTCCCTCTTTAGTCCCTGCTCAATATATTCGTTTGCAATAAATGAGATGCTTCGCCTATCTCTATCGGCTATTTTTTTTAGCTTGTCGTAGTTTTCTTTTGTAACGGTGACAGCGATACTTTTTTTGCCGGGCGGTAAAGCCACATAAATCACCTCCAAACACATAGTACCATACCATGATAGATAGTACAAGAAAGTTACTAAAAGTCATTGACTTATTTTCTCTCTCTGGTATAATAGGTACAAGACGGTAACGGACTATACAAAACCTATCCAGAGGAGGAACAAAATTAGGTATGGGAAATATTTTAACGGCAACCGTTGCAATTAGAGGGATTAGGCCACTTTTGTGGCATCATTTCGGCCCTGATGCGCTTCCCTTAGAGAAACAGGAGAAAACCGGGGTAGCTGGTCACGATCCGGAGGAATGGCGAAAGACGGTACTCAAAACCAAGGATAACCAGCTCTACATAGATTCTTCTTATGTATTTGCCTGCCTTCGGGATGGTGCGAAATACACCAAGAAGGGCCGGGGGAGTATTCAGAGCATGGTTAGTGCTACCCTACAGGTTACCACCGACAGGGTTTTGATAGACCGCTTTTTACCTGATAATATTGCCGAACTTGTTAACGAAACCGATTCGCCGGTTTATATGGATGTGCGATCCGTTAAAAACCCATCTACAAAGGGGCGCAACGTCCGGTATAGGGTGGCTGCTTCCCCGGGATGGAAGGCGACATTTGAACTCATGTGGGATAAGACCATTGTATCCAGGAACGAAATGCAGGCTGTAGTTGTTGATGCCGGTAGGTTCTCTGGAATTGGAGACGGAAGGAATATAGGCTTTGGTCGGTTTATTGCAGAAGAGTTTAGTATTAGTGAGGAAAATGTAATTGCCACGGCATAGGCCACCAAGAGAAGTATGGCAAGAGTTAAGAGAGTTGGTATGGGAGCGCGACGGCGGTAAATGTGTCCACTGTCAAACTCCTGTAATGTTAAATAAATGCCACATTGACCACATTAAAAGCGGGAAACTTGGTACCAATGAAATGAAAAATCTTAGAACTCTGTGCCGCAGGTGCCATGTCCTCCGGGATGATAAGCGGCACAGGGGAATGATTGCAAAAGCGTTAAAAGATGGGATCATTCCTCCGAACTGGCGCGAGTTGGTTTGGAGTGATTGATAAACCAGGCGAGGTATGGCTTGGTGGGGCATGGTCAGGTGGAGCATGGCGAGGATTGGTGCGGCAAGGCATGACAGGGCAAGGGAACTAAACGAAGCACTCTCACGCGAGGGTGTTTTTGTTTACCCTCCCGCAAAAATTATATGTTATAATTTAGCAAAAACGGGAGGCGATGCCTTGAAAAAATTGATCTTGTTGCTTATGGCCGTGGCTCTGTTGTTTGTCGTGGCGGGTTGCGGAGGGGTAAGTAAAAACAATGTGCCCATCAATGACGTGACAAAAACCAGCGCGGGAAATGATGTTGTTTTATCCGAAGACACGTTAATGGCAACATCGTCAGAGGGTATGGATAAGTTGATTGAGATGGCGAATGCAAACAATAAGGACGCCATTCAAAGGATGCTGGACAATAAGGAACTATATTCACTGGGGGCCGGAACCAAGGTAACCGTTATTGACAGAGGTTTTTCAAAAGCAAACGTGGAGGTTGCCACAGGAGAATTAACCGGAACAAAAGGAATACTGCCTGTTGAATTATTAAAATGATAGAACTGCCTCCGGGCAGTTTTTTATTATTTGGAGTGGGGGTGGCGATGCCTTATGTCCTTCCTTGAAAAATCCTTCGAAGTCGCCGTCCTTTTCAGCGCCGTCGATAGGCTTACCGCCCCCATGGAGCGCATGGCAGTGCAAATGGGAATGGTTGACAGGCGCGCTCAAGAAGTTCAAGAGCGGCTAAATAGGTTTAAAAATATGGCCTTCATCGGTGGTGCTATAACGCTGGCAGGGATCGGACTAGCCAAGGCATTGGAACCGGGTATTGAAAAAGCAGCGGAAATGGAAACCACCCTGACAAGCTTGGGAATTACTACGGGTGCCACAGCGAAGCAGTTAAAAGAACTAAAGAATGCGGCAATGGATATTTCCATGCCTACGATTTACACGCAGTCTGATGTATTAAAGAACATGCAAATACTTGGCGCTGGCGGTATAAACGATATTGAGAGGCTTAAGGAAGCGACCAAGTTTGCAACCAACCTTGCCGAAGTAACTGAATTGCAAACCCATGGTGCTGTTACCCCAGAAGAAACCGTTAAAAACTTCCTGGGCATGGCTCACCAGTTTAACCTTCAGACACCGGAGCAAATGAAGCCATTCGCTGATATGGTAGCCAAGCTTCAATTGACCAGCACGGCGAAAATACCGCAAATGGCGGAAACTCTAAAGTATGCTGCACCATATATGAACCTTTTAGGCGGCACTCCAGAGGACGCGCTAAAATCTACTGCTTTGATGTCCAGGATGGGTATAGAGGGCAGCATGGCCGGTACTCACTTGAAAAACTTCTATGAACGCCTAACGCCCGGGTTGATGCGTGGCGGCATGGCTAACGAGGAAATGTATCGCCTTGGCTGGCTGAATGATGCAAGGGTTCATTATACAAAGCAGGGTAAGTTAAAGGTTGATAGTTGGTCGGGTGATATATTCCATGATAAAAAGGGTGCTGCCCTTCCATTTGCGGAGATAATGAACCGATTAATCAAGAGCACAGAAGCGAAGCATTTGCAGTATCAAGACCTCTTGCGCCCAATGGTTCATATTTTCGGGCAACAGGGCGCGGACGTGGCCGCTATCTTGTCTAGCCAAACAGGCCGCGAAAGCATGAAGGCTATCATGGGAAGCACAAAGAAAATGCCGGGCCTGGATGAACAGATCGCCAAGTATCGGGGCACTTACGAAGGGCAGATGCACGTTCTGCATTCAAACCTGGAAAACTTAAATACCATGATAGGAGATAACCTGAAGAATAGTCTTGTCGGCATATTGACGCCGTTAAATTCTGTACTGACAAAAATGGTTCAGTTTGGTAAGGCTCATCCAGAGGTTGTAAAATTCGTTGCTTCTTTCGCTGGCATTGCTACGGCCGTTATGTTAATAGTTGGCCCTCTGATGTTGTTTACCGGCGCTATCGGCTACCTTCGGACTTCCGGCATGGTATTAACATGGCTTAGGCTTGTTGGCTCTGGATTTGTCGGTTTAGCAAAGCCTGCAATGTTTCTCTTTAGGATATTTCAAACCGTTGGTTATGAGACATTGGGCCGATTATCCATGTTTTTGCAAAGGGTTGTGCCTCTTGTTGGCAGGTTCGGCTTAACTCTTCTCCGTGTCGGTGCCCAAGCTCTTATCGCCGGTGCCCGCATGGCAGCGGCTTGGCTTATTGGTCTTGGCCCCATCGGCTGGATTATACTTGGTGTAAGCGCAATCATAACTGCTGCAATTGTCGCCTGGAATACAAATTTCATGGGTTTTCGGGACAAGGTAACAGCCATATGGGCATACATTAAGGATTGGGCTATAAAATCATGGGACGCTATTGTCAACAAGGTGCGCAGCGTTATTGAGTGGTTTAAAACCGCCTTTAGCTGGCTAAAAAAGATATTCTCAACATCAGAAGCGGGACCAGGCGGAAGTTCAGCTACAAACGTAGGTAATGTTCCCGGATATGCCTCCGGTACGAGTTATCACCCGGGCGGATTTGCTTGGGTTGGTGAGCGCGGCCCGGAACTGGTTAACCTGCCCCGGGGGAGTCAGGTGATCTCGAATGACAGGCTGGGCGGCGGCGGCGATACTTACAATATTACTATTAATGCCGCCCCGGGGCAATCAGAAGATGCCATAGCCGATGCCGTCATTCGCAAACTTGGCCGCAAAGGCAGAAACATATCCTTTACGCGACCAACACAACCAGTAATGGCATGGTAGGGGGTGTGATTATTCGTGCCTAACCTAACCCTCGGTACCGTTGAATTTTACACCGACGAGCTACCCTCTGAAATAAACCTGGGCGGGGAACAGATACTTGCTATTCGCAAATTCCCTGGCGGCGGCCTGGATGTTCAGCCTCTGGGCGCATGGGATGACCCCATAGCCTGGGAGGGCACGTTCATGTTTACCGAAGCCCTCCAGCGGTGTGTACAGGTGGGCATGATGCGGGTAAACGCTAAAGCCGTGCAGATGAGCATTAGCACAATAAGCCGCATGGTGATGGTGACGAAGTTCAAATACAAGTACCTGAACGACTACAATATCCCGTACCAGATCGAATTGCAGCCATTGGTCAGTTATGGCCCGGGCACCACGGTAAACGGGATAAGCATCCAGGGGGCAAATGCTCCGGTAGCGGCCGCATCAAGTACGGCGGCAGCATCAACGGCAAGCGCTTCACCTGACACGCAGACCAAACAGCCCCAGCAGTCGCACATTGTCGCCTCTAAGGATACGCTCTGGGGACTGGCCGTTAAATTCTACAGCAGCGGGGCGCAGTGGACCAGGATTGCGCAGGCAAATGGCATCAAAAATCCGGGTACCCTGGAGATCGGCCAAAAGCTAATAATCCCGACATAGGCGGTGGTGGTTATTGTACCAGAACATTTTACCCTACAGGAGCGGCAGAAACACGGTTCACGCCGCCCGGGGAATTGCGGTAGTGGCCGGCCTACAGGTAAGATTCATAAGTTTTTACGCAGAGCAAAATGGTTTTTCAGCGGCAGACTCCTTTGAGGTGGTCTTGCCGTTTTTTGTTAGGGATACGCAGGGCGGTGAAACTGTTCTGGCCAACGGGCCGGACTTTCAGAGCATCCTTTTAGGGCAAGATACCATTCCGGTGCAACTTTATGTTGGATACCCCAGAAACCCGGATTACTTCGGAGTGGGCAACCTGACACAGATTATGGATGGCTACATGGATACTGCCCGCTGGGATTTTGACGATACCGGGGAAATTGTCACCCTGACAGGACGGAACGCCGTGGGGCAGATGATTGATACAAAGGTAACGAACAAATTGCCCAACATGACCAGCAGTGCCATTGCAGCTAAGTTTGCGGCAGAGCACGGGTTAACGCCGGTGATAACGCCTACCACCACCCTGGCCGGTACCTACTACAACCAGAACAGCGCCGTTATGGGGAATGAGACTACCGAGTGGGACTTGCTGCTGTTCCTGGCCCGGCAAGAGAACTTCATTGTGCGGGTAAAGGGCAAGCAGTTGTTATTTGGCCCCTATGCTACCGTAACGGGCTACGTTAATCAGGCCCCCATACCCTACACCTGGGGATATGATATTGAGCGGCTGGAGATAGAGCGGTCGCCTCATGCGGCGAAAGACCTGATGGTGAAGGTAATCACCTACGACCGTAACGGGAAGCACCGGATCATTGAGACTGCTAAGAGTACGAGCCAGTATGCCAAGCGAATCGGCGGGCAGACCGGGGAGCGGCAGCAGTACATTGAGACGTACACCATCCCAGGACTGACACGGGAGCAGGCACAGAAGAAAGCGGCGTCGATTCTCGGGGAGTTATCCCGGTCACAACTTATTGGTCAGATCACGGCGGCGGGCAACACTGACATGGGCATTGATAGGAAAATTGTTCTGTACGGTGTTGGGCAGGGGTTATCTGACAATTACTATCTCAATCGTGTTAAGCACAGTTTTGATTTAAGCAGCGGGTATGCGATTGACTGCAGCTTCAGCAACCAGTTTTTAGTTGCAGATAGCCAGGGGGTGACATGATGTATAAGGGACAGGACATGCTGGAGTTAATGAAACACCTTGGCGGCAAGCAGGCGGGGCAGATTATGGTTGCCAGCAGCGGAACAATAACCTCCGCTGACCCGACCAAGTACATGGCGAAGGTGCTGCTTCAACCCCTTGGCATTGAAACCGGCTGGCTGCCTATCGGTACGCTGTACGCCGGACCAGGGTTTGGACTGGTGGCTCTTCCGGATGTCGGGACGGAGGTAACCGTTCTGTTCGAGCATGGGGATCTGAACTGTGGGAAGGTGCTCTGCTGCAATTTTAACGATTCAGATGCGCCTCCCGCTGGATTGTTGCCGGGTGAGGTTGTCATGCTGCATAAGAGCGGGAGCCTGCTGAAATTTGATGTTGGCGGCGACGTGGAGATTAACCCGGCGGGACTTTTGAAGTTGGCCGGAGGTGGGCAACCGGTGGCCAGGGTGGGGGATTACACGGAAGCAGCCTCGGGCACCTATACCGACCCGGATAACGTCGTACACACCATAACCGGGCGGATCGTGTCGGGGTCAAGCAAAGTCAAAGCAGGATAGGGGGAGTGAAAATTGTCAGTCGTAAACTGGATTTCAGGCGTTATCAAGGGCGCTGCTAACATTGTACGGATACCGATGTACCACAATCCCACCACGGACAGCTACGAGGCGCAGCAGGGGAGCGGCGGGGCGGCTAATGTTGCGCTAACAGGCAGCAACACACAGGTAGGCGCCGACCTTTCAGCGACATGGGCAGCTTCAGCCCTGATAAATACAGCCGTAAATGTTGACGTTGCGCTGCCTGCCGTCTTACAGGGCAACGCGAAGTACCTTGTGGAGATTTACAACCCTTCGGCAAATACTGCCTTAACGGTTGTAGCGCAAAACAAGGCCTTGACCTTCGGCGGCGGTACGCAGTACCCCGAACTAACCCGCTGGAGCGTTGCAGCCTCCGGCATAAAGGCTGTGGTAGTCGAAGGCTGGCTTCTGGATGCTGCTGGTCGCTTGGTGCTTTCCAATGATACCGCCCTTGGCGCAGGGCAGGGATTCACGGCGAGTATTCGCGTTATCAAAATATAAGGGGGCGGGCATATGCAACTGGTAACATCCCGCCCTATTGCGCTGCCGGTGTTTAAATCCGGCAGGTGGTATGATGATTTTGCGGTGACGGGGGCAATTAATCCTGAGTATAACCTTTCGGCAGGAGCAAAAGATAAAACCTCACAAGGGATAAGATTGAGGGCAACTACAGCAGTGAATGCTTTTATGAACTTACCAGCATGGTACGCCTATAGCAACTTTGAAGCTGAAACAGTATGCAGACTGGTTGCGGGTGCCGATCTCAGGCTGCTTGTATTTAGATATCTAAGTGCTACTGATCGCATGTTTGTCCAATTTCTTTCTAGTGGATTAGCAAAATTGTTCAAAATTGTTGCCAATGTAACAACTGAATTGGGTAGTGTAAATATAGGGTCTACGTCAGTGTTTACAAGGGTTAACGTCGTAGCTGTTGGCCCTAAAATACAAGTATTTATTAATGGCATAAAGATTTTTGATGTAAATGAGACAGCTAATATTAATAACAAGCTGTTTAATTTTTTGGTTCTTGACGGAACAGTGGGAGTAGCGCAAGCAGAGTGGCAGTACCTGGCGATTAAGCCACTATAGGAGCAACAATACTTTCAAGCTGTCCATAAGGGCGGCTTTTATTATGGAGGTGTCAATATTGGCCGCATGGGACTTATTAAACGGGACGCCACTATCCTTCATTCCAAAGAGTACAAACGGTTTCCCATATATAACCGTACCTGACGATCAGGGATACCATGCCGTGCCTTCCGGTTTATACGCAAAGAAGGAGACGTCACCCGGTTCCGGTGTATATATCTGGACACCTGTAAGCATTAGCGATCCGATGCCGTCACGGGCGGTTGACAGGTACACAGAGGACATTACTTTCCAGGATGCCGCTGACGCCCCCGGTAACGGCAATCCCTACACGATTGGCGGGAAATCAACCATATCATTCACCATTTACGGTACTGCAACCAGCCGGACTGTTGTTTTTGAGGTACAGACTCACAACAGCGAGTGGATTGAGTGGACGTGTTTTAATCCAACCCTGAACATACTGGCAACAAATACAATAGGTACCGGCACGGAGGCATGGACGGTGGACAATCTAACTGGATTCGTGGCTTTTAGGGCCAGAATAGCGGCTGTATCTGGCGGGGATGTTAGCATAAAAGGAAGGGCGGTGGCCTAAATGATTAAGAGAAACTTAAAACTGTTTTCAGTCATATCGCTACTGGCGGTATTTTTGTCGCTATTTTCGTTTATCCTGCCGGTAAACGCCACCATAACGGACAGTATGCGCGCTGTCCAAATGGCAGAGGACAGGCAGGGCGTTGCCAACGTTGTCAGCTATGGGGCTAAACTGGACGGTGTAACAGACGATTCAGTGGCATTTAGCAAGGCCATAGCATCTGGAAAGTCGGTATACATCCCGCCAGGTACGTTAACTGTGACTCAGTCTTTCGCAATGCCGGAAAATAGGCCGATTTATATTGAGGGTGCAGGATATGGCTTGACAACTATTAAAGTTAATTCGGAAACCACATTGCCAGCTTTATTCACAAAGGGCAGTGGAAATATTTTAGGTGGTGCAATTAAAAATTTTACTGTCGATGGCAATAAAAAGGTGGACCGCGTTTTTGATATTGACATGCTATCTAATTTTGAGTTGTCAGGACTCTATCTTAGGAATTTTAATGTATCCGGGATAAGACTTGGACGTGAACATACATTTGGCATAGGTACAATCAAAGACATATTTATGCGTACAAATTTCATTGATTTTTCCGATCCATCAGTAAGACCAGATTATGGGATTGAGTTAGGTGCTTATGCAATCGACAATAACTTTATCAATGTCAGAATAAGCTCTCCAAAAGTGGCCTGTATCTTAGATGGTGGTGGTCAAAACGCATTTATTGATTGCCATTTATGGGGGGCATATGAGTCTATCCTTTCAATAAAGACTACAACAGTAGGAACACCTTCAGTGCAACAAGTTGAAACATTGAAGGTTGAAGACGGTAGCCCTGTTGCAAGGGATTTAACTATTACACTGGATGGTGTATCGTTTGTTGTTTCAATTCCATCACATGACAATGCCGATATAAATGCGACTGCTACAATAATTAGAAATGCTACGTATACTGGATGGACGACAGGGGGAACGGGTAATACCGTTACGTTTACTTGCAATACAAATGGAGTTAAAAGTACTCCTGTAGCGACAGATCCCATCAATTACCGACCGGATTACGGGATTATCACAAACGGAAATGGCAATACAAGGGTGCTGGGATGCTACCTTGATAGTTGTCAAAAGGCTGGGATAAGAGTAGCAAATACTAAGTATGTTGATATTACCGGGAATTTCTTTCTGTGGAATAATGAGAATCCACTGTGCGCTGCAGTTGAAATTGAAGATAATGGCGTTAACCCTAACTTAGCCATTGCGATTAATAGTAATACCTATAATGGGATAGACAGTGACGTAAATCCGATTCGTTTTATTGGGACGGGTAGAGTTAATTATTTTAAAAGTATTGGTAATACGCCAGTTGTGGGCAGTGGCCGAGAGGTTATTGCTAATATTTTAAGGATAGACCCAATTACCTTTGAGAATGTCAATGGCAGTGCTTTAGAATTAAACGCATTTACAGATGATTATGCCCAATTAAGATTCGCACGGTCAACAGTGCAACAGTGGAACTTAAACATGGGGGCCGATAGTAATCTTTCTATAGAAAGGTATAACTCTGGTTCATTGATTGACGCCCCCTTTAAAATCAATAAGACTACCGGGGCCATAACAACTAACGGCACGTGGCAAAGTCCATTATATTTAGGGTCATATGCATTGTGGGTAAATACAACAGATGGTAAGCTTTACATTAAAGACGGCACTCCAACATCAGATGTTGACGGTACAATTGTAGGAACACAATCATAATTCAAGGTGATACCAAGACCAAATAAACGTCTACACACATAAGCAGGTGCCATATTATGCTTATACGTTTGCTGTAATAACCTTCTTTGTAATTTTCCATCAAGCATGCCGTAATGCCAAAAGCAACCGTCAATAGTAAAAAGATATTTAGTAACAAATGTTTCACGCTCCTTCCATGTTTTATTTGGTTTTGCACAAAACAAATCGACCATCATCGTAGGTTGTATTTAGCGGTAAATTTTCTAACCATATGCCCCGATGCAAATTAACTGAGTAACCCCATGTGTCACCATAGAATGGTTTACCATCAATATTCAGTAAGAGGTAATCCATTTTTTTGCGCTCAAGCGCACTTATAGTTGTTGCAAATGAGTTTAATTGAGCCTTATTAAGCAAAAGCGCATCCTGACCAATGGGTGATACATTGATTGTAGAGTTTTTTTGTTGATTCGCAAGGTGCAACCATATATTTGCTCCATAACCTGCATCTGCGACCACAGAACTGTTCGAAATATTTTGCGATAAGTATGCTGCTATAGGTTGGGTCTTTTCGGCAGCGAATGGTTTTGCTGCAAAAGACCCTCCTTGTAGGGTAAAATTCAAATTGGTAAGGGTGAATACTACTACCAATATCGTAACGGCAATGCCGAATATTTTATATTTTCTAAATTGAAACAAAAGACACATAGCACAAAGAAAGGTATAAGCATCCTTGGTATTAATATAAGATGACTTTAATAAGTATGGAATCGCTGTACTTAGTATGCCAATTATAATTACAGAATATAACCATTGCCGTGAATCGCGCTGTTTTTTGTTGACGATTCCCCAAATAAAAATTATTACTACGGAAATGGAGGATAGTAATGTGATTATCCGCAAAGACCATAGGCGTACTTTGCTGCCCATATCTGTTTGCAAAAACGCCTCTTGAAGACCTGTATTTTCTTTGCCTAGTCTCTCCTTGATTATGTCTAAAATGTGACTTACCAAACTATGTATACTTAAATCGGGGGCTAATGAGGATAATATTGGAGGGGCCAGGAAAAGGACTATAGCAAATGCAAATATACACAAACCACGAGGCATATTCACAATACTAAATCTATTTTGTGGTGTTGCAAAACTGACGACAGTGATAGCAATGACGGTTAATGCAGCGGTATAGTGAGTACCACCAGCCATGCCGGCAGTAATTAAACATATAATTAACCAGTGTAAATATGAGAAAAATTTACCTTTGGGACTTCCCAAAAGTCGTAGAAAACTGTACACAAAGAGAAGAGTTACTATGGCCCCTAAAATAGCTCTACCATTTGTCTGACCTTGAAATTGTTTTAAAGCGGCAAAACCAAAATAAACTACGGCCAATAAAGCAGCGTAAATATTCATCTTGTCGTGTAATATGTACCTTCCGAGTATAAAGTACAGTAATGCACCTAACCCAGCAAGAGGAAGATAGGCTACTTGCGTATAGGGTAATCCCGTAACGGCAATTAAAGAAGCTGTAAGTATTCCGGGCAAAGGATATGATTCCTCTATTTTGAGGTCGCCTGCAAGCCGTCCCTTGGCTAAATTCATTGCGCTGGAATCAACAAGATTACCGTGCTCATATATATTAATGCCGTTCATCGCGGTTGGGGCAAAATAAGGCTCTGCAAGCTGAAAATAAACGGGTATACAGATAGCAGCAAGGAAAATGGTTACAGTCATTATCGCAAGTAATAATTTTTTTGTTAACATTTTGCGCCTCCTTGTAGTGTAATTTTCGTCGAATGGTCAATTTTATCCCTCATCCTGGAGGATGATTTTTGTATTAATCCATTTGTACTACCAGCAATACCGTCCGAATAAAGTTAAGGCGAGTAAGATGATGAGGGCGGTGATGCGAGATTAGAGGAAAAACTAAACTGCTGTCTATTGTGCCCTTACTGATAATAATGCTGGCGCTGCTTTTATTTAGAAGGCATCAAACTACAGATATCAGTTTGTTTGGGGCCATAGCAAATGACTCGATTGATGACACGGCGGCGATAAACAGAGCTTTAATTGTTGCTTCAAATAAGGGCAATGGTACGGTTATGTGTCCTCCTGGAAACTATATAATCACAAGTATTAACGTACCCAGCAATGCCCATCTAATAATGCGCGGCGCAATATTTAAACTTGTCGATAACGGGTTAGACGGCTTAAAATTGCCCCACCTGGATAAAACATGGCTACCTCCCGGCTTTATGATTAAAGATACGTCACATGTTGTGCTCGATGGAGGAACCATAGATGGCAACTGTAATGCGGCGCATCCCAGGGAAAAGCACCGTGGAGGTGTTTTTATTTATGACAGCACAGACGTAACCATAAAAAACATGGAAGTTAAAAATGTAGAGGGAAGAGGAATAATAACCAATTCATCTTCGCCGGATTTTAACTATGAGCGCCCCGACAAGGCAATGTTCAAGACTAAGTGTATAAATATAGCCGGTTGTTATGTTCACGATACATATAGCAGGTGGCATCCTGGCGATATTAAGGCCGGTATTTTATCGTATGTTAAAGGTTACGGCATTGAAATTAACCGTACCAATAAGGCCACTATTACGGATTGTGTTGTTAAAAATGGCGAAGAAAGTTTATTCAGAAGTGAAAACAGTGAACATATTAGATTTACCGGTTGCTATGGTAATCATACTACTTATTACGGTGAACCTTTTGATGTGTTAAAAAATTACGATCTAATTATAAGTGACTGCCATGCTGCTTGTAACTATGATCCTGTTCGGCACGCAGGTTACGGTTTCGCGGTGTATGAGAACAATACAGTTAAACTTCTTAATTCTACGGCAGATGTAAATGGTGTCGTTTTGAAAATTCGTCCAACTAAAGCCAAGAATAGATTAGATAACATCGAAGTAAAGGGATGTATGCTTAAAGGCGAATGTCGCATTATCCTTAAACATGCATCACACATCAAGATTGACAATAATAAAATTTTCGGTTTATTGAATAGCTCAAGGTTTGATTCATCTGAACTAAATGATGTGGTAGGTTTCGAAGTAACAAAAAACGACATATATAATTAGGTTCCACCCGTAGGAGGTGTTATTTCTATGCCGTCCGACCCGTCCATTGGCGTGGACGTAAAACTTAACAGCGGAGACCTGGGCTATACCCAGAGCGGCGACCTTGACCTTGTGGGCCACATTGAACCCACGGACAATATCTGGCAGGCGGTGGCTCTGCGGCTTACCACTACCCTGGGCACCTATCTATTCGCGCCAGGTTACGGCACACTGCTGGGGCAGTACATCGACGAGCCAATAACGGCAGACCTCGGAGGCAAGATAATAACGGAGGCCCAAACCACGATACTCCAGGACACCAGGGTAGCATCAGTAAACAACATGCAGATAAGCCAGGGCAGCGGAAACATATCGCTGTCCTTTACTATTGTCACGGTTAGCGGCGGGACAAAATCGGGCACGGTGCCGATTGGAGGGTAGGACTCTATGACCACACAGTACACTTCTGAGCAAGACACGATTCGGCAGAACATGATTGATTACATGCAAAACCCAGACAATTGGGCCGGAGGAACGCCGAAGGTAACGGACTTCAACTCCGGCAGCGTGATCTATACCATGTTTTCGGCGGTGGCCACGGCGGTAGACACGATAACCCTGGCGATATACATGGCAAGGCAAGCGGCCTACATCTCTACAGCAACCGGCACCGATCTGGACAACAAGGCGGCAGACTACGGGGTAACGCGCAAGCCTGTTGTGGCAGCCAGTGGAACCTTTACCTTTACAAGGCTCACGCCTTCGATCAGCCCGACAGACATACCGGCAGGCACACTGGTTTCTACCCTGCCGGACGCCAGCGGCAATGTGATTACCTTTGCGACTAATGCAGACGCTTCCCTCCCGGCTGGTCAGGTATCGGTACAGGTGACGGCAACGGCGCAAACATCCGGATCAGGCGGGAACCTTGCGGCCAATACCCCGTTGGTGGTTAGTTCCGCGACACCGGGGATTGACGGGGTTACACTTGGCGCGGACATTGACAATGGGATGGATGTGGAAACAGATGACCTGCTCAGAGCCAGGACATTGGCAGTGTTTGCAAGTCTTGCCCGGGGAACTGCGGCCTGGTACCAGAAAACCGCCTTGGATGTCACAGGTATCCAATCGGCAACGGTCATATCTCAGAACCGGGGGGCCGGTACCGTGGACGTGTTTATTGTGGGGCAGGACAATACGATTCCCGACGCAGCGCTGCAGGCCGCTGTCCAGGCGGCTATTGACGCAGGCAGGCCGATTACTGACGACGCCAGGGAGCAGGTACCTACGGCGCTGACGGTTGACGCTGCGCTGCAAATACACCTGTTGCCCGGGTATGATCCACCGGCGGCGATTGCAGCAGTGCAGGCAGCGGTTGCGAAGTATATCAACAACCTCGGGGCAGGTGCTGGGGATATCGGCTACGTATATGCCTCCCAATTGGTCGCGGCGGCTATGGGCGTCGGCGGGGTGGTAAACGCGACTACTGCATTTGTTGATACTGCCGTAACCGTGGGCCAACTGCCGCAGGCCGGGACGATTACGGTAACAGCGGTATAGGGGGTGATAGGCTATTGGGTTACGCAGACTTTTTGAAAAGCCTCTTCCCGGACTCACACGATGTTGAAGCGGAGGTTTATGACGTGGTGCTTGGGGCGATAGGCTACGCGCTAGACCAGTACGACCCGTATTATCAGTTCTATAGCGCGGCCATTCCGGGGGTTATTGATGTCGTTACCAACCCTTTGTCTGCCGAGTTTAGCATGACAACTGCAACGGGCGCGGCTCTGGATGGTCATGGTCAGGACTTGGAGGCGCCAAGGAGAAACGGGGAGGACGACGGCTCATACCGCCAACGGCTATTATCTATCATACCGGCCTATGTCAACGGGCCCACGGTGAGCAGTGTTCAGCAGGTGGTGCAGCAGTTTACGGGTTATGCTCCGACCATCTTTGAATACGGCCCGGGGGCTTTTGTGATTGGCGAGAGCGCAATTAGTGAGGCAGGGTTTAGCACGGCGACAGATTTGTTTGCATTCGAAGTACACGTCCAGAATCCCGGTGGTCTGAGCTATAACCATCTCGACCTTGAAAACGCTGTCCAGAAGGCGAAAATGGCGCGGTCATCGGCGATTATCTACCACAACGGAACGGACACATCAACGGCGGCCCAAGCTTCTGACGCCGTGATAACGGTTATTTAGGGGGTGTGATTTTGACAATTACGTGCAGTTATTTTGACCATGTAAAGTATTCGGCGAGTGAGTTTATCAACCGGGACAAGGATTTCGTTGGCAACGGCGTTTTGCATCCGGGCACGGACTTTGCTTTGACTTTTCCCGGCGGCATGACAATCAACGTGGGGGCGGGTACAGCCTGGGTAGGCGGCAGAAGGATAGGATACGATGCCGACCCGGTACAGGCTTTGACCCTTGTTGCTGCGAACCCGACATATCCCAGGATTGACCTTATTGAAGTAGGCTATACGGGCACCGGGGCGTCCGGGGTTGGGCAGATCAAGGTAGTTACCGGGGTATCCGCGCCATCACCACTGCAGCCACAGCCGGACACGGGATTTATCGGGATATATGCGGTGAGCGTGGGAGCGGGAGTGACTTCTATTTCGGTGGGCAACGTACAGGACATACGGGCCGGGATCAGCATTGCCGGGGCGACAAATACGCCGCTGGCATCTACGATACCGGCAACCATCACCCCTAGCAGCACGGGCAACGCCGGGGTAGGCACGAGCGCGGCCAGGGATGATCACCAGCACCCGGCACCAGCCAGCTATCCGCCAAACTCTCACGCGTCCTCACACGGGACAGCCGGCTCTGATAGGGTTACGCCGGCGGCTATAGGTGCTGCTGCGGCGAGTGATTTGACTGCGTACATAAATGCCGGCACCAATAATAAAAGCACCCAGGAAGTCAAAACTCTTCTGGTCAAAACAGACACCAGACGCATAGAAGTGACGCGCACCTCGGGACAAATTTCTTCCCTGGCGGTAAAAGACCCATCTGATAACTCGACGGTGACAAGTGTCACAGTTAATAGGACGTCCGGGCAGGTATCATCCGTCGTGGCGACTGTAGGGACTAGGACTATAACAACAACGGTAAACCGTACAAGCGGCCAGGTAACAAGCATTACAAAGGCGGTGAGTTAATTTGACGGTCGAAGAAATGGTATTGTTGATTGACCTATTGGATAAACTCGGTTACAACACCGAGGCATCTGGGGCATCCACTATATTCCAACGTTTGGCAGGTTTAGGAACAACCGGCGACGCTGCAAATGCGTCAGGATCTATCTTTGCGCGGTTGGCTGAACTGCTTATCAACAGGCTAACGTTAGCAAGGGCGGCATACCTGGATTACATTAACAATCTAAACACAAGATTAACGGATGCAAGAGCCGCGAAGCTGGATAATTTGGATGCTGCGCTTTCTACCAGGCAAAAAGCTAGGGGACTAGCATCCGCAAAGGGCAGTTATACCACTACTCAGGGAACGCTGCAAACAGCGCTAAATGTAGCTGGTAGAGGTCGCCTGAAACTGCTGACTTTCAGGACGACTAATACTTCTTTTTATGGAGTCATAAAAATAACTATTGATGACTACGTTTTATTATGGGGCAGAAGTACGGTAACGACAACAAGTGATCAATCTATTCCCGCACTTAATATAATTTCAGCTGTACAAGACGGCAGTTTAACAATATGCTCTGATGTAGCAAGTGGGGACGGACGTATGGATTTTGATTTCAAACAGTCCCTCAAAATCGAAGTTCTATCAAATAACGGCGGGGGATGTGTTGAAGTTAAATGGCTATATGAAGTAGAATAGGGGGTTATGTGTTGGACATATTTAAAGTGCCAAATATAAACGGCGAACTTGACATTGATTATAGTTACCTCTTGGAAGCGCATGTATATTCATTAGTTGACGGTTACGTCATCCTCAGAGAGGGTTTTACACAACGCGACTCCTGGGAGATTAAAACTGAAGATGATCTACTTGGATACATTGGAGCCGGTCATCTGTCCATTGACAAAAGCATCATCCATGCAGATGGTACCGATACAGTTACTATAACTGCTACTGTAAGGGAGGGCCTTAACGAAGTAACTTTTTATAACGATAATGGGGATATAATTTCTACGGTGGCAGTAAACCCGGTAACTCTTACGGCAACTCTCCAAATTACTGCCAGTACCCCAAGACTAATCAGGGTTCGTGTTGGTAATAGTACGATGCTGCAATATAACAAGGTAGAGGTGACAGCGCAATGAAGGTAAAAGATATTCAAGAAATTACGGCGTATGTAAAAAAGGTAAACCTTGAAGCAAAACCAGCAGAGCAGACCATATTAGAATTAATCCTCCAGCAGCTAACTGATATAAATAAGCGTTTAACGGAGTTGGAAAATGTAAATAAGCCGAAGTAATACGCATTCGACTTAAAATGCGCAGCAAGCATAGCGCCGAAGAGGGCGTCTTTTTTATGCCCGTCTGTGTTGCAGGCCAACGCTCCCCCGGAGGTGGCGGGAGCGTCCCGGGATTACGCCCCGGTGCCTGCAAGGCAAGCATAGCATGACATGATTCGACATGCAAAACAGATTTTGGATACCGGGGGTGGGGACTTGCCAGGAGCAGACATGGCCCAATATGGTATTGCCTTCGTATGTGTCGGAGGCCTTTTTTATTTGGCGAACAAATTCATTGAGCGCTGGGGCAAGGGGGATCAGACAAACATGGCCGAGGTGGTGGAAAATAACACCGAAGTTATGAAGCAACTAATACCGCTGATACAGGGGATTAAAGAAACTCAGGCGCGGCAAGGGGCGCAACTTGAAGAACTAATAAGGAAAGGGTGATACCGTTGGAAAAATGGCAAGAGTTAATCAACACCAAATGCAAGGATTGGCCGGTCAAACCCTCTCCTCCAGACAATCGGGACTGGCCCCTGCAGGCTATTGCCGAACCCGTAAAGATACCGGATGCGGCGAGTCTCAAACACTACGATACCGGCATTCTTGACCAAAAGCAAAGCCCGTTATGCGTTGCGTACGCTATGGTTGCCATTCTGCAGGCACATTACGGTCTGCCTCCCGGGACCCTATCTCCCCGGTTTGTGTATTGGCTATCCCATAAGGCGGCAGGGTTGCCGGACAATGTAAATGGCACCACTCCAAGGGCAGTGCTTGATACAGTACTAAAATATGGAACCTGCCCGGAGAGTATGTGCCCAAGCCTGCCGGACTGGTCGAAGCCGGTATTTACTCCCGAAATGATGGCAGAGGCGGCAAAATACAAAGTAAAAGCCTACGCCCGGCTGAACGTGGGGACCCTGGACGAAATAGAGCAGGCTATTGCCTCCGGGCGCATGGTGCTGATAGGTAGCCTTGTCACCCGGGATGACTGGGCGGATGGTTGGATACTAGATCCGGCAGGAACATGGCTGGGTGGCCATGGCACCTGCTTGATGGAGTATGATCGCAGCCTTATCTATGACGGATATAAACGTTTTGTTGGGGGTCCTAACTCTTGGGGTATCACCTGGGGACTGAATGGCTTCTACCAGATGGCCGAGCATTTCGCGGAGTGGCGCGACCTTGACACCAACATGCCCTGTTTGTTTGAAGCCTGGGCGGTGGAGTTTGATACTCCCTTTGTTCCCAGGATACCGGCGCAGATAAAGAGCTTCGATGTGGCGCCTATACTCATGCCAATTGCTGGCGGGGACAGAACCATGGTGGAGCTTCGCGGCCTGGCTGATGTTACGGGGGCGACGAAGATTGACTGGGACAATGCAACGCAGATGGTGACACTGGAGTATCCTGACCGGGTTGTGACGCTCCAAATTGGGAAGAAGGGATACCAGGTGGTGATGAAATGAACATCCAATTTGTAGGATCTCCGAATTACCACCGGGGCAGAGATGGCCACAAACCCATAGCCATAGTGAACCACATTACCGCGGGGCGTTTCCCGGGGTGTCTGACCTGGATGCAGAACCCGCAGTCAGAGGCCAGCGCCAATTACCTTGTGACCAAGGCCGGGAACATATTTCAACTGGTTAGGGATGAGGACACAGCCTGGGCAAACGGTAAGGTTCAAAAGCCCTCCTGGGCGCTGCTGCAAGATGGCACGAACCCGAACAAGTATACTCTCAGTATTGAGCATGAGGGACTGGCCGGGGATGCACTAACCGAGGCGCAGTACCAGGCGTCCTTGTGGCTGCATAACTACCTTATCAAAAAACATGACATACCAGCAGACAATGACCACATCATTGGACACTACCGGATCGATTCAGTTGAGCGGGCAAACTGTCCCGGTCCCGGGTTTCCCTGGGGCAGATTGTTTGCCGACTTGAAAAGGGGGGATAACATGCCGGAGGAAATCAAAACCGTAACCATCAAGGTGGGCGGCAAGGAGATTGAGGCCGTGGAGATCGGTGGCCGCACCATTGCGCCAGTTAGGGCCATAGCTGAAGCGCTAGGGCGTACGGTGGAGTGGGACGAGAAAAATCAAACGGTGGTGATTAAATAATGCCTTGGCCATGTCGGTTAATTGACTACCCTGGGAAGGAAAAATTACAACCGGGAGATATGTTCTATTGCGATGATGATCTGGTGGAGTTGAGATTATACAAGGAGAAAATATTGTCCCCTGAATACTTTAAGGACTGGTACGGTAAGCGCCCACCAATCATGATTGTTTTGCCAAACGGAAGTCACTGGCTGATAGATTCACGTTTCGGTGGCGGCCCTAACGACGAACGAAAACCCAACGGCTGGGTAATCACCGGCGAAGTACCCAATTTAACCGCCATGCCGTCAATCAATCATCTTGGGCCTGGTGGATACCATGGCTGGTTAAAAGATGGAGTTTTGAGTGACGACCTGGAGGAAAGAACGTATTAAAAATAAATTTACGGAGGTATCATTATGGACGCTCAAATTCAAACCTTGATTTACAATGCCTTGCGTGACCTGTCCCTTTTGGCGGTAACCGTCGTAGGCGGCGCACTGACCCGGTATATCCAGCAGCACTTCAACACCAAGCAGATTGAAACAGCCAAGAACATTGCATCTATTGCCGTTAACAGCACGGAAGAGATCGCTACTGCAATCGGTTTTAAAGGTGCGGACAAATTGACCCTGGCTATGGAGAAGGCGAAAGAGTTAGCGGCAAAGGGCGGCGTAAAACTGTCTAATGGGCAATGGAGCAGCCTTATTCACGATACACTGAACAATATACGCCCATTCTGGCAAAACATTTCTAAACCGGCGCCGGATCCTCAGTCGGCCACACCAGACCCGGCGGTGGCGACTGTGGAAAGTCAAACATCATAAAAATAAACATCCCCGGATAAAATAAAACAACATATATCTCAACAAAAGCCTTCTTCCCCACTGGCCGGGGAGGGAGGCTTTTCAGACCCCAGGGGAGACTTCGGGGTAAATTTTTACCTATTATATACACAATTACACAGGAGGTGATTAGATGTGGCACAGATTGCAGGTACTAGTGACAAAGACGCAGCTAAAATGGCTCAAAGCGGAGAGCTACACCCGGGGAAAGTCGATTGGGGATATCGTGAGGGTTCTGGTCGAAAAAGAGTGCTCACAGAAGACGAAAAGCAGCGAATCCGAGAGCTCTACGCCGAACACGGAAACGGGCACGAAGTAGCGCGGGTGATGGGTCTGGGCAGTTCAACGATTTATAAGCACTTGGGTCTAAGTAAATACAAGCATCCTAAGTGGACGGACGACGACATACAGGTGCTTGTTGATGGATACTTGGAGAAGCGGCCAGCGAAGGATATAGCGAAGCAACTGGGACGCCCTTTGCGGGC
>CAZXQO010000043.1:0-32810 GCA_964643075.1 uncultured Peptococcaceae bacterium
GTGATTTTATTGTATCACACGTTCTGTGTGTCCATAAAATCGCGGTAAGGTCAATTCCATTATCCCAGGAGACTAAAAGGTATCTCCACCTGTATGATGACAAGGCCGGATTTACGATCTATCTTCGCGCAAACAGCTCTTCCCCTTTCTTGCCAAAGACATGAGCCTGCGGAAGATACCTGTTGAAATAGTAGAGATTGGCCGTATAGATGCCGGCGACTGGGTTGTTTGCCAGGACGCGATCCTTGATGGCCAAACAGGTAGTCGGGGCTTCTACATGTTTTCTGAAAAGCAAATCGTGTCCCACACAGAGGCCGAATTCTATATTGAACTGAGTCTTCTCCCTGTTGAGCACGTAAGCCTGCATGACCGGATTGCACAGAGGCAAAGCCTGGAGGAATTTGGTCTGCCAGCCCAGACCATCGCTATGCCTCGTGCCCCCTGCGGCCATGCACATGACCGAGACTGTCTCAAATCCGTTTTCATTAAAGATTCTATCAATTTGCCTTGCTTCTTCAACGAGAGCAATACAGCAGGCAATGCCGATCTTATTCCACTTCATAACTCGAGCGAACTCCATGACTTCTTCGATTCTGGTCAGGGTTGGCCCGTAGTCGTCATCAAAAGCTTGATGGAGAACAAATTCTGCAGCCATATTAATCTTGTAGTCTTCGGTGCCCACTGCCTGGTCGGCAAATAATACCTCTTTCGCCTTTTCCGCTTCTTCAGCGTTAACTACGACGGGGCAAAATTTGGGCCTAGGTTCCTTTCTTGATGGAAATACGCATTTCTGTACGTTACACTTCGCACAGCTCGATACGAATTTCTTTCCTTCTTTCTCTTCTTTCATGGCTATCACTCCTTTTTTACTTATCACTCAGCGAGGTAAAAATATCCTTGCTCATCGTATTTAACATTGAAGTCCGTGATAAAATAGCCGTCCTTGATAACCTCGGCGGTTTTATTTTCATTCTGGTAGTACCCTTTAAAGAAATTCTCCCCCGGGTTTCCTACGATGGCCAATCTACTTTCATCTATTACCTTCAACTTCGTCCCAAAAGTAGGGCTGCCAATTGACTCTGCCTTTCCGGTTTCAAAAACAGGGTTTTCAAGAGGAACAACACACTCGGGCATTCCGAAAAATCTCGTCAGATTTGTCTGGAACCGACTGGAAAAGCTTGTGAGTTCCTCCGGCTTTAATTCGCCCGTATAAATTAGAAGCTTCAATGCGGTTTTGTTATCGCGAAGGGTAGGTGCTTGAGCAGAGACCTGTCGAACTTGATCGGCGCTAAGAAAACCGATTAATCCCCTGTTCATTTGCTTCTGCCAGTACGGAGCAAAATGTCCGACTTGATGAATCCACTCAGATTCATAAAAGCGGTCACTTATAAAAAGCCTCGTTCCGGCAATAAATGAAGCCAGGATAGAGCTTATCTGATTCATCGGATTTGAAATTTGACGAGCTTCAAAGACCGTCTCTCGATCGGTATATTTCAGTGTTCTTGAAACAACTTCCGCCCAATACCAATAATTCGCTTGTGTTAAAACTACTCCCTCGTGCTTCGCTCCGATTTTTTTCCCGTAGTAGATGGTAAATTCGTCTTCAGGAGAAACGTCAACGGTTGGAATCTCCGCTGTAGCTTCTGATACGATATCGGAAAACAATAGGAAATTATCCTTTTTTTGTTTGGTTTTACAAAGGATTGTATTTTTCACGGAAGCACATTTGCCTCGTATTCTATCGATCGACTCTACAAAGTCGGGTTCTGTCACGACAGTTTTCGCTTCCGAATGGTTTAATACATATTCCCATTCACTCTCAGATATAGAAACATCGGTTGGTACCATAATCGCCCCAATGCAACCAAGAGCAAACAACGAGACCACATATTCAAGACAGTTACCGCAATGGATGTTTACCCTATCTCCCTTGGCTATTCCGAGCTTAATAAAAGCGTTACATGCTCTACCTACATTTTCAACCATTTCTCCGTACAGAATTTCATGAAATTTCCAAGTATTATTATCATACACGACAAAAACTGCCTCTGGATACTTCACAGCCTGCTGTTCTATGGAAGTCTTGAAAGACCTATTCGAAATGAAATTCATGATATTAACCCCCCTTAGTAATGATGGTCATCTACTCCAGACATTGGTTTCGACCAAATGATTTTATGGTTTTTTCACCCCCTCTCTATTTTGTGGCTTTTTCACCTCCTCTCTTTAGATGTCCAGAAGGAAAGTTACTCCAAAAAGGGATTCCTGTTCTCAATCAAGTTGGCCCTGCTCACCTTCCCGGGGGCGGAGAGGTCCCCTTGAACCCGCCGGCAACTCATTCCTGCAGTTCAGGAATGTTTCGGTAATGCTCCAGCGCCTCGGGGTTGGCCAGTACATCCTTGTTCGGCACCGGCCGACCGTGTATAATGTTGCGCACCGCCAACTCCACCTTTTTGCCGTTTATGGTGTAGGGCACGTCTTTGACCTCGATAACCTTGGCCGGCACGTGGCGCGGGGTGGCGTTTTCCCTGATCACTTTTTTGATTTTATTCACCAGCCCTTGGTCCAGTTCTACACCTTTAGCAGGCTTCACGAACAGAATAACGCGCACGTCATTATCCCAGTCTTGCCCTACCACCAGGCTGTCTGCGACCTCGGGCAGGTTTTCCACCTGGCGGTAGATTTCAGCGGTACCGATCCGCACTCCGCCAGGGTTTAAAGTAGCGTCGGAACGCCCATAAATGATCATGCCATCAGTATCCGTAATTTCAATATAATCGCCGTGGTGCCACACATTGGGATAGATATCAAAATAGGCCTCCCTGTACTTTGCGCGGTCCGGGTCGTTCCAGAAGCTAATGGGCATGGACGGGAAGGGTGCAGTGCACACCAGCTCGCCCTTTTGCTGAACCACCGGGCAGCCCTTAAAATCATAGGCCTCTACCTTCATGCCCAGCCCCCGGCACTGCAGTTCCCCGGCGTACACCGGACCGATGGGGTTTCCCAGTGCGAAGCAGGAAATGATGTCGGTGCCGCCGGAAACGGAGGAAAGGCACAGGTCTTCTTTAATATCCCGGTACACATAGTGGAAGCTGTCCACCGATAGCGGCGACCCGGTCGACAGCACCGCTTGCAGGGACGATAGTTCATACTCCTTGCCGGGCTTGCACCCTGATGCCTCCAGGGTAGCCAAATACTTGGCGCTGGTACCGAAGACAGTAATCCTTTCATCTTGGGCGTATTTTAAGAGTGCCCCGGGCCCGGGGTAAAAGGGCGAACCGTCAAAGAGCATCACCGTGGCACCCACCGCAAGCGAACTGACCAGCCAGTTCCACATCATCCAGCTGCAGGTGGTAAAATAAAAAATATTGTCTTCCCGCTTTAGGTCGGTATGCAGTATGAGTTCTTTCAGGTGTTGAATCAGTGTCCCCCCAGTGCCGTGGACGATGCACTTGGGCACCCCGGTGGTGCCCGAAGAATACATAATGTACAGCGGGTGGTCAAAGGATACCTGCTCAAACTCCATTTCCGAGGCGGGTTCCGGGGCCAGAAATTCCCGGTAGGGCACTGCGCCGGGAATGCCGGAAAGATCGGGTTCTTCGCAGGTGTATGGCACCATAATTACTCTCTCCACCGATGGAATATCCTTTAAAATGCCCTGTATTTTAGCCAGGCAGTCAAAGGTTCTGCCGTTGTAGAAATATCCGTCAGCGGTTACCAGCACTTTGGGCTCAATTTGGCCGAAGCGGTCCAACACTCCCTTGATACCAAAGTCCGGTGAGCAGGAGGACCAGACGGCACCGATGCTGGTGGTGGCCAGCATGGAAATTACGGTTTCTATCATGTTGGGCATGAACCCGGCCACGCGGTCACCTTTTTGAACTCCCATATTCCGCAGGGACCTAGCCATACGCGCCACCTGGCCGTAAAGCTCCTTATAGGATATTTTGCGGGTGGCGCTGGTTTCGCTCCTAAAAACAATGGCTGTGCGACCGTCCTGGTGGCGCAGCAGATTTTCCGCGAAGTTTAATTGGGCACCCTCGAACCAGCGGGCTTTAAACATGTCATCCAAGTTACTCACTACTCGCTCATAGGGCCTGCTGGCAACAATCCCCCCGAATTCCCACACTGCCTCCCAAAAGGAGGGAATGTCAGTTATGGACCACTGGTACAGCTCCAGGTAAGTGGAAATATTTTGTTGGTGTTTGTTGTTGACGAATTCAATAAACCGAACCATGTTGGACCTGGTAATCCGGTACTCCGATGGCTTCCACAGCGGTGTTTTCAATATGAACTCTCCCTTCTGATTATTAATTTCGAGCGGCGTTATAGCAGCACCATTGCCCTCGGGTATCAGGAGAATCCATTTTTTGAAGTCTGACCTAAACCCAAGGGTAAACGAGGCAAACCGAAAAAGCCAAAAGCAAGAAACCTGATAGAAAGACTTGATAAGCACCGAACAGAGACACTAAACTTTATGTTTGATTTTCGCATCCCCTTCGGCAACAACCAGGCGGAGCGGGATATCAGAATGACCAAAGTCCAGCAGAAGATCTCTGGTGGATTCCGGTCCCTGCAAGGAACCAAAATCTTTTGTCGGATCAGGGGCTATATTTCTACTGCCAAGAAAAATTCTGCTCCTGTACTGGGGACAATCCGGGATACCCTTCTGGGGAATCTTTAAATATACTTAAATTATACTAGGTAATATTTCACTTGAACTTAATTTATACTAGATATTATTACACTGTCAATGTAAATTTTTAAGAATGTAAAGCGGCATATACCTTTCTGGAGCAACAAAAATCCGCCTTTTTAAGCGGCGGGTCTATTTAAATATACTTAAACTATACTAGATATTATTTCACTGTCAATGTAAATTTTTAAGAATGTAAAGCGGCATATACTTTTCTGGAGCAACAAAAATTCGCCTGTTTTGAAAAGGCGGATTTTTTATGTTTTACACCAGGAAAGTATATGACACATTAACATATTGGAACGTCTAAACTGAGCCGCCCGTTGGGCAGTCTTTCATATTTTTGCATTGACAGTAAAAATATATTTAGTATAATTTAAGTATATTTAAATAGTGCGAATATATTGTAAATTAAAAAAAGCTGAACCGCCGTATATCTGCGGGATCGGATATAACGAGACAATAAATTGTACAATTTAAATATTGCTTAATAATTGTTTAATTTAAATATTACTTAATTATGGTACATTATGTTAAATTTACAGTTGTTCCTAGTCCACACGGAAGGTTCTTTTGCTATATACGGAATTCCCGGCGGAAATTGACCTGACAGTCTTTTTAAAGTTCAAAAAAAGAAAGGAAGGGATAACATGTTGAAAACTAAACGCGGGAGTTGACCTGACAGTCCTTTTGAAGTTCTAAATGGAATCCGGGCCAGAAAAATTAACAGAAGGCAGGGAAAAAAATGAACGTTATAGAGTGTATTAAAACAAGAAAGAGCGTAAGGGGCTATAAGCCCGATCAGATACCCAAGAAAATTTTAAAAGAAATACTGGAAATAGCAGTTCACGCCCCTTCAGCGATAAATACCCAACCGTGGGAGTTTATGGTTATCACCGGGGACGTGCTGGACAACATTCGCCGGGCCAATGCGGAAAAAGTGCTATCCTCGGCAGGGAATGTACCCACACTCGACCGGGCGTTGTACAAAAATGTCTACAAGCAGCGCCAGATTGAGCTGGCTAAAGAGATTTTCAGGCTCATGGGAATAGCCAGGGAAGACCTGTGCAAGAGAAACGAGTGGATGCAAAAAGGCTGCCGTTTCTTTGACGCGCCAGCCGCGATCATTATCTCAATGGACAAAGAGCTGGAAGCTACGTGGGCGCTGTTTGATTTGGGCGTCGTATCACAAACTATTTGTCTTACCGCATTGGAATACGGCCTCGCGACCTGTATAGAAAGCCAGGGCGTTATGTACGAGGAAGTAATACGAAAATATACTGGTTTACCCGAAACAAAGGAAATCATCATCAGTATCGCTATCGGATACCCAGACTGGGATTTTCCGGCTAATAAAATAAAAACAGGCCGTGTGCCGGTTGATGAAAATACAACCTGGTATGGTTTCGAAAGTTAAAAATGGTAAAAACAAAGTGGCTGGTTATTTAATCTGTCAGGAGGTGCTAACCAAATGGATGGGGTAGTAGTTTCAAACACTGAAAACTGCGCCGGCTGCCATCTATGCATAATGGCCTGCTCATTTTTTAACACAGGATCCTTTGGGCTGGCCGATTCAATAATCAAGGTGGAAAGGGTGGGAAAGCAAAACAGGTTTAAGGTCACTATTTCGGATGATTGTATAAGCTGCGGAAGATGCACTGAATACTGTTATTTCGGAGTTCTCAGCGAAGGGGGGGAGAAATCATGACAAATAAACTGGGAGGTTACCAGGGCAAATACCTGGAAATCGACTTGAGTAACAGAAGGTTCGAAGAAAAAGAACTACCCAGAAGGTACATGGAGGACTTTATCGGCGGCGCCGGTATAAACACACGACTGGCTTTTGACTATATAAAACAGGGTGATAAAGCCCTATCCCCTGACAATTCACTGATCCTGGGCGTCGGTCCTTTTGTCGGAACCTTTATACCAGGCTCCTGCAAGGGAACCATTACCGGCCGTTCGCCAATTAATGAAAAAGTTGGGTCGGCGGGGGGCGGGCAGTTGGGAAAACTGAAATTCGCCGGCTATGACAACCTGGTTATCACCGGTAAATCGGACAAGCCGGTCTACCTGAAAGTTACGGAAAAAGGCGCCGAGTTTTGTGATGCATCACACCTCTGGGGCAAGGATATCTGGGAAGCGACTGACGCTATTTGGGATGAAATAGGTCCTATTTTTACCGTGGCTGCCATCGGACCGGCCGGTGAAAAAATGGTGAAAAGCGCCGGCATTATATTTGATAAGTGGTGCGCCTTTGCACGGTGCGGGCTGGGGGCCGTAATGGGTGATAAAAACCTTAAGGCTATAGCCATTTATGGCAGCGGCAAGGTATCTGTATCGGATCCGGACAGGTTTACTAGCCTCCTGGAAAAATTCTGGACTGAATTCAACTCCCATCCCCTGATCAAAGACTGGCGGAAATTCGGAACCTTGATGAGCCTTGAGCCAATGGCCAGGCTCGGACTGTACCCGGTAAGAAATTACCGGGAAGATTTCGGCATGCAGGTGTTGAAGGATTTTGACCTTAACGACCTGGTCGACCGGGTAAAAATTAAGGATGTGTCCTGTCTGTCATGCCCGCTCGGCTGCAAGCACCACCTGAGGATAAATAAACCGTCTGGAAAAGACCGGGAAATGTCCGTTTCCTGTATGAACGCCGTGCTTATGAGTGTGGGCACTTCCGTAGGGCTGGCCGGCTGGGATACGGTCCTGAGCATGGCGGAGCTTACCACGCGCTACGGGCTTGATTTGTACGACATGAGTACTATCTTGGGTATGGCCTTTGAGCTTTATGAAAGGGGGATAATTGACCGGAAGTTGACTGACGGCCTGGAACTGACCTGGGGCAATGAAGAGTCGGTTAAGGAAATAATTCGCAAAACGGCCTACCGGGAGGGTTTTGGCGATATACTGGCAGAGGGGGTCTTGGGCGCCGCCGAGCGGATTGGAAAGGGCGCGGAGGATTACAGTATGCATATCAAGCGCATGGGTATACCCCACGACCCCCGTCCCAACCTGGGTTCCACCGAGTTGTTCAGTCAAATCATCAGTTCCAAGGCGCATCCCACAAACATAGGCATGACCATAACAGTCAAGCGGACGGCTGATCAGATCAAACGTTTCTTACAGCGCGCCGGCGTTCCTGAGGCTAATATTAACAGAATAATGGACGATCCCTCTGCTGTCGGATATAACGTGGGCAGAGTCACAAAATGGGTGGAAGACATAGCCACTACCATGGACTGTATGGGATTGTGCTTTTATCAGTTTTTTCAGCGTTTCGGCCTGGATGTGTGGGCGCAAATTTACTCTGCTCTTACCGGCATTGAAGTGGACCGCGACAGCCTCCTGGCTTCCACCCAAAAGATTTGGGACGCCAGGAAGGCCTTGTCTGAAAGAGAAGGCTGGACAAGGGCGGAAGATACACTGCCAAAGAGGTTTAAAACTGAGTCAGTCAAACTGGACGACATAATGATACCTCCTTTTGAGCAAAGCCAGATAGACATCATGATAAGCGATTATTACGATGAGCGGGGGTGGGACCGTAATACAGGAACCGTTACCCCGGCCCGGAAAAAAGAACTTGGCCTGCCTCCTTTTTAATGCTTGAATACTTTCGGAAAGTCAGCCCTCCAAGGAGGGCTATTGTTTTTCACCCCCAATTTGATGGAGGGGTGAAAATAAATTAGCACTAGCGGCAACCCGGTCTACCGGCACAAGAGCCTCTCTAACATCAAGCTCAGCGCCGCTGATCACAAGACCTGTCTAAACTGAGCCGCCCGCCGGATGGTTTTTTATTTTTACATTGACAGTAAAATAATATTTAGTATAATTTAAGTATATTTAAATAGTGCGAATATATTGTAATATTTAAAAAAAGCGGAGCCGCCGTATATCTGCGGGATCGGATATAACGTGACAATAAATTGTACAATTTAAATATTGCTTAATAATTGTATAATTTAAATATTACTTAATATTGGTACATTATGTTAAAGCCCCTACTATCCCCGGATGGGTATAATTGACGGATTGGTGAAGAAGGTTTTGCAATTTCCGTTGCGGCTGTTCATTAAGTTAAAGAAAGGGGTGACAATTAAAAGACATTGATTAAACCCGGAGGTTGATGTTTCAGATTGTGGAGTTCACATGGATAGCAAATGTGCCTTGAGTGGCAAGGAGGCTTGAAAAATGGAAGAGAAAAAAAAGAAAAAATCATCGGCTAAAACGCTGCAAACAGCAAGGGAAGCAGGTTTTTTCGCCAAAAAAATGCTTGCCGCCACGCGCCAGGCATACGAAGAAGGTAAACCGGTGGCCTGGTCCATGGTTGACTGGTGGATGGGCAGCACTATCACCAAGGCCATGGGGATAGAACTTTGTTACCCTGAGAATTACGGTGCATTTTGCGCATCGGTAAGGAAGGCTGAGCCTAATCTGGATTATGCCGAAAGCGACGGCGTTCCGAATACCATCTGCGGTTACGGCCGGAATTGCATAGGTTATACCCGTAAATTGAAAGAAAACAATTTTATCATACCGGAAGACTCCCCCAGCGGCGGCATGCCCAGGCCGCTCTTTCTCCTGGCCTGCGGCGCTGTATGCGACGCCAGGTATAAATGGTTCCAAAGCCTTGGACGCTATATGGATGTGCCTGTATGGACGTTGGAATTTCCTCAGACCGGTGTTAATGAGTACTTCCAGGGAGACAACAAGAAAGACAACATCAAATTTATGGTCCGGGAATTAAAAGAGTTTATCGCCTTTTTGGAGAACCTTCTGGGCAAGAAGATGGACTGGGATAACCTGAGCGCAAAATTGGATATATTCTTTAAGACGCACGAGCTGGCGCACAAAGTTGACTTGTTGAGGAAAGCTGTTCCGGCTCCGGCCGTGTGTACGGATTTCTGGGCGATCATGATACCCCACCTGTACCTGCCGGAGGACCCGGAGGCGCTTGATTTTTACCAGAGGGTATACGACGAGGTAAAGTATAAGGTTGACAACAAGATAGGCGCCATTCCCAACGAGAAATACAGGATGCTGTTCGCCGAGCTGCCTCCCTGGCATACTCTCGGCATATTTGATGAATTCGCGGAAAAATACGGGGTGGCGTTTGCTTTCGAAAGCTGGAACTACCACGTTCCCAGCCCCCTGCCCGAAGATGAGCGGCATGGCATTAACGACCCCCTGGAACTTATAGCCAGGTATTCCTACCACAAGTTTAACGAACACGTCCAGGTTGCCAGGGAACACTGCATAGAACCTACTCTCTTCACTGCCCCTTATCTGAAGTTTGTCAGGGATTACAAAGCCGACGGGGTATTCTGCCATCCCCTGATTTCCTGCCGCCCGGCCACCTATACCCTGATGCATGTACGCAACCTGTTAATGGAAAAATTTAAGGTTCCGTCGGTCATCGTTGAGGGAGACATCGTTGACCTCAGGGTATTTAACGAAGAAGAGGCCCACTCCAAAATGGAGGCCTTTATTGAAACAATGGACCATTACCGGGAGGTAAGGAAAAAAGAAGGATTTGAATGGTAAAGACAGGAGGTATTGCTTATGTCTGATCTAAAAGGACTGGCCCGGGCGGCGCAAATATACAGGAATCGCCACGGAAGGGCTAAAGAAATAAAAGCCGGGGGCGGCAAAGTGGCCGGTTATTTTTGCTGCTATCCCCCACTTGAGCTGATGACCTCTTTGGACTACATGCCCTTGAGGATTTTGGGGGATATGAACGAGCCTTTGACCGAGGCGGACACCTACCTGCCCACGGCCATGTGCTGCTTCTACCGGAGTGTGCTGGACACCGCCATGAAGGGGAGATTTGATTTCATAGACGCCTTCATCGGCGCCCATGCCTGTGACGGGGCTGAAAGGGTAAGCTATATCTGGAAATCCTACCTGAAAAGCCCGTGTTCCTTTTACCTGGACGTGCCCCATACAAACCACGCCGCCTCCATTGAATTATTCAAAAAACAACTGATGTATCTTGCTGAAGAGCTGGAAAAAACCGCCGGCCAAAAGGTCACCCGGGAAACGCTCAAGCAGGCGGTGGCGCTTCATAACAAGCAGAGGTCCCTGGTGCGCCGGCTTTATAGCCTGAACAAGGGTGATCCTCCCCTCATGTCCGGGTCCGAAATATTGCAGGTCCTCATAGCTATAATGTGCATCCCGGCGGCAGAGGGCAACGCGCTGCTGGAGGAGGTTATTGAAGAGGTCAAGGTCAGGGATGGCGGGCCTAAACAAAGAAAGGGCAGGATACTTGTCTGGGGCTCATTGATAGACGATATCGCCCTCACCGGACTAATTGAAGATTGCGGGTTAAATATAGTCATAGACGATACCGCCATCGGCACCAGGAGTTTTTGGGTGGATGTGGATGAAACAGAGGATCCTTTCGATGGACTGGCCGTTCGCTACCTCGACAAGGTAGTCTGCCCCCGGACTTTCAGGGACACCAAACAAACCCGCATGGGCGACCTGGACAACAGGTTTGGCTATCTAAAAAAGATGATCAAAGAATGGAACGTCAACGGGGTCTATTTCAATATTATCCGCAACTGTGACATACACGGCTATGAAATTCCTGAATTAAGGGATTACCTTGAAGGTATTGGACTTCCCGTGCTGGTCATTGAGCAGGACTATTCCACCACCGCACTGGAACCTCTGAGGACAAGGTTCCAGGCTTTTGCGGAAAACATTGGCTAGTTGCCTGGTTAGTTAAGTCTGCCCTAAACGGGCAGCTTAACTAACCTTATCTTTAATTAAAGAAGGGATTAAATTGTTTTTTGCCGGCATTGATATCGGGTCAACCATTACAAAAGTAGTCATCAAAAATGAAGAGGGAATACTCGTCTCAACCGCTCAGCCTACCGGGGCGGAACATCGCAGGCTGGCCCACGAAGTAATCAAGGGCGCCCTTAAAAAGGCGGGATTAACCTTCGACCAGTTAGATTTTATAGTAGCCACCGGATACGGCAGGATTAACGTTCCTTTTGCCGATGCCCAGGTCAGTGAAATCACCTGCCACATGCGGGGCGTAAGCTGGCTCTTTCCCGGTGTAAGCACTGTTATTGACATCGGTGGCCAGGACTGTAAAGGGATTAAACTAGCCGGCGGCAGGATGAGAAATTTTATCATGAATGACAAGTGTGCAGCGGGAACCGGAAGGTTCCTTGAAGTAATATCTGATACGCTGGGATTAAAGCTGGAGGACATAGGGGAAATATCCCTGCGATCAGATAATCCGGCTGGCGTAAGTAAAACCTGCACCATTTTTGCCGAGCAGGAGGTATTATTACGTCTTTCCGAAGGTGTGTCTGTTGAAGATATACTGGCGGGGCTCCACAAGGCCATGGCCGGAAGAATTCATTCAATGGTCAGCAAAATAAAAATAGAAAAAGATGTGGTTATTACCGGAGGGGGCGCCAAAAACGCCGGTTTATGCAAGTATCTGGAAGAACGGATTGGTTTTCCGGTGCTGATACCTTCGGAGCCGTTAATTACGGGTGCGCTGGGGGCATCCATATTAGCCCAGGAAATGGCTGCCAAAACCTCCGCAGACGAGCAGGTTAAAAAGGAAAGAAAACTGGAAGCAGTCACCTTTTTCGATAAAGAAGAATGCCGGAGAGAAAGAGAGGGGTTGCATTAATGTCATACAAAGCCGGGCTGGATATCGGATCGGTGATGGCCAAAGCCGTGATAATGGATGACCGCAATATCCTGTCTTACAGCATCAGGCCTATAAATGGAAATTTTGCTGCGGCTGCCGGTGCAGTCCTTGAGGAAACGCTGGCTAAAGCCGGTCTATCCCTGGAAAAGTTGGACGTTATCGGCTCTACCGGCCTGGGGGCTTCTTTTTTAAGCTGTCCCCATATGGAAATAACAGATGTGGCTTGCCAGGGCCGTGGTATAAATTATCTTTTTCCTTCCGCAAGAATGCTCATTGAAGTGGGGGATCAGTCCAGCAGGGTAATCAAGTTGACCGAAAAGGGAAAGATTGCCGATTGTATAATCAACGACAGGTGCGCGGCGGGGAGCGGCAGGATTTTGCAAATAATAGCCAAGGTCCTGCGGATAAATATCAATGAGTTGGGCGAACTGTCTTTAAAATCCACCAACCCTGTCAGATTCAGCACCGGTTGTTCTGTCTTTGCGGAAACTGAGGCAATTTCACGTATTGCCGAGGGCACCAAAATGGAGGACATCATTGCGGGCCTTCATTATGCCATGGCTATTAAGATATACGGCATGGCACAAAAGGCAAAGCTGGAAGATATATGCGTTTTTACCGGCGGAGGCGCCAAAAATTTGGGGCTTGTCAAAATGATCGGGGATACCATAGGGAAAAATCTTTTAGTCCCGGAAGAGCCCTTTATCACCGGCGCTATCGGCGCCGCCCTGATGGCCCTGGAAAAGGCCGGTTCCCCTTGCTGATAAGTTATCATAGGCGATAAAAAGTCAGCAGGCTAGTGCGAAATTTATTCATAGTAAGGTTAATGCCATAATCCAGCAAACAAATAAATAATATTAAAAAATTTGTGGAGGAGTAAGATGAGCGATTTATACAAAATTATTAAAGAAAGACGCACCATTCGTAAGTTTAAGCCCGACCCCATCCCAAAAGAAATAATAGAAAGGATCATTAAAATTGGAATGTGGGCTCCTTCCGCTATGAATACCCAGCCATGGGAGTTCTATGTTTTTACAGGCAAGGCCCGGAATAAGATAGTGGATATTATGAATAAATCTTTAGAAGGTTTTGCGCCGCGGCTTAAGGAGCTCTTTAAAGAAAAAATGCAAAAGATAACTATTAGCTTTTTTAAAAATGTTGGAGGCGCTCCTGTGGTAATCCTGGTTCTTGCACCCCGGTTGCCTGTTAATGTATACCAGGAGGGCGCTATTCAAAGCTGCTCCGCCGCCATACAAAACCTTTTACTGGCTGCTCATATAGAAGGATTGGGCGCTTGCTGGATGACGGGCCCCCTGTTTGTGGAGGATGAAATCCTCGCCTATCTGGGCCGGCGGGATAACGCCCGTATGGTAGCCGCCATTCCGGTCGGTTACCCCGATCAATCACCTCCCGTTCCGCCGCGCAAACATGAAACGATTCACTGGATAGAAGATTAAAAACACTATTTTTAATTAAAAGAAGGGAAAAAGCCATGTACAAAATTTTAAGCGCAGATTTGGAAAAATGCACCGGCTGCAGGACATGCGAACTTGTCTGTTCGATGAAGCATCATGATGAATATAATCCCCAGAAGTCAAGAATTCGCGTTTACAATTTTGTTGAGCAGGGATACTTTGTTCCCGTCGTTTGCTTGCATTGCAACGAGGCCTATTGTGAGAAAGTCTGCCCGGCCGGCGCTATAACAGTGAATTACGACGAGAAAAAGGGTGTCAGGGCGGTTCAGATATCAAAGGAAAAATGCGTGGGGTGCAAGATGTGCATATTTGCATGTCCTTTCGGAAATGTACGCTTTATTGAAGATGGATATTCCGATAAGTGCGATCTTTGCGGCGGCGATCCCGAATGTGTCAAATCCTGTGCCAAGGAAGCACTGAAATTTAAAGAAGTAAGTGCCAGCTACATGCAAAAAGTCAAGTCTACTGCAGAAAAAATTCTGGCAGCCTATCAGCAAAATTAACAGGGTGTTTCCTTTAAACTAATCTTTTCCCGGAGGATTTATTAAATTGAGTAAGAGTAAAAGGTTGGTCATTTTAGGCAACAGCGCTGCCGGTCTTAGCGCTGTAAAAACCATCAGGGATAAGGGCTCTTCCTGTTCTATTACCATGGTGTCAGCGGAAGAATGCAATGCATACTCCCCGGTTCTGCTGACTTATTACCTGGCCGGCAAAATTCAGCGGGAAAGCATGTTTATTACCAATGAAAGATTTTATCAAGACAACGGCGTCAAAACAATATTCGGGAAAAGAGCTGTAGGGATAGACGTTTCCAGGCAGGTGGTGCAACTGGAAGATAGCCGGGAGATCGAATATGACAGTTTGCTCATCGCCACCGGTTCTTCTCCAAGGATGCCGGGAAATATTGATGACAAAGCAGGCGCATACATCACCGGGCTGCGATCCATAGAGGACGCCGACCGAATTATCAAACTTTGTACAGCCGGTAAAGAAGTTGTTGTTATCGGGGCAGGCCTGATCAGCCTGCAAATTATCAGCGCGCTGGCCGGAAAGGGAGCAAAGTTTACCGTAATCGACATCCTGGCGCAGATACTTTCTCAAAACATGGACTCTGATTGCGCCGCAATTATTGAAAGGAAAATCAGGGAAGAAAAGCAGGTGAAATTTCTTCTCGGGGAAAGCATCAAGCAGATTCAGAGCAAAAATGGCGGTGTTATTATTGCGCTGGATTCAGGCAAGGTATTAAGTGCCGGTGGGGTCATAGTGGGCATAGGGGTCGTCCCTAACATGAACTGGTTAAGGGGCAGCGGCATTTTGTTCAACAAAGGAATACTGGTTGATGACCACCTGCGTACTAATTTTGAAGAAATTTATGCGGCGGGGGATGTCTGCGAAAGCAAAAGTATAATTACCAAAACACCCGCTTTCATACCCAACTGGTACAACGCCTGTGAGCAAGGCAGAATCGCCGCCTTAAACATGCTGGGGTATAAAGAAAAGTATGCGGGAGCGCTAAACGGTAACATAATCGCTATATTCGGTCTAATCATCGCCACAGTCGGCCTGAGCAAACCCCCGGACGAGGTGTCGGAAGAATTAAAAATAGTCGATCCCGCAAGGGGAATTTTTAGAAAATTTATAATCAGGGAAGACAAGCTGCTAGGGGCTACTCTCATGGGAACAAAAAAGGATATTGAGGATATCGGCATAATCAGAAACCTGGTGGAGAATTCCCGCGATATATCACAATTTAAGGACTACCTGGCAAATTTCAAATTGAACGCAGGCAGGCTTTTCTTTTTCAACTAATGAGAATAAGTGAACTTATGGGGGTTTTGCCATGCACGGTTATAGTGGAAAAATATTGGACGTCAATCTGACTTCAGGCGAAATTAAGATGCGGCCCATAGAGCAGGACTGGCCGAAAAAATATTTAAGCGGCCTGGGCTTCAACGCACGTATACTTTATGATGAAATACCTCCCGGCACAGATCCCCTGGGGCCGGATAATGTCCTTGTCTTCGGCGTGGGGGTGTTAACGGGAACAGCGGTGCCGAGCGCATCCCGCACCGAGGCCTCATCCCTTTCACCGCTGACAGGCACTTTCGGGACTTCCAACTCAGGCAGCCACTGGGGAGGAGAGCTAAAATACGCCGGGTTCGACAGTCTGGTTATCAGGGGAAAGGCTGCGTCACCCGTGTATTTATGGATAAGCAACAACAGCGTAGACATATTGCCGGCCGGACACCTCTGGGGAAAAGACTCGTGGGACACCGTCCGGGAAATTCATAAACAGTATAACGACGAAGGTGTCCAGATTGCCGCCATCGGCCAGGCGGGGGAAAATATGGTCCGGTTTGCGTGCATTGAAAACGGTCCCTATGACGCCTGGGGTCGCACAGGTCTTGGAGCGGTGATGGGGAGCAAAAACTTAAAGGCTATAGCGGTGCGCGGCAGCGGGCCGGTGCGGGTTGCGCGCAAGCAAGAGTTTCTGGAGACGCTGGCAGAGACCCGGGCTGCTATCCTGGGGTCACCTTTTTTCGGCCCTGTATCACGGTTTGGATCCCTGCTGGCCGCCACCCCTTTTAATGAGCATGGGGCTTTGCCCGGGCGCAACTACCAGAAGGGATCTATTGAGGGATGGACGGAAACTCGCACCCGGAAGGTTTTGCACAAGTACAGCAACCGGAATGTGGGCTGCATGGCCTGTCCCATAGCCTGCGCCCACTGGGTCGAAATAAAAGAAGGACCCTACGCCGGCCTCCGGTTAAAAGACATGGAAGTTACGCCGCTACTGAGTTTTGGCGCCGGGTGCGATGTAGATAATTTGCCCGCTGTGGCCAAGCTTCATGAAACATGTCAGCGTCTTGGCATGGACATGGTCTCTTCCGGCAATCTGGTTGGCTTTGCCATGGAGCTGTATCAGAGAGGCATAATCGGTGAGCAAGAAGTGGGTTTCCCGCTGCATTGGGGTGACGAAAAGGCCATCCTGTCAATGCTGGACATGATCGCCCACCGGAAGGGATTCGGGGATATTCTGGCTGACGGGGTGAAAAGGGCCGCCCGGCATTTTCCTGAATCCTCAAAGTACGCTATGGAAATAAAGGGACTTGAATGCTTTCAGGTAGATCCCCGGGCCCGGTGGTCCACCTGGACCCTGGGTTTCATCACCAACATCCGGGGTGGTGACGATCTGCGTACCCGTAACCCCGTGGAAAATTTGCGCTTTAATGAAAACCCGGTCCCTTATTTCACCGAGAAATTTAACTTTCCAGACGACATTTATAACTGGCTGGATATGCCTGAGCCGTTAAAAAAGGAAATCTTTGAGCCAGTGACCAAGGATGTAAACATACCTAAAATGAACAAATGGGCAGGGGATTTAATGTCGGTTTACAATTCTCTGGGCATGTGCATGCGGCCTCCAGTGCTGCACACAGTCGGGCCTACCCTTTTTTCACGCCTCTATTCGGCCCTGACTGGTATAGACATGACACCGGAAGAAATAATAAATGCGGGTGAGAGGATTTGGAACCTAATCAAATTGTTTAACATTCGCCATGGCGAAAAGCCGTCTGACTGTGATTTCCCATCCCGTTTTTACGAGGAGGCGGTTAGTGTCGGCCCTGCAGCCGGGCGGAAGCTTGATCGTGAACAGGTGAAAAAAGTTTTACAAGAATACTACAAGGCCCGTGGCTGGAATGAAGAAACAGGGATGCCAGGCCCTGAAAAACTGGCGGAACTTGACCTTCATCATGAACCTCAAAACATAAAATTTAATTCATTTTGAAGGTAATTTTGGGGTGGATATATAATACTATTATAACTTCAATATTTACTCCGAACTCTTGTACCTAAAAGCTGGATGAGGCCAGGGTATTTGAGTCGATGGGTATAAAGGGAAACCCTTATGCCTCCCAGTGCGGAAAGGAGAGTGATGGCTGTCTGAAAGTCGGCTTGTGCTGCTTCTTGTTGGCACCCGGCTTTTTTTGTGCCGTATTTGCCTTATATTTACCTGAGATTTTGAAAGAAGAGGTGTTGTCGAATATGAAGAAAACAACTAAAAACATTTTAGCCGTCCTGCTGGTATTGATGATGGCTATTGTGGCTGGCTGTGGAGCAAACTCCGGGAGCGGCAAGGATAAAAGCCAGCCGGGAGCAGGGGGTGAGCAATCGGCTAAAAAACTGGAAGGAAAATTGTCTATCCTTCATGCCGGAAGTCTTGCTGTACCCTTTGAAAAGATGGAAAAAGAGTTTGAAAAAATGTATCCCCAGGTGGATGTTCAAAGGGAAGCAGCCGGTAGCCGTGACTGCGCGAAAAAAATTACCGATTTGGGTAAAAAAGCAGATATTTTAGCTTCAGCCGATTACACGGTAATTGATCAATTGCTAATCCCTAAATATGCCGATTGGAACGCTTTGTTTGCCAATAACGAGCTGGTCATTATGTACTCGGACCACAGTAAGTTTAAGAATGAAATAAAAACTGATAATTGGCCGGAAGTGTTGCTAAGAGATGGTGTTAACTACGGGCATAGCGACCCCAATGCCGACCCTTGTGGTTACCGGGCTTTAATGGTCTGGCAGTTGGCTGAAAAATATTACAAGCAGCCAGGCCTGTATAAAAAACTGGTGGACCAATGCCCGCCAAAAAATATCCGTCCCAAGGAGACAGACCTGTTGGCACAGGTTGAGTCCGGCGCGCTTGATTACCTGTTTATCTATCGCTCTGTTGCAGAGCAGCACCATATGCCGTATGTAAAATTGCCGGCAGAGGTTAATCTGGGTGATATTAATCAGGCAGATTTGTACAAGCAGGCTACAGTTGACACTACCGGCAAGAAACCCGGGGAAACGGTCACTCAAATCGGCAAGCCGATTGTTTACGGTGTGACTATGCTTAAAGATGCCCCGAATAAAGAAGTGGCTCTTGAATTTATGAAATACCTTTTAAGTAAAGATAAAGGGCTAAAAATAATGGAAGAAAGCGGACAGCCTGTACCGGAGACAATTAAAGTAGAAGGGGAAGAAAAATTGCCGCCGGAATTGAAAACGGTCATTGGCAAGTAAGCATATACTATGAATTTTGCCGGGGAGGATAACACCACCCCGGCAAAAAAATTAATTAGTGAAAGCGTGTTATGTCTAAATGAGATACAGAATTGACAAACTTTACCTTATTTCTGCATTGTTTGGTTTGCTGATACTGTTTTTTATCATGTACCCGATTGTCAACTCTCTGCTAACCATCAAAGCCGGTATATTATTGCAGACCTTAAAAGATAAAGAGGTAATAGACTCAATATATACGAGTTTTATAACTGCTACAATTACCACGCTCCTGTCTTTTGTGTTTGGAGTGCCCTTTGCCTATTTTCTGGCCAGAAATGATTTCCGTGGTAAAAAATTTGTGGAAAGCATCGTAGATATACCGATAGTCATCCCGCATACTGTAGTGGGCATAATCTTGCTAATGGTTTTAGGTAACCGGTGCTGGATTGGCCGTGCATTGGAGCATGCCGGCCTTGAAGTAATCGGGACAAGAGTAGGGATTGTAGCGGCCATGCTCTTTGTCAGTATGCCCCTGCTCATCAATGCGGCCAGGGATTCCTTCGCGTCTATTTCACCAAAGCTGGAAAATGTCTCCCGCACACTGGGGGCAACACACTGGCAGACTTTTATCAATATAACCTTCTCCATAGGATGGAGGGGCATATTAAGCGGGATGATTTTAACCTGGGCCCGCTCCATTAGCGAATTCGGTGCGGTAGTTATCCTGACTTATCACCCGATGATTGCCCCCACTTTAATCTTTGAACGTTTTTCCTCTTTTGGCCTTGATTATTCCAAACCGGTATCCGCGATCCTGATTATTATTTCTCTGATTGTCTTTATTATATTACGTATGCTTGCTGGCAGGGGTGTTAACAGTGCTAGATATTAACAACTTAAGCGTATCTTTTCATGGTTTTTCATTAAACAATGTTAGTTTAACTATTAATGACGGGGAGTTTTTTGCTTTACTGGGGCCAACCGGTTCGGGAAAAACGGTGCTGCTGGAATCCATCGCCGGGCTGGAGAAATTGAAACAGGGCCGAATAATCATTAAAGGCCGTGATGTTACCGGTTTAAAACCGGAGGAAAGAAATATTTCCATTGTTTATCAGGATTATGCCCTCTTTCCGAATATGAAAGTTCAGGAAAATATTTGCTACGGCTTGCGATTCAGGAAAGAAAAAGTAAATACAAATGGCGCCGGCAAGTTTGACTTGCTGGTGGAAGTGCTGCAGATTGGTCATCTGCTTAACCGCTACCCCAATAATTTAAGCGGGGGTGAAAAGCAGCGGGTGGCGCTGGCCAGAGCATTGTTGGTAGAGCCTGATGTGCTGTTTCTGGACGAACCGTTTAGCGCGTTGGACAGTAATACCAAGGATACCGTGCAACTGGAAGTCAAGAAGCTGCATGATACGCTAAAGACTACCACTCTTATGGTGACGCATAATTTTTCGGAAGTTTTTTCTCTGGCTGACAGGATAGCCATCATTAATAAAGGCGTTATCCAGCAAGTGGGAACAACCCAAGAAATTTTCAAAACCCCGAACTCCCGGTTTACAGCCCGGTTTGTGGGAATGAAAAATATTTACCCGCTGAAGAAATTAAAAGGGAAAATAATGCTCGCTGAACAGCTTGAGCTTGATACTGTATGCCTGGAAGAACGCGAAAACTTGCAATACTATGCAGGTTTTCGCGGGGAAGATATTGTAGTCGGCAATAAGGACCTGAATACTGACTATCAAATGGAAGGTAAAATTACCGCCATCTTAAACAATGGCATTTATACGGAAGTAAGAGTGCATGCAGGAGGTATAGACTTTATTGCCTATCTTACCGCCAACAGATTTTTTGAACTTAAACTTTACCAAAACAAACAGGTTTTTTTGGGCTTTAACAGGAGAGACATCAACATTATCAGGGAAGAGTTAAAGATAAGTCAGTAAGTTTACGTATAGGCGGTGGATGATGGTATTCTTGCAGCACATAATTTTGCATTGCAAAAACCGTAAAGGCTTTAGAATGAATTATGAATATTCCCATCTGTGGTCCATGGGATTAATACCCCATCTCCTTTAATATTCTTGATAAAGTACGCAGGCGTTCACCAATAAGCTCATCATCATTACTAAGAACCTGGCTGAATAACTTAATATCCTCATCAATCTTCTCATTGTCAGTGCATACAGCTACTGTCATAGCATCACCCTGTAAGCCTATTCTGTTAATTTTGTGCAGTATCATTTAAACGGACAGAATAGTAACAGTACGCAAACGTCCTGTTTATCATCCATCATAGTAGTTTTGTCCTATTGTCAAGCATTTTTAAGGAATATGCGGTTATGGAACCATATAACAATGATCCTACAAGGGTACTAATGACGTCGCTTGGAGGAATATCTTTAAACTGCGGTAACTTAAATATAGTTCCAAGTCCTAAAAATAAAACCCAGATGATCGCACCATACCCAAAGCCTTTTGCCAAATAGTATCTGTTTGAGGTAATCATAATAATGTAAGCAAATAATATACCTAACATGGCACCAATTGTTAGGTGGCCAATTAATCCACCAATAAAAGCTAAAGCTCCTTTGTAATCTCTATACATTAACAAAACTTTAGCAAAGTCTGTAAAAGTTCTATCTGTAAATCCTAATGCTTCTACAATAAAACCATACATTGCCTGAATCAATCCACCAATTGTGCCCGCTATAGCACCTGAAACTAATCTGTCTTTAACCATGAGAATTCCCCTTTCCTTATAGATATTGTTTGTTTATTATTTCCATAGGCTAGTTTCTTATTCATCATGTTAACGGGTTGGCGCCAGTAAAAGAACTTTTTATTGCACACTTCAAAATATAATACGCCACGCAGCGATACAGCGTTGTGGCTATGGTAAAATGAATACAACAAATAATGTAAATTACTATATTGCAGAGCAAAATCCTAAAAGAAAAAAGGAATTAAAAGTAGGGCGGCTGAGACTGAAACAAGCAGGTAGATCGCACTTTTCTGCCCTTTTTCCCATGCCTGGCTGACAGGTGCAAGCCTGTGCCAAAGCCGCTGGTCTACGTCTTTCTGACTGTTCTTAAAAAATTGGTGCAATAAGAATACCGAGAAAAGGTAAAACAGAGTCCGGGGGAGAAGCGGCCCGCCGGAGTGTATCAAAAGACTTGCGGCGATTAACATCCAGCGATATAGTTTTATATCGTTTTTTCTGCGCAGAAATATTTTTATAAACAGTTCCATGCTTATTTTTTCCGGGCTAAAGCCTGCTGACCACTGCTTAGTCATTATGGGCAGAACAGGCTTCTTTACGTATTTCCTGCTTTTTTCCGGGGGCATAACCAGGGAAGAAATAAGAGACATTCTCTTTTTATCCGCTTCCTCCACCAGCATGTGCCAATTCCACCGTTGTTGCAAAAATATAGGTGCGAAAGAAAGGGCAAAAATAAATATGGACAAAACCCACACTATATTATTATGCAGGTAATTCTGTAGCCGCCATGCTCCTAATACCACCGAAATTAGAACCAGTGAGCGGGCGGCCCATTTTATAGCCAGGTACAGGTATTCGCCTTTGTTTCTCAGCACAAATGTAAGATTAAGCCATATAATTTGCCATACTGACAGAAGGGAAGCTAGTAGAATAGCCTCTGGAATTTTAAAAGAAAGCAGATGCAGGAGAAAGGGGTATACCAGAAATACGAGAAAAAGGGTGGCCAAAGATTCCCGGAAACACTGCAGCACCATTGAGTAATAGACAAAACTCCTGGCGTTCCATGACCCTGCCGTCAGAAAGGTCAGGTCGGTAGTCACAAGGCGGGTGTTATAAAATAAAAGCAACGGGCGAACCAAAAGCAAGGCCTGAAGCAGGGAGACCGGAATCAGACTAATCCACGTCGGTGGTCCTGTCAGCAGCGCCTTGTATGAATATGCCGCAAACAGCAAAAACGGAATAAACATGTATACCAGCGTGGTGAGATCAAGCACGGATTTCCATTCATTCCAACATAGCTTCCAGTCAGAGGCTATTCTTTTTTTCCACAGGCAGTAAGAGTCAACTGTTTTCATTCCTTTATTCCAATCCGGCAACATGAATGTACAGATCCATCAATGAATTGAAACGACCGAAATTTTCGCAAAGTTGGTTCAGTGTTCCCTGGGCGATCATTCTTCCCCCGCTCATAACAAGAAAGCGATCACATATTTTTTCCGCCGAGTCCAGTATATGAGTGCTCATAAGTATCCCTGCACCCCGGGATTTTTCTTCAAAAAGAAACCTGGTGAAAGTCCTGGTTGCCAGGGGGTCAAGACCCATAAAAGGCTCGTCGATTATGTACAGCGAAGGCCTGTGCAGCATAGCGCAGATAATCATCACCTTTTGCTGCATGCCCTTGGAAAATTCCGACGGAAAATAGTCGATCCTGTCCTCAAGATGAAATGACAGAAGCAGTTCCCGGGCGGCATTTTCATACGATTCCCTGTCCATGCCATACATGGCTGCTATCATCATGAGGTGCTCCCGCAGGGTCAATTCGGAATATATCTGGGGGACTTCGGGAATATAGCCGAGATGCTGCTTGGCCTGCTTTGCCTGGCTTTCCATGGAGTAATCACAAATAAAGACGTTTCCCGATATATGGGGTGTTAGACCCAGTACGGCCTTGATGGTGGTGCTCTTGCCGGCCCCGTTACTGCCGATCAGACCAACAATTTCACCGCTGCCGACGTGGAATTCGATGTTTTTTACCGTATCCGTACGGGATGAGTATCCCGCACTAAGGTTCCGGCAAAATAATGCATGTGTGTTAACCGGCATTTTGCTACTCCAGTTTCTTTTCTGGTCAGGGAACCAGTTATATTTGTATGATGTCATTAACATCATGAACAGTTCGGTACGGCTGACTTGATTATATTACATCAAAAAGCTTAAAACATAACCATATATTACCTAAAATTGCTCACCATAACGAAATAACAAGCCAAACACGAAGTTATCAAACTGCATCAAGAAGATACGTTATCGATAGTCCGTCACTATTACCTGCCGTTATCATAATCATAATAATTTACAATTTTCCTTCCGGCTCCCTGTATAGTAATATCATATAAACAGACCATGGTCTTATTCCCGGGAACTCAAACGATTATATGTGCATGGAGGTAAACCATGCTGGATCACCAACTGCTGGTATTTGTCACCGTGGCGGAAAAGAAAAACTTTTCCCGGGCAGGAGAAGAGCTCAACCTGACCCAGCCGGCGATCAGCCAGCACATCCACTGCATGGAGGAACATTACCGCGCGCGGCTCTTTGAAAGGTCAAATAAAAAAGTCGAGTTTACCCAGGCCGGACAAATTTTGTACTCCTATGCCAAACAGATCCTGGCTTTGCACCAGAAAGCGGAAAGGGTTGTGACTGATCTGATCGAACTGGTCACCGGCAAAATGGTAGTTGGAGCCAGCATGACCATTGGGGAATATGTGCTGCCCCGCCTGCTGGGGGCATACGCCAGAAAATTTCCCGCCGTGGAGCTGGCCATGACCATCGGCAACACGGCCATGATCTACGAGCACACCCTAAACGGCAGCATCGATATAGGACTGGTGGAAGGGCCGGTTGAACACTCTCACCTGCAGGTTGAGCCTTTTCTTGGGGACGAAATGGTGCTCATTGTGCCGGCCGACCATGCACTGGCTGAAAAGCCTCTGGTGATGCCGGAGGATCTGCGCGGACAGACATTTATTTTACGGGAGGATGGTTCCGGAACGCGGCTGGCGGCGGAAAATGCCCTTCATGACATGGGCCTGATACCGGACCGTGTTATTCAGTTAGGTAGCACCCAGGCCATTAAACAAGCTGTTGAAGCCGGCCTGGGCATATCATTTATGTCGTGCTGGGCAATTCACAAGGAGGTTACCCTGTTGACCCTGAAACCCCTGCGCAATAAAGATATGCTCATTACCAGGGAGTTCAACATTATCCGTAACCACACCCGCTTCCAGTCCCGGGCCTGCGAAGAATTTATCCGTTTCATTACATCCGAAGAAATACAGGCCTGCCTGCGTTCCCGCGCCTGACCAGGGATAACCGGAGGTTAGAAACAGGCGTGATTTTGTGTAATACCGTAGTGATCCAGTATGGGTTATGCACGTCTCAGGAGGTATTCTAAATGAATAATACCAGTAAAGCAATCATGATGGTGAAAAATGGTTATCAGTGCAGTCAAGCTGCTCTTGCTGCCTTAGGCGAACAACTTGGTATTGAACGTAAACAAGCCCTAAGATTGGCTACCGGGTTTGGTGGAGGAATATCTCGTCAAGGTGATATTTGTGGGGCTGTTAGTGGGGCGATTATGGCAATTGGATTAAAGTATGGCTATGATGAGGGTCCTAACGTTAACGCTCGCGAAAAAGTTTTCTTTCTTACTCAAGAGTTAATTCAAAGAATCAAAGCTGAGCATGGCTGTTATACATGCAGAGGCCTTATTGGAATGGAGTGGACGGGGCCGGAAAGTTCAAAGCTCTTTTATGAGCAAGGTATACCGGAGAAAGTCTGTCACAATGTAATAAGAGATGTCGTAGAGATAGTGGAAGAGATATGGTAAAGCCTGATATTTACAAATTGGGGACATTCCTTCCCGGAAAAAGTAAATATGTAAGGTTTTAGATAGCTCAGGAGGGTGTGTCCCCTTACCTTAATTAGAGGAGGTTTTTTACATGTCCACAATTAAAGTAAACGGAAACGCAGTCGAACTGGATGAGGACGGTTTCATTGTGGATCCCGATTTCTGGAACGAAGATATTGCTAGGGCCTTCGCGGCCGACGAAGGGGTCAACGAACTTACTGAGGAGCACTGGAAAGTCATCCGGTACCTGCGCGACTACTACAAGCAGTTCCAGATCGCTCCCATGATTCGCAAAATGTGCAAAGAAACCAGTATCAGCCTGAAGTCGATGTACGAACTGTTCCCGAGCGGTCCCGCCAAGGGTGCCTGCAAACTGGCCGGCTTGCCGAAACCGACCGGCTGCGTTTAAAATTTTTTCGTACCGGGGGCTTGACATGGAATGTAATTTGTTGAATCGGTCATGGCGGCCATTGTTAATTATATGATTTGCCTCATGAATTTATTTATAGTAAATTATACTGTTGTAACTGCAAGTAATTTTTATCTTCCACCTTTGAATGCCGGGGTTGGAAATACCCAACCTTTTACCTTACCGTATTTAGTAAATTTGCCTAAATGGTCGATCTCTTCAAAGGTAAGGTCGATAAAGAATTTTCTTAACTTATCATTAACTATGACCTCCTGAATGGCTGAGGCGTGAGTTGATAAAGCATCCCTCATGCCTCGCATAATATTGTTAAGCATGTATTTATCTTCCATTAAAGTTTTATCTTCAACTGCAGGAGTGACATCAGTATAATGCTTGGGCAAGGCAACCCCATAAAAAACCAGTTTGTCTTCTATTGCTTTAATATCTTTTTGTAAAATTTTAATGCCTAAGTTTAATAAAACAATAAAGTCCGGATCAGAAGCTAATGTTGTGTAAATCTGTGTCTGGCGGAGATTATGATATCTGAAAATTAGATGATCCCACAAGAGGGAAATTTCATTGGAGGCAACTTTCTCTGTGGTTTTAGGTGGCACATACGGATATAACGGGGGCTCAGAAACCCAGTTTTTTAGTTTTATATACTTAATAATATTGTTAATCCTGTTTATGGATTTTTTTGCGAGGTCAACCATTATAGGCCAGAGTTCGTCATTGCTTGGTGTAAATTTCAAGCTCAGCGACAGTAAATTAACATTTAGCCGTGAAAAACGATACATGACTTCAGCTATTTCCTGATCACTTATTAACTCAGAATTGACTACAACGTTATGCTTTTCCATAGCTGGTTGTTCTGGACCGACTATAGAATATTTTTGCATTATCTTCACTAGTAATATGGTTTCTTCTCGAATATCTTCAAGATATTTTGATAGGTAAATTACAAAATCATCGTCGTGTATACAATTTTTTAGATGACCCAAGTGTTCCAGGCTGATATACCTATCTAATAAAGCTCGCCAAAAGGTATATGCTTCATGTACGTCAAGTTTTACTGATTCTACTTTTTTGGGGTTTTTAAAGAAGAGCATATTAACGCCTCCAAGCCATTTATAGATATTATTTGTTTTCCGTCATTTTTTATTATTTCTAAAAAAATTTAGAATATAATGTTAATCAGCTAGCTGGTGGCGTTAGTAAAAAAAACAATTTTGTTGCGTATCACATAGAAAGTGCGCCTCAAGCCTTAAGGGCAATGCGGCGCATTTTTTTTGCAATTATTATTCTGAGTTATTTTCCGGAGCTTGCCTTTCCTCTGTATTTTGTAACTAGGCGCCGCGCAGGCTTGACGGCGGGTAAAGCGTCTATCGCAACCAAGCGGGGCTGTTGGGATCACCAAAGGATATGTTGCCAAACAATTCATCCCCGCCCTGGTTATCGGTTTTGCTATGCTGTTCTCTGCCCTGTCTGCCGTTCTCATGGGCGAAACTGTAACCCCCTGGCCGCCGTGAAGGAAGGCTTTGTAAAAGCCTGGGCTGCCCGTTTGGGTCGTCCAGGCTTTTTTGTGCAAAATTTGACTTTATAAAATAATTCTTGGAACAAATGTTATATCTTAACTATATATTGTAGGTATAGTTAATCTATAATTTCATCTGCTGGTTTTGGGAAACCACGAAAAAGGGAGAGATAATAAATGGTACGACAAAGTGTTGAATCATCCAGCTTGGCAGAAGTCATCGACCGCTTACTGACCAAAGGTATTATCATTGACCTGTATGTCACAGCATCGCTGGTTGGCATTGAGCTGTTAGCTGTTCAGGCCAGAGTAATTATTGCTTCTGTTGAAACATGGCTAAAGTACGCCGAAGCGGTAGGACTGACTGTACCTGTACCTGTATATTGTTAGGGGGTAAGGGCTGCCTAAAAGGCTGTCTGATATGGATATCAGAAAGGGAAGACTAGCCCGCCTGAACAGGTGGCTAGTCTTCCCTTCCCTTCCCTTCCCTTCCCTTCCCTTCCCTTGTTATTTTTATTATTTTTATGCACAAGAAGAAGACACTTTTATCCTTACGCTTTTTATTGTTCGCTCAACGGCTTTGTGGTTGGTAAATAAATCAGGATATTTAGAAGCAATCCTTCTATAAGACTCACCTTTGTAAAACGCTTCGACGACAACCGCCTTCTTTTCAGTTAGTGATCCTATCAAATCACTGACTATAACATCACCCAAAACATGCTCAACCAAATCGAAATTATCTACTATTTGCTCGTACTAACCCTTTGCATGGATTGCAGTTCCTGGAATAGCGCTCCCTTGAAAAAACCGCGGTCAAAAACGATGGTAAAGTAGGCTACCTGGCCAATTATCTCTCTGATTTTTTTTATGAATCCAGGTAAGAGTTCGATTGGATTCAGATGGCTTAAAAAGACTTCCTGATAAATTGGGTTCAACGTTTCCTGGTCCTGGGCATTAAGGCTACACCAGCATCTGACGGGCTTGTTCTTGGTTCCGTGATGACTTTTCGGTAACTTTTCTTTGCCAAAGTATTCTATGACATACATATCAATGTTGATGATCCCGCATGGGATCATGCCTATTTTTCGCAGTGCCCGAGCAAAAGATAACTTTGTTTTAAGTAACTGCCCCGGCTTAATTCGGTTCGGGAATTGGTGCATTGATGCCGGCGACGGTAGGTTAGGAAGCCCGGCCAACACGGCCAAGCCGATATCCTGACAGCAGGAAAGCTTGTTTATGCTTTTGCAAATGGATCAAAGCAAAACTAAAAAATCAAGAGGAAACACCTTATAGCAATAAAGGCAGAGAACTTCACACAACGCTAACAGGCAAGAAAATTCTCAAAATCAGAGCAGATGAATTATTTTCATTGAATTTGTCTGACCTGATAGCCAAAGGATTAACCGGCAAGAAGTATAACTTCGAATACCACTTAAATAGACCTTACGTTTTTAACGTAGATAAAGGCATATGTCGGATTTGCAAAGATGATTTACACAAAGACAACGTGCATATACATCACGCCAAACCATACTTGCCATTAAGTGAGGTCAATAAGGTTAAAAATTTAGCTACTGTGTGCATCCACTGCCATAAAATGATTCATAACACCATTGACTATACGGATATTCTGGTTAAGAAACGGCTCAAAAAGCTAATCGAATACAGGAATATGTTAATTAATTGAATTTAAGATTAGATGGAACGCCGTATACGGTGATAAGTCGTACGTACGGTGTGGAACGGGGGGAAAGGGAATCTGACTGTCCGCAGAGATAAAAGATTACCCTTACCTATCGTTATAAAAGTTTGGTTGAAATACTAAGAGTTGAAAAAAGTAATTTACTTATGGTAGCACCTTTAACGGTCTCATCATCTCATTATCCTCATGATCAAGAATATGGCAATGCCAAACATACCCAGGTCCAAGGGTGGGGTCAAATGGATATAGGTTAACCCCGGGTAAGGTTATGGCGGGATTTGCATCTTGAGGTGCATAACGAACTCTTATCCTTGTAACTTCACCAGGATTTGCCCTCACAGTGTCTTTCCAACCCATTTCGTTTGGATCAGGGCTAACAGGCTGCCCTTGTAAATAACCTGTTACAGGTAATGTCACGGTGGGTTTTTTCAGTGGTGGTGTGCCGTTAATCAAAGTCCAGTTATTCATATATCGTTCTGCGTCAAATATCTGGCGGTTAATAACTTGAAATTGAACCAAATGCAGGTGAATAGGGTGGGTGTCATCTGTTAAGTTTACAAGTTCCCAGTCTTCCGTAGCCCCTACTTTGGGAGTTTCACTGATTGGTGCACCCCATTTTTGTCCGTTTAAAAGTACTATCACCGGACCATCGGGGCCCGTTACCTCATTAAGAGTTAACGTTCTGGTTGGTGCTGAAGGAGTTAGTTTGGGAATTGTATTTAAGGTTTCAGGTAACTCTGGTGGGTAAACTGGCTCCTGATCCCGTACAGTAAGCTGCATTATCTGGCCAACTGTTTCCGGGTCGGGGGGATCACCGTCAGGATAAGGCGTATTTGCATCATTTTCAAGAATAACCGACGTGCCGGGACTGAGACCTGAAAAATCAACAAGAACATCAGCACGTTCACCTGGTGCTATAAGAAGTGAGGTTAGCGTTACCGGTGAGGGTAAAAAACCTCCGTCTGTACCAATTTGAATAAAAGACTGTCCGTTAGAGAATTTAAGTTTATAGAAACGGGCGTTCGAACCATTTAGAATACGGAAACGATACTGTCGAGGCTCTATGTTTAGATTCGGCCATACTTTGCCGTTTACCATAATGGTGTTTCCGAAAAATTCAGGCGTCCAATACGGGTGAATGGTAGGATTGGTACCAACGTTATCAAAAAAGAGAGAGCCATTCCATTTGAAAGTACGATCTTGAATTACAAGGGGGATCTCAAATTCGCCGGAAGGTAGAATAGATGAATTAGAGTTTTCAAGGGGATTATTTGGATCTCTAAGCAGGTAAAAGCCGGCAAGACCTGCATAAACATTTAAGCGTGTAATACCAAGGGCATGATCGTGATACCATAGAGTGGTAGGTTGCTGCATGTTGGGATACGTATATAGTGAAGTTTCGAATGCCTCACCTCTGGTTATACCGGCAGTAAACCATGCATCGGGGTGACCATCGGAAACCGAGGGTGTTTCACCACCGTGCAAATGTGGAACTAATGGTACAGGTATTTGTGCGTCCGGAAACCCAGGTGGAAAATTTGGCCATGGGCGAGGAGGTATCATGGATATATTATTGGGGTTTGCCCAATGCAAGGTGGGATCAACCGCAAACAAGTGTGGTTCGGCAAGATTATTTACCCATTGAACATGAACAGGAATACCACGGGTGGCTTCGAACGTAGCACCAGGTGTGTTTTGAAAATAAACGGTTTCGCCGGTGTCCTGGTCCTTTACCATACCTCCATAACCCCATACGGTTGTCTTTGGAAATTTGGGCGGAAGGATCTGTTGTTCAAACTGGCTTACGTCAACTGTATATTCATGTCTTAATACTTTTTCTGTTTCCGGGTCCGTTATTATAGTCGGTTCATATACAGGAGGAATCACCAGTTCATTACAATATTTTGGGATACGTGTTGGTGGGAGGATGAGATGCTCGTAATGTTTGTCTAAGACTTTTATTAATTCGGGTAAATCTTTTATTAAATCTGTTGGTATTAAATCTGACTGCGTAATATATTTTTCAAAATTCATTTTTGACTTTGTCATAAATTTCAACTCCCTATCTTAAATTATTTATACCATTTATATGTATTTGTCACAATTTCTATGCCCTTATATCAAAATTTGTGCACAAAAGTTCTTAACCAAATTTTCTCTATTCAAAGCTTTAATGCTTAGCTAACATTTACACGTTATTAGTGTACACAACAAATATGTGATGCAGCACCGGTTTTGATCCGGTCTGCTATGGGAGGATAGGCCTTTGAAAACATATTGTCCAGTATTTTGGGATTTAATTGATATGGATAGATGTGCTACTGAGTGTTTTACTACGATGGTTCACCACTGAGGTATACAATAGAACAATTGCTGATAACGAAGAGCTTAATACACTGCTTGAGCAGCTAACGGCACTAACAGCCGGCGATAAGAAAATGGTTGCAGAAGGTAAATGTACTTTCAGCAAAAGCTCTGCAGTCTAATTGGAAATTAACTAGAAAATATTTTTATAAAGAACACATGTTGGCTTGACAAACTAATTATCATCAAAAAGTTGTTTTAGAGGCATTTTTGTCTACTAACAATTTTAGGGATGATAATTGTGAAATCAAAATGGACATACAAGAAGAGTAAACAAAAACTTGGGATTAGTAACTTTGGCGGATTAGGTTCTGTTAAAAATGTCTGGGATACAATTAAAATTGACCAGCATATGCATAAATTGGGATTTACTAAAGAAGGCATTTCTATTAATACACTGGCTTTTACTTATACCTGCAAGCCTTTTACCGGGTCTGCTTCAAATATACAATTGGCTAATAATGTTCCCGATGCTGTATTCTCAACTGTTTCCGGTCTGACTTCAATAAACGATTCTACTATTTCCCGATTTATTAATGATAAGCGTTTCCACTGGCTTGACCTTCAAGAGGTGTTAATCAAGGATTTAATTATAAGCTATACTCCTGCTCAAATTGCCAAGAGCATTGTGATTGTTGATGATACTATTATGCAAAAATTTGGCATCACCATGGAGGGGGTAACCAAGCTATATGACCACTCAAAGGATACATACGGAATTTCTTATAATATTGTTGCTGTAATCTGGCACATCGAAAAAAATGTTTATCCGCTTTGGTATGAGTTCCAACTTAAGGGGAATGATGGCGAATGGACTAAGAACGATATAGCCGCAGCCATGTTAAAAAAAGTAATTCGCATGGGTATACGCCCCAGGGCGGTTGTCATGGATGGTGCCTATTTTAACAAGAAAATAGTAAGCGTTCTTGATGAATTAAGGGTTCCCTGGGTAGCCAAATGCAGACTGGACAGGAGAATGAGCTGTGACGGCTATGATAGCTGGGCAGCAAATATTGCTTGGTCTATACCTGAAACAGAATTTAAACCACATGTGAATCATCACAAAATGAGATATGCCTCAAGGAATGTAACGATCAAAGACCATGGAGAAATGTTATTGGTAACTTTTATCAGAGAAAATGAGCGAATCCTTCTTGTAGGCAGTAGCCTTAGCATGACAGCCGATAGCGTAATTACTATATACAAGCGGAGATGGCTCATAGGCGTGTCCAGTTAAGGACACAACTTCTAGTCGGTGAAAGTC
>CAZXQO010000044.1:0-31674 GCA_964643075.1 uncultured Peptococcaceae bacterium
GTGATTTTATTGTATCACACGTTCTGTGTGTCCATAAAATCGCGGTAAGGTCAATCCGCCATTGGTACAAAAAGAATGCAAGAATCAATATAATGAGTAATCCTTGATTACAACACCTATTACTTGAAGGTCCACGAGACTCCCGGATAAACTGTCCGGGATTTTTTATTGAATAGTTACCAACAAATTACCGTGTAATTCGGTAATAATTATTTAATTTTATGAATATCAAGTTAGCTCCGCTTCGGTTATGCAGTAAGGTAACGGTAAGTAATCGTATTGGTTGATGCACAAGCAGTTAAAAGACGATTAAACAGCTGGCCCTCAAACTGGCGGCGGTTGGTCCGAAAACAGAATTCGTTCAGGTAGGCTTGAAGATGCTTGGGAGCCAGACCATGAAACGTGCCGCCAATAAAAGCTTTCGCGTTGGAGATCATCGTGTGGAGCCATTTCAGGTGATCAGGATTATCTTTTACATTGAACTTGATCGGCTGGTGATTGTATTCCTCCCCGGCGAGCGCATTGTAGGAACGATAAGCATCACTGCTGATAGTCGCACCCGGTTCAATGTGTTGATGGGCAAACTCGACGAGTGTCTTCCCTTTGACATTCGGGATGACCTGCATCTTGACGTATTGGGGTGCTCCTTGTTTGTTAAGCGATACCCCAACCAGCACTGGCGTTTGTTCCGTACCCCGCCCGCGTTTGCCGCCTTCGGTCGGAGCACCAAAGAAAGCGTCGTCAAGTTCAATTAAGCCGGCCAACTGATAGTAGGCATCGCGGTCGCCCATGGCTTTTCTGATTTTGTGTAGCAACAACCAAGCTGTTGGATAGGTCAATTCGAGTTCACGGGCGATGTAGGTAGCAGAAACGCCGCGCTTATCGTGCGCCACAAGAAAGATCGCCCAAAACCAAGTTAATAGCGGCGTATGGGATTTGTGCATGATAGTTCCTGCTGTAACGGAAGCTTGATGTCTGCAGTCGCAACACTGGTAAAGTTTCCGGGATTCCAGAAAGTAAAACGATTCGTGTCCGCATTTGGGACAACGAAAACCGTTGGGCCAACGAATCTGGGACAGATGCTCACGGCAAGCTTGATCCGAATTAAATTTTTCTTGAAACCTCTTCAATGTTATCGTTTCTTGTTGCGCCATACAAATCACTCCCAAAACATTTGTTTGACTTTATTATACCAAACAAATGTTTGTTTGGGAATGGTATGCTGAGGCAACTTGATATTCATTTTTAATTTTAAAGGAGCGTGATGTGTTAACGAAAAAATGAAACGCTACCAGAAAGCCAGCGGTCGGGGAGAATACGGGAGTTGGTAGATATGGCACTGAAACTCGACGAGGAACTGCGGGATATAAAACAGGAGTTGCGCCCTATGAGTAAAAAACCAATAATTAACTGTTAAATATAACCATCTCTGTTAGTTAGTAAATAACAGAATAAGGAAATATGTGATCCGGGATATATGTAATTAAATTACAATTTGTCCTTTATTTAGAACTCGGTCTCTCCCGGCCTTGCGGCCTTATTTGCCCCCGCAAAATGCTCATATATATAATACACGCTTACCGTGCCCTGGAGCCCTACAGCCCCAAGGCCTAAGGTGTCGGACAATTTTTACCCTGTCCGACACCAAACCCCGGAGGCCTTGCGCCCCAAGGCCTGAGGCGTCGGACGGGTGTCCGACAGCAAACCCGCAAACCCTTGCGCCCCATGGCTTAAGGTGTCGGACACCTAGTAATTACCAGGAACCCCGGGCAAACGCCCTGACCAGGCCCCGGCCAGGCAGACCAGGATTCCAGGAACAGGGAAACCTGGTTGCCAGGAACCAGGTCGCCAGGGGCTTTTTCCTGGAAATAAATCCTGGGTCCTGGGCTCAGACCTGGGTACCCGGGAACCCGGTCCAGGAACCAGGCCAGGCCCAGGATTGGTTCCTGGGAAACCCGGTAACCAGGGTACCAGGAACCAGGCCACCGGCCGCCGCCGGTGCCAGGCCAAGCCAGGCCAAGGCCCAGGAACCAGGACCAAGGCCAGGGCCAAGGACCGGAGCCCGGTAATCCAGGAACCCGGGAAGCACGGTGTTGGTTTAGTTACTACTGTGGCGCTACGCGGTAATTTAAGCGCTGCGCCACAATGAGTTTGGGCCTGCGGCCCGGACGGAGTGCGGGCCGCAGGGGGGCACTGACTAATGCGGATTGGAACGGAGTGAGAGCTAATGCAAGATAATTTTTCAAAACCGGAGGAAGGTTTCAGTGCCAACACGAAAAAGGGTGAGGCCTGGTGCCCGTACTGTGCCGGGATATTACCCTTCGGGTGGGATTCGGTGTTAAAAACTGCCAAATGCACGGGGTGTAAATGTTCTGTGAAAGACTTTTACATCCGCAAATTTAACGGTTTATGGGCAGAATTAAACTTTGACGCTTTTATACGCGCAGTAAAGAAATCTGGACTGAAGGTGAATTCATAATGGCTTCGGAAAAAAGATCGATACGATTCCCACTACCTATAGCTCAGGATATTAACAAGAGGGCGGCTACAGAACATCTTGATTTTACGAGCATAGTGATTGACCTTTGCAGAAGGCAATTGGGGGAAGACAACACATGGGAGAATACCCGGTCGGCAGCTCTTTACAGCAGGGCTGCTTTTTTAGCGGTTTCGGAACTGCTGGCCCTGGCCAAAAAAGAAGATGTTGAGACGGTACGCCGGGTGCTCCTGGCCAAGGCCGGGCGCCGGGAAACCCGGGGCGGGCCGGGACAGGGTGTCGGGGCGGAGCCAGGAAGCGGCCAGGGCTAGGAGCGGGCTAAATTACAAACCCATGAGGTTGATAAGGTGGTGGCGTTTATTGCATGTTAAGGTTTGGCTTATTAAAAAGCCTTCCCGTGTGCTTGGGTTGGCCAGAAGAATGGGTTTTCTTTTTGACGCCGGGCGGACGGACTTGTCGCCCCGGCGGTTTTGGAATCCAGGGACCTATTTCAGACATCCCAGCCGGGTGAAAGCGGTGGTAATGGTGCTGATCCCGGCTCCCGGCCGGGACAAGGTTGCCCTGGGCCGCCGGGCGGCCGGGCTCCTGGAGGCGCGCAAGGGCCTGGTTCTGGACTGGGCCGGGGCGGCCAGGAGGAGCGGGGTGTGGCTGATTCTGAAGACGTTGGCTACTGACGCAAAAACGGGGAAGAACAAGGAGTTGCGCCTGGACAGGGCGGACCTGGCGGCGTTAAGGGGTCTTGCACCGGGAAGGGGAAGGCGGCGGGTGAGATGATTTTACGAATGGGGAGGGTAGTCAAATGCTGGATTTGAGGGAGTGGATGTTTGATAATAAATATGTGCTGGCCGGGGGCTTTGCGGCAGTATTTAGCGGTCTGGTGCTCTGGTTTTTAATCCCCCTGGCCTTACCCGTCCTGTGCCTGGCGATTCTGGCAGGATGGCTGGGATACAAGTCGGGGCATATCGGGCAGGGGGCATCTGCCATACTGGCAGTCATATTTATGGCTGCCTTGCTTGCATATGGCTCATGGAGGATGGTTGACGCGTGGGATAGTGGCACCGGTAGTATGGCGAAGTCTGAGTACATGACTTGGCTTCAGACAGGGAAAGTTGACCGGGCAGACCAGGCGGCGCGGGTAGGGCTGTTAATCGGGGCTGTGGCGGGTATGGTAATGTTTTTAGCCGGAAGCAGGGAACAGATTTTGGCGTTAAGAAGACATGGGCCGGGGATGGTGCGCGGGCGAACGGTGGTGGAAGGAGGATGGGCGACGGAGCGTGATTTTAAGTCAGTTGCTGAGTTCGGGCCGCCCAGGGAGAAGCCTTTCGGCGGGGGTATAGTGCTGGGTCGGCTTAACGGCAGGATTATGCGCATATTACCGGAGAAGGGCAAGATAAAGATGGCGGGGCATGTCTTTATTATTGGTGCCACTGGTAGCTCGAAGTCTTACACCCACATTCGTAACAACATCATTGCGGCGGTGTGCGCGGGGAAGTCTGTAGTCATTATGGATCCGAAGGGGGAACTCCTGGAGGACCTGGGCAATTGGTTAAAGTTAAAGGGATATAAAGTCAATGTTTTCAACGTTTTAAACCCTGAACACTCGCACTGGTGGAATATGCTCATGGAATGTCGTGATGAAGACGAAATGGGCGAGCTGGCCGATGCTATGATCTCATGCGCCGGAGATGATCATGCTTTCTTTTCCGGTGGTGAGAAGAACGTGCTTACGGCTGTTATGGGCTACGTCCGTTGGGTACTGCCGGAAGGACAGAGGCACCTGCGGGCGGCTCTGTCCCTTTTAGCCTGGCCTGAAGAGGAACTTGAAAAAGCCTTCCAGGATGCCTTTAGAAGAGGGATAATCAGTCAAGGGCTATACGAAACCTTCGTTACTACGCGTGGGCACTGGAGCAATTACGTGGAGGGTGTGCGGAACAAGCTTAGGACGATAACGAAAGGAGACCTGTCTGCTCTGACCTCTGAAAGCGATTTCAGCTTAGGTGACGTGGGACGGGAAAAGACTGCTCTGTTCTGTGTTTTGCCCACTGATGGGGACTTTCGTATGTTATTGACGCCGTTTTACTCTTTTTTATTCAAGCGCCTTAAAGAAGTCGCTGGGGCAAGTCCTAAAGGGTGTTTGCCGGTTCCGGTTCGAATTGAAATCGACGAGGCAGCAAATGTGGGACGGATTCCTAGTCTAGGTAAGATAACAGCTGTTGCAAGGAGTATGGGTATTGAGATACAATTGGCATTCCAAAATATTGGTCAAGTTCAGGGGCTGTACTCAAAGGAGAAAGAGTGGCAAGCTATCGTCGGTAATTGCCCGGTTAAGGTATGCCTTGGATGTGATGATATGGATTCAGCTACATGGTTTGTTAGACCTTTTGGTGATGTACAGGTTGTGGCTCAGTCCCAGAGCCGGGATGTAACGCTACCCCACCAGCATTACACGGAAATGATGAAGCGCCGGGAGAGTGTAAAAAAGGAAAAACTGATGGAGCCCTGGGAACTTACACAATTGCCCGAGGACGACATGGTGGCCATGGTCCGGGGCAGGAGGCCTCTGTATATGCAAAAACTGCCGTGGACCGATTTGCCGCAATACAAGGAAGTCGTGGCAGCCGGCCGGGTTCCGGTCCAGGAGCTTATACCAACCAGATCACTTAAAATATCAACTCCTGCTGTGCCTGGGGGTGATAGTCCTTATCAGGAACCTGGGCGCGGGCGCGGAGCAGGCGGCGGCGGTGCGGTGACTTCTGGTGATAATTCAGCAGGCGGGGCTATTGATGTAATGGGGCTCTTTAATCAAGCTTAATCAAGTTTTTCAAGACAGTTGTGCGGTTTTCTATGCAGCTGTTTTTATTTTTGTGAGGGGGTGGTAATTATTCGGGGTGTTACACATCTAAGCGCGGGCCTGTTTCTAGGCGCGCTTACCGGGATATCTTTTGGTAATGGCGCCGCTAATATTTTAACCTGTAGTGCGTTAGGCGGGGTGGCGGCAGTACTACCGGATATAGATCACCCGGGCAGCATGTCAGGACGTGTTTTACGGCCGGTATCAATGTACCTTGAAGAGCGCTGGGGGCATCGGGATAGCCCTACGCACACGGCAGCTTTCGCTTTTCTGGCCGCGCTGCCGATCTTTGTTGTCTGTGTTGTATTTAAAAACATTATTGGTGTTAATGTGTTGGCAGCCTGGTTGGCAACGTTTATTGGCGGCTTGTCGCATCTGGTGATGGATTCGGTTACCAGGTCCGGTTTAAGGCCATGGCGTTACCTGCCCATAGTGGAGAAGTGGCGCCTTAAAATCTATCGGGGAAAGTTAGAGTCAGGAAAGTCACCCCTGGAATGGGGGCTTGCTCTGGTTGGTTTTCTAGGTACTTTAGTTTTGTCTTTGATAACTTTAAAAAAATAACGTTAGGGGGTTTTGTTTTATGCAGTTATTAAGACCTGAAGGATTTGAGTACCGTGGTAGTGCCTTAGACAGGCTTTACGATGCAATGCAGCGGGAATATCCCATTGAGGCCATGATTGTTCGGGTAACGTGGGAAGATGATTTGCCCGTTTGGGAACTGGATCTGGATGTGGTAAGAGGGCTGGTTCCACCGTCAGAAACAGGCCTGGGAAACGATGCCAAGTCATTGATGCAGAAGTTTACGGGTCAGAAGATTTACGTTAAGGTGAAAGCTATTGATAAAAATTCAGGTATTGCTGCTTGCAGTAGGCGTGAAGCCATTGCCGACGCCAGGGAAAAGATGTTTGAAAGCCTTCGTGAGGGACAAAAACTGGATGCGGTTGTCAAGGTTGTTAACAATAAAGATCTGCTCGTTGATATTGGTGGCGGGGTGCTTGTGAATGTGCCGCGATTGGTGGCTACCAGAAGCAGGGCTTTTAGGCTTAATCAAATTTTTAGCCCGGGACAAATGGTATCTGCAACTGTGAGAGCCATTGATAAGCAGAACGATACCATCTCGGTAACAATGCTAAACGGAAGTGACCCGTGGGTTGCTGCTCCGGAATTCCGTAGAGGGGATTTTGTAGCAGGTGTGGTAGTCGGGTTAAACGCCAAATTCGTCCTTGTGGAAGCATTATCGGCGCCCGGGGTGATCGGCCTGGCTCCGCCGCCTCTTAGGGGTAGCCTTCGCCGCGGCGATAAGGTTAAATGCGTTGTGGCTAATTTCAACCGTAAGGATAAAAAACTCAGCCTGAGACTGCGCGATACCCTGGCCTAAGGGGGTGGCGGAAATGGGGCGGCTTAAAATAACTGTTGACCACACCCAGGCGGCGCCAGGGATAATAACGTCTCAGAGGGCACTGGATATGCTTAATATGATCGAGTCGTGCGGAGGGGTCACCGAGGATGCCCTGGCGGCTGCATATCGCAAGAGCAGGCAGTTGTTGTCTAAACTCCGGGGTGCAGGTGCGGTCTACCGTGTGGTTGCCGGGGAAAATGTTCTGTGGATGCCGACAGGGGTCCTTCCGCCTAATGACTACGGTGGTTTCGAGCGAAAGCTTGCTGTCGGATGGCTTGCGGTAAGAATGGTTGAATCTGGTGGCCATTACGAGAATGGTTCTGCTGTCTTTCCAAATGGCGCTGCTTTTCGTGTTGAAGTGGCTCCGCCGTTACCGACCGATACTTGCCTTGCAATATTTCTCGTTGCAGAAAAAGTACATCTTGGCAAAGGTTCGATTTGGGTAATATTGGATGAATTAAGGCGAAAGACTCTTAAAGAATGTTTAAGAACATGATATTCACAGCAAAAAGCGGGGGTAAATCCCCCGCTTAACTTACAAATTAGGGCCGAACTAACTTGATATGCTGTTAATGACTGACCCGAATACAATACAACTCGATATACACATTATATCCACAATGTTAAATTGTGTCAACGCTATATGGTTTTCATGTGCATAATATATTTACTGGAGGTAAAACATGATTAAGAAACTTAAGCGTGTCATTTTAAAAGAGGAGTTTGTAAAACTAACTGGAGATATAGTTAAAGCAATTATTTTAAGTCAGTTCATATACTGGTCAGAAAGAGTCAACGATTTTGATACATTCATTGCTGAGGAGAAATCCAGGGCCGAGCAGAGTGGAATAAACGTGATAATAGAGCCATCAAATGGCTGGATATATAAAACAGCTGAACAGCTGTCCGAAGAAACAATGCTTAGTATGGCTCCAAACTCAATTTTAAGGCATATTAAAGAATTGGTGAAAAATGGGTGGTTGGACGAAAGAAATAATCCTGATCATAGGTGGGACAGGACGAAACAATATCGGGTAAACCTTATAAAGATTCATAAAGACCTTTTTGAAATTGGCTATATGCTCCAGGATTACAAGGTAGATCTTCCATTTTCCAAAATAGAAAATGCATTTTCCAAAATGGAAAATGGAAGCTCCAAAACGGAAAATGGAAGCTCCAAAACGGAAAATGGAAGCTCCAAAATAGAAAATCGAACCTTACAAAATGGAAAAGCAATACCAGAGATTACTACAGAGTATAACAATCATACATCCATCCAACATGATGATGTTGATACGCGCACGCGAGAAGAAATCTCATCTGTGGATAATGTGGATTGTGTGGAAAAGTCAGATGCCCGGACGCCTTGCGAAAAAATCAGTGAATTGGACGAAGCCGCTATTGCTCAGCGGATAAAGTTGCTCTTAACAGATGCGGGTTTTGAAGGGTCGCGTATGGAGGTTGAATTTATCAACCCTTTTGCGGGTGTCTTTCCGTTTGAAATGATTGAGTATGCTGTCAAAAAGTCAAGCCTTAACGGGATAAAGAATTTATATTATATCCGGGGTATACTGGACAGCTGGTCGGAAAAAGGGGTAAAAACCCTGGATGAAGCCAGGAAGGAGACCCGTTACGATAAAAAACCCTTGAGTTCGCCTAAACCATCCGGAAAAACTAATAGCTGTCAAGAAGCCATTAACCTTTCGGACCCGCAGGCTTTCAGGGATTACCAGAACCGTCAAAGTGGTTAAAATATCCCCCTCTTTTGGGGGTATTTAAAAAAAAGTGTTGACAATTTGTTCTGAATTTGGTTATTATTTTTTTAGATTTACATGCTCCCTCTCACCCGAGAGGCACATGCTGTCCCTTTAGTCAGGGATAGGGATTGCGGCACGGCTTATCCGTGCGTGGCATCCATTTCTCCCGCCCATTCCGGGCGGCACATCCTGCCCGTTGTACGGGTAGTGGTCGCGGCCTATATGGCTCGGTACCAGCTTCCCCCTCATCCGAGGGGCACATGCCCTTTTACAGGGCCTTTAATTAACATGAGCGGGTATTCCCGTCTCAAATCGAATGTTGAAATTTTACGGCTGTAACTCTTGCTTTGCTTGAGTTTGAGCCGTTTTTTGCTTTTAAAATAAGACTCCGTGAAACGGTGTCATGAAATATATGAGGTTGCCGGCAGGCCCGAAAAATCCAGTTACGGAGGTGATTGGAGCGAGGGTCCTGCCGGAGATCCTCGTTCTCATGAAATGTTTAGGCAGTTTGTTAAAACTATTATTCTGGATTCGGATTTCAGGAAAAGCGTTTTTTTATTCCTGATTGCCACAATTCTCGGTAGAACCGGAAGAGCTTTTGGTTCTGTGAGGGAAGCGGGAGTAAAGGCTGTACGCCCTGTTGTTATTCAGACCAGGCGCTTTAAGTGGAAAAGCCCATGGCTGAGTCTGACCTCGGCTTTTGTGGAGTTTCTCATTGCAGCACTGATGCTTCCGTTGGAAAGTATTAATTTACTCGGCTACCTGTTGGAGGCGGCCGACGAAAAGCTAAGGGTTGCAGGTAACCGTTACATTGACCGGTGGATTGCGCGGTTGAAGAGCGAGGCTGCAGCCAGCCATTAAAAAATATGCCCTCCGCCAGGGGCAATAAAACTGAGCGGCATCTGCTTTGCGGGGCCGCCAGGCGGCCCCGGCAGGTGGAAAGGAGATAAACATGTTTACAGTACTAGCTCAAAGACTCGGTGGAGAGCAGATTGAAAACCTGGTTGTCGGACTGCACGATGCAAGGCAGATGCTGTACGACATCCTTGACGCGGTTAAGAGACATGAGGTCCTCGTGGCGGGGCAAGTGGCCTCCGAGAGGAAAGGCAATCAACAAGCATACCCTAACGAAGACGTGAGAAAGGCCGAGATTTTAAGACGCCTTGAGCGCGACGACGAATATAAGTCGCTTAAAAAGAAGCTCCAGGATGCCCGCGCAACTCTGACGTTAACAGAGGCAGAACTGGAGAGGGAAAAAGCCGGTCATTCAGGCTTGGTGGCAATGACAGGATTGATTACAGCGATGGTAAATACCGGGCAAATCAGTGACCTTAAAAATGTCGAAGCAGTTATGGCGGGGATGCTCGGGCATAGAGACCAGGGGGATAATGCTGGCCAGGCTGTTGCTGGTGGTGTCGCCAATTCAGGTAACCATCAAGGACAGCCACTCGGTACGCCGGAACAAACCCCTGTCCAGGGCTCCACACAGTCTGCTACGCAGGAAGATAATGAGGTCGAGTCGGGAGCGTTTATGGTGCTGGAGGCACGTGAATCAAAGCCAGGTACCATAAGGGGATATTGCCAGTCCCCGGATGGCAATAAAATTGCCATCTATGCGAAGAACGGTAATGGTCAAACATTGACCCAGGCTATTGGAGGGTTTGTACAGGTGACCTTCCGGCGTGGAGACAAAGGGCTGATCGCGACCAACGTCAAAATGGTCAGCTAGGAGATTTCCGTTGAACCCAATAATGGGACAAGGAACATTTAAGCGTAGGAATGATTAAAGACGGTTCCCTGATGACAGGGGCCGTCTTTGCTTTATCACAAAGGGATAATTTTGGGCTATCTACCCCTCTACGAAAGGGGGTGATTCCGGTGGATACCGTGAAGGCGGTCCTGGAGGTCTTGTTGTTGTTCTTGAAAGTTTTGGCGCTGTTGCTGAATTTTTTAAGGCCCAACAAAGCCAAAAGGACTACTCACCGTGGTAGCAGCCGCGACGTGAGATAGTCCTGGTTGGGGCAAGGGATTAATCCCTTGCCCCAATTATAAAATAGCGAAAGGGGGCACGTCAATGGCCAGTCAAATTATTGAATACGCCAAAGCCGCGTCCAAAGTATTGGGAATTGTTTTCTTTGCCCTGTATCTGAGGTCAAAGGAACGTGACAGAAGGATGGAATTACTGATGTTGGCCACATTTTGCATGGCGGTATAAGTAACTCGGCGGCCCGGCCCGCAAACTTCCGAAAGGAGGTATAAGGGGCGGTGCCGGTTACCGCCCCTATTAAAACATCAGGAAGTAAAAGATATATGCTGGTTGGTTTATACCAACCCAAAACATTCAAGAGGAGGAATATATCATGTCCCACTGGACTGAGGTTAAAACAAATATCAGGGAACTGGATGTACTTGAAGAAGTGGCAAGGCTGTTGGGTTGCGAAGTAGCGCATAACGCTATTGCCCGGGGATATTACGAAAACATTCAAGCATTAATGGTGATAATTCCACCCAGTTCGCCCTATGATGTGGCGGCGAACAGGGAGGAAGACGGCAATATAAGCCTGACCACAGATTGGTTCAATGGTCATGTTGAGAAGGTTTTGGGGGCTGACTTCGGGTTGCTAAAACAGCGCTATGCTATATCAATGGCCAGACGCCAGGCAGCTGCGCTGATGGCCAACGTTGCCGAAGAGACCCTGGAGGACGGCTCCATAAGGCTCAGGATAAGGGGGGCTGCGTAATGGCAAAAGAAATTATTATCCTGGTTAAGCCGGACGGATCTACTGTGATTGAGGCCAGAGGCTACGACGGAAGGGGCTGCTTAAATGCAACGAAGCCCTTTGAGGACGCCCTGGGTGTAATTACACAGAGAAGACCTAAGCCTGTAATTCTTCAAGAAACTGATGAAAACGAGGTGGCAGGCGGAAATGCCTTTAGCAGACTTACTAAATCTTAATGGGAAACCTGAGAACCTCCTCTGGCCGGCTAATCGGGAAGTGGAGATAGTCGTCCAGCCGGATGGAACAGTTGAGTCCGCTTGGTGGACACCGGAAATATTGGTGTTGCTCTGCGGGATCTGTGGCATGCAGAATACAACCGCATGCATAACCTGCGTGAATAAAAATCCGTGGTGCGGATAATAGAAATTTTCCCGGGAGGGATATAAATGAAGTGGATACAGGAAATAAGCAACAAATGGCACGCATCTATAGCCCATGTCTTTCTGCTGCACTTTAATGTGTCTGATACCGTGGACGGGGTTGACTCAATGGTGGAATTTTTAATGAAATTGCCATTGGTTTTAGAGAGGGAAATTATCATTTGTTACAACCGGTCTGCCGGGATTACTTTTCCTATACCGGAGCACCGTAGAGTCCTGTTGGAAGAATTGGGGTTAATGGGTTCGGGTTCTGACATTAATCAACTGGGTATTGATGAAGCCTTGCCCAGGGAGCCTGTGGCGGCACTTACGCTCATTGAGGCGGCTCTAAGGCTATCCTCTGTGGACAGTAACGGCGAAGTAAAGGCTAAGACAGCAGTAATCATCGACTATGCTGAGACGTTGACTCCCGCTGCCGAATTTGCCCAGATGTCACCTAATGACAGGACCGTTCTAACAACCTTTCTACGCTGGGCCAGGGATAGGCAAATTAGCGATCTTGGTTCACCAGTGTTTCTGGCAACGGAAAACCTTTCCGATATTCACCCGGCACTGCGGTCTGCCAGCAGCCGTATAGAGGCGGTGCAGGTACCCCTGCCGGATATGGAAGAAAGGCAGCGCTTTATTGAGGCACTGGCACTGTCCGAAAGACATGCTCTCGAAGACGGTGCAGCAAATCTGCGGGATATCACTATTCCGCAGATGGCCAGATTGACAGCCGGTCTCAAGAAGCTCCACCTGGAAGATATCTTTTTACGCGCTGATACCGACACTCCGGTGACCCCGGAGTTGGTGAAAGAACGTAAGAAGGACATTATCTCTTCGGAGTATGGTGATGTGCTTCAAATTATAGATCCTGAGGTGGACTTTAGCGATATCGGGGGCATGGATCACGTTAAGGAATTTTTCCGGAAAAATGTGATTCAGCCTCTACGTGATGGTAACTTGAGACGTTGCCCAATGGGCATACTCCTACCGGGTCCGGCTGGCACCGGCAAGACGGTGCTTGCCGAAGCGGTGGCCAAAGAAAGCGGTATAAATTGCTGTTCACTTAACCTGGCCAAAATAATGGACAAGTGGGTGGGATCATCCGAGGCCAACCTGGAGAAAGCCCTGCACTGTGTAGAGGCGCTATCCCCCGCCATAGTGGTGGTGGACGAAATCGACCAGTCCGGATTATCAAGGGATAATAGCGGTGATTCGGGAGTATCTAACAGGCTCTTTAAACGTCTACTGGAGTTCATGTCGGATACCAGACACCGGGGCAGGGTGGTCTTTGTCGGGCTAACTAACCGGCCTGATAAGATGGACGCGGCCTTAAAACGCCCGGGAAGGTTTGATAAAAAAGTTCCTATACTCCCCCCGGACACAGACGAAAGAGCCGATATCTACCGGGTAATGTGCAAAAAATACGGCATCTCCTGTAATCTCTCTGAAGACGAATTGCGCGAGGCGGCTGAAGCCACAGAAGGGTACACCGGAGCAGAAATTGAGGCGCTGGTTTTGAAGGCTGCTGAAGTTGCCGAAGACTCCGGGGAGGAAACGATTCTGATGGAGCATGTTCGTCACGCCCTGGAAGTGTACAGGCCGACAACGCAGAGTATTGAAGAAATGACTCGCCTGGCGTTGGAGGAGTGCAACGACATGGACCTATTGCCACCGTCTTACCGGCAAAAACTGGTTGAGAAAAAAACGAGGAATTTGCATGCCATAGGCAGCAAAGTGCAAACCAGGAAAAAACGGAATCTGTGATGTTTTTAATAACAAACTAAAATGTCCGGGAGGGGTCTTAACCCTTCCCGGACAATGGAGGTGCGATAATGAGTATAAAAGGCATTGTTAATGAATTGCTGCAAAATATCGCTCAGGAAGAGGAAGACCTGTCTGTGAGTGAGCAAAAATATGAAATAGCAGCCCGGCTGGGATGCGATCCGGAAGATATCAGGGTACGAATGGATGCTACCGCGACCAGGTTGGCCAGGCAAGGAGTTCTGGTTGACCTGAAAATCGCCAGGGAACGGTTCGAACTGAGGCTTGATGCGGAGGACATTGGCATTGAGGCAAGGGATGACTACCGGGAGTTTCTTGACGAATATGTCAGGCTGGGCCGCCGCAGGCTTATTCCTGTAAGTTACCTAAAGAGCCTGGACGCAGCTGAAATGAAGGCCAGGAGGGTACTGAAAGAGTCTAGCTTTGAAACAGCCTGGGGCCGTTTCGTTCCCTATCAGGTATATAACGAGCTGAGAAGTAAACTGGAGGATTTAAAGGCCGAGTATAGGCTGCTACACGAAAGGATAATTGACGACTATCCCAGTATCCGTCACAGCACATATACCAAATACCGTGAGGCAGCACACGAGGTATACAGAACCCTCCAGAAAAACTCTGGCGCTATGGTGCCTGAAGACTTTATCGAAAACTTCGTTTTCCGGGTGATGAATGCATTTCCGGGTCCGGAAGAGATCGAAGCCTCTTATAAGTTCGATATCAACCTGAGCTTTGTGCCGGTAACCACCACCATGGCCGAGATGCAGAGCCGCCTGACAAGCGAGGTTACGGCAAAGGCTGAGCAGGCTGTGGCCGAAGAGATCAGGCAGTCATACCACAGGCATGTGGAAGGCTTTATCTCCGATCTTGCCGCACAGCTCAGGACAATGATATTTGAGTCCGTGTCCGCCGCCCGTGACAATCTGGATAAGCACGGTAGTCTACCGGGCCCCAGCGTAAATTCGCTGCGCCAGATGGTGGCTAGGGTGCAGCAACTTAACTTCATGGAAGACAGGGTTGTAATTGAGCAGCTCGGTGTGTTGTCCGGGATGCTGGATAAAGAGCCGGATGACCGCGACGCGGCGGAAGTCATGGATATATTGAAAAACATTACTGAAGAAAACCGCCGTGTATTGCTATCCCTTGGGCACAAGCCGAGGGCAGCGCGTGGCCGGGCCAGTCTTGAAATGGATCAGAACTTCGAGGGCGGAGGCAGAAAACGCAGGGGCGTCAAAGCTGATGACAAGGCTGTCCATGATGATTTGACCGTTGAAAAAGGACGGCGTCGGCGCGGAGGCTTAACGATGAATTGCATGGCCGTGTAATACACAACAATTATTCTAATTGATCAGGGGCGGGTACTACCCGGATACCGAAAGGGGGGAAGGGCAGGCCCGCCGCCTGCCCTATGAAATGAACGAAATGAATAATGGCATGATGCCGACTGGCTGTTTCGTTAGGAAAGAAACGGGCAATGGCGAGAATGAAAACGTGCCGGTAGTTTCAGGCAATATGAAAAAATTCGAAGATGTTTTCAGCGGTGAGGTTTTTGAAAGCAGTGGGTTTATTTACTACAAGGTGCCTCTTCCTGAGGTTATTTGTGAGTGTGAATTCTGCGAAGAGGCTTTATTAGATGCCAGAAGCATCTTTACTGACAACCTTCTGCATTTCTGTCCGGACGACATTGTGCGTCAAGTTGATTTGAAAATCAAAGAATAATCAGGTATAGCGGGTCATCCAGCCCAACCAATTCTATTCCTGTATGAAAAGGGGGATTGGGGCGGGCTGGCGAGGCCCGCCCCGAAAAACTTGTACACAACGGAAGTCCTGAACCTGGCCACCGGGGGGATATTAATCTATAATCTTTCTCCGGAAAAAGCCGTGAAAGCTGTGCAATTTACTATGAAAAATTTCAACACGTGGGATTACGACAAGCGGGAAGTGCCATTGAGATTCGGTAAATATTCCGTTTCCTGTGGTGATTTCAGTGCTTTGACTAGAAAAGGTCATTGAGGTTTGCGACACATGTTAATTATGCGCATAAACTGGAGGTGATAATATGCTTTGCTCTGAAAGCATTAGATTACTAAATGAGCTTGAGGATGGGAATTATTTATATGAAATAAGTTGCGGTTTTGGTGGTTACACATTAAAAATTGGTATGGATATTGATTTTAAAGGGAAAACAATATTGGATGTGCTAAAGCAATTTGAAACCATAATTATGATTGGTAATTAGTGGCGTATTTCAAATATATGATGCAGCACCGGTTTTATTAGGCCGGTGCTGCACATCAATATTTAATTAACATGGCGGCACGGTCCGCGCCCAAACCTGAAAGGAGGGATAGGGGGCGGTTCCGTTAGCCGCCCCCATATATATGCCGAGGAAAACAAAAAAAGAAATGATAGCCTACATTGCTGACCATGAGACTTATTGGACTATGAATAGCTGGAACGGCCTGATTGGTTACAGCCGGTGCATAAAAATCTATAAGCTGCCCTTAACAAGTGAGGAAATGGATAAGGCTTACGAAATCATTAGCGATGATAACCTTAGCGAGGTCCTTTGGGATGAGCTGCGCTGGCTGCTTAATGAGTTCAAAGAAGAAACAGGTGTCAGCGTTTATTCCAACGGCCGAAGCGGAGGTTACCTGGTGATGGAGGGCAGGCTCAATAGTCATATACGCGACGGCTTTCCGGTAATGAGTCAACATGAGCTTAAAGAAATGAAATCAGAAGAGGTCAGGGAAATTTACAAAACACTTAAACGGTTTGACCGTCTATGTGATGACATGGTTGCTACTTTTAAATATTATTGTACTCTCCCGATAGAGGAGGAGAGTTACACAGTTATCAAGACCCATAAGGCATTCAAAGAAGTTGCTTGAGGGAATTGGTGGCATTAATTAAAAAATACCCGCCTGGATGGGTTGCGAACCATATTCTTATGGAAGGAGGGAATATGGCACAGTGGCCCGCCAGGGGGGTACTGTGCCATTATATATGCCTTATGAAAAATGTTACGCTTGCTCAAATACAGGCGTGCCAAGGGATATCGGAGATACAAAGTATTATCTTTGTGATGCCTGCTATAAGATTCATATAGAAATGAACAAAAACGCAGTAGCATTTTTAAAAAAACAGCTGGCAACCGGAGAGAATCGTAAAAAACATATCAGTCCGGCCGGAATTTCTAACAACCTGATGGGAGGTGAGTGGGAATCCGGCCGGGGGGCTTGATTCCTGTAAAATAATGAATAACATGGTAAAAGGACGTGAAATCTTTCTGGCGCAACTGAAAGAAATGCTGGAAGGTTATAAGACAATGGAGGGATGCCTGTTAAACGACAACTTACCCGTGCTCCGGGCGCAGGCCTTTGGCGTTCCCAGGGGATTGCGTGAAGCATTTTACGCCTATCATGCTGAATTCCTAACGGATCATGGGACATGTACAAATATCACAGGGCCGTTTTACAACGACGAGGATATGAAAAATGGAGTGCGCAACAAGTTCTGGTACTTTTACTGGCCGATTGTTAAGCTGGTTGAGATGAAATATCCCAACTTTAAACTGAGTGTTACCATTGAACCACATTACGATGACAGCTCAAACATACTTGTGACTGCGGAAAACATGTACGGTAGAGATGCGTTGCCCTTTCCGGTAGTGGTCTTTCAAGAATGTATAAAAGCATGGAACATGCTTTTCGATACCACAGAAGAACCGGAAAATGTTTTTATGTTTTTGTCCGGCATATTTGACCGCATGAACATGATATGTGGGAAAGCTGTATCACTTTTCAGTAGTCTAAAATGAAGCGTCCATGTCACAAGCACTACCTAAAAAGAAGCAATCAGGAGTAATGATGCAATTTCCTCGATGTGATATAATTATATGAGAAAGGGACGGTGCTCTTGGCGGAATTTGATTTGATTATAAAGGCTCTGGCCGAACGGTACATAGGCAATATTGTTTCACTGGTGCGTGGCATGGATGTTGCCGTGGAGCAGATTCAGGCAACCGATAAAGAGGCTGTGGCCGTTCAGCGGACTAATGATGTTCTGGTCAAGGTTCGTGAGAACGGGTATGACTATATGATGCTGGTGGAGTTTTCAGGCCAGGCCGGACCGTAAGATGGCCGGGCGGCTTTTGGAGTACACGGCAATGCACCATCGACGGCATGAAAAGCCGGTGTATCCAGTGGTGATAAACCTAACCGGCAGAGGACGGCAGGCAGAACAATATACAATGGATTGTCTGGACCTGACAGTGGTTGATTTTAACTACCGGCTGATTAACCTGGAGGATATTACCGGCAGGGACTTTCTCTACCGGGGGCCGGTGGGGCTGCTGCCGTTGGTGCCATTGATGCGACAGGATGAGCCGATTGAAGCAGTGCTGGAGAAGTGTGCTGAGAGAGTAGAGAACGAAGAACCCCGGGAAGAGGAAAGGTCAACTCTTTACCTGTCCCTGGGTGTTATGGCTGCGTTGAAGTTTCCGAAGCAATTAATTACAAGAGTGCTGGAGGTGAGCAAGATGGAAAACTCTCCGCTGTTTGATGGTATCCGGGAAGAATGGGAAGCCAGAGGTGAGGCCAGGGGTGAGGCCAGAGGTGAGGTTAAAGGCAGGCTGGATTCACTTATTAAAATGCTTGAAGCAAAATTCGGTAAGGTGCCGGAGGATTTAAGTAGCCAGCTTTCAGAGATTAAAGATCCGGAGATAATTAATGATACGATATGTAAAGTTGTAAATGCCGGTACAATTGATGAGTTTGCCAAAATGCTAAAAAATTAAGATTTCTTTAAAGTCGGCTTTTAAAAAACTGATGCCAAAATTGAAGGGTGTTATAAATGAGCATTGATGAAGACTGTCCGCTGTTTGACGGTCTCAGAGAAGAATGGATAGCCAGAGGTAAGGCTGAGGGTAAAGCCAGGGGCTATTAATGAAGGAATAGTCGAAGCGATTGTCGAGATTCTTGACGAGAACACCGGCCAAAGGCCAGTTTGGATTAAAGAAATTCTATCTACAGTTAGCGACAGAGACTTACTTAAAAAATTCCTTCGCCGGGCAGCAAATTCCCAAACCATTAAAGAATTTGGAATAACTTTAATGGAAAACCTTCCGCTGTTTGACGGCATTCGGGAAGAATGGGAGGCCAAGGGAGAGGTCAAAGGCCGGGAAGAAGGCAAGATGGAAGTGGCAATTAAAATGTTACAATTAAATATAGACATGGAAACCATTATCAAGGCAACCGGCCTCGAACGAACTCAGATTGAAAAGTTAATAAGGCAACAAGGAAATTGAATTAAGAAATACTATATTAACAAAAGCCCGGCACTTGTAACGCCAGGCTTTTGTTAGTTTTTGGAGTAGGGGTAGTAGCATACATCTCCAAATGAACATCCTCAGGCACCAGGCTTGAGGATGTTCAGGTAGTGTCAAGACTGCAAATCCTTTACCACTAAACCCCATTTATCAATAGTCAATTCAGTAATTAACCTAAAACCGTTTTTATTTATGTAGAAATTATATAGTTTATTTCTAGAAATTCCCTAGTGCCAGGATCTCTGCAATTTGGTTATTAATCACATATAAGATGCCATTTGAAACCACCTTATTATTAGGTGGTTTTTTATTTTTGTTAAGGAGGCGATAAGTCATGATAAAAAAAATTAAATGTGATTGTGGCCATTTAGCTTATCACAGTGCTGTTAAGGAGATTAATGGCAAAAAGTTATGCCAAAATTGCTGGAGGGCTAGGAAGGATGCTGAAGGACTCTATGAAATTGGTTGTAAATATCCGGAAACTGAAGTGTGTCCTGATAGGGAGCCGCAAATTATTGATATGACAATTAATGCTGAGCGAAGGACTGAATTATTAAAAAAGGCCCGTTGTTACCAGGGATACGGCGAATGCGATAACAAAAAAACCAGGATGAATAATCTGATTTGTATTTTAGAGCAAGTTTTAAATAATAATCCTGTTACGTGCCCGAATGAAGGCTGCAACTGTGAATTAACAACCGTAAAGACTGCTGCCACAATTAATATTATTTGTCCAGTGCATGGCCTTATAGTTAGAGCACCGGTTAAAGCCGAAGATCGAAGCGGGGTTTAGTTATTATGGATATCAACAATGAACTTACAAGAAAAACTTTCTTAAAATTACATGAAATATATGGAATACACCCTATTTTTGATCTTTTGGCATATGAGATTATTTACCAAGGAAGTCGTGATCAGCTAAAGGAGGCTGTTAAAATGCTTGAAATTATTGGAATTGATTATATGGTTGACTGGAAGCAGTCCCATAATGTAATGGATGGATATGTCTTGATGCTAAAAGTCGATGTTGTTAGTCTTAAAATACAAAGGGTTACTTCTTAAAAGCAGGAAATTTTAGCTTTTTTGATTGCTGGGCGTATTATATTTTTCTTGTCAGTGCATTCAATTTGTAGAAAATATAGTTTTCTGAATAAAAACCAAACGGTAACGCCAAAAAACAAGGCTAATTCTTCACAGTTATAAAAACCATTTTCCAATAGTTGTACAATTTCAGTAGTGGGCACCAACTTTTCTGTGGCCCAAAGAAGGGCGCTTTCTTCTTCGATAGTAATTCTTCTGTTTAAAGAATAATTTCTGTATAGTTTGAAAGTGTTGACTGTGGTGCCGGTGACGGCATGCCCAAGTTCCTCACTCAGTATACAACGCTGAAGATAATAATTCTTAGGTTCAAGAAGCGTTATATCTAGGTAGATAGCTTTTTCAGAAGGTGAATACAGACCAAGAAGATTATCGTGAATTAAAGGAATGTAGTTAATGCTAATCTCAAGATCAATTGAAAATTGTCTTAACAATTCCAAGTTATGCATCTCTCCATAAAAGTCGATAATTGTCGAAATTAAAAACAGGCTAACCTTTTACGTTAGCCTGTTTTTTGAATCTTTTTTTGGGTTTGACTGTTGTAGATATTTTTTTAATACTTTGTTCAACTTCGTTGTTATCCTTCTTAATGAAGTTAATTCTGGCTTTATTCCTTCTTCTGGCCCTCGGTAGCTGTAGCCTTCTCGATGTGCTGCCAAAGGCTCATCTGTATCAATATTACCGTTATCAAAAAGTTCCAGTTGTTCATGGCCATGGGTTCTAATGAATTGAATAAACCCCGTCTTCTGTTCCGGCGTCAGAGGAATCCTTTCTCTATTTGTAAGGATAATAAGATTGTCTTCTAATAGCCGACACATATAGTCTAAGTCGTTTCTCTTCTCTATGGCCTGGGCTAACAGGTATTCTGTATCGTATGCAGCAGTGGTTTCAGCTATTTCAGGTTGCATTAACGTGGCAACAGGTATGTCTATATCAAGTTCGGTGAGTTTTTCTATAGGCATTTTATCTTTAGCCAACTCTTTTATCAAGGAGGTTATTAACTCCCGTTGTACAGGCGTGAGGTTTTTGACTAATTCAACCATCTGGCGGATGTCCGGTGGTATTTCTGGGGCCTGGTCGGAGAAGAACTCGGACAGGGTGAGGCCAAGAGCGGAAATATACCCCATCAGAGCGGAACTCGGTATATCAATTGAGCCATTTTCCCACCTTGATATTGTTGGTTGAGTGACGCCCATTATATCAGCCATTTGTTCAACGGTAAAACGCTTTAGTTTTCTGGCGTCTCTCAGCCTATGGCCAATATCCATTTTGCGACCCCTTTAAATTTATGCGTGTCATGTATATCTTACCTGTTTTAGTCCAGTAAAAAAACTACACTGTATGCATATTTTCAGTTGACAAATATACGCTACAAGAATATACTTAATACGTAAGAAAGGAGGGTTGCGTATGTGCTCCAGACGTATTAGGCAGGTAAGAAAATCAAAAGGCATTACCCAAGAAGTACTCGCGCTAAGAGTTGGTCTTTCTCAAGCAGAAATTAGTCGCAAAGAAAACGGACGTACAGCACTAAATATTGACGACTTGAATTTGTTCGCAACCGCTTTAGGGGTGCCAGCAACTGAGCTGTTAGATGATTCCCAGACCAAGGCGGTGGGCAAATAGCCAACAATGTTATTTAGAGCTAGGAATATATAATATTGAGTCCATGAAATATATCATTTCCCGTATTGATTTTTTGATAAACGGTGTTGGGCCAGATGATCGGTAAACCGCAGACGACGGTTTCTGATTGGGAAAAAAATACTTGCCAGATATAAAAGATTCAATAAAACTTTCCTCTGCCCTGGGCGTTTCCGTACCGACCTGCTGAACGAGCCCCAGGACCGGGCAGCGGGTGAGTAACCGCAGCGACTGGTGTCACTAATATTCCCATCAGGTAAGTAATTATTATACCATTTCCCGTACTGTTTTTCGGACAAACAATGTCGAATGGGAAGCGAAAGAGAGGACTGGATTGGAATTATCCACGGAATACGAAAAGAACCCAACAGGAATATGTGAGCGCTTTGTCGGCTAATGAAGAGTCAGTGGCAGATGATGAAGCTTAAAAAGAAAACGACTTGTCTGGAATGAATATAATCTCTCCATGCAGATAGGTGTTTAGTTATTAATTATGTCGGCTATTATTATATGCATCGTAAAAATTATAAAAATAAAATAGGCAAATAAAGTAGCCAATAACTGGATGACGTGAGGGCGTTAGTATAATGAACAGTAAAAAGAATAACAGTGCTTTAGCTCTTTGACCATTATAGAATTGGCCCAGGCCAGGTACTATCGACAACACAACTGGTATCCATTTTTTCAATTGACTTTTATTTCTATCAGAATTCCTTTTATTGTTCAGGAAAAAACGATCAAATAATCTAGTTAAATTGTTTTTATCTTCCTTAAGAAATTTAATTCGTTTTAACAATACGTTATTTTCGAGATACTTCAATACGGTTCTAATATAATACAAAAAGATATGTTTTCTTCTCAAAAGCATAATATCTTCTTCTTGTATTACCGAAGAAAAAAATTCTTCTTCGATATTATATGCATAATTAATATCAGGGATTCTGAGTGGTTCAATAAAATCTTTAAATTTCCACTTTCTGTCTTTGGTGTTGTGCTCATTGATTTTGGTTAATATATGATTTTGGGCAGATTCATTTATAACATATTTGAATTCTTGTTCTATTTCACGGATAGATTCAAATAACGTATCCACGAGAACTATTTTTGTTAAACCGACACCCCGTTTACATTCCAGTCTGGATTCGTCATCAGCAAACACAACAATTGTATGTATCGGAACGGAGATGTCAGAAATATCAGTACAATAATAACGAATGAATTTATCCAAGGACATCGCACATCTGTTAATTTGATCAATTGGGTTTTTGTCAACTCTTTTTTTATCTTTTTCTGTTTTGCCTTTTAATGTAGTCCCATCAGAGTCAACTGTTATATGCCCGGCCCAATTCTTGGTTTCTATTATAAAAACGCCATGTTGATTGACAAGTAGATGGTCTATCTCACATTCTAATTCACCTTCAAACTCCAAATAGACGTTGTGTAATTTTGCGCCTTCTACAAGAGATAGCTTCTTAATGATTTTATTTTCGCCAATATAGCCCTTAATTAAAACGTTATTTGCGTTGATTATATCTTTTAAGTCATCGATGAAACGTAAGTATATTGCCTTTAGATCTATAAGAATATTAAAATAGTTTTTACAATGATTGGAATTGCATGCCGGTATATCTGTTATTAGACTATAATTGTATTTTGAGTATACGAATGGATATACGGTGCCATTGGTTGAGGTTGTTCCTATTGTCAAGTTCAGATTGCTGATCAAATAGTTTATATGATTAATTGCTTTTTCAGTACGAGATAATAATTCCATCAGCTTTTCTTTGTGAACATACGCTAAATTTCTTGCTTCTTCGGAAGTTAAAAACTTTTCAACATAGTAATTATTATAAAGATGATTGGTTTCGTAATATTGCTTTTCTTGACGAATATATTCAAAAACATTCAAATGATTCACCGCCATGATTTAGAATGATTTGCAATATGTAATTATATCATTTTTTATACCGAAATAATGGCAAAAAATGTCGTAATTATGCATAACATTACAAAAAATCTCCTTCGCGGGGGGGGGCGACTGAGAAAATTATCATGGAAAATGATCTGGAAGGTATGCCTGGGGTGTCATGATTGTGAAGAGTTCTTCATGTTAGAGGATGAATATGTAGAGTTCGGGCTGGAAAAGACGAGGCTAACCATGAGAGTAATCTGTGCGAGGACTACAGGGTGGTTAATGCAGATATTGCTGATGATAGGGAATATATGGCGGATTATGTAAGGGGTAGGCTGAGGGAAAAACATTACACGTACTTTAACGCGCCGGATAATCTGACCGTTCTTGATATTTGTCAAAATCCTTTAAGATCGAATCTGTACACAAATTCGTAGCAATCCGATCTGTCGGATAAGTGGCATATTTCCAAGAGTGTGCCGTCAGGGTCATAAACCCTTCGTGTAATCTTAACCACAGGAATAGAGCTTTGTGTCGGTAGATTTAATAGCTTATAGTCTTCAGGTTCCGGTGGGCACGCAATTAGCGACTCTTCGCAGATCGCCGGCCTTAAGCCCAGTTCTTCCATGGCTGTGTATAATTCTACAGTTGGATCTGTAATAAGTTTTTTGAGTTGTTTTACAGCAGGTAGCGATCCAGGGCCAGGTATATAACTGTTGGAAACGGCCACCGGAATATTGTTTCTTTTCTGTAAGGTACGGTAAATAAGAACTGGAGGCATCATGACCCTCTGTACGTCAGCCGGCAAATTGATATAGCCACGTGCAAAGTACAATTCGAGTATTTCTATGGTTGCATCCTGGACATGTTCCGTTAGAAAGCCCCCGCGGCGAACGGAACGTTCCATGACCGGCCGCACGATTCGGCGCTTAATGCCGCTGCCGTAAGTCATAATATAGCCGTCTTTTATAAGTGAGTTGATAGCATTTTGAATTGTATGGGTATGTACGTCAAATTCCTTAATTAACTCTATGGTTGAGGGGAACTCTTGGCCTGGTTTTAAGGTTCCGTTCAATATTCTTTCTTTTAAAATAGCAGCTATATCTCCCCACTTTTTATACCTGGCCAATTTCAATAAACTCCTTTACCAGAATAGCGATTTCGTCAGTGAGAAAGCTAAGCAGCTTTTCACCTTTTTCGGCGGTAGCCTTGGAAGGAAAACCAATTGCACCTGTTTTTGTATAGGCGTTCATACCTAAAACCTCTAATAGGGGTCGGTGAGGACAGTCAATATCAACGATTTTGTCAATACGAACTGCCTCCGGATATAGGTGCATTATAATTGACGTTTCTTCCTCCCCGGCGTGCATGTCTAACGAAGGAGTTGATGATAGATTGGCTTTCTGGAATGCGCTGTCCAGGTGATGGCGCGATGGAACCAGCAAGACACGGGGAGTGTTTTGGTTAAGCTCTTGAGCAACATTTCGCAGAAGGTGGTTGCCCATGTGCCCGGTGACAATAACGAGTTTTGAAATCCTTAAAGTACTCAAGCTTTCAAGAATGTCTGTAATAAGCGAATAAATAGTTGTGACTCTGAGTGAAACTGCGCCAAACCTTGAGTGCTCATATGAGGAAGAGAACGGCAGCAAGGGCATAAGGAACGAATGCTTGAACCTGTCTGCTAATCTTTCAGAAATAGCTTTGGCGATAATACCATCCGTGCCAACCGGTAGATGGGGTCCGTGTTGCTCCAGCGATCCTACCGGAAGAATCGCCACCTCAATATTATTAAAGTCTTCAATAGTTGAACAATAATTAGCCATCAAAAATTACCTCTGAAGCTGTTGATTTTATTGAGTATTTTAGGTCACAGTTCAAACTAAATCTATAATGAATCATCCAAGACAAGTTTACCCCAAAAATGTTTTTAAGTACATGGGAGAAAAATGTAGATTTAGTGTAGTTTTATGGGGTTGACTAAATATTCATTCTCAATGTACAATGAAATGGGTGAGAATATATGTCCTATTCAAGTGTATTAGCTGGTTTTATTGAGCAGTCCGGTAAGTCACTTAATGAAATATCCAGAAATTGTGCTGTCTATGGCGTAAAGATAACGCCAAGTTACATAAGCAAATTAAAAAATGGGAAGAATAGGCCTCCTAGTGACAAGGTTAATAAGGCTATTGCTAGGGTTGTTGGATGTGATCCGGAAGATTTAATATTGGCTGCATATCGCCAAAAAATACCCAGCAATATCCTTAGTAAACTAGCAGGCAGTTAATTAGTTAGCCTTCGGGGTGGATGATACCAGGCACTGGCGGTGGGCAACAGAAACATATGGTGTGGACGTGAGGCGCTAGAGTATAGAGAGAAAAGGAGAGTGATATCGTGAACGCCAACGAGTCAATTAATCCACAAGAAAAACCTATTGCAAAAATGGATATAAAAAGCGGCGAAGGTTATTGCAGAATAGCTGACTATTGGAAGAGTGAAAATGTGTCCTTAAATGAGCTTGTTGCAAAATCGGATGAACATCAATAAAGCATTGAATTCCCTGCCTGAATGAGACCCGGGTGGCACCCGGGCGAAACCGATGAACCCAATGGGGGAGGTCGCGGGAAGCCTAATTGAATATGATTGGTAAAGAGAGGGGGTGTTAGCCCTGTGTGAAGGAGCACAGTCCCTATGGTATCCCTATGAAAAAAAAGAAAATATTAATTCAGGAAGCAAATCTGTAAATAAATGTCACAAGAGCAGATTAAAAAACGGTGAACTATTATTAGCGGCAGCCAGGCAGCTAATGCTTGACAGCACCGTAACGCCGGAAATAATGGCAAAGGAATTACAGGTTACGGTGAGGTCAATTAATACGGTTCTTAAAAAACTAAGAGATAACTTTGATCAAGATCTGGCCATTCTCGGGTTAAACAATCTTGAGATGGAAAACCTGCGAAGGGTTATACACATAAGGGATGTTTTAAAATCAGGGGATAAAACGCAAACAATCTGTGACATGTTTGACAGCGGCCAGTCAATAGGGGAAATAGCAAAAACAGAAAACATGTCACGAAAGAAACTCTTGGCCCTATTAAAAGAGAACGGCAGAGACGCCAACAAAATAATTAAACTAATGTACATAGAAGAACATAAAACCATACCTGAGATATGCAACAAGGCTGGTATGAGCAGGAAAAGTATAGTTGAAATACTGAATGAAGTGGATGGCGAAACCAAAAGGAGAGTAATTGTCAATGACGATATTGATTATAACGGTAAAAAATTCAGTATCAAAAAAGGCATGATGCCACCCAGTAAACCAAAAAACCGCAAAGCGCCGGCAAAGCGGCCGGCAAGCATCGGAGCTGCGGGTCTCGCCTGGTGGAACTACCAGCACTATGACCCGGTAACGGGTAAAAATAAACTGCCGCCAACATCGATTCCCGCAGACATGCCCAGGAGATTTCCAAGACCGAATTCAGATGTATATACTCCGGCGGAACCGAGAGAGTCATTTTTCCCGGCGCCACCAATTTCAAAATCAGAATGTACCGTGCGAGGCCGAAGAAGGATAGGCATAATGATGTTTGATTGAAGCCGGGCCCCCTGGAGGGGCGGCATAATCATAGCAAGAATAGCAATTACGATATTTCATACGGAAAATAAAATCAAAACTCTGTGAGTATTAAAGAAGGCGTAAAGCCTTCTTTTAGTTTTCGGTAAAAGGCAGGTGACTTATGTGGAACACTTTTCCTGTTGTTCGAGATGGCGGCAGGAATGCCAGGAGGCGGGGCGGTGTGTACACCCCGGAACGGAAGAAATCCCTTCTGGCCAATGGCGTGCAGCCTGTTCTATGGCTCAAGGGTATGCCAGCACAAATTCAGCCCAAGAACCAGATGACACAGATGTAAGGAATAATAATACTGGAAATAGCAAAAAGCTTCTGTTGCTCATAGACGGAAACTCAATAATGCACCGCTCATTCCACGGCACTCCGGAACTTGTATCCCCCTGCGGTACCCCGACAAATGCTATCTATGGAACTATTCAGCTAATAGCCAACCTGGTTGCCGGCAGAAAGCCAACGCACCTGGCAGTGGCCATGGACGCTGGCAGTGTGTTCCGTAAAAAAATATATCCGGAATATAAAGCCAACCGAAAACCCAAAGATCCGAAACTGCTAAAGCAACTAAATTTACTACCAGAAGTGCTGAAAGCCCTTCATATCCGGTGCATATCCGTTCCAAATTATGAAGCTGACGATATAATAGGCACCATGGCCACAATAGCTGCCAAAGAGGGGCATAAAGTCATTATCCACACCGGTGATGGTGACATGATGCAGTTGGTTAATGAGACCATAACCGTTTTACTGAGTAAAAAAGGACAAAAAGAACTACTGGAATGCACTCCCCAAAGCACTGTGAACTATATTGGAATGCAACCTTCACAGGTGACAACCTACAAGGCTCTGGCCGGGGATTCCTCTGATAACATACCCGGGGCCAGGGGTATAGGCAAGATAGCCGCCATGCAGCTCATTAAGGATTATGGCCATATTAAAAACATACTGCGAGAAGTTTATAATGTTGAAGGCAAAATAGGTGACAAGCTTCGATCGTCGGTTGATATGATTAAGCTGAGCCTGGAACTGGCAACCATAAAACGTGACGTACCAGCAGACATCTCACTGTCGAAATGCGAATTGAACCCCAATATACATCAGGGCATAGACAAGCTCTATGAGCTGGGCATAAAGAGTATAAACGTTACGAATCTTATAACCCAATGTGAAAGCAATAAAAGTAAACCAAGCAAAAAACATTATGCCGAAAAAGTTGTTCTCCGGTCCAACGGAGGAAAAAATTACTGTGGGATATGCGGAAAGTCTTCCGTTCCCTGCAGCAAGTTCATTGAGCTTGAGGACGGAAGGTTAACTATTTATGGCCGGATGTTTTGGGCCTGTGGAATATGTGAATACGAGATGCTGGACCCGGAATTGTACAGGAAAATACAGACAGCGGTTGTGAACAGGGCAAAAGCAGCCAGATAAGGCAAGCGTAACACATTAGGATCATAGGGAGGGTAAATAAATGAACGATTCTATTGTTATTAAAGAGATCGGCAATTTGCAGGCGCTTTTAAATAAGACGATGGACCAGATGAAGCAAATATCAAAAATACGTCATATGCTTGACCGGTTAGAAGGCATTGAAAAGGCTGAGCTGCAACGATTACTAAGCGCCTGCGACATGGAAAGCTTCGCAGGTGATGCAATTGATAGGCTGCTGGATATTTTGAAGCATATACAGACGCAAAGAACAGTGGGAAGGTTAGTTTACGCCGACAACGATCGGTACTGGTTGAAGTCAAAAGGCAAGAAAATATTAGAATTCCACAGCGGTTCTGGGATAGAGGTTTTTGTCGAGGACAAAGAACATGATGATTATGGGTGGAATTTTGGCCGTGTTGAGTACGACCATGGCCAAAAGGGATTCAACGGTTATTATTTCTTTAACACCTCCGGATTTGATCACCACCCTTTGCATGCCGGAATGCTGGCGGCCATAAGGAGAAAATAATTGTTCAAATCCTTATTAATGGACCCGGAGACTTAAGGAGGAGATATATATGGCCAGATCGTCAAAAGTTATATATAGGGAACTCCGGATGGAACAGAAAAAGCTCAGCAGGATGCCCCTTGGAAGCGAGCTTACACTTAGGCAAAGCCAGAAAGTTGACGGGTTGGTTAATGAGTATTATCAAGCCATGGAGAATGAAAAGCTGTGCATGGGGATTGCTATTGGATAACAATGAAAAGTATAAAAACAAGCTAAGCTCCGGTAAAATAACCGGGGCTTGTTTATTCCCATTTGTGTTATTGATTTCTTGGTTGCAATTATTTCTAAAGGAGGCGTGCCATGAGTAAGTTAATTATTTTGAATAACAACAATCAGGCTATGCTAACCTTTGAGCAAATTTATGGAAAATATCAAAACCTACTCAGAAAAAAGGCATATTCATGGGCAAATACGTATGACTATGACGAGATGTATCAAGTTGCATTAATAGCTCTATGGAAGGCATATGAGAAGTATGATTCAGAAATATTTCCTGTGGCATTCGGTTTTATAGCGGCCAAGTTTATAGATAATGAACTGCTCGCCTATCATAATAAAAACAAGCGAAAGTTTGATAAAAAGACTTCCAAAATAAAATCTGTGGTCAGTCTATATGCCAGAGTCTCTGATAGCAAAGGCGAAGGTGTAGAACTGCTGGAGCTAATTGGAGAAGAGGAAACCTATACCGAGGAAATTATAAATAAGATTCTGCTGAACAAGCTGCTAAAAAAGTTTACGAAGCAGCAGCAACAAGACATTATGGACTATACCAATGGTTATAAGCTGAAGGAGTTGGCCGAAGCCAAAAAAATATCGAATCAGGCGTTGGCGTTAAGGATGCAGGCTGTATTTGCAAAGTTCCGGGCACTGTATATTAAGGAAATGGCAATATGAACAATAAATATGGCACCAGATGGTCGGATGAAGAGATCGAATTTTTAATCCGCAATGCTGGAAAGCTTTCCATTGAGCAAATAGCCAAAAAGCTTGGCAGGCCTTACAGCAGCACGGCAGCCAAGGCGGATGAACATGGTGTGGCTAATGGCAAACTGCTATCGAGACTTTTTACGGCAAATCAACTGGCAAAGGTTTTAGGGGTTGCAGCATCTACAATATGCACCTGGACGGATAGAATGGGACTGAAATATCGGTGGAAAAGGTATAGGACTTCCTATCAATTTAAAATGATTGATATAAATGACTTTTATGAATGGGGAGAGGAACACCAGGATTCGCTGGATACAAGAAAATTCAAAGCACCAAACCTCGGCAATGAGCCTGAATGGCTCAGGCAGAAGAGGAAGAGTGATGCTTTGCTACCAAAGAAATATAACAAGCCGTGGGCCAGGCAAGAAGAACAGCAGCTCATATTGTTCTACGAACTAGGAATAAGCAAAATTGATATTGCATCCAGGCTAAACAGAACAGAGTCCGGTGTTCAGAGAAAAATAGATAGGTTAAAGGCGCTGGGTGAGCTCGGGATTGATAAGCGTGGGGAGTTTTATACCAAGACAGAAGTGGAAAGACTGCTTGCATTAAAAGAGCAGGGCTTTACTAACAAACAGATAGGACAAAAACTCGGACGCAGCAAGGCAAGCGTCTCCCATAAATACAATAAACTGAAAAAGGATGGCGGCTAATGGGTAAATGGGCCAAGCGTATGATACCCGAGCTGGCAGAAGCCATTAGTAAAAGGTATGACGGAACAACCGAAACCATAAATAAATTAGTTAAGGAATTTAGTGTTCCTAGATATATAATCACCCTTTATGCTTGCCGAAACGGTTATGCCAAGAAAAAAACAGATAAGAACTGGTCTAAAGAAGAAGTGGAATTCTTAATTAATAATTGGAGCAGGGGACGTGAATATGTATCCAAAAAATTAAAACGGACAGTTAGGGCTGTTAATATGAAAGCCAAAAGAATTGGCCTTGGCGGATGTGTTAAAGGGAGCCATTATCTTACAGCTAAAAATGTCGCCAATATAATGAACATCGATATTCATGCGGTTTTAAATTGGTTGAGCGAAGGATTTCTCAAGTATAAGCTGGCACCGGTAAAAAGAACTGCGTATCTTATAGGGCTGAGTGACTTGGAGAAATTCCTAAAAAATAATCAAAGCCTTTGGGACAGCAGAAAGATGAGGGGAAGCCTATGGCTCAAAGAGCCGGAATGGTTCAAGGAAAAACGGAAAAGGGATGCTGAGCGGCCCCCCAAAGAGGGAAAGAAGTGGACAAACTCCGAGGATCATAAGGCCATTGCCTTATTCAAAACGGGTCATTATACCTGCAAAGAAATCGGAGAAGTATTGGGCAGGAGCCCTGATGCTGTGAGAAGGCGCTTGAGCAGGATTGATGTATGGAATACAATGCATAGAAAACCGGTAATGTAAAAGTCATAGGGAGCCTTTAAAGCAAAAAAGTTTGTAAAAACATATAAAGATTCCGGGCGATTCGGCGTCCGAGGGCGAGAAGTGCTGCCGGGGTTTCGGCAAGAGCAGTAACGCTTGTCAAGCCTTTGCTGTAAAGCAGGAAGCCTCTGACCTGAACCGCGAAAGCGATGTTTAGTTCTGTCCCCTGGGTATAGATGCCCGGGGGTTTTTTATTGGGGGGATTTCATGGCTAAAAAAATAGATGTGA
>CAZXQO010000045.1:0-31455 GCA_964643075.1 uncultured Peptococcaceae bacterium
ATGCTTCAAATTCCTTGATTTATATGGGATTTTAACCCGTTCAGCAAGCCCTAATTACTGATCCATAAGTTAAGTATAGAAAATTATTAATGTAAATACCATGTAAATAACTGTTAAATTTAGACAACATTTTGTTGCAAATACAACTTTTCTACCAATTAGCCAAGATACTAATTCAGCAATATTTCTTTGGGCTGCCTTACAACTAACCTGTTTAAAATAGGCCGGATCTCACCGAACGGTTCATCCATGGCCAATTTAAGGGCCAAATAAGGAAAATTCACCCCGGCCATACTGGCCATCCCAATTCCACCTGACATTCTCCTGTTAATCTCAATTAAATGGGGTTTACCCTGCGCATACCTGAACTGAATATTGCTAATGTAAATCAAGAGCAAACCCTGTTAAATATTGGTGGTAGGCATACCTAAAAAATAACCCTGAGCACAATCTATTTTGAGTTCATGCAAGACTTCTAAAATGCTTCCATTTTCTACGTATTCCGCGACTGTCCTTTTACCCAGAGAACGGGCAACGGTGCTCATAGCCTCTACCAAAGCACGCTGGGATGGATCTTTGTCTAAGTTGCTAATGAATGAGCCAGATTTTTAGATAATCCACTGGTAGCATACGAAGGTATGAAAAAGATGAAAATCCTGTCCCGAAGTCGTCAAGGGCAAAGCGGCACCCTAATATTTTCAGTCTTTCGATCCAGTGCCGGGCCAACAACATATCCTTTACAGCCGCCGTTTCCGTTATCTCGAACCCCATCCTCGAAGGTTCCATGCCACCCTGTGTTATCTTTTCCTTGATGTATTCCAGCAAGGATTCTTCGCTCAAACTTATTCCGGATATGTTGACAAATAAATTTAGGCCGGGGTGTTGCCGCAGGGCATCCAAAGATGCCCCAACCACCCAGCGGTCAATTTGGGGCATCAAACCGAACTGTTCAGCAACTGGTATAAACGTCCGGGGTGAGATTAATTCGCCATCTTCCCCCTTCATGCGGATGAGTACCTCGTGGTGGACGATTTTACCGTTACTCACTCGTACCACCGGCTGAAAGTGCAGTACGAATTTGTCTTCCTTGATGGCGTTTTTAATTTGGGTAATCAAATAGTTGATTGCCTCGGACTTAGTAGTTGTTTCCTCCTTCGGGTCCAGTAAGACAACTCGGTTGCGGCCTTTCTCCTTCGCTGTGTAAAGGGAAGTATCTGCAAGAGCCAAAAGCCTCTGGGAATTTAAGGTGCCGTCAATCATTACAACCCCAATACTGAGACTATCTTTCCATATTATTAATATAACCCTTGATTAAAAAAGGATATTTATATTCTAATATAATGAGAGCACCAGTCGTTATTATTAAACAAAACATAAAAGCAAATCTTTTAATACCGGAGAGCAGGGTAGATATCATAACGGAAAATACAATTACATAATATGGAATACCACCCAGTGTCCCCGAATTGTAAATCCATACAATAGGAGTAAAAATAAATATAAATAGCCCCAAATACACAGGAATGTCATATTGTTGTTTTATCGCAGACAAGTAATAAAGAAATGCAAATAAAATACCTCCAAACAAAGTAGCCAGTATCAAAACAGAACCCAGACCAAGGAAGAAGTTTATTATACTACTTACAAAACATATTATAATACCAAAAATCAATATTATATTAAGGATTCGATGTTCTAATGAAAATAGAGATTCGTCTCCGGCTAACGTATTAATTCTTATTTTCAAAGCATTACTCCCCTATAGGATTGTAGCTACGCAACAACTAAAACATTTATTGAAATAAACAACCAATAAGACAACGCCATAAAATGCTGTCTCTTGGTTATTATGACATTTTTCGTCAAAATTTCATTTATTCCTTCTTCAAGATCACAGGAGAACAAAGGATCTAAAAAGCTCCCATTTGCTTTTTGACGAGCCGGATATTTTTAACTCACCCGCCGGGAAGTTCCCTATGTAACCGGATGGCCTGGGGGCAAGGAGCAACTTGGCAAAAGCAAGGAACGGAAGGGAGTACCTGAGAAGCAATCCCGACATCAACTGAGCCAACAATTTAGACAACCTGCCAACTTTTAAACAAAAACCCCGCAGTTCTGCGGGGTTTTTGTTGCCTGACCTATTCACTTTCTTTTTGCTGCTTTTGTCTCTTAGCTTTTCTTTCTTTTTGCGGAGCCTTGGAAGCATTCTTATTAACTTTAGCCATAACCACAACTCCTTGAACTGATAATTAACCATATTATTTTCACGAATCAGCTCTCGTTATACAGGAGTTTTTGAAATAACCACATGGTGAACACCATAATTTAAAAACCATCAAGGCTGAAGAATATCTAAATAACTCATGGGGTCAAACGATAATATAAAAAACCCTGAACAATATCCGGTGTTCAGGGTTTTTATTTATCCTAGTTATATCGTTTAATAATCCGAAACCTTCGCCATTCATACTGTCACATACTGTTAAAATAGTAAATGAAAATATTACAAATTTTCAAGAGGAAATATGGTATACAAAATAGAATATTACATTTTTAACATATATTGAGACAATGGACAAGAAAATCGTTAAGTCTTGTTCAACTAAGAAAGTATAGATATAACGCAGTAAAACAGGAGGTTTGCATAATGGATGAGTTGAATCTGCATAAAAAAGAGAGGTTTCTATTAATATTATTTGCACTGCCATGTCTATTGTTTGTATTTTTTTTAATTGCATCAGGCAATATCTGGTTGAGGAAAATGCCACTAGTAAAATCATACATTATAGTTGCCCTTATATTCTACACTGCTTTAAATTTCATAAATGCAGATAAGATTATTGCCCATAACAACATAAACATGTATTTTAAGACAGGCAAGCTTGATATTTACTACTTGCAGAACTTATCCTATGATGCAATACCGGAAATAGTACGTTTGTCAGAAGATAATAACCAGGAAATCGCCCGGCAAGTTAAGGACTACATGTTAAGTGAAAAACAGGATTTATCAAAAGAAAGACCATGGCAATCGTTTAATTATTCACGATATGAAGCAAATTCTACACTGAAGAAATATTTTAAGTAAAATTGCTATCATGGCACTGGTCGAGAGGAGCACAGGACACCTCCTCCAAGGGGCTTTTTTAGCAGGCTCATCTAACTGGAGCGAATTTTTTTCTAAGGAGAATGAATATGTGTACGCGGTATGATATTACACGGGTTTTGAGCAATCCATGGGTATGGGCTCTTACCCTACTCTACCTGGGATCGCTGGCGATTGTGGTGTCGATTGATGTTGTCCTGGACTGGAAGTATATAGGAATCATTGCATATATAATTATCGGCAGTGTTGTGATACAGCTGGCAACTCGCCGGGTGCCACAAAACAAAGACATATCTATCCGGCAACCTAAAAAAGAAGGGGCTCTCGCCCTCGGCTACGCACTTGTCTATATCTTTTTTATGGTGTATTTCTGGAAGAGTCTATTCGAGAAATCTATAGTCTTATATCAATTGGTGGGTTTGTGGTTGCTGCTCGTGGTTATACCTATGACCCTCTTAAAACTCAATGGCTATTCCCTGCCGGGCATGGGTCTCTCCAGGCCAAACCGGAGGATTATTCTATCAGGATTTATTATATCGCTGTTTTTGATACCAATCATCATACCTTTGACTCCTACCGGTTCTGCTCTGCTCCATGGCGAACTCACTTTTCGGCACCTCATTGCTTTGCCGATCGCCTTTGTTATTATGGTACTAACAGCCGGCTTTCAAGAGGAGTTCTTCTTCAGGAGGATTTTACAGCCAAGGCTTGCCGCGCTCTTTTCGGAAGAAATCAGAGCGTTGGTTCTCACGTCATTCATTTTTGCCTTATACCATCTACCGTTTCTTCTTTACGACCCTAATGTTGGTTCAAAAGGACTGCTCTATGTCCTCGCATTTACGGTGGTTACTAAATTAAGTGGGGGAATTTTATTTGGGCTTATCTGGATCCGAACAAAGAGTTTGTGGCCAGCCATTATTCTGCATTCCATGCAAAATGCTTTGGCAGTGCTGACTCAATTCAATTTTTAGCGCACAATCCGTCCTCATTATCAGACAGAAAAGTAATTCCAGAATTTACGACCGCTGTGGGGGTTAAAATGATCATAGAAAGAGCAATAATATCTGATGCAGATGAAATTCTGTCTCTTCAAAAATTGGCTTTTATAAGTGAAGCGGAAATTTATAACGACTATAATATTCCCCCATTGTTACAAACAAAGGATGAAATTACAGACGATTTTAACAAGCAAATTATTATTAAGAGCATGGTTGCTGGGAAAATTGTTGGATCGGTAAGGGCATATTCTATAAATGCAACTTGTTATATTGGCAGATTGATTGTTCATCCTGAATATCAGAATAAAGGTATTGGAACAAAGTTGATGAGCATGATTGAAAATACTTTTAGCTCTTGTAGAAGATATGAATTATTTACCGGACATAAGAGCGAAAAAAATATCTCTCTTTATCAAAAACTCGGCTATAAGATATTTGATACAAAAAAAGTTAATGACAAACTAAGCATGGTTTTAATGGAGAAATATTCAACAGAGTAAAATGTTCGTGAGCCTGGGAGAAGAGTGGCTTTAGCCAAACAATCGGGGTGGATTTGCTGCAAACTTCCGTGCCCGGTCAACCCGAATAAGACCAAATCGTATCAGAATTAGTTTTGGGGGGAATATTAACATGATTCTGACCGATCTACTCAGCGCCAGCACTGTGCTTTTGTGTGCCATACTCATCAAGTACGTAATATTTTTCGGGTGATGTTATGATCTTTATATATAACTGCTTTGGAGGAACACATTCGTCTTCCCTGGCATCGGCGGTGCATTTGAAAAAACTCCCACTGGATAGAATACCTACATGGAAAGAGATATTAAATACTGACCAATTTAATAGGCTGACATATAAGGATATGGGAAGAATAATATATCGTGGCACTGATGAAGAGGGAAATAAAGTATTTACCGTGGGAAGAGGCACATCAAAGGTGTTGATACCTTGCTTGAAAAATCTCGTTACCATTCTTTATAACGATTATGGCTTTAATGAAAAAATAATATTTTCCAATATGAGCCCTACTGTTACTTTTCCAATGACTATCGGAGGATTTCTCTCTAGAGGGTTAGGAATAGATTTTATAGGGGTGCCTCTTTTGGTAATAGGAGCACAGCAAGCCTATAGGAAAGTTGTTGAGGTTGTAAAATATACTCAAGAGTGTGCTGAAACACTAAATGATCCTGTATTGGTGCTTTTAAATAAAAAATATAAGTGAGCCTTGGGTTCGGAAGGGGTTATTTCCCTACCGAACCCTTAGAGCAAACATAACGGTATGGGGACAATACACCTCCATTTGGAGCCTGACTTTGGGGTCGGAGGAATGTCCCCAACCCGAGCTACAGCCTGTTGATCCCTGACCTTCAAGGACGGGGTCTTACAGGCTATTAGCGAGAAAAAAATGGTTCCACTACTCTTGTTCTTTTTTTATGGATTTCCCGGACGTGCACCTGTGTTCCCCAAAAGCGTCCACCAATGCCCCTTTCTGATCCCGCCTAAGGCGCCGGACGGCTGCCTCCCGCCGTTGAGCCTCGCTACGATTCGGCTGAAATTCCCAATAGACCAGCTTTACAGGAAGCCTGCTACGGGTATAACGGGCACCCCTTCCGTCGTTGTGAGCTTGCAGTCTGGCCTCCAGGTCGACAGTCCATCCTGTGTAAAAACTACCGTCAGCGCACTGCACTATATACGTATATGGCATAGAGCAATCTCCTGCTTTTTACATGGGTCTACTTAGATGATAAATATAGTTCAGGTTCATTTTCATGTCAATAGCCCTACTGTCCCAGAAGGATAAAACGGAATAGTATATATTCACCCGGGGAAGGGATAATATTCCTGTAATGGTTAAAACAGTTGCCATTCCGGGAAAATACGTGGGGAGAATAGTCGGAATTTTAGTAGATAATAACAATTAATTTAATGAAGGATATACAAATGACAAGCTCTAGTTATGAGGATATATTTAAAAAGCTGGTGAAATCCGGCTATCGCGGAAACATGCCTGAGGAACTCGAAAAAATCCAGCAAAATGGGGATGAATATACCGATGATTACATCCTTTACGCCTCGGGGGGCGGGAACCCGGACAGGGTGGTATTCAAGATAAAGGACTGTGCCGGCGCCTGTGGTGATGAAAAAAAAGATTGTGAGGCGTCATGCCTCTTTAAAGCCATTGTCAGAGACATGGAGGGCAACGTCGTAATACAACAGAATAACTGTGCCGGCTGCGGCAAATGTGTGGAGGTTTGCAAGGATTACTCCCTGATTGATAAAAAAGAGTTCATACCGCTGATTGAACTTTTAAAAGATCGCCGTGTTCCGGTTTTCGCCATTGTGGCCCCTGCCTTTATCGGCCAGTTCGGTGCGGAGGTCACTCCCGGAAAAATGCGGGCCGCTTTTAAAAGGCTGGGTTTCTACGGAATGGTTGAGGTGGCGCTCTTCGCCGACATGCTCACTTTAAAAGAGGCGCTGGAGTTTGATCGGCATGTCTCCGGGAAAGACGACTTTTTACTAACCAGCTGCTGCTGCCCCATATGGGTTTCCATGGTAAAACGGGTTTATAAAAACCTGATCCCGCATATATCACCCTCCGTGTCACCCATGGTGGCGTGTGGCAGGGGAATTAAACATTTGCACCCCGGTGCTAAAGTGGTCTTTATTGGCCCGTGCATCGCCAAGAAAGCGGAAGCCAAGGAGCCAGATATAAAAGACGCCGTGGATGCCGTGCTTACTTTCCGGGAAGTTGAGCAAATCTTTGAGGCAGTGGGCATTAATCCGGCAGAACTGGAGGAGGATGTCAGTGAGCATTCCTCCCGGGCAGGTAGAATATATGCCAGAACCGGCGGGGTAAGCCAGGCGGTGGCGGATACGTTGAACCGGATCAGGCCCGGCAGGGAGATAAAAATACGGGCCAAACAGGCTGATGGCGTACAGGAGTGCAGAAACATGCTGAAAGATGTCTTGGAAGGCCAGATCGAAGCAAATTTCCTGGAGGGAATGGGCTGTCCCGGGGGATGTGTGGGGGGACCAAAAGCAATCATTGATCCTGAAATGGGCAAGAAGCATGTTAACCAGTACGGAGAAAAAGCCTCTTCGCTAACCCCGGTGGACAACAAATATGTAATGGAACTTTTAAAAAAACTGGGCATAGAGGATATCCATGAATTTTTAAACAGTGCAAAAGCGGCCATGTTTATCAGAGAATTTTGAGGGTAATTCGTCCCCACTTCTATTTGTAAGGTTTATTCACCCCACTAATAAGCTTGCTGTTTATTTCCTGTATAGGGCTAGAGAGACACATGAAGTTTTCCTTCTAGCTATAAGGGGTTTGCGCCTGTGTAGGCGCAAACCCCTTATATTTCAAACTATTGGCAGAGAAGCGTGATTCCAACTCCCGAAAACAATCAATTTTTTTGATTTCAAATTAGATTTTGCAAAAAATCAGAAGGCCCGGTTGTTAAACCGACCTTTTCCTCTGAACCCGCCACCACGCTCGGAGCCCTTTTTACCACCTCCGGGGCCAAAGCCACCTTTTCTACCGCCTACATTTTTATTCATTTTTACCCTCAGCGGCCTCTCCTCGGTGAGTGTAACAGGAGTACGGTCGGATTCTTTGGTGAGTACCTTTAAGGCTGCTGCAATAAGGGTAACGGAGTCGGTATCCTCCAGCAGGCTCTCAGCCAGACCCCGGTAATTATCAATGCCTCCCTTTTCTACGGTCAGCAAAAGTTTATCCACGGCCACACGCTGTAACCCTTCAAAAGCCTCTCTGGGCGATGGCACTGGCTTGCGCGCTATTTTACCTCTGGTCATATTTTCAATGAGTCTCAAATGATGAATTTCCCTGGGCGTGACAAAAGTAACCGCCTCACCCGTTTGCCCGGCACGGCCGGTGCGGCCAATGCGGTGTACATACCCTTCCGGGTCCTGGGGAATGTCAAAATTATATATATGAGTCACCCCGGTAATATCCAGACCCCTGGCAGCAACATCAGTGGCTATCAGCATTTCGATGGTACCTGTCTTAAACTGCCGCATTACAACGTCCCGGCGTGACTGGGGCATATCCCCATGTATCCCCGCCGCTGAATAGCCCCGCTTGGTCAAAGCATCAAAAAGCTCGTCCACCCGGCGTTTGGTTCTGCCAAAAACAATGGTGCGCTCCGGTGACTCGGTATCCAGCAGGCGGCAGAGCACATCAAATTTTTGCCTCTCTTCAACCTCAATGTAACTTTGCTCAATGCTGGGGACAGTAACCTGCCTGGACTCAATGCTGATAATCTCCGGATCTCTCATAAAACGCCGGGCCAGGGCTTTTATCGGGCTGGGCATAGTGGCAGAAAAAAGTAAGGTCTGGCGCTCCTCGGGAACTTCCTTAAGGATGGTCTCTATATCCTCGATAAAGCCCATATTCAGCATCTCGTCCGCCTCATCCAGAACCACCACATTTACCTGGTTCAAGCGGATGGTCCTGCGCCTCATGTGGTCCATCAAACGGCCCGGAGTCCCCACGATAATGTGCGGCCTATTTTTCAGCGCCCTGATCTGGCGGCTGATATCCTGACCTCCGTATATGGGCAGGGTACGGATACCCTTGAACTGGCCAATCCTGTTTAATTCCTCGGCCACCTGGACAGCCAGCTCCCGGGTGGGTGTTAAAACAACCCCCTGTATCTGGTCCCGGTCGGTCTTTAAAAACTCAGCCAGAAGTATGCCAAAGACTGCAGTTTTACCGGTTCCGGTATGTGCCTGCCCGATCAGATCCCCACCTTGTAAACCTATGGGAATGGCCTTCTCCTGTATCGGTGTCGGCTCTTCAAAGCCCATATTATTAAGTGCCCGCATTACAGGCTCGGTCAAGCCAAACTCACTAAATGTTGTCATATTTCTCTCCTCTACTTAATTTACATTAATTTTTATCCACAACAACCTCCGCTAGCTATACAGCGGTGTTAACAGTAATATGCTTTATAATTATCCTCTATAAATCCCCTCAAACAGCGTTATGACATTAATTATCTATAGCATGCCCAAGGGTAAAAGAAAAAAAGCACCCAGCAGGCACCTCAGGACAAAGATACCACTATTAATACTGGACTATACTTTTACGACTGCTTGTATTTGTCGTCCGTAAGGGATAATTTTAGACTTAATCTAACGGACTCGTTATTTTACCTCGATTACCTTTTCAAAACCTTATCGACGACATCTTCCCGAAGTATTCTTTGAGCAAAAGGAACATCATTAATTTTCCCACCCCTTTATTTATCCCCGTCTTCCTTATTCATTGCTGCCTTTAGCAAGTCTCCCAGACTGTTGCCGATAGAGCCCTGATCACTGTACTGGGCGATCAGTCTCTGGTTAACCTGGCTGGCCCGTTTGGAGCTGCCAAAGCCAAAACCATTTTCCTTTTCCGGCTGCCGGTGCCCGCAGTTTCGATCCTGACATACCAGCATTTTACCCCGCTTGCCCTTGACCAGCAGCATATACTTGCCGCAGGCCGGGCATTTGGTCTTGGATATATTGTCTGCCTTATAAACAGAAGTATCCTGTGCCACACTCCGTACCAATTCCACAGTATTCTCCCGGATACTCTTGATGAATGCAGTCCTGCTTCCCTTGCCCCGGGCAATATTGGTCAGACTCTGCTCCCATTTGGCGGTAAGCTCGGGACTCCTCAGCTCAGGGGCAACAATATTAATAAGCTGGAAGCCTTTGGATGTGGGCACTAATTCTTTGCCATTGCGCTCAATGTAGTTGTTATAAAGTATCTTTTCAATAATATCCGCCCGGGTGGCGGGAGTCCCCAAGCCGGCGCCATTAATTGGGAACATTCCTCCGGAGGAAGTGTGTCCCCTTTCCTTAATTGTTTCCCGTAGTTCTTCATCTTCTATAAATTTCCCCGGGCTTTCCATGGCCGAAAGCAGGGTTGCCTCGTTATACCGGGCCGGTGGCTTGGTTTTGGCCTTATTGGCCTTGATGCCTTTAACCTGCCGCTCTTCGCCTTTGCCGAGACTGGTGAGAGTTTGCTCCGGCAGGGCCTCTTCCTTGCCCTCTTCCCGCTCGGCCAGGTTGCGGGACACCGCCCGCCAGCCCAGGTCTTTGACCACTTTCCCCCGGGAATAAAAACTTTCCCCGTTGACAGTGGTGATCAGAGTAAGCTGCTCGTAGCGGTAAGGCGGATATAATACGGCCAGGAAACGCCGGACAATCAGGTCATGCAGACTCTTTTCCTCCGCGCTAAGCTCTGCTAATTTCACCGGCTGCTCCGTGGGAATAATGGCGTGGTGGTCGGAAACTTTACTGTCATCCACGAAACGTTTGGTTGTAGCCAGGGGCTTTTGCAAAAGCTTTCCGGCCGGCTCGGCGTAAGGACCAACCGCCATGCCTTTTAGTCTGGCCGGCAGGGTGGGCACAATATCAGCAGAGATATAGCGGGAATCCGTCCGGGGATAACTAACCAGTTTATGCCGCTCATATAAATTTTGTAATACATTCAGGGTCTTCTGAGCGGAAAAGCCTAAACGTCTATTGGCATCCCGCTGCAGTTCCGTTAAATCATAGGCCAGGGGCGCCGGCTCACTCTTGCCCTCCCGGCGCAGCTCAGTTATTTTGCCGGGATGCCCCTTTAACTTAGCAAGAAGTTCTTCCGCTTTGGCATAATCGAAGATGCGGTTACCATCTTTACCCCGCCAATCCCCAAAATATTCACCAAAGTCAGCCCGGATGGTCCAATAATCCACAGGCACGAACTTTTTAATCTCTTTTTCCCGTTGCACTATCATCGCCAGGGTAGGGGTTTGCACCCGGCCGGCAGTAAGCTGTGCGTTGAATTTACACGTCAGGGCACGGGTAACGTTAAGCCCGATCAGCCAGTCCGCCTCAGCCCGGCAAACCGCTGCATCGTACAGATTGTTATACTCCGCTCCCGGTTTTAATTTGGCAAAGCCCTCCCGGATGGCCGCATCTGTCTGGGAGGAAATCCACAGCCTTTTAAAAGGCTTTTTCCAGTTGCCCAGCTTCATGATCCAGCGGGCTACCAGCTCGCCCTCCCGCCCGGCATCGGTGGCTATTACCATTTCCCCGATATCCTGCCGCTTCATTAGGTTTTGAACCATTTTAAACTGGTGGGAAGTCTGCCGGATTACCTTGAGCTTCATTTGCTCCGGTACCATGGGCAGGTCTTCCAACCGCCACTGTTTATATCTCTGGTCATAATCCTCCGGCTCGGCCAGGGTAACCAAATGCCCCAGTGCCCAGGTTACCACGTATTTAGGACCTTCCAGATACCCTTTGTTTTTGACATTACAGCTTAGTACCCGGGCAATTTCCCGGGCCACGCTTGGTTTTTCAGCTAATACCAGTGCTTTCATGAGATCCCCCGATTTCAGTTTTGCTTACCAAATAAACCTGCTATATGCTTCACGTACCCAAATCCCGGCGTTGCCCGGGTCGGCTTTAATTATTAGATTGCTCATTAAGAATATTTAAAACTACTGGAACTAATTTGGGGTCAAATTGGGTCCCGGCACGTCTTTCTAATTCGTGCACGGCTTCCCCATGACTCATGGCTTTGCGGTAAGGGCGATCACTGGTCATAGCATCATAGGCATCTGCAATGGCTAAGATGCGACATTCCAGCGGGATTTCCTCTCCATTTAACCCAAGGGGATAGCCACCGCCGTTCCACCACTCATGGTGCTTCAGAATCCAGTCGGCAGTAGGAACCAGGTCCGGGGCGGACAGCGCAATACGATGGCCTATTTCGGAGTGCCGCTGCATTTCTGCATACTCTTCCCGGGTCAAAGGTCCCTCCTTAAATAGTATGCGATCCGGCACACCTACTTTACCTATATCATGGAATTGGGCCAGAAGACGCAGGTCTGTTAAATTTCTGTCGGACATGCTTATAGCCTTGCCCACTTGTGCGACCAAATCCTGTAAACGCTCTGCATGCCCCTCTGTTATAAAATCTCTTACTTCCAACGCCTTCATTAGAGCTTGCACTATGGAACTGCGGGTGCTCTGGTTGCGGTGCAATTTCTCCCGGTACATATTATTGTCCGCTTCTTTGAATATATCGTTCAAATTAGCATATAACTCCCCACCCACAGCAAATCCTACGGATAAACTCAAAGGAATGTCCAGACTTTCCGTATTATACAATGCCACGGCTTGCTGTACCCTGCGGTAGGCCCGTTCTACTACAGACATACTGCTTTTAGGTAAAATAACAGCAAATTCGTCTCCCCCAATTCGGGATATGGCATCTTCTTTACGAAAACATTTACTGATAATTTCGGCGGTTACCTTTAACAGTTCATCGCCTTTACTATGTCCCAGGGTATCGTTAACAAGTTTTAATCCATCCACGTCACATACCACAATACCTACCGGGGCGTAGCGGTCTCCTTCCAAACGGTGCATCTCTTCTTCAAAATATGTCCTGTTATAAAGACCGGTAAGGGAATCATGAAGGCTCAAATGTTTGAATTTTTCTTCCATTAGTTTCCGCTCGGTAATATCCTGGCCAATACCGTAGAAAGTATTATTGCCGGAAACACGTACGGCCACTACATTTATCAGGATTGTTTTTAAACTGCTGCCGACCAGGTAATTCACCTCCAATGTCCCGGGACCAAAACAGGACTCTGGTTGGTCATTCTGTTGGTGGCTTGTACCAACAAATCTATTTATGAGTTCCTTTCTTGAGCATTCAAAAAATGCCAGGCCTGCACGATTGGCATCAATGTAATGACCGTTTTCGTCAAACACAAAAATGGGATTCAAGGCCTCCTCAAACAGGGTCCTGAATTTATTTTCACTTTCCTGTAAGGCTTTTTCCGCTAGCTTGCGTCCAGTAATGTCCATATAATTGCCCAGGGTTGCCACTTTGCCCTTATATTTAATAGAAGCAACCGTCTCCATTATCCACTTTATTTCCCCGCTTTTTGTTATAGCCCTGTACTCATAGGGCAACGAGCCGTTTCCTTTGAACATGTTGACAGCACAATCCCTGACTCTGTCCCTGTCCTCCGGAACGACGATTTGCATCGAATTCTGCCCCAAAAGTTCCTGATCATTATAGCCTGTAAACTGTTGAAACTGTTGATTAACAAAATAAAATTTTCCATCTTGAAGAATATAGATGCCAATCGGCGAACTTTCGGACATCGTTCTAAACAGTTCTTCCGATTCCCGCAGGGCTTCTTCATTCCTTTGCATTACCTCGTAGTTGTATCTTAACTCCTCCTCTGTAGACCCAAGCTCTTCATAAGTTACTGCCAATTCTTCATAGCTTTGTTTTAATTTTTCTTCCGTGCGTTTGTGCTCGGCAATTTCAATTTCTAAAGTTTTATTAGAGTCTTGTAGCTCCTGAAATTTTTCTTTTAGCGCGGCAGCCATATTATGAAAATTATCAATAAGAGAAGCCACTTCTGTCACCGGAGTTTTTAACCAGGTAACGTCTGTTTGTTCATGTAATCTGTTGGTAAGGTCTGTAGTTGTTTTTACCAGCCTGGATAAGGGAGCAACCAGCCATCGACTCAACAATAGTGTCAGGACCAAACCCAAAAACAGCATTACGGCAATAAAGTATCCGGGTAAATAACTCATCTGGTTTGTTACATAGGTTGCCGGAACAGTAACACCCAAAGACCATTTCATCCCGGGGATTGGCGCATAGGCTATATACTTATCCTCACCAAGAAAAAAACAACGTGTAAACCCGGTTTTTCCTGCGGTCATTTTTGCGATGGCTTCTTTAAGTTCCGGCTTGGCGTTACGATCCTCTAACGCATTATATTTCATGACAAGCTTTTGGTCCGGGTGAGCAATAACCAAACCGTCTTCCTGTACCATAAAGGCATAGCCGAACTTGCCTACCTTTGCGGCGGATACCTTCTGGGAGAGTTCGGCCAGGTTGACATTGCCTCCAATAAGTCCTGCCAATTTGCCATTCTTCTTAATGGGAGCGGCCACCACAACGATTTGATTGCCGCTGCCTCCGGATATCATAGGATCTGATATAACAGTGCTACCCGTAGCCATTACTTTCTGAAAATACTCGCAATCAGCAACACTGCCGGTTTTACCAGAGTTTAAAAGACAGTTGCCCTGGTCATCGGTAATAAAAAATTGCTCGTAAATTTTATTGCGCTGGGTTTCCGCATGCATATAAGCAATAATGGCATCCTTATCCCCACTTTGCATAAGCGGCATGCCTGCCATTAATTCCATTTCCGTTTTGCGGGCGTTAAGCCACAGATTCACTTCTGAGCCGGATGATAGGGTTAATGACGTTATTGACTGCTCTAGATTGTCAGTTAATAAGCGTTGGGTTTCAAAATAGTTCAGGGAAGATACCCCAGCCAAACTCAAAATCAAAACGATGACAATAAAGGAGGTGATTTTAATCTTGAAATTCTTCATAATATCTCCAATGCATAAATTTAATTAACATACAAATAATTGCAATACTTAAACAACTTACTAGTTATTCAACAAAAAACCGCTTTTTCCTTTAAAATTTATAAACTTTGCTTAAATCTATCAATTACAACATTTTTTGGCATATTTCAGCATTATCACCTACCAGACCAGTAAAGGAATAATGCTGACTGACACTCCTCTCCTTCAAAAACAGTCAAGGGATTACCGCTAACAGCGATAATCCCCTCATAAACTCACCTAATTATTTCATTATCTGTCAAGCCGGGCTCAGTCTCAGGTAGTGATTATCCTTCCACACTAACCTCTAAAGCCAGCAGTTCCTCACCCTTTTCCTTTACAACCGGCCTGTACGGCCTTTTTTCTATCTTTGCATTACCCATTAATAAGCTGACGAATATACCTGCGATGGTGATGAGCATCGCAACAAAGAAAACCATATGCAGGGAATCCGCCAGTACAATTTTAAGTGATGGAAGCAGAACCTGCTGCAACGCTAAAGGAATTTGTTTTAAGGTATCCGGGCTCAGGAGCATATTAAATAAACTCTGCGGATTGTCGTGCGCCTTGGCCAACATGCTGCCGAAAGGCCCTGCCTGTAATCCTGGTATACTTTGAACTTTGGGGAAGAAATCTTTTTCCAGTAAACTAATGGATTGGTGATTCATAATTACTCCCAGTATAGTCATGCCCAGGGTACCACCAATGCTTCTGAAAAACTGGGTTGAAGAAGTCGCTACCCCGCGCTGCTCCGGAGGAAACGCGTTCTGTACCGCTAAGGTCACTGTGGGCATGATTAAGCCCATGCCTAACCCCAGCACAACGATATATGTGGTTGCAACAAATGACGTGGTATGCACGGTCATTGTGCTTAACAGGTAAAAACCAGTTGCCATGAAACTCATACCTGCCACAAACATGGCACGAAAACTGACCCTTGTTATGAGCTGCCCCCCAAGTATACTGGTCAGCACCATGGCAAGCATCATTGGAATCATCGTATTGCCTGATTTGGTGGCGCTAATTCCCACCACACCCTGCAGGAAAAGGGGTAAAAACATGATTGAGCCAAACATTCCCAAGCCCATCAGAAATCCTATAATATTGGTTACCGTGAAAGTTTTGTTCTTGAATAACTCCATACTTAAGATAGGTTCCCTGGCTTTTTTTTCCACCAGCACAAAGGCCAGCAAAAATATAAAGGAGGTAGCAAACAATCCTATTATCTGCCATGAAGACCAGGGATATTCTTTACCTCCCAGATTTAAGCCCAACAAGAGGCCAACGGCTCCTACGATCAGAGTTACTGCTCCCGCATAATCAATAACCACTTTATCCTTCAAACATTTTTCACCTTGCAGGCCTATATAGATGGTCACCGCTGCAAGGATGCCAATGGGCAAATTGACATAAAACACCCAGTGCCAGGAGCTATTATCAACCAGCCAGCCCCCGATGGTTGGACCGACGATGGAGGAAAGCCCAAATACGGCTCCTATGACTCCCTGCCACTTGCCCCGCTTGTCGGGAGGGAAAATATCACCTATGATGGTCATGGCCATAGGCATCATAATTCCGCCGCCTATTCCCTGCAGTCCACGGTAAATAATCAGCTCGGTCATATTATGGCTGGTTCCGCATAGTGCTGACCCCAACATGAATACAAAAATGCCCGTAACATACACTACACGGCGGCCGAACAAATCAGCCAGCTTACCGGCAATGGGCACAATGGTTGTAGAACTCAGCATATATGCGGTGGTTACCCAGGTCATAATACTCAGACCACCCAGATCACCAATGATTCTCGGCATGGCAGTTCCGACCACTGTTTGGTCAAGGGAAGCAAAGAACATTCCCAAAAACAACCCTATGAGCAAAATATTACGCCTGGAATTTGCCTGCATCATTATTCCGCCTTTCTTCCCAAAAGTAGGTAAACGCTAAAGATACCAGTCTTATTAATTCCTTGCTATCCCGTGCTCCCAGAAAACTAACCAATCCCTTGAAAGACTCAAGCATTTCCACTTCCCTCAAATCAGCAAAATGCCTACCCTTGTCTGTGGGCCTCACCAGGACAACCCGCCTGTCCGCTGCATCAGCGAGACGTTCCACATACCCGCCTTCCTCCAGGGAATTAATCATTTGCGTAACGCCGGCAGGGGTTATTTGTAGCCGCGCACTTAAATCAGAAATTTTAATTCCTCTGTCATCAGGGCCGAGACAATGTATAACGGTGGCCAATAACATAAATTCACTTTTTCTGAGTCCGTGACAGGAACCATGCTGCCCTTCAATCCTCCTAAATTGGACAATGGTGCGGGCCAGTTCCCGTGCAAGAAAATCATCATCCATTTGCATTTTGTAATCTCCCCTAATTATTTAAGCTAGCTGTATTGTTTAGTCGCTTAATTATTAATCATGTTAAATATTTTGTCAAGGCTCCCCGTGGTGTTTTTTTATTCTAAAGGGTGAAGCTGTGACCAACTAACAGGAATATCAAAGAATATCATTGATAGAATAGAGACAAGGAACCTGTCCGCTTGTCCCGCAAGCGTTGACGACTGTAGATACATGGTATATACTTAAACTAAGAGGTGATCCATATGTATACGACGATTCAAAAGTGGGGAAATAGCCAGGCGGTTAGACTGCCAAGAGCCATTCTTGAAATGGCAGAAATTCATGAGAACGACAGGGTAAAAATAAAAGTTGAAAATGGAATGATTATCATCAACCCGGTTAAAAAACATAAAACTTTGGAAGAAAGATTAGCTGGCTACAAAGGGGATTATCAGTGCAGTGAATGGAATACCGGAAAGCCTTTAGGTAAAGAGGTGTGATAATGGCGTATATACCAGAGCAAGGCGACATTATTTTTCTTGAATTTGACCCACAGGCAGGGCATGAACAAAAGGGTAGAAGGCCTGCTTTTGTGGTGAGCAATAACACTTTTAATCAGTTTACCAAAATAGCCATTGTCTGCCCAATCACTAACACCAATAGGAGATTTCCCCTTCATGTACCTCTTGATGAAAGGACGAAAACAACCGGCGTGATTATGTGTGAGCAGGCGAAATCCCTGGATATTGCAGCGAGAAACGCTTCATTTTTAGAAAAAGCCCCTAAAGATATTTTGGAAGAGGTAGTTGACATCCTCATTGGCTTTGTTGATATGCCTTCTCAATAGGACAACGGGGACAGCTCCCTTGTCCCAGCTTAGTCCGATCATTTAGACCTTGACCTGCCATTATTCCAAAAATACCAATTTCCTGATGTTATTGATTTCAAAAATATCCTTTTCGTTTGTATCTAAATCAATGATATATGTGGCAGTTGAAAATTCGGACGTCACATACCAATCAAAAGGTTTAATCCTCCAGATTTATAATTACTCTTCCGATATATCAGATACTTATTATCGGGTGTAAAAGCAATGGGTGTAATAAACCCCCCAAATTTTACATCTTCCTTTGAAGTATCATAGGGTACAAATGAAATCCTTCGACTCTTGCTTCATCCGGCAAAAAACAGGGGCAAACTTTTTGGGGCGAAATGTGCGCACAATCAGGTTTAAGGTTCTGAAACGGACCCCATAAATAAGATTGTTCCCGTTTGATCATCCCTAATAGCAAAGAAGAACGGGCGGTCTACAACCATGTCGGTTATCCGCGGTATCCCGACGCATTGTAATTCAACGGAAGTTGCTGCGGCGGCTTCCGTGCCATCCTCATTCACATCAATAAAGGTTTTATGTTTAACTTCACCGATATAAACAACCGGAACCGGGGGAATCGGGCACATATTTCCGAAGTCGGCCTGTTGGCTGTCAAAAGCAATTTCCATCCCGAGGGCTTTGAGTGTATCGTTGAGGCTCACTTCATATTCGAACTTGAAACGCGGCAAAACGAGATGCACCGTTGTTTCTGTAAACTGAGGCATCCACCTTTCCCAATTGGCGGCGTTGAGGTTCCGGTAAAACTCCGTAAGGCTGGATTCCTGAGCCGGAAGAAAAACATACATGCTGACCCTTTTGTTGCCGTAGGGAATCCTCACGGCCTGGAAGTTGTCTCCATGGTAATACCCGTATTGCCCCGTCCGGGACATCATGGGCTGTTTTTCCTGCGTGCTGTCCGGCAGATTAAATAAGCCTTCCTTCGTTTCCGATTGGTCAAACTTGTCCGCCCAACTCCCTTTAAAGTAAATGGCGTTAATTAAAAACAAAATGTCATTAGCTTCAATGCCTTCAACAATTTTATCGATCTTACCACCGGTATTCTTTTTGACCCAGTTATTAATGGCATTCGCAGCGCCGGGATGGGAAAAATCCAGGGTCTCCACATCTGCTGCATAATAATCCCTGTTTCTCTGCATAAACTCGGGCTTAAAGTCGATACCCTCCCTGGCCCAGAGCGAATTGGCAACTGTGAGCTTTACCTCGGGGTCGGGATTTTCCAGAATGGTTTTCAGGTCGGCACTGGCCCGGTTCACCTCTTCCAGGTTCATTCCCTGCAATCCCAGGGTTTTGGCCATGGCCTCTTTTGTTCCACCGTCTGCTCCGTTGTAAGTCATAGCCAGCGCCATAGCCACACTCGCGGGTGAAATAAAGATATTTTGCCCGGGGTCCTGCTTATTGAGCTCCGAAAAAAGGTTGAAACCAAAACTCGTATTTGCAGCAACCAGCTTTGCGTCCACTGACTCGGCAGGCGCCGGTTTTTTTATGGCTGCCTGCGTGGCATTCAAGCACCCTCCGGCGAACAAGAGTACAGTTATAAGGGATAATACCGGCAATAAGACTCGTAACCGTAATTTTCCCATAACAATTGCCCTCCACATTTATTTTTCTGTCAACAAAGACGGTAAAAATTTGAAAATGTTCCGGGAAAAAAGGAGCAAAATTAATTCCTTCCAAAATCCTCCTTTTGACTTTGTGAATATTGGAAAACCATTTGCAACGGTTATTGTGCTGAGATGGAAAAAGCAAATTCCTATCAAATTCCTGTTGAAATATGTAGTGAAGAATATGGCAATGCAGTACGGCAAGAACCTTGTATACTCAGCATTGCTGATGGCAGGCTTGGACGGCATCATCAACAGGATCGATCCTACGGCAGAAGGCTTCGGACCCTACGATATGAATATTTTCGACCTCAGTGAAGAAGAAAAGAAGAAAATCAAAGGCTTGCCGAAAAATCTGAAAGAAGCGCTGAATGCCCTTATGAATTCCTGTTAAGAGGCGGCGTATTCACCAAAGAGCTGATTGAGACCTGGATCAAGCTGAAATATGAAAAAGAATATAAAAAGATCAGCATCATTCCTCATCCGGCAGAGTTTGCTCTGTATTACGATCTCTAAAAAATCCCCCTTCGGGGAGATAGGGCCTTTCCCGGGTCCCTCCCCATTTTTTTAGAAAAGATATGTACCGGGCAGTGAAATATAAAATTAGTGCCATAAGGGCGGGACAGTATGTAAATTATACATATTGTCCCTTTACTTTGCAAATTACTGCCATATTATGGTTATTCCTTGCAGCCGCTGCACAATACATATTTTTTCAGCCGGAAGAAATAATACGTTTAAGATTAAAATATTTCACATAAGGCTGAAAAATGAAGAATAATGGGAAAAATTCAGGGTTTGTAATAATCGTTGCGGCAATATCGGCTCTGGGAGGGTTGCTTTTCGGCTATGATACCGGGGTTATCTCCGGGGCCATTATTTTTATCCAGAAGGACTTTGCACTCCGGGCGGTTATGGAGGAATTGACGGTAAGCGCGGTACTTATAGGCGCTGTAACCGGCAGTATTTTCGGAGGTACGCTGTCGGACCGGTTCGGACGGCGCAGGATCATTATACTTTCGGCATTGATATTTGTCCTGGGCGCTGCCGGAACGGCCCTGACCCCTAACATTACCTGGCTGATCGTTGGAAGGATCGTAGTGGGTATCGGCATCGGCATTGCTTCGTTCACTACACCGCTGTATATTTCGGAGGTATCACCGGACCGGATGCGGGGAAGGCTGGTTACGCTCAATCAGCTTGCCATTACTGTGGGAATTGTTGTTTCTTACCTGGTGGGCTATGCCCTGGCTGCCAGCAGAAACTGGCGTATGATGTTTGCCCTGGCGGTTGTTCCGGCTATTATCCTGGGAATCGGCATGATCTTTATGCCGGAAAGTCCCAGATGGTTGCTGAGCCGGAATCAGACCGATAAAGCGGAGGCAGCTCTGAAGAAAATACGTGTTCCTGCTCAAGTCAAAAAGGAAATGCAAGGAATACTGGAAAGTCTCAAAGAGCAGACCGGTAAATGGAGCGACCTGTTTACTCCTACGGTAAAACCGGCTCTGGTAGTTGGGGTAGGGCTGGCTGTTTTTCAACAGATTTCCGGGATAAATACCGTCATATACTATGCGCCTACGATTCTTCAATTTGCAGGGTTCAAATCGGCATCAGCAGCTATTCTCGCTACTGTCGGCGTCGGAGTAGTCAACATGATTGTGACTGTAGTTTCAATGTTTCTGCTAGATAAGTCGGGCCGGAGGCCCCTGCTTATAATAGGGCTTACCGGTATGATAATAAGCCTGTTCATATTGGGCACGGCTTTCTTTATCCCTGCTTTGTCTCACTCATACGGCTGGCTTCCGGTTGTGAGCCTCATGCTTTATGTGGCTTCCTTCGCCATAGGCTTGGGACCGGTTTTCTGGCTTTTGATCTCGGAGATATTCCCACTGAAGATACGGGGCCTGGCAATGAGTATCGCCAGCGATGCAAACTGGGGTTCCAATTTGCTTGTTGCCCTTACATTTCTTTCACTTATACAGCTTGTGGGCAAAGGCTGGACCTTCTGGCTGTATGGAATAATTACAATTCTGGCTGTGCTTTTTTCGTTCAAGCTGGTGCCCGAAACAAAAGGACGCTCACTGGAAGAAATAGAGTCTCACTGGCGCGAAGGCAAGCAGCCGGGTAAAAGGAGGCAGATTCATGAGTAACGGCAGCAGCATTGCTCCCGGAAGACCTGGCAAGACTCCTGACTGGACACCCAGCGACAAGTCGGGAGTAGGTACATCGCTGAGCTTTTCAAGCCGCGTATGGTTCACCCTCAATAACGGCTCACTGACTGAGATTTACTACCCGAGGATTGACCATGCATGTGTAAAGGAAATGCATTTTCTGGTTACCTGCGGCGACCATTTTTTCTCTGATGAAAAAAAGGATGCACAGCACAAAACAAGCTATTATAAGGAAGGTGCCCCTGCATACAGGATAGATACCCATTGCAAGCGGGATTATTATAGTCTCCGCAAGGAGTTTATTTCAGACCCGCAGCGTGATACTGTACTTCAGATGACAGACTTCATACCGCTTAAGGAGGAGCTGTCAAAGTACCGTCTTTTTGCCATGCTCTTTCCGCATCTAGGCAACCAGGGCTCTGACAATACCGCCTGGTTAGGAGATTATAAGGGGTATCCCATGCTTTTTGCGCGGTACAATGATTATGCCCTAGCTCTGGCTTGTTCGGCTCCCTGGCTGAAAAGATCGGCAGGCTTTGCCGGGTATTCCGACGGCTATAATGATATAGGCAAATATCATGAGATGATAAACGAATATGAAAGGGCAGATAACGGTAATGTAGCATTAACAGGAGAAATAGATTTAATAAGCTCCAGGGGCAGCTTCCTTCTGTCCCTGGGCTTCGGAAAAAATATCTCTGAGGCTGGAAACAGGGCTCTGGCCAGTCTCCAGGACGGATTTGAAAAGCAAAAGAAAATATTTGCAAAAGAATGGGGTGACTGGCAGAGCAACTTGAATGCTCTGGATAACCAGGAAAGCAAAAAGGTAAATATGTACAGGATCAGTACCGGAGTTTTGCGCACCCATGAAGCAAAATACCTGCCCGGCGGTCTGATAGCAAGCCTTTCTATTCCCTGGGGCTCCATAAAGGGCGATCAGGAGCTGGGAGGATACCATCTCATCTGGCCCCGGGATCTGGTTGAATCGGCAGGAGGGCTGCTGGCAGCAGGGGCAAAGCCTGATGTACTTCGGGTCCTGTATTATCTGCAGTCGACCCAGGAACCGAACGGCAGCTGGCCTCAGAATATGTGGGTCGACGGGACTCCATACTGGCAGGGAGTCCAGATGGACGAAACGGCTTTCCCGATATTACTGGCCGACCTGACTAGAAGGGAAGAAGTTCATGATGATGCCGGCCTGACCAGACTCTGGCCAATGGTAAAGCGTGCAGCCGGATTCTTGGTCTGCAACGGACCAGTCACCGGACAGGACCGGTGGGAGGAGGACCCGGGATATTCGCCTTTTACCCTGGCTGTTGAGATTTCTGCGCTCCTTGCTGCCGCGGATATTGCTGAGCTGAACAATGAGCATGGAATAGCAGAATACCTGAGACAGACAGCAGACATATGGAATGCAAATATTGAAAATTGGACCTATGTTACAGATACGGATATGGCCCGCCGTTATGGGCTGGAAGGCTACTATGTCCGTATTGCACCGCCGGATATTCCGGATGCTGCGTCGCTGGATAAGGGGTATGTGCCGATCAAGAACAGGCCGCTTAATGAAAGCAATGAACCGGCACGGCATATAGTGAGTCCGGATGCGTTGGCACTGGTACGGTTCGGGCTTCGCTCGCCGGATGACCCCCGCATCATCAATACGGTAAAGATAATTGATGAATTGTTGAAGGTGGAGACTCCCTACGGGCCTGCCTGGCACCGGTATAATTACGACGGCTATGGGGAGCATGGGGACGGTTCTCCCTTCGACGGTATAGGCATAGGCCGGGCCTGGCCGTTGTTTACAAGTGAAAGGGCACAATATGAAATAGCGGCAAAACGGTTTGACGATGCCGCAGCTCTGCTTGAGAGCATGGAAGCCTTTGCAAATGAGTCGGGACTGATTCCTGAGCAGGTTTGGGATACTGACGATATTCCGGAACAAGGTCTATACCTTGGCAGACCGACAGGAGGGGCAATGCCGCTGGTGTGGGCCCATGCTGAATATATCAAGCTACTGAGGTCCCTGCGGGACCGGCAGGTTTATGATATGCCGCCCCAGACCAGGGAGCGCTATCAAATAAAAAAAACAGGTACATCAATTACAATATGGCACTTCAATCAAAAATGCAGGAGCTGTTCAGTCGGAAATACACTCAGACTGGAGGTGTTGTCACCGGCAATGATACGCTGGAGCAGTGACGACTGGAAAACCTTCAAGGATACCGATACCAAGGATACCGGCCTTGGTATGCATTATGCCGATCTGCCGGCCGGTGAGGCAGAGCAAGGTACGGTAATACGCTTTACTTTCTATTGGGAAGAGTATGATAAATGGGAAGGAAAGAATTTTGAAGTAATTGCCGGCAACGACAATTAGCCAATTATAGTATAGCATAAGATCTATCCATATCTATTGCGTGGCATACGTTCAATTCAAGAAAAAGCATATCCTCCTCCCCCGAAACTGTTAATAGTATTTTTCAAATATTTTCACTTTACCCTGGCAAACTCTACCTATTTCAATGGCTTCACCATTACATAACAGGGAGCATACCGGGCAGAATACAAAAAAATGACAATAAATCGTTAGGAAGAGGAGAAATCTTATGCAAGTCGGCCTGATCGGTCTGGGCAAAATGGGATTAAATCTGGCACTTAACATGAAGGACCACGGACATGAGGTGTTCGGCTACTCCAGGTCCCCTGAAACTGTACAAAAGGCAGCAGCCAGCGGCATTACCGGAGTTAACAGTATGGAGGAGATGATTAAAAAACTCAATCCAAGAAGAGTGGTCTGGTTAATGGTTCCTGCCGGGGACCCCGTTGAGAACACCATCAAAAGCCTGATTCCCTTGCTGAACCAGCATGACATCATAATCGACGGAGGTAACTCCAACTACAAGGATACTTTAAGAATATATTCCATGCTGAAAGAAAAAGGGATTGATTTTGCCGATGTGGGCACCAGCGGAGGCATAGAAGGGGCAAGGTACGGGGCGTGTACCATGATCGGCGCGGAAGAAAAGGTATTCCGGCACCTTGAACCTCTTTTTAAGGATATTTCTATTGAAAATGGATATTTGCATACTGGAGCAAACGGCTCCGGGCATTTCGTCAAAATGGTTCACAACGGTATTGAGTACGGCATTATGCAGGCTATCGGGGAAGGCTTTGAGATACTTGCCAAAAGCAGGTTTGACCTTAGTTATCAAAAGATTGCCAGGGTATGGAACCATGGTTCGGTAATCCGGTGCTGGCTGATGGAACTCACCGAAAAAGCTTTTAAGGAGGACCCCAATCTTGATGGGATAAAGGGAATAATGCATTCATCGGGTGAGGGTCTATGGACGGTCCAGGAAGCCCTTGATCTGAAAGTTCCCGTACCGGTCATCGCGGAATCCTTATTCATGCGCTACCGCTCGGAACAAGAAGACACCTTTAGCGGTAAAGTCGTGGCTGCATTGAGAAATCAGTTTGGAGGTCATCAGGTTGATCGAAAATAATACTCCTGCCGAAGGAAAATTACTTTTTAATTTTAATATAACTAAGGACCTGTCATGTGTAATGGTCATATTCGGCGGCACCGGCGATTTGACACACAGAAAGCTGATGCCTGCACTTTACAATTTAGCTCATCAAGGAATACTGCCCGGCAATTTTGCTGTTGTATCCATTGGCAGACGGGATAAAACTGATGAGGAATATAGATGTGAAGTATACCAATCCATTCAAAAATACTCCAGGTTTGGACTGGATGATGATCAGTGGAGCGGCTTCAGGGAAAGGATTCACTACCAAAAATTCGACTTTACAAATGATAGCGGGTATATAAAACTAAACGCAGTTCTCAAAGACCTGGACGAAAAATATGCTGCCGGAGGCAATAGAATTTATTATCTGGCAGTGGCTCCGGAATCATTCGGGATCATTGTAGAAAAACTTCACCTGTATGGAATGGCGGAAAACAAGGGCACCTGGCAAAGGGTAGTGATTGAAAAACCCTTCGGCAAAGATTTGCCGTCGGCAGAATATTTAAACCAAAAAATTACCGGTGTATTTAAAGAAAGAAACACTTATAGAATTGACCACTACCTGGGGAAAGAAATGATCCAGAATATAATGGTAATCAGGTTTGCCAACATGCTGTTTGAACCCGTCTGGAACAGTCAGTTTATCGATAATATCCAAATTTCCTCCTGCGAAGCGGTGGGTGTGGAAAAAAGAGGGGGTTACTACGACCGGGCCGGGGCGCTGCGGGATATGGTGCAGAATCACATGCTGCAGTTACTCACCCTGATTGCCATGGAACCTCCTGTGAACCTCGAAACGGAATTCATACGCGACGAAAAAGTAAAGGTGCTCCGCTCCCTGGAAGTGCTTGCACCGGAACTTGTACATAAAAACGTGGTGCGGGGGCAGTACGGCCCGGGCTTTTTTGAAAATGAGGCAGTTGCAGGCTACCGGCAGGAACCAGATGTTTCCCCTTCATCGAATACCGAAACCTTCGTGGCTTTAAAAATCCATGTTGAAAATTTTAGATGGGCCGGGGTCCCCTTCTATATTCGCACCGGCAAAAGGATGCCCTCTAAATCCACCCAGATCTATATAGAATTCAAACCCATGCCCAAAGTTTTATACTTTAAGGAATACGGCCATTTAGAACCCAACTTGCTGGTGATAAAAATACAGCCAAGGGAAGGTGTATTTTTCCAGTTTAACGCCAAGAAGCCCGGTACGGGCCTGAACATTGTCCCGGTGCAAATGGATTTTTGCCAGAACTGCCGGGAAGAGGATGATTCCCCGGAAGCCTACGAAAAACTTTTGTATGATGTGATGAGAGGTGATTCCACTTTGTTCACCAGGTGGGACGAAGTGGAACATTCCTGGAAATTTGTTGATAATATTGTAGCCGGATGGGCGAACCAAAAAAATGATTTTCCCAATTACCCCGCAGGTTCCTGGGGTCCCCGGGAAGCCGGAGAACTTCTGCACAGGGACCGCAGAAGATGGTTAAATGTAGGAAGGGTAACCGGGCAAGGTGTATATAGAGATATAAATGCAGGGGATACAGGTTTGGGCGATGTTTATTTGGGAAATGTGTATGCAAAAGGAATACAGGCGGGAAACATCCATGCGGAAGATATAATGGTATGAAGATATACGATATTTCCATGAGCATTTATCCCGAAATGCCGGTTTATAAAAATAAGGATGAGAAAAAGCCGGTTATTACTGTGCTTAAAAATTTTACCGCCGGCAATACCTATGAGTCCCGGATACTGCTGGACATGCATACGGGCACCCATATCGACGCCCCCCTGCACATGCTCCCTGAGGGTGACACTACAGACAATATTGATCTGAGTAAAGTAATTACAAAATGTAAAGTAATTGCTTTAACCCACTGCGCTAAAATAACCGCAGGGGACTTGGAAAATAAAAATATTCAAAGGGGAGATTTCATACTCCTGAAAACAAAAAATTCATTTTCCGGGCAATTTGATCCGGAATTTGTTTATTTAGATAAAAGTGGGGCGGAGCATTTGCAAAATAAGGAAGTCACCGGTGTGGGCATCGACGCCCTGGGTATTGAAAAAAATCAGCCCGGCCATGATACCCATAAAATATTATTCAAAGCCGGTATAGTGATCCTGGAAGGGCTTAACCTGAAAAACATTCAAGAAGGACAGTATTTTCTTTTTGCCGCCCCGCTCAAAATAAAAGGAGCCGAGGCGGCTCCTGCAAGGGCTGTATTAATAAGGGAAGATTAGAACATCTTGTATTTTTGTCTTTGCATCCAATGGCAGCAGTCACAAACCTTATTTTGAAATAACAACCGCTTGATTCCGATCGTCCCATACCACCTTATAGTTTAAGGCTGTAGCCACAAACCGGGCCGGCAAATAGGTTCTGTCGTCCTTTAAGATCGGGACGGCATCCATAAACATTTTCTCACCGTTTACTGTAAGTTGGTTGCTTCCGATTACCATTTTTAGTACTTTCTCATGATCCGAAATTGTGACGGCCTGGTTAGCCTCATCCCAATCGATTTCACATCCCAGAGCATCTGCGAGGCAACGCGCCGGGACATATGCGCGACCTTTTTCAATAAATGGAGTTGCATCCATCTGATAAGTATTTCCACTGAGCGTATAGTAATTCTGGCCGATAACAAACCGCACCGGGGCTGAGCCGGTTGGTGAAACTGACCGGGGCACAGTCGTCCAGGCTAGATCACTGTCTGTGGCCGCATATACCTGATCCCCGTTAGTTCCTCTAAATGCATACAGGCTGGATATTTTTGATCCTTTTAGGCCGATGTTCTGCCAATGCTGTCCTTTGTCAAAAGAAGCGTAGATCCCGTCTTGCGTACCGTATGTATAGTCTGATCCGGCATAAATTGCTCCGCTGGGTCCGATTGCGGCGGCTGTAATGCTTGCGCCGGGCAACACGTTGTTCCAGCTGGCTCCCGTGTCGGTGGAGATGAATAACCCGGCGCCGGGCACAACCACAGCGATGGTTTCGTCTACTGCATAATTGGGTGAAAACTCCATGTCATAATAGCCATCCACCACGGGCAAGCTGGTATTAATAAAGCCTTTGCCGCCGTTGGCGCTGAATAATAAACCTCGCCCGGTTTGGATGAGCATGGTCTTGTCGTTGGTAAAGTCGGGCGGCAGCTTTATGCCGTAGGTATAGTCGCCGATGTCGGCAAGTCTATTCCAGGTGGCGGGAAAGTAATCGAATTCTTTCCAGTTAATAGTGCCATAGACAAGCTGTGTTCCTCCCGCAGCGTACATTGTGCCGTCAGGGGCGAAGGCAAAACCCTGAAGAAAATCAATGTCTAAATGGCCAAACGTGGTATTTTCTTCTGATTGCACAGTTTTACCCATAAATCCTTTGCCTAGGGACCCAAACATCTTGTCTTTGCCGGACAATATAATAAAATCTCCATACTCTATACTTGATAAAACTACCAGGCTACTGCTGCTTAGGTTCTGCGAAATATATATTTTGGCTGTGGGCTTTTTGGTTGTCGAGTATCCGCCGTAGAAGGGAGTTGGCTTTGTTGGATCGTTGCCACCACCAAACATGATCATTCTCTGCGGATCAATCCAGCTCTTGCCTCCATCCTTGCTTTCATAAAACGTCAAGCCGTCTGCCATAAAGATAGTATGATCACTGGGGAAGTTGGGTGACATGCTGATCACCGGAACATAACCGGCGAATAACTTGCCGGGCAGGCTGATCCGGTTCCACAGCGGCGCCGCTATTCCCGCAGGAGGCGTGGCGGCATGCATCGCGGCAATAATCAATAACGCAAGAGCTATCTTCATAGTCTTTGTTAACATTTTAATTTCCCCTGTTTATAAATTCCCGTCAGTAGAGTTATCCGGAAATAACATTAGAAGAGCCCTTACGGTCCAAGCACCATGATACAAATATCAACAGGCATTTTGGATTTGGAGAAACCTGTTTTTTTGTTTTATCTTGACTAATTGTAAAACAATAAGCATGAGGGATCAACCAAATGTTACTATTAAAGGAATAAAAAAGAAAGTGGAAATTGTCGTAAGGTGACGATATGATAAATAACCAGCAGAAAGGGCAGGAAAAACCTCCGTTTTAACTCCGGGAATACCTGTTTCCAGGATAAATGCCTGCAGCAGCGAAATAATACTGGTTAATAAAAAATTATTTACAGATTTTACATTTAGCACAACAGGCATTGTGCCCGAGACTGTTTCCAGCCTCCCTGCGCTTAGCCTTCCAGTGCGTCGGTTCCCCGGGCAAAGAGTTCACGCAGCTGCCCCGTGTCCAGTTCCGTCAGCCAGCTTTCACCGGAACCGATGATGCTTTCAGCCAGAGCTTTTTTCTTTTCCATCATTTCATCTATTTTCTCTTCCAGTGTGCCGGTGCAAATAAATTTGTGCACCAGTACATTTTTCTGCTGGCCAATCCTGAAGGCTCTGTCCGTGGCCTGGTTTTCAACGGCGGGGTTCCACCAGCGGTCAAAATGGATTACGTGATTTGCCCTGGTGAGGTTTAATCCTACGCCCCCGGCCTTAAGGGAAAGAATGAAAATCTCCGGCCCTTCTCCTTCTTCCTGAAACCGGATCACCATCTCATCTCTCTGTCGTGCCGGCACTGAGCCATGCAAAAAAAGTACTTCCCGTCCAAAAAATTTTTGCAGATATTTTCTCAGCAGTTCCCCCATCACCGCAAACTGGCTAAAGATTAATACCCGATCACCGGTGGATATAACCTCGTCCAGTATTTCAGTCAATCTGGATAGCTTTCCGGAGCAGCCTGCCAATAAGGTAACCTTACAGCTGTAATATTTAATGGTCACGGTATTGGTTGCGGCATCAGCTTTGGTCGCCATCACTTCTTCGATTGACATTATTTTGGTCACCAGTCTCTCACCCCGGGAAGCCCCTTTGGGAACGGGTAAAGGCCGGGCTTCAGTTTTCTTGACAGCACCATTTCAGCACTATTCCTCTATGATTATCCGGTATTACCGTTTGGCATCCATAATGATTACATTTAAATAAACATATATTACCAATCACCTTCCCTTCAAATACACCTGTATGTTATAATAAATTGAGGTGTTTCACATGTCTAAAAACCCGACTCTATACCTCGAAACAACCATTCCAAGCTATTTAGCAGCTAGACCAAGTAGAGATATAATAACTGCTGCCCGTCAACAAATAACTCAGGAATGGTGGGATATTGAAAGGACAAGGTTTAATATTTACGTTTCTCGTGTTGTTTTAAAGGAAATACACGAGGGTGATCCGCATGTAGCTTCGATCAGAGCTAATCTCCTTCAAGGAACAGAAGTCTTACCAGTTACCAATCAAATCGACATTATTGCAAAGAATTACTTGTCTATATTGCATATTCCCGAGAAATCCGCGTTAGATGCGTTACATTTAGCATATGCGGTATTATTTAACATGGATTACCTATTAACCTGGAACTGTAAACATCTTGCACATGCCGAGATTCGCAAAAAACTCAAGTCATATAATGATTCTATAGGATTAAAAACACCAGAGATTACTACTCCTAACGACCTTATGGGGAGGGATTAAATGATGTCTCACGATGATCTGATCGTTAAAGAAGTTAGGGATGCGAGGGAAAGACTTTTTAAAAAATTTGATTTTGATCTAACCAAATTTTTAAGGCACATCCACGAGGAGGATAACAAACATCCCGAAAGCATAGCTAAAGACGTAAAGCCAATCGACGTTAACCGTCAGTCCAGGTTATAATGGGCTTGAGGTGATGTGTTGATGTCAAACGAGAGGGAAGCGTTGAAGGCTTTTATCGACATGCAAAAGATCATATCGGATGACCCAACAACCGAACAAACGTTTAATTATCGTGGTGCCCATCTAGTTCCACCTGAAAAAGTCCATTTTTTTAGGAAGCCTTACTAGATGTAGTGGCAAAAATCAATTCTAGTGTCCATCTATTGTATCTGCAACTTTCAAAAACATAGTTTTTCAGGAGTAACTAGCTATGCAAATAGCAGGGAGCTTCGGTGTGTATACACTTCAGCCCTGGAGATATAAGCAGCTGGCATGCACGGTCATCCCTAAAAAGAACCAATGTTCGGTATAAGGTTGCCGTATCATACCAAAACATCAAGCGCTGTATATAATAATCCTTTCGCATAGTTAAAATGTATAATCTTCGACAAGCAGCTTACGCAGATTGATTATTGATAGTTCTTTGTTGCCCGAGACTGTTTCCAACCTTCCCTGCGCTTAGCCTTCCAGTGCGTCGGGTCCCAGGGCAAAGAGTTCACGCAGCTGCCCCGTGTCCAGCTCCGTCAGCCAGCTTTCACCGGAGCCGATGATGC
>CAZXQO010000046.1:0-29882 GCA_964643075.1 uncultured Peptococcaceae bacterium
ATTTCATGTTTTAAAAAAAGTAGGCCCACAGAAAAACTTGCCTTTTAGCGCCAAGGTAGCGGGAGACACTGCCCTGATTATTCCTTCATTTTTCCCGGGGTTACCAATTGAAGCACGTTTAGAGGTTTTAGAAGAGGCAAAAAGTTATATTGCCAATATGTCCACTGATATAGAGCAAGACGAGAAAAACTTGCTTTATCTATTAAAAGACAAGGAGACCATACTGAATCTGGTCATGCTTTGGGCGGATATTGGACAAGAGATCGGAAATATATCTGGGATAATAACAAATGTGCTGCCCAGCCGATTAAAAGATCTTTCAGAATTAAATGATAGGTCGCTGGATTGGAAACATCCTCTTTTCCCCAAGTTTTTTTTGGATTCAAAGCAAGCATATTTTAAGCCGGATCTTTCTTTAAAAACCCTGCGCCCTCTTTTCTACAGGCCGGGCGGCAAGAAAGCAGATGACGCAAACAAAAGCAAGCAGCTTTTTCAACTTAAGAGACAGCTGGCTGAATGTATTTATTATCAAAAGTTATTGCCTGGGGATTATAGTCAGCGGTTTTGGGATGAACTTATGGTAACTGCGCGTTGGTATTGGTTGGAGGCACTGGATCAAAAGGATGGACACAGAGGGCTAATATATGAAGGAACAGGCAAAAAAGGTCCTTACCTGACTGCAGCGGGCTGGGTAAGGCATTTAAGCTGGTGGCTTTATTATTTTAAACAAGCGGGGGTACTGGAGATGGAAAAAGAGTTTTTTAAACCGTCAATGGAGGGGTTGAAACTTTATTTTGGGCCGGAGAGCCGTATAAACACACAGGAGAAGGCATTTGCATTCTTACTGGGTGTATTATATGGAAAACTGTTACAGGTGCAAGGTGCCAAAGGTATAAATGTAAGCGCCAATGCATTAAGCTGGCTGAAGCGTCTTACATTGAAGGGGAAAGACTTGCCGGAGTTATATATTAAGGTCAGGGGAAAATTATTGGCCTATGAGACTGAAAAAAATGAAAAAGTAAGGGCGCTTATTTCTGAAATAGGACATCTGGGGATAAAGCTGGGAGATAGAATTGAACTAGATGAAACTCAAACCAATTATTTTCTTTTGTTGGGGCAATCTGTGGCAGTAGAAATACTGCCATCTGAAGAAAAAAATAAGGGGAGTGAAAAAAACAATGAGCGATAGTGTCAAAACTATGTCCGGGCGGAGAGAATTTCTTTTCTTGTATGACATTAAAATGGGTAACCCCAATGGCGACCCCGACGAAAACCGCCCCCGGGTACTGCCTGATGGTACCTATTACGTTACCGATGTGCGACTGAAGCGTTTTGCCAGGGACTTTTTAAAGTATATGGGAAATGATATCCTGGTAGATAACATTGAGGGTAAGACCACTAATCTGACCGGGCGTGTAGTACATTACCTTACGGTTAACGGCAAAGAAAAAGCTGATGGAAAAGAATTAGTAGATATCCTTATGGACGCTTTTATTGATGCCCGGCTTTTTGGCAGTTCTTTCGCTTTTAAGGCGACCAATATACAAGACAAAGATGGTAAAAAAGCAGAGTGGAACCCCAAACCCGAACCAAAGACCATGACCGGCGCCGTCCAAATTAATATGGGCGAAGTACTCCACCAGGCGGAAAGCGTGGATATCCACGGCACTTCGATTTTTTCCAGTGACGAGTCAAAGGGACAAGGAACCTTTACCACCTTTTTCGGTCTCCGCTATGCACTGATTGGTTTCTCCGGGGTGGCCAACGAGCATTCTGCCGGGATTTCCAGGATGACAGATGAGGATTACGAACTTCTTTTAAAATCTCTCTGGCATGGTGTCCGGTCTGCGGCAAATACCCGTTCTAAAGTGGGACAGGTTCCCCACCTGTTGGTTAGTGTGGAATATAAGCTAGGGGAGGAATACCAATATGGCAGGCTGCACGATTATGTTCACCTGACAGCCACAACCGGCAAAAAAGAAAAAGAATGGTCTTCCCCGAAAGATTTCCGTGTTGATATAGGTATCTTGCAAGAAAGACTCGCAAATCAGGCCGAACGGATTCAAACAATACGTTATGCTTTGTCTGAAGACATCCAGCTGGAGCCCGGGTTGCCGGCCCACTGGAAACCGCTGGATGTAGAAAGTTTAACTAAAGGTTGTTGATTATGACCGAATTGATTCACTTTCGATTGGCTGGGCGTTTCGGGCATTTTTTAAGGGCGGATGCGGGAGCAAGCGCCTTAAGTTATCCCGCACCCCCGCGGACAGTTATTTTGGGACTTCTGGGAGCGATACTGGGCCTTTTCAAAGACCAGCCCCAGGAATTTCTTGAGCCGGCGTATATCGCCGTGGCCGGCAGGATTCCGGTAAAACACTGGCACAAGGCCAAGTTACGCAAGGATCCTCCGGAAATGCTGCCGCTGATTATAAAACGATCACAGAAACAAGATAAAAACACCAAGCCGGAAAGAGCTACTTTAATTAATCAGGAGTGGTTGTTTAACCCGGCCTATGAAGTGTGGGCGGGTTTGCCCCGGCCATACCACGATGAATTGGAAAACAGGCTAAAGGAAAGGCGGTGGAATTTTCAGCCGAGCCTCGGGCTCTCTGAAATGATGGCAGATCTTGCCTATGTCGAGACATTAAAAGCTGGAAAATTGCCTGCAGGAATTTACGATGTGGAGACACTGATGAGGCAAGACCATGTGCAACTGGATGTTGAAAAAGCCTATAAAGAAAAGTTGGCCGTTAATATTTTACGAATGCCCCGCATGGTTACCCCGGAAAGGGTTTTTAGCCATGCCGGCTACTATATGGAAAGGGACGGTCGTCCGGTAACGGTTCAGACTTCCTATGCTTTCCTGGGGAGCGGAAAGGTACTGATGTTTTTATGAGAGAGAGATTGCGATCCCATCCGCACCTTTTTTTAGGTGAACATGTTGATCAAATCAACATGGCGCTAGAAGGAATTTTTAACTGGCATTCTCAGACGACAATCACTCCAACTGTAAGGGAAATCTTGAAAAAGGTTGTTTATTACCATGATCTAGGCAAAGGAACTGCTGCCTTTCAGGAGTTTATTGGAGATCCGCTAAATTATAAAGGCTCAAAAAACGAGAAGTCCCATACTCTCCTATCTTTCTTTTTTACCCTGGCAAAGGCTCTGGAAGAAGACTGGAATGAGCTTGATGCATTCATTCTGGCAGCAGCAGTAAAAGGGCATCATGGTAGGCTCCCCACAATTTCCGAGAAAAAAACCGGGGGGGCCAATTGCCCAGAATGGGATATTGATAATTTTGCCGGAGGTGAGAGGGCCAGGCTTATTAAAAAGCAATTGACCCAAGTGGACTATCAAAGATTGTCCAACGAAACCGGTATAAACCTTGACAACTTATTTAACGGGGGAGTGGCTGAGGAGTTTACAAAACTCCTTATGACGTTAAAAAAATATCTGTCAAAAAATATAACAACAAAAGTACTATCTCTATCCGAAAAGGAGGCTGTGGATTTTCGATTAAGAGCTCAACTTATATTCTCTATTTTTCTGGAGGCAGACAAGGCCTTCCTGGCTGTTTCCGACCCTGCGCTTTATTTAAGAAGAGACCCAAAACACTGGGAGGCGCGATGGATCGATCGTCATATCGGAGAGCCAGCGAAAACAGAAACAAATAAACTCAGGCAGAAGGCTAAGAGCGATGTAATTGATAACATTGAACGTAATAAGACTCAAAAAATATACAGCATGACCGCTCCCACCGGACTCGGAAAAACTCTCCTTGCTGCTACCTGGGCCTTTACATTAAAGGAGAATATAACTGCATTATATGACGTGTATCCTAAAATTATTGTGGTATTACCATTTCTGTCAGTCATTGATCAAACTGCAAAAGAGTATGAAAGGGTTTTGAAAAAAGGCGGGCATGAAGCTGATGGTGCCTGGCTATTAACCAGTCATTCCATTGCCGACCGAAATTACGCCGAGTGGCTGGAAGAAGGGGAAAAACCTTTTTACGTTGATACCTGGCGAACTGAGTTAATAATCACCACTTACGATCGATTCTTAATGAGCCTGATGGAGCCCGCATCCAGACACCAAATGCGCTTTCATAGCCTATGCGACGCACTTATCATTTTGGATGAGGTTCAATCTCTTCCCTGCAAATTGTGGCAGCCGCTTGATAAAATTTTTCACAGTCTTTCAGAAACTTGCAATACCAGAATACTATTGATGTCGGCGACTTTGCCCCCCTTTGTGAAAGACGCAGCACTATTGCTTCCTGCATATAAAAGTTATTTTGCCAGGTGTGAACGGTACAAACTCATCTTGAGGCTGAGAGAAAAAATGAGTTTGGAAGAGTTTTGCGAAGAACTTGAAATTAATCTATCTGGCTGGAAAAATAAACGGGTATTAATTACTCTTAATACCCGTCAGTGTGCCAGAAAAGTTAGAGATGCATTAGTTAATTCGCCTGTAAATGATACCCGTTTACCAGTTTATTTTATCAGCGCGGATGTGACTCCCGGGGATCGCCTGAAAACTATCAAAAAAATTAAGGATGGAACACCGTGCATTGTTGTTTCCACCCAGTGTATTGAAGCTGGTGTTGATATAGACATGGATTTGGTGATCCGAGATTTTGCCCCATTGGACAGTCTGATTCAAATCGCCGGGCGGTGTAATCGTGAAGGGAAAAAGAAACGCTGTTCGGTGGAAATCGTGGATCTGGTTGATGAGGAAGGCAACAGGTATTCCGAGATGATTTATGACTGCATTCACCTGCAGGTGACAAGAGAACTTTTGGAAGATGTTCTGGAAGTACCAGAAGAAAAAGTGCTTAAGTTATCTTACCAATATTTTCAAAAGTTGTTTGGTAAAAAAGATACCGGATATCAGCATTTAAAAAGATTTGCCCGTTGGCAGGATGATGAATCTGTTCAAGAACTTCTGAGAGGCAAAAAGAAGATACAATATACATTTTTAGTTATTCAACAGGATCCTTCACTTAAAGAGGCTATGGCCAATGCTAACAGAGTTAAAGACCGTTGGGAGCGAAGAGAAGCATGGAGGAAAATGGCCGGTCGTATTGCTATGATATCTGTAAGTGTTTATGCAAAATTAGGCTTTTACCCAGAGCGAATTGCTGATGAATATTTGGGAAATTGCTTATTACGAGAGGGCTATTATTCCAGTGACTGTGGTTTATTGGTTGAAGGTGAAACGATGATATTATAAACATATCTCCTGCCCACCATGAATACAGCCAATCAAATCTGGTAGCGCCTGTCCGTAATTTACGGGGAGGAAAACATGGACGTTCATAACCGTGTAGCCCTAGCGACAAGGCTCATCCAAAGCAATATGCTGGGATAAATAACCAATTTATAGCATATCGCCCCGGTTTAAGAAAAAACTGAGGGTCCGGAGAGAAGGACATTTTATGGGAAATGAATTTATCCTGGAAATTCGACATCTCACTAAAAAATTCAGCAAGAAAACAGCGGTGGACGATCTAAATTTTTCCCTCGTAAAAGGAGAAACAGTAGGGCTTCTCGGCCCCAACGGTGCAGGAAAAAGTACACTGATTAAATGTATTGTCGGCTTGCTCAGGCCCACCGGCGGGGAGATTTTGATAGCAGGGAACCCGCGGGGCTCTCGGAAAGCCCGGCAGATAGCAGCGTATGTCCCCGAAGTCCCACAACTTTACAATATGCTGACGGTATGGGAACATTTGGGTTTTATCACCGATGCCTATGAAATAGATAGTTGGGAAGAAAAAGCGGAACAGTTGCTGCGGCTATTTGAAATCTGGGAGCAACGCGATGAATTTGTCAAAGCGCTTTCCAAGGGAATGCGCCAAAAACTCTCCATTTGCTGCGGGATCATCTCAGGTGCCCGAATTTTGTTTTTTGATGAGCCAATGGTTGGGCTTGACCCGAAAGCTATTAAGAATTTCAAAGATTTGATTCAAGAGCTTAGAGACGAGGGGAGAACCCTTTTTATGAGCACTCACTTGCTGGACCCCATTGAAAACATTTGCAGCCGCATTATTGTTTTGAAAAAGGGGGAGATCATAGCCGACGGGAGTTTGGAGGAACTTAGATCCCGTCTTGGAGAAGGGAAAGCCTCTTTGGAGGAAGTCTTCCTGGAGGTAACCGCTGATGCATGATTACGCTGTTCTTCTCCGCTATGACGTGCTTAAACTCAAAAACTACATATTGGAAATTCGCCGCACTCCCAAGAAACTGGTAAGCTATTTTCTATTTGTTGCCTGGATTATTCTGATAATACTTCCGGCAATCAAGCACAGCGGGCAACGGGCATTTACAGTAACAGCGAACACCGCGAATATTATTATTGACATCTATGCGCTGTTCATCGGCTTTATTATGTTTGCATCTTTTTTCTCCTCTACAAGAAAATTGTTATATTCTTTTCAAATGGGGGATGTCAATCTTTTATTTCCGTCTCCCCTGGAGCCCAACCGCATTCTTTTATGGAGCATGATGAAGAAAATTCCATTAAACATGTTAACGACCTGTTTTCCGGCCCTCATGCTAACTCCGACCATGTTTAATATGGGATTAGACATTGATAGGATTCTCCTGGCCTATCTATCTATATTATCTTTGGGCTTACTTGTCACCCCGGTTTCTTTTTTGATTTTTCTTGTTTCGGCCCGCTATCAAAAAGAACGTTGGATCCGGGGAATTTTACTGTTCTCCGTTGTCTGGTTACTCTTTAACTGGTTGAAATATGAGCAGGGGAATATATTCACCCTCAATGTTCTTCTTGGTTATCAAGCACCGGGAATTCTTAATTTTCCGTTGTTCGGCTGGATTCTGCAGCTTGCCCGAGCCGCTTTTTTCGGTGCGAATCCGGTTATTTATACGTCTATTTTCCTCGTGGCGCTGACCGCTCTGGCTGCTAATCTGCTGGTCTTTGCTCTGGCCAGGGATTACTATGAGGATGTAATTGAGCAATCCGAAAGGTTGGAGACAATTCGTGCCGCCAAACGAAGCGGCAAATTGCAGGAAATATTCATCCCGCTACTATCAAACAGTGACAAGACCGGCTTATGGACACGTTTTCTGGGCAGGAAAAGGGTCAGGGTAGAGCGCCGCTTTCCGGGAAGCCGGGCGTTTATGTTTAATCAAGTTGTCAAGTACCGGCGCACCGGTATCAACGAATATGTGGGGTATCTGACTCCTTTGTCCGTAATAACAGGTTTGATAATAGGGTTCATAGCTCTGCGCAATGGCCATTCGGCAGAGCATGCTCTGCTCTACGCGCAAAACGGAATTATTGTCTATTTATTGTTCCTGCGCAGCTTTTCCGGCCCCGTAAGCGAAGAACTTGCGCTTCCGTATATATACACTTTGCCGGGAACATTTTTTCAGAAAGCTCTGGCCGTAAATACCTTGCCAACCCTGCGTTTCGGCTTGAATGTGTTGTTGCTGAACCTGAGTTACGCCATGATTATACAGTTACACACAAAGAATGCCGGGATATTCATGCCGGCATTGCTATTGTCTTTACTGATTACATCCTTTTACCTGGAACAGTCCAACATTATTGCTTTAGCTCATGTCCTGTTGCCTTCATCTATAGACCGCAAGCTTTTTTATCCCTTAATGTTGTTTGTGGAGTTCTTACTTATCGGCATTCCGGCTCAAATTGCCGGTGGCCTGGCGGCCTGGTTAACACATAGTGAATGGTTTACGGCCATAGCCGTGTTTATCGCCAATACGGCTATGGGAATTGTGCTGTTGCTTTTTTCAGACAAAATATTCTCCTACCTGGAGATGCGTGAGTTTAGCGAATAGATATGGCTGCCGATTACCTGTGTTTAATTTATCCCCAGGCAGGACATTTTAACGAAAAGTGGTATTACAACGTATAAGCTCTTAAATTTTATACCGGGAGATAGCATCTATGGGTAAAACGGCGGATACCGACAAATACAAATGGCGAGTACTGGCCACTCTGGCGGTGGGGACATTCATGGCCCCGCTGGATGGCAGCGTGGTGAATATTGTCTTGCCTCAGATCTCCGGCTACTTTCACTCTGACCTGGCCTCCGTGGAGTGGGTGATTATGTCCTACCTGGTGGTCATCTCCAGCCTGCTATTAATTTACGGAAGGCTGGGAGACATGATAGGTCACAAGACGGTATATGTAACGGGCTTTGTGGTGTTCACCCTGGCATCGGCCCTTTGCGGAGCAGCCCCCACCCTGCTGGCGCTCATCGCTTTCCGGGTGCTGCAGGCCTTGGGTGCCGGAATGATGATGGCCATCGGCCCGGCCATTATTGCTGCCACATTTCCTCCCAACGAGAGGGGAAAAGCTCTAGGCCTCATCGGCTCCACTGTTGCGTCTGCCCTGGCTTTTGGTCCTACCATCGGAGGGGTGCTGAGCGACTACTTCGGCTGGCGTTCGGTTTTTTACATAAACCTGCCCATTGGCCTGGTGGCCATAACGGCCACTTCCCTGATTATCCGGAAGAGTGTTGAAACCAAAAGGCAAAGGTTTGACTTCGCCGGGGCCGGGGCGATTTTTTTCGGCCAGTTGGCACTGCTCCTGGCCTTTAGCCACGGCCAGTCCTGGGGATGGGGTTCCCCCACGGTGGTGAGGCTATTTTGCGCGGCGGCACTGCTTATAGCGGGTTTCATTTTTGTTGAAAAAAGAGTGCCAGACCCCATGGTGGATCTCACCCTTTTTAACAACAAGCTTTTTTCCATGGCCAATCTGACAGCCCTTTTGAACTTCATGGCGCAGTTTTCAGTGGTATTTTTGATGCCGTTTTACTTTGAGAAGGTTCGCCACCTGGATCCGTCCTCCGCCGGGGTTCTGCTTTCCGCCTCCCCGCTGGTTATTCTGTTTGTGGCCCCGGTGAGCGGCTATTTATCTGATCGGATAGGATCCAGGCTTCTCAGCTCGCTGGGGATGGGCATGATAGCCATGTCTCTTTTCCTCCTGAGCCGATTGGGAGTGGATACTTCTTTAACGCAGATTACCCTTTTCCTTATACTGATGGGACTGGGTGTGGGCCTCTTCCAGTCACCCAACAACAACGCCATCATGAGCAGCGTCCCCCGGCACAGGCTGGGGATTGCTTCAGGTATGCTGGCCAGCATGAGAAACATCGGTATGGTGATGGGGGTGGCCACCAGCGGAGCGATTTTCCAAACGACGCTGCCTATTCACACCGCCTATTTCCGGGCTCATGGGTTGACCGGGAGTGCCCTGGAAGCGGCAGCCTTTGTGGGCGCCCTGAAAAACTCCTACTGGGTAGCCGTTGCCCTGGCAGTGACAGGGGTTTTCACATCCCTGAGCAGGGGGAGCTTCACAAAATCCGGGGTGAAAAGTAAGCGAGAAACAGGTGATAACAAATAAAATCCGGAGCGCTCTGTTATATAAATCAGCGGCGTGATGTTCATCTACCTTAAGAATCGCATTTGTTGAACCTGACTAAAAAGGTCGTACCCCTCCTGCCGGTTTCAATTCTTATCGTGGCATTGTGCCTGGAGGCGATGCTGTAACAGACCGCCAGACCCAAGCCGCTTCCCTCCTCTTTGGTTGTAAAGAACGGTGTTCCTATTTTTGCAAGAACATCCGGTTCGATCCCCGTTCCTTCATCCTGTACAAACAAGATCACTTCATTTTCTTCAACGTATGTCTTTATCGTCAGATAGCCGCCGGGAGACATAGCTTCCAACCCGTTACGGACAAGATTGAGTATGAGTTGGCGAATCTCTTTTTCATCCAATAACAGGTAGGGTATCTTCTCAAGCTGAAACCGGACGTACTTGTCAGCAAGCGTAGCATCCGCCTTCATTAACGGAATTAGCGTTTCTATTATTTCATTTAGATCTTTCAACTCCCGTTGCACGGCTTTGTCTTTTGCCAGGGTCAGAAATTCTGTAATGATTGCATTTGCCCTGTCGAGTTCTTCTATCATCAACTCGAAATATTCCTTGTGGACCTTGCATTCCTCTTTTTTGGAAAGCAACTGCAAGAACCCCCGGACAGTAGTCATAGGATTTCGAACTTCGTGTCCAATACTTGCGGCCATTTCTCCCACCAGGTTCAGTTGGTCGAGTCTTGCTATCTCCTTCTCCATTTGCTTGCGATTTGATTCCGCCAGCATACGCTCGACGGCCTCCTGCTGAAGACTTGCACAGGCCGTTTCTAATTGCGCAAGGGCAGCCGTCAATTCGTCAGTACGTTTATTCACCGCTTCCTCAAGGTAATCACGGTGTTTCTTTAACTCCTCTTCCATGTGCATGCGTTCGGTAATGTCTTCAAAAGATGTATAGACCTGATAGGGTTTTTCATCTCCCTGCCTGAACATGGGTATGGCGTGCACATTGATCCAGCGGTATTGATCCTCCTGGTGATTAAACACTCCCATGATGACGTTGTTTACCTCTTGACCCGTGGTTAGGGCAATCATTGCGGGATGACACTCCAGCGGAATATCCGAACCGTCTTCGCGAATCGCCTTCTGGTAGGAGTTCCATGAGGTAATGCCTTGCATCCAGTCAACAGTAAACCCCAACATTTTCTGTGCGGCAGGGTTCATGGAAATGATTCTGCCATCAGCGTCCCGATATACGACCCCTTGAGCCATTGTCTCATAAAGATTCCGGTAAAGCTCCTCACTCTCCCGAAACTGTTGCTGGGAAATCTCAAGGGACTCCAGCATTTTATTAACCTCATTCGCCATGCCCGAGAGCTCATCCCGTCCCTCAATCGACACGCGGCCGGAAAGGTCACTGCTCGCACCGATTCTTCTAATGTCGGAACTCAGGCGAACCAACCGGGACAAAACGGTTTTTTCCATAATCAATAGGTTAATTACGGCAATAATCAGCCCAACCGCCAGGAAAGAAAAGATAGCATAGAGCATGTTGGCCTGACCATGTTTGTAGATATCCCTGGGCATATCAACTCTTAATAACAGGGCAGGCTTCCCGTAAATGTCCTGGAGATAACAATATCCTGCAATGGTATCAGAATTCAAAGGTTGTACAAAGATAGATCCTTTTTTCATTAAAGACGAACGCGCTTCCTGAAAATCCTGAGGCAATTGAACATCGTCTACTCGTTTAATAGTCAGGGATAAATGTGTTGTTTCAGCCAGGTGCAACATTTCCTTGGATTCCAGAAAGTAACCCATGATTAACGTGCCTCGGATGGGGCCCTTGTTCTCGCTGGTTACGATAGGACGGGAAGCTAAGAGCAGCGGGCCTTCGGGAAGCAATAGAAACCCGGTTACACTGCTCTCCGGATGGGTGTGGCTGAGAAGAAGACTGCCGGCTGTAAGGTGCTCCCGTATGCTGTCCGGTACAGGAACGATCTTTTGAGTATTCAGGTCGAATCCATTGCCGAAAACAAGTTTACCGGAATTATTGAGAAACAACATCAAGTTGAGGCTGAGCAATTGGAACGTTTTGCCGTTAAGATTCGCCACTATATATTGGTTATTTGGATTTTCGATAAACCCGTAGGTATCGTCCCATGCGGACCAGTCGGAGGTCTTCACGTTCAAATTACCAATTTCTTCGTAAATAGCGCTACAGGCCCGCTTTACATTTCGTTCCGCGCTTCGCTCCTCCAATTCGACGAAACTGTTCAGCATAATGGCCCGGGAAACAAAATACAGAACCACGGTTAAAGAAAGCAGCGTAAATCCAATGATAGCCAACGTTTTTGTGCGCAGTGTCATCTAAATGGTACCTCGTTAAAGTCTTAGTTGAACGTCTTGATTATTTGCCGTTTTACTGTTGATTTTAAGTGTTATACATTTATCGACAAATACCCTTCGGGAATTATGTCGTATTGTGTCATTTTAAAATAAATTTCAGGATTTCTATTGCACTTGTCAATTGGACTTTGCTAAATCATTCAGGGCAATGCTTGACAGCCCGCCACAGAGTTTCTTGCCTTCCCTCGCCAGCCACCTTATATCACTGGCTACAACAGAAATTTCTATTAATGCGTGTACATGATAGCTGCTAGTTAGCCTTGGTTGCCAAAGCTCAATTGCGTGTTTTAGTTTTTCCCAAAGTTCCTCGCTAATTCTTTCCTGGTCAACTGAAATTTTATCGCAAATTGAAGTACGAAGCTTAGTATTTACTCTTTCAATAGTATTACAACCACTTTTGAGGATTTCCAACATATAATTAAATTCACTACTGATAGGAGGTGTTCCGGCTTTTATGCGCCTATCAAGCCTGTCAGGTAATAATTCATAAATCTGATCAGCTTTTTCTATGAGAACTCTATTATAATTTAAGAATTTTTCAGCCATAACAAACCAGTCATTCGGGTCGATAAAATAATACCCATCCCCAAAACTTTTTTTCTCACGTCGATAATGTTCAGCAATTACCCCACATTCTTTGTTTAGCCTGAGAACCTCTTCCCTCTTTTCGCCAGGCAATGCTATTTCTTCATTATCAAGTTTAATAAAAACATGAACGGCCTGGCAAAAATAATCAACCGACTTTTCATTACACTCACGCAGCTTTTCAACAAACAGATAACCATATCTGGGAGGCAGCAGTATGGCATTAATTATCAGTGCAACAATAAGCCCAATAAATATTACAGAAGACCTGCCGTAAGCATGTTCTAGAAATTGGTTGGCTGGGGAGCTTATAATGAATATAGCTGCTACTATGCCCATCAATATACCGTTTTGAATTTTCAGTCTTGTGTATAAAATTATTATACAGACTGTCACTGCTCCCATTACGAGTGGACTTGCTCCCAAAAGGTAACCAGCTATAAGTCCCAAACATACACCAATGATATGGATAATAATTTGCTCCTTTGCTGTTTTGAAGGTTAAATACAGCGATGGTTGCATATTGATTACTGCTGATACTGCTCCAAATACCACTGGTTCTAAATTGAGCATCTTACATAAATACATTGTAATAATTACTGCAATTCCAGTTTTTATTATACGGGCTCCGATTCTCATTTTATACAGTCTCCCATAATTATTGAAATAATAAATAAGCCCCCATAGTTCTTATAAACCGGCTGGCTCTGGAAGCTATTTCTTCTACAAATCAATTAATAATCCTTTATTAATTCAACAATTCAATAACCGGCACTATAATCATGGCCGGGGTCGATGGGTGGAGTCGGACGAACCAAAAATAATTTTTTTCATACTATAAAATATGGATTAACTTATATATTGTGGTTGAAGGGGTGGACCCAAAATGATCAATGATATGCTGTTACCTTATAAAAAAATGGCCGGTCAGGGAAAGGCAGCAAACACAAACTCAAAACTGGAGAAATCGCGTGATGAAATTGGGGCGGCAAATGCACGGAAGCGCCGTCAAGAGGCGTATCGAATTCGTCAGGAAGCAGCGCTTTTCCAAAAAAACCTTCCTCTCCCGGACCATCCATCTAACGGTGATGAAGATCTTTATCCAAATAAAATCGGCAACTATTCCAAGGGATTACCGCACAATCAACTCGGCGAGGTTGACCTCAATGCCTTCAATTCATTGATTATGGCTTTATCGACTGGTGACCCTGAGGATTTTGAATCCATACCTCTGGGAGGAGTTACCAAGCTCACCGATCCCCAGGCCGCTTATGCTTATGAAATGGCGGGACCTGATTGTAATCATTTGTATATGATTGCTGCACCGGCCTTCAGCAGTGCCCAAATTGCCGGTGAGATGGCCGAAGTTTACTGGCAGGCGCTAACCCGTGATGTGCCTTTCGCGGACTACTGCACCGATCCGCTTACCCGGGCGGCTGCTTCTGATCTATCCGGATTTTCGGATTTTCGCGGGCCCAAAGTCAATGGAGAGGTTACCACAGGAACACTGTTCCGCGGTAATACCCCCGGCGACCTGGTGGGGCCTTATATTTCCCAGTTCCTGTCGCAGGACATTCCCTTCGGGGCCACAACCATCGTCCAGCGATATCGCACTACAGTGGCTGGCGATGATCACATGACCTCGTATAAAGAATGGCTGAACATTCAGAACGGACTTGCTCCAACAGCCCAGAATCAATTCGACCCCACTCCCCGCTATATCCGCAACGGCCGTGATATGGGCGAATGGGTGCACCGGGATTTCTCCTTTCAGAATGTTCTCACTGCTTGCTTGATTCTGCTCGGCTTTGGGCCGACTGCACTAAACGCAACCAACCCCTATCTGCACTCGGTAACCCAGACCGGCTTAGCCACCTTCGGCACCCCGCACATTCTGGATTTTGCGGCCCGGGCAGCGCGGGCAGCGCTGGAGGCCGCCTGGTTCCAGAAATGGCTGGTCCATCGCCGGCTCCGGCCCGAGGCGTTCGGAGGATGCGTGCAAAACCTTTTAACTGGCGTCGCCAGCTACCCGATCAACGCGGAAATACTCAATTCGCAGGCGGTTTCCGAGGTCTTCAGCAAGTCTGGCACCTACCTGCTGCCCATGGCCTATCCGGAAGGCTGCCCCACCCATCCAGCCTATCCCGCAGGTCACGCCTGTATTGCCGGGGCAGGGGCTACTATGTTGAAAGCATTCTTTAAGGAATCATTTGTTATCCCCAATCCGGTTGTAGCCAATTCTGACGGTCTTTCGCTGCATATTTACTCAGGGCCGCCACTGACAATAGGTGGGGAATTGAACAAACTTGCCGCCAATATCGCCCTTGGCCGCGATACCGCAGGTGTACACTGGCGATCCGACGGGATCGAGGGCCTAAAGATTGGTGAAGCAGTCGCCATCGGGATCCTTCAGGATTACAGAGATACCTACAATGAGCATTATAGCAGCTTCACCCTTACAAAGTTTGACGGTACCAAAATAATAATCTGATATGGGGTCAGGCTCTTAACTTATTTACTCATAAATGCTTATAAAGCTTATCAATATTATAGGGGGCGATTAGTTCGCCCCCATTTATTAATAGATATAAAGTAGTAACCGGGATGATTGGCTTATTTCGGGCAATGCCATTTAATAACTCCGGGCAGGTCACATAATCCGGCATCCATCATTTTTCAGAAGCCAGCCTTATGGCCGCCAGGTCTTTGTTACAGATACACCTTTCCCTCGTCTCCATCCACAGTAATTCTCTGACTGTCTTTAATCATCTTCAACACACCGGGAATATTAACCACCGCCGGAATACCGTATTCCCGGGCCACAATGGCTCCGTGGGATATTGATCCTCCTGTCTCCATTACAATAGCTGACGCCCTTAAAAACAAAGGTGTCCAGCCCGGGTCCGTTGACGGAGCCACCAGCACGTCTCCGGCCTGCAGCTTTTCCCCCTCGTCGGGATGGTAAATCAATCTTGCCGCTCCTGAGGCCTTTCCTGCGGCCACACCCATACCTGCCAGCGCATTGCCCTGGCTGAAGGCAGCGGTTTCCATAAATTGGGGAACATCATCAATAATCAAGTCGGGCGGGGAAAGCGCCTCCATTTCTTTTCTCCTGGCCTTCCGCTCGGCCACCAGAACGTCCAGTCCCCTGCCTCCACAGTCCCCTCGCAGGATTGAGAGTATCTCACTCCAGGCGCAGTGGTAAATATCAGCGGGTTCGGCAAGAATTCCATTTTCCGCCAGTCGTTGCCCGATCTCCTGAAATATTAAACGCATATCATATATCTGTATCTTGACTAGCATGGACTTGGCCGTTTCTCTGAGTTCTACACCTTTTAAGGCCTGTTTTAACAAGGAGTTAATCAATCCACGTTTATAAAAAGGAACTCTTTGGTTTACTTCCCGCCGGGCCTCGTCCGCTTTTTCTTTTTGCCTGGTCTTTATTTTACCAAGATCGGCGGTTTCCATGGTGCTCCTTACAACATTCAAGAGGTAAGAAGGGTCTTCCCGCCAGCGGGGGTTGATTATATCATATTCGTAAACTCCCCGGTGCCCGTACTCCGCCAGGAAGTTCCGCAGTGACTGTTTCAAGGGGGATTTCTCCGGCAGTTCTTTCTCCCACAAGAGAGGATTAAAAGACTTGGCGGAAAAGAACCTCCGGGCAGCGGCGTCCCCCCGTGCAATTTCGGCCATTTCCGCCAGGCGGTAGCCGTGCTCCGCGCTTGTTATACCTGCCCCTCCTGCCATGAGAGCGTTGGCCATGGCTCTCCCTTTACCGGGAAAACATTTTTCCAGGGCTTTTACCAGTTGACTTATATCGCCGGCAGCCACGAAAGACATAAACACCGGCCAATATTCCCTGAATGCGCTTCTAACCTCAAGAATTTTATTGATTAAATCTCTTTCTGCAAGGCTCTTGAAATCTTCTTTTAATAAGGCCCCTGTTATACCTTCAATTTTAGCGAAATATTTCGGCGCGTTTTTTCTGTTTCTCAGTCCAATAGAAATTATTTTTAGCAATCGCCCCAGTCTTTTTAATCCTTTAATTCCACGGTAGGGTTTTTTTTCGTTAATTTCTATTTCCGGCTGAAAGCCCCCGGCGGCTTCGTTTATTTGCCTGGGAGTGATACCAAAAGCGTCGTAATTGATCCATTGAATAATGGACAGGTTCCAATAAACCCGGCCCTGATATAATTTATAACCCTTTAGTCCCGGGGGTCCTTGATAAATCGGCATATCGATTCCTAAAACAAGATAATTCAGGAGGCTCCAGTTGAGGGTTGACTGGACCATGGGCTGGGCATCCTTCACGTTGGCATTGGACCAAATGTCAGGCTGTTTTTTTAGCTCGTCAAAAGTGTACCTGGGCAAAGCCGTCACCGGCCTGGCCTGGACCAGGACGAATTCCTTGCCGTCAAATGTCCATTCGATATCCTGGTGCTGTTCCCCGCAGCCAAGGGCATCATAGACCCGCTGAATCAGCAAACCCAATTTATAGATATTTTCATCACTTAAAACCTGGCCCGCCGGTGACCCGGCAGACTGAACATATTCCGTCCCGCCGTTTATACCGGCAATGGTTTTTCCTTCTTTACGGCCGATTCTTTTCTGTGCTATTTCAAGCGCGTAGCTTAAACGGTATTCATCCGGCTCGACAGCGCCGCTTACCACGCTTTCACCCAAACCGAAGTTGGCGTTTATCAACACCAGGTCTTCCCGGCCGGTCTGGGGGTCACAGGTAAAGCCGACTCCGGCGGCCTCCGCCTCCACCATTTCCATAATAACCACTGCCGGGATCACTTCGTCATCTCCAATGTTCATTTTCCGCCGGTAAGCCACGGCCCTGGGTGTCCATAATGAGGCGTAACACCCTTTAATAGCGGCCAGGATGTTATCCATGCCCCGGACATTCAAGAAAGATTCGTGAACCCCGGCAAATGAGGCTTTGCCGGAATCCTCGGCAGTGGCCGAAGACCGGACGGCCAGCGGCCTGCCCAGTATGTTGATGGTTTTCAGTATGGATTCCAGTTCATCCCTGACATTTGAAGGTATACGGGCTGCCTTAATTTTCTCTCTAACCAGAAATAGTTTTTGCTCAATCTCCTTCCCGCCAATGTTGCTGATGGTTGCGCTTTGAGCAATTTCCCCTGTTTCTTCAAGCAGGTTGTTTTCTTCAATAAAAACCCGGTATGCCGCAGCCGCCAGAACACCTCCAACGGAAACCCTGAAGCCGTACCGCTCGAGCCTGCCCAGGTTCCACCCCTTCCCCCCGACTGCCTCCGCCCCGGCCTGAAAGGCCTCGGGCCAACTGAAAAAGAACTTCCCGCAACTCTTTTCCATGGACATCCTCCCCCTTTAAATTATCTTATGCGCCCGGACCTTTCAAACAGACCGTTCGGTCTAATAAATAAGAAAAAAAATTATGTTTCGTTCCGGGCACTTATACCATGCAATAATAAGGTAGTCGCATTGCGAAACAGGGCTTTCTTGGCGTCCTTATCCATAAAATGAGAATAACGGTGTAGTCCTGAATAAAAACTGGTAACAATTAAGGTCAATTCAGTTAAATCCACATTTTTGAATTCACCCCTGGCGATCCCCTCTGACATTGTTTGTTTTGATTTTTCAAAGGAGTTTGTAATTATAGCTAAAAATTTTTGACCGGTCTCCGAATCTATTCCTACTCTGTTAATCAACTCTCTCTCAGCATATTGCAGCGGTCTTTCAATACCGGCAATAAAATCACCGTAAGCATATAGTTTCTCAGTATTGGATTCATATTGAGAGAATATTTTTTCCAACTGCTCCCACCATTCCGTAAAGGATTGTTCCTCCAAATAAATAAATAAATCTTCTTTGCTTTTGAAATGGTAGTATAGGTTGCCTTTACTGCATCCAGCAGCGGCGCATATGTCTTGAATAGAAGTTAAGGCGTATCCCTTCCGGGAAAACAAGCCCCTGGCCTTGTCGGCGATATGCTTTTTTGTTTGCTCTCCTTCGTATCTACGCTTACTCATACCTGCTCCTTCTTGTGCATACTGAACGTTCGGTCTATTCCTAGTATAAAGAAATCCATACAGTTATGCAAGTAAAACCAGTAAAATTTATGTAAATCTTTGTTAGAATGCCCAGGAGGACTTCAAAAGCTTAAAGCCCTCCTATTAAATTTACTGAACACAAGTCCTCATGGAAACGTAAGCCTGAACGTACCGGGTCTACGGTGAGTTTGGGCAGGAGTCTAAGCCGCTCATCTGTACTTACTGAATTTCTAAAGTCCAAACACGTCCATAGTTGCCGGGAATAGTAAGCCATGACTCCACCCCGCCAACAATTCCCTGCAAATTATCGTGTCCGTGAAGTTCTTCCCTGTAATTACCGCTGTATGGGAAATTAAACGGTACATTTTGCTCCTGATCGCCAAAATTAAGCGCAATAAGACTAAAAATGCTGCCGTGTTTCCGCGAGAACAGCAACATATTCCTGGACTGGTAGCGGTCGTAATGGTTGTAAAAGAAATGCTCTCCATAGCGAAACTGAGGATATTCCCGGCGTAATTTAATCAGTTTCCGCACCAGGGATATAATACTCCTGCCTATGGGGTCATAGAAGTAGTCCCATCGTACCGGCCGGAACATTACCACCCTTCCCAGGCCTTGTTCAGGTATGTAATAATTTTCGCCAAACTCCTGGCCTTGCCAGAGCAAGGGTATACCTCTGGCCGTAAACATGCCGATCAGGTAGGGCTGCACTTTATACCACAGGCCGCGATCACCCTCCCTCAATAGCTCATCACCGTTGGAGATAATTCCGAAGTTGCATAAAAAGCGGGAATGGTCATGGTTTTCGATATATTGCAGTGCTGTCTTCGGGATCTCATCGCCGTTATTGGAAACCTCCTTGGGATAGCCCAATAAGCCGAGCCGAAAGCCGAGATTAACCAGTTCATTTTGATTTGCATGGGCAACCCCATTGGCAGCATCCAGCGTCTGGTTTTGCCAGGTGCAGTTGCTGTAAGTTTCCTCCAGTATTTCAACGGGTTTTTCCAATTGTTCGGCACACTGGATGAGATTGATACTTCCATCATGAAAGAACCGCTGCCAGTGGCCCGGAACGTCCTGCTTAGCCTTTACAGCCTGGTATGTTTCATAAGTAAGATTGGCATAACCCTGTCCGACAGCTCCGTCCCAGTAATTTGGCACACAGTCATAGCGAAAACCGTCGGCATGATACCACTCCAGCCACTGGTAATTAACAGTAAAGAAAAATTCGCGGGTAAATGCACGTCCAAAGTCAGTGCTCTCACCAAAATAATCTTTGGCAAATGGCCCCATAAAGGGATTCTCATGATAGCCCAGTTTTTTGTAAATATAAGCGTAGGGAAAACTATCGGCGGTGTGGCCATAAACCACATCCAGGATCACCGCAATACCTTTTTGATGCGCGGCATCAATCAATCTTTGAAGATCCTTCCGTTTACCAAAGCGCTCATCCACACCAAAGTAACCTATGGGTAAAAAGCCCCAATCCACAGTGTTAGCAACATTGGTAACCGGCATTAACTCAATGCAGTTGATCCCTAAATCAGCGAGATATCCCAGTTGAGCAATCGCTCCATCAATGCCACCGCCGAACTCGTTGATCATCAACTCGTATATTACAAGGTCGTCCAATCCCGGGGTTTTCCAGATATTTTCATGCTCACTCCAGGCATAGTCTTCATATCCCAGAGTGAATGCCGATAATTTGCCGACACCAAACTCCCTGGCAAAGGGATCTATGATCCAATCGATTATTTCCGGGATATTCGGATTTTGCAGGCAATAGCGGTAGATGTACCTTCCCGGTGATCCCCATGCGGATTTGGGATTCGGCCTGGAATCAGAATTGATGTTAATCTGTGTCGACCAATAATCACTGTAATCAGGATCAATGGTATGATTCAATTCAAACATCAACGGCTGAATATCCTGCAGAAATTGATCTTTTTCGTGGATTACTTTAACCCACAACCGGTTGCCTTCGCTTGCCGATACCCAGGGTAAAAACAGCCCAAAATCAATAACCCCCGGCGATATTTCTCTGGCACCAAGTTTATTTAATGGTAGAAGTTTCATTTTTTCCTCCTCAAACGCAAGTGGGGACGGTTCTTGCTTGCTAGTTTTTTCCCAAAATTCACTAAATCTTCACAAAAGCTCTCCAATCTGTTTTCGTGTCAAGAAAGAATTCTGTCTAATTGATTTCATAAATTTATTTCTTTATTTTATCTTTTAACAATTCCTCTTATGCTTCTTTTACCCTGACATACTAGACATCCCTAACAGGTTTTCCATATTATTCCTGGCAAGGCAAGAACCGTCCCCGCTTGCCTCCTGACTGGCCATGTTTAGAACCTCCATTACTTTGAATAGTATAATTTTCCATATATCTAGTAAGATTTGACACATATGCTGGTATATCCTTCCACCCTTTTAGACTTGGTCAATCGAGTTTAACGAGATCTTTAGCCCCGCCGTTCAAAACCCATAATACTGCCATAACTAACAAGGGATTCTCACCGTTAAATGGTGGAATCCCTGTCTTTTTATATGCTCATGGTTTCAGCCACAATCCGACCATAAAATCTCCATGATTGATGAAATTTTGCCGGCCTGCTAAAGATAGATTTTTCCCCCGTCGCCGTCTACAGTGATTTTTTGACCATCATGCAATATCTTCATCACGCCCGGAACGTTAACCACCGCCGGAATGCCGTATTCCCGGGCCACAATAGCCCCGTGGGATATAAATCCTCCCGTTTCCATCACAATGGCGGAGGCCCTTAAAAACAAAGGTGTCCAGGCGGGGTCGGTGGACGGGGCCACCAGCACTTCACCGGCTTGCAGCTTTCCACCTTTATCGGGGTGATTAATCAGCCTGGCCGAACCGGAAGCCCTGCCCGCAGCCACGCCCATTCCCGTCAGAACATTGCCCGTACCTGCGGTAGCGGACTCCGCAAATTTGGGCACATCGTCGATAATCAAATCGGGAGGTGAAAGCGCCTCCATTTCTTTTCTCCTGGCCTTCCGCTCGGCCACCAGAACGGCCAACCCCCTGCCATCCCAGTACCCCCTTAAAATGGAGGTTAGCTCAGTCCAGGTGCAGTGGTATATATCGGCCTGTTCTTCAAGTATGCCTCTTGCAACAAACCGGCGGCCAATTTCCTGGAATATCATGCGCTGGGGCTCAAGAAACTTAACCAGCACAGACTTGGCCATTTCCCTGAGTTCCGTGCCTTTCAGGGCCTGCTTCAACCAGTATTTCATCAACGTTCGCCGGTAAAAGGAGAACCTCTGCTTAATTTCCCGCCAGGCTTCGTCCGTTTTTTCTTTCTGCCGGGCTTTTAACTTGCTGATGTCTGCGGTATCAATGATGCTTCTGACCATATTCAAGAGATAGGAGGGGTCTTCCCGCCAGCGGGGATTCATGACATCCAATTCATATACTCCACGGTGCCCGTATTCCGCCAGGAAGTTTCGAAAAGAATTCTTAAACGGAGATTCTTCCGGCAATTCTTTTTCCCACAGGAGGGGATTAAAGAACTCAGCGGAAAAAAACCTTTGAGCGTAAGCATCCCCGCGGGCAATCCCGGCCATCTCCACCAGGCGGTAACCGTGCTGTGCGCTGGTGATGTCCCCACCCCCCGCCATCAGGGCGTTTAACAATGCTATTCCTCTATTGGGAAAACGTTTTTCTAATGCTTTAGCAACCATCTTACTGGGATAAAATGGCACGGCGGACAATGTAATCATTACAGGAGCAAATTCAACAAGCATTTTTCGAATGCCGGCAAACTCACTAATCAGGTATTCATCTTCTACGCCGCTGAAATCATTTTTTAATAAAGCCTGGGTGAAAAAAGTGACCTTATCAAATGATCTATTTGCGTTATTTATTGTTTTTTTCAATATGGATGTGAATCTAATATTACGAATAATTCTTTTAAACCCATGGATCCCGGCGAATGGTTTCTTTTCATTTATAATTATCTCCGGCTGGTGTCCCCCTATGGTTTCGTTGACTTCCGCGGGTGTCAAACCAAAAGCGTCATATATAACCCACTGTTCAACAGATAAGTTTAAATATGCCCTACCCTGAAACATCCTGACAAACATCAATCCTTCGGGTATCTTATAACCAACTGCTTCAATATAACAACTGAATAAGTAATTAGAATAATCTCGATCAAGACAATATCTGCATAAGGTTGACATAACCATGGGCGCCGCATCCCTGAAATTAGCATTGGACCATATATCCGGCTGGCTTTTGATTCCGTCGCAGGTATATCTGGGCAGCGCCGTTGCCGGCCTGGCCTGGACCAGGAAGAAATCCTCGCCGTCAAATACCCACTCAATATCCTGGTGCTGCTCCACGTCGCCCAGTGTCTCAAATACCCGGAGAATCAGCAAGCCCAGCTTGGTTATGTTCTCGTCAGACAACACCTGACTTGCCGACATTGCCTCAGACTTGACAAACTGCGTTCCGCCGTCCTTTCGGGTAACGGTAACCCCCTCTTTACGGCCTACCCTCTTTTCCATTATCCCGTGCCAGTAGTTATAAAGGTACTCATCAGGCTCGACAGCGCCGCTGACCACACTTTCACCAAAACCGAAATTGGCGCTTATCACCATATAATCTTCCCGGCCATTCCGGGGGTCGCAGGTGAAGCCGACTCCGGCGGCCTCGGCTTCCACCATTTTCATAATCACCACGGCCTGGATCACTTCGTCATCTTTAATATTCATTTTCCGCCGGTAAGCAACGGCCCGGGGTGTCCATAAAGAGGCGTAACACCCTTTAATGGCGGACAGGATGTTATCCATACCCCGGACATTTAAGAACGATTCGTGGATTCCGGCGAAAGACGATCCGGAAGCGTCCTCGGCAGTGGCTGAAGACCGGACGGCCAGCGGCTTATCCAGTATATCCAATGCTTTCAGGTTAAATTCCAGCTCATCCCTGACATTTGAAGGTATGCGGCCGGCCTTGATTTTTTCTCTTATCTGAAAAAGTTTTTCCTCAGTCCCCTTCTCGCCAATGTTACCAATGGTTGTACTTTGCGTGATCTCCTCTGTGACTTCCCGCAGGTTGTTTTCTGAAATAAAATTCTGGTAAGCTCCGGCTGAAAGAACACCTCCAGTGGGAACTTTGAATCCATACCGCTCAAGTCTTCCCAGGTTCCACCCCTTCCCCCCGACTGCCTCCACCCCGGTCTGAAAAGCCCCGGGCCAACTGAAAAAGAACTCACAGCTACTCTTTTCCACAAGCTCCCCTCCCGGAAATATATTTACCTCATTCTCTCTTTATCTCTCCGGTTTTTGCCCCGCTCAGAAAAAGGTCCACGTTCATGGCGATGCTTTCGTACAGCGGATACTTTTCCGGATTAAACAGCCAACCAAAGGCTGTGGAACTCCTGATAGAATCCAAATGGCTGACCAGGGTTTCAACAGGCACGTCCTGTCTGATTTCCCCCGACTCCCGGCCAAGCCCGATAATATAAATCAAGTAGTCTTGAACACCGCTTCTCGGTATTTCTTTTGATAATGCCTGAAACACAGTTTTCAGCCGGTAAGTAAGATATATTCTGGATATTTCTTTGTTTCTTTCCATCCACTCAAATGTTCCGCGAAACATATCCAGCAGTCGCGACCTGGTATCAGGCAATTCCTGTAACTTACTCCTTACTTCCGGCCATTGTACACTAACCATCCTGTGCACATATTCAACGATAATCTCTTCTTTTGCAGAGAAATGATTGTAAAGTGTTTTCTTGGCGATATCGGCCTCAATGGCAATTTGCTCCATCGTCGTGAAATCAAACCCCTGCTGATTGAATAAATCCATCGCCACACTGATAATCCTTTTTCTTGTTTCCTCTTTCCTCTTCTCAAATCTGTTTACATTAAGCGATTGATTTTGTGCCATTTCGCACCTCAGCTCCACACAATAATACACGTCGTATATTTATATCCTACGTGTATTTTAATATGTACATCCAGTTATAGCAAGAGAAAAACAAGAACATATTGTGTAAAGGTAAACTCCAATAAAAAACCACCCGTAGCCTCACGAGTGGAACCTGGTAATACCTCCCAGGCAAGGAAACACAAAATTTTCGCGTCACTCTATGCGACCACTGCACACACAAAGTGCACACACTCCTACCCTCCGGCGCCATGCAAGACCCTCACGATACCTTGCCCGCCGTCGACAAGCACGCGATCACCGGTGTGCAAACGCATGGTGGCATTACCACAGCCCACAACCACAGGAATGCCCAACTCACGGGCAACGATGGCAGCGTGCGAGAGCGGCGCTCCAACATCGGTGACGATTGCTGCCACGCGAGGAAATAGCGGTGTCCAGGCTATGTCTGTCTGGGAGGTAACCAAGATCTCGCCTTTTTGAAGTTGATCTCCTTCCTCCGGGCGATCCAGGCGGCGAACCACTCCTCTCCTTGGCTTTCAACCATGAGCGGGCCTACCCAGGTAAAATCCCTGACCGTAATCTATTCCAACCGCCTGCAATACCTTTAAGATATCCTCATTTTCCACAAATTCAGCGATGGTCTTCTTGCCAAGAGTGTTCGCTATGGTATTAATGGCCTGAATTAAGGCAAGATGGACAGGTTCTTTATCCACGTCCCGGATAAAGGAACCGTCGATCTTGATGTAATCTACCGGAAGAATGCGAAGATAAGAAAAGGACGAAAATCCTATCCCGAAGTCATCAAGTGCAAAAAGACACCCTAAGCTTTTAAACCTGCGGACCCAGCGCTCAGCCCTTAAGATGTCTCTTACGGCAGCGGTTTCGGTTATCTCAAAACCTATCCGGGAAGGATCTATGCCACTATTGCGTATATTAGATTCTATTAATTCCAGTATAGCTTCATCCCCCAGAGTTACCCCGGAAAGATTAATAAAAAGCTTGAGTTCGGGACGTTCGCGCATGGTCGTTAAGGATGATTGAACCACCCAGAGATCAATTTGGGACATTAAACCAAAACGTTCAGCAACAGGAATAAAGCTACTGGGAGAAATTATCTGTCCGTTTTTGTCCTGGAGGCGAATCAAAACTTCCTGATGAACTGTTTTTCCATCGCCCAAACTAACTACTGGCTGAAAATAGAGCACAAACCGCTCTTCCTTAAGAGCATTTTTGATCAAACCTACTAACTGGTTGGTTTCAGTAAGCCTGTTGATCGGATCTTCACCGGTCTCAACGAAGGTGGATCTGTTCCGGCCTTCTTCCTTGGATTTATACAGCGCAGTATCAGCGAGAGAGAGGAGTCTCTGACAATCTAAAGTCCCGTCAACCATAGAAATGCCTATGCTGATTGTCAGATTAAAGGTGTATCCGCCGGTGAAAAGCTTTAGCTCACCTTCATACACCGCCCGGCGCAGTTTCTCGGCTACGGCCCCAGCCTCCGCATTAGTAATTCCTTCCAGCAATACTGCAAACTCATCTCCTCCTAAGCGGGCAAAAAAGTCTCCCTCTCGCAAGTTCGTTTTACAAATATTAACGAAAGCAATTAATGCCTCATCGCCTGCTGCATGCCCAAGAGTATCATTGACCAGTTTAAAGTTGTCAAGGTCAATAAAGAGGAGTGCGCTCTTTTCTCCCCGTTTTGCTTTTGCTACCGTCCGTTTTAGAACTGCCTCCAGGGAATGCCTGTTGGGGATATTGGTCAAGGCATCGTGTGTAGCCAGATACTGCAGCTGTTCCTCCATCTGCTTTCGCCCGGTTATATCACGAAGGGATTGAATGGCCCCAATCAAGTTACCGTCACTATCAAAGAGTGGCGAGGCCGTTCCCCACAGGTGAGCTCCCTTTCCTTCATATAAGAATGGTACAAATCTCTCGGTGTATAGTGTACTGCCTTTTTTTTCGGCATCTTCATACAGCAATCCGCATTCCCTGTCTTTGGATAAGATACAATCAACTAACATCGGTCTTGGGCTTCCAAAAAAAGGCACAGCATAAGCGTGGTTATCTTTCCCAATGATATCTTCCTTTTTTACCCCTGTCATATCTTCAATGGCCCGGTTCCATGCTATTACTCTTTTATCACAGTCAATCACAAGGGTGGCGTCGGGGAGAAATTCGATTATCTGCTGGAGCAGTTGATTAGTTTCCCAAAGTGCCTCTTCCGCTTGCTTGCGCTCTGCAATTTCCTGCTTTAAATGTTCATTGGCCGATTTCAGTTCAATTGTTCTCTCTTTAACTAGAGCCTCAAGGCGGTTTTGGTGTTTTCTTAACTCATCCTCAATGTTCTCCAGTTCTACAAGACGCTGCTGAAGTTCGGGATAATAGCTTTTCCGGATAGAATGCTCCCCAAGTCCAATCAGTTTTTCACGCAAAGTTTCCCAGTTGTCAGGAGAATTACAACGCTTCTTCATACAATACCTCGATGTCTCTCTGTTTTGGCCGGCGCGGGTTGGTTGCCATACAAGGATCCTTCATGGCTTTTCCAGCAAGAACAGGAATGTCACTTTGGCGCACGCCGAGATGACTAAGAGTCCTTTCCATACCCATATTTTTTTGCAGGCAGCTTATAGCCTCAAGGATGGTCCGTTTTTTCTCTTTAAATAACATCTCCCGCAGGTTAAGCCCCATAGCTTCGCCTATTAACTGGTATCGTTCGGCGCTAACGTTGAAATTATAATCTATAACGTGCCTCAGGAGAACGGCAGTACATTCCCCATGAGAAAGATCCAAGAGGCCCCCCAGGCTATGGGCCATTGCATGAACTGCGCCCAGTATGGCATTGGAAAACGCCAGTCCGGCATGTAAACTGCCCATCATTATCTTGCCTCGCAGTTCAAGGTTATCCGGTTCTTTTATTGCCGAAAGCAGGTTTGCGTTAATCAAGCGGATTGCTTCCAGGGCATGCAGATCCGTAACTGGTGAATGGGCATTTGATACAAAAGCTTCGATAGCATGGATTAAGGCGTCAAAACCGGTACAGGCTGTTAGATAGTATGGCATTGTAATATTTGTTTGGGGATCAATTAAAGCAATATCGGAGACAAGTGCTTTACTAACAATAGCCATTTTAACCATGCGCTGCATATCTGTGATAATTGCAAACTGAGAAACATCTGCCGAACTGCTTGTGGTCGGGATGCAGATCAAAGGCGGGCAGGGAACCGGCACATGATCAACACCTTCAAACTCGACAATATGCCTCTTGTTAGAACTTACAATGCCTATGCCCTTGGCGCAGTCCATGGGACTACCGCCGCCTACTGCTACGACAACATTACACCGGTCGCTTTGGTAGACTTCTGCCCCGGCCATAACCTCTTCCGCACGCGGGTTGGGGCTGACCTCCGCGAAGACAGTATAGGGTATACCTGCGTCTTCAATACTGGCTGTTACTTGCTCTGCCCATCCTGCAATGATTATCCCGGGATCAGTCACGACCAATACCTTGCTCGCACCAAAATTCCTCGCATAACGACCCACCAGGTGTCGTGCCCCTAACCCAAAGATAAATTCGGGCGCGACAAATTTGCGTAATTCCAGTTCATTTTGCAAGTTCATTGCTAAAATAGGCCTCCTTACCGCCGGTTCTTCATCCCGTCGTTGCCACTCTACTGTTCAACTAGTTCATTCAACTGGTCCTGGCATTCATCTCTGCATACTCGATAACCGCCGTCAGCCTGTCTCCGATGTGTTTTACGCACAAATTTGGAAAGCCTTGTCCCACATAAATATGGAAGTATTCAACTCAGTATCGGCAATACCTCCCAACACTTTTAAATATTCGACAGAATAATTTGAATTTATAAGACCACCAACCTAAGCGATAAATCATTCCGGTGGCTCTCGTCGGCTGGCCCGTCAGCCATGACCCATTACGGACGCAAAAATAGCCAAGAGGTTACCGCTCCACACATTTGTCCACCCTGCTGAGGAGATTAAGAATTGTCTAGAGTTAAATTTGTAAACATTAAAGCCCCTGCCGTCACTAGGTAGGGGCTACTTAAATATCCTAATCAGTTAGCCTTTCGCGCTATAGCCAGGCCTCTTTACTCATTCTTTCAAGAGAGGCAATGTTTTCCCGGAGAGTTTGCATGGTTGCGCTTATTTCTTCGGTCACAGCCGCCTGCTCCTGAGCCACCGTGTTGAGTTCGGAAATTTTTCCCACAGTATTTTCAACACCTCCGCTCATCATTTCCAGACCGCTAGTAATTTGACTAATATTCTGATTTACTGTCTGGGCAAGCTGTCTTATTTCCTGGGCCACAACTGAAAAACCGCGTCCGTATTCTCCGGCGCGCGCGGCCTCAATGGCGGCGTTTAGCCCCAGTAAGTGGGTTTGCGAGGCGACATCCTTGATTAGTCCGATGGCGGTTTCCACAATGCCCATATTGCTGGTTAAATTATCCATTTCACTGTTCAGCGTAGATATGGCGCCTGCCAGCGTCATAGCCATTTCTGAAATATGTTGGCTTGCATCCGATATCTGGGAAGAGGAAAGCGTAAGGTTTTCGGCGTGCCCACGAATTTCCACCTGCTTCTCCAGCATGCTGGTAACGGTAAAGGCTCCCACTATCTGCCCGTTTTCTCTTAAGGGAACGGCCATGGCAGCATAGGGAAACCCGAAGGTCGATTTTTCAGCAGGCACATAGTCAACCATCCTCTGACCGCTTTTCATCGCCCTTGCAGTAATCCATGCCGGCTTTACTTCATCCCCGGCAGAAAGGTTGAAACTCGTCATTTTACCATCTCTGGCATAAAGAACATTTTCGGTGCTGACCACTAATACCAGATTTTCACCGCCAAGTAACTCCCAAACAAAATCCGACACATCAACCAGCTTTTCCAGCACCGTCGGGGTTCTTAGCGCCGGCTTCTCAGTAACGTCCGGATGAACCGGCTCCGGAACATTCCTATCCATCAAATTTTTTTCAGGCGTCTCCGCAACCAACTTCAAATTCGGTTTTAACTTCCTTAATATAGACATCATATCACCATCCTTTTTTGCAACCGTTATCCTGCCGTTATACCGTTATACCCAATGCCGGACAGTAAGCCTGACTCACATCTGTCATATTACACAATTATACCAGAAATATTTACATTTTTTTTATTTTCTACATTTTTTTTATCTGTAGAAATTGGTGGAAATTAGGGAACGGTTCCTGAATTGAATGCCTAGGAATTCCTCCAGTCTGCCGCCACTGTTTGTTGCCAGCTTACCATGGAGGATATCGGATATTTTTACAGAAAACAACTAATCAATAGCTGAAATAAATATTTTGAGGCTTTATTAGTATTAATTCTCTTTTGGCAACAAAGCTCTATATTTCATCACTGGGGGCCGGTTCAATCGAGCGATCCCGCCTGTCAGATATAACTTAAGAAAAACTGTGAGGGTTCCTTTGTGAAACCCTTAAAAATCTGGTGAGGAAAACAAGGAGGACTAAATCTGAAAATGAAAGAGGAAGTAAAAAAGTTACAGAGCTCCCCCAATTAGGCG
>CAZXQO010000047.1:0-26957 GCA_964643075.1 uncultured Peptococcaceae bacterium
CTTCGCTGCGCTTCGGAAGCGCTCGAACCGTCCCCATGGCTCCGCTAACTTTTTAGTTTACGCTGTAGTACTAAGGGGTTTTTTCGATAAAAAACGCGATAAGATTACACAACCTTGTCACCTTTATTTAATAATTAGCTATCTATGCAATTGCAAACCGAACAAAAAAAGTGGTTCCGGTATGGTCGGATATAACATCGATAGTTGCATTATACTGTTCTGCAATGCTATAGCAAATAGATAGGCCCAAACCAGTGCCATTTTCTTTAGTGGTAAAAAACGGAGTGTTTATTTTTTCAAGTATTTCAGGGGGGATACCCTCGCCGTGGTCTTGAAATGATAGAACAACCTTATTGTCCTCCATAAATGTTTTTATCAATAAACTGCTTTTCGGTGGCATCGCTTCTATTCCGTTGCGGGCAAGATTTAATATTAACTGTCGTATATCATTTGAATCCAAATACAAATCTTCCGCAATCTCTCCCAATTCTACAACAACATATTTATCCAAAGCTATAGCGTCTGCCTGTATTAACGGGGAAACAGAGCTTACTATGGAGTTAATGTTTTGATTCTGCTTATTGGGCGAATTGTTCTTGGCCAACGATAAAAATCCTTTAATTATAGAATTAGCCCTATCTAGTTCATCAATCATAAGATCAAAATATTCTTTATCTTTAACATACTCCTCTCTGCTCATTAGCAGTTGAAGGAATCCACGAACAGTAGTCATTGGGTTTCTTATCTCATGGGCAATTCCAGCAGCAAGCTGGCCTACCAACTTAAGTTTATCCAGCCTTACAATTTCATCTTCTAGCCTTTTAGTATCTGTTATATCACGAAATACCATAACAACACCGATAATACCTCCACTACCATCTAATATTGGGGCTGCAGAATCAGCAATTGAATGTTTCATCCCGGTTTTAGAAATGAGCCCAGTATGATTTGCCAAACCAATTACAAAACCTTCTTTAATTACTCTATCAACGGGAATCTCTGCAGGTTCAAGGGTATGCTCATTAAAAATTTGAAAAACTTCTCTAATTGGTCTACCGATTGCTTCACTTATCTTAAAACCTGTAAGAGCTTCAGCCACAGGGTTCATAAATGAAACATTACTGTTCATATCGGTTGCAATTACCGCATCACCTATGCTTGAAAGGGTAACACGAAACCACTCTCGTTGTATTATTAACTCATTATTTAACGCATCTGATTCTATGTTACGTTTCTCCAAGCTCTTATGATTTGTTCCAAACCTAACCAATTTTATTACTTTTTTTGTCTTTCCGCCATTCTTCATACCTTAACCCCCTTCGACCCCTGACTGATTAAATACAAAAGGTACAAAAGACCAAAACGTAACAAAATATAAATTATATTAACACTATGATTTCAACAAATTCCACAGTTATCCTTTTAAAAGCTGATTGTTAATCGGACAGATATCTGCAGTATTCCAATGATAAAATTTCCCATATATCTCATTCCTTTGACATAATCTAAAGGGCTCTAAAACCAGTAAACTCTGCTCAGCAGATAATTGTCACGTTCATACGTCGCCTTCGTCACATTTTCGGCATACCTTAATTTCAATACCAACTTCCTTCAGTGCCTGATCGATTTCCTTTCCTTAGTAGATTATGCTTTAAAAATTAGCTCCAAAGACATAGGTCCCATTGAGGATGCACTACCGGCACGAAGCACGACCTTTAGACGGCGGGATCGGCAGCAGGAGAGATAATTTTTCCATTCTACCAGAGCAGGAATCCACACGAAGAAGTAGAAAATATTAGTTAGCTTGTACCGTTTTTAGAATAGAATCTAGGTATCTAGTAAAGGAGGAGTGGAAAATGACAAAAGCAAAGGATATGACACAGGAACAGATTGCCCATACCTTTTGCACTTGGTGTAATTACCGCCGCTTTGTCGCAGGTAATACCTACTGGGGATGCGGCCTGGCAGAAAAGAAAAGGGAAGAACTCTGCTCGTATAGAAAGGCCATGCAGAAAGAAGAAGAAAAAGTAGAGTTAAGCAGTGTGGCCCATTAATTTTAACCTGGAAAAATATAAGTGAGCCTTGGGTTCAGAAATGGTTATTCCCCTACCGAACTCATAGAGCGAACATAAAGGTATGGGGACACACCTCCATTTGGAGCCTGACTTTGGGGTCGGAGGAATGTTCCCAATCAAAGCCTGGACCCAGGTCAGAGGGATGTCCCCAACTAAACGAGCTAACAGCCTGTTGTTCCCCGACCTTCAAGGATAGGGTCTTACAGGCTGTTAGCGAGATAAAAAATCGCTGTCGTCGCTGTGGAATCAATAGTGCAACGCTGACCGTGCTGATATTGAATACTCGTCGTTAATTATTTGACGTAGTGAAAAGATGGTGTTAAAATCTGCTCATACAAAGGGAGCAAATAAGGTTGCCAATAAAGTCAGAAGAGCAGAAAAAAGTAAAAAGGAGGTTTCTGACGATGCAAGAAACTCCTAATATTTATACTTATCAGGATTATTTAAAGATTAATGACGACAACCAGTATGAGCTAATCGGGGGTGAGCTAATTTTGGTTCCAGCACCAAAAACTATTCACCAGCGAGTTAAAGGGCGATTAGTTTGGTTTATTACTAATTTCATTCGCCATAACAATTTAGGCGAAGTTTTTGATGCGCCAATTGATGTTATATTTTCTGATAAAGATAAACCACAGCCCGACATACTCTTTATCTCTGCCAATCGTTTGGATATTATTACCGAAGATAACATTAAAGGCGCACCAGATTTAGTAATTGAAATACTCTCCCCGTCAACGGCCAGCTACGACAGGGTAAAAAAGAGTAAGTTATACTATAGATACGGAGTTAAAGAGTATTGGATTGTTGACCCGGACGTCAAAACAATTGAGGTTTTTATCTCTGGCGAAAAAAACTGGAATCTCATTGAATCATACGATAGAAATGGAATACTGCTATCCCCTTTACTGCCGGGGCTGGAAATTGCATTAAAGGAAATATTTTAACTTAATAGACGCACCGAAAAACCCCCTGTTCAATTATGGGGGTTTTATTTTTATTCCGGTTGTTTTTCAGCAAGTTGCAAGGCAGTCACACTTGGAGTAAACCTTTTGCCGAGGAACAAAAAATCCGCCTTCGAAAGGTATACGGCAAGGCGGATTTACAGTGAGACACGGTTCCTACCCTCTGCCTTAGCCCTGTAAAGGGCCTCGTCTGCCCTGGCGATCAGAACATCCACATTTGTCTCAATACCTGGCTCCGTGCAGGCCACACCGAAACTAGAGGTAATATTTATGCAAACCGGAACACCCGGCAGGGGTATGCACTGTTCCTCCACCGCCACACGCATGCGTTCCGCTATCCTTTCCGCCTGCTCACAGTTGGCGCCAGCAAGGCAGGTTATGAATTCCTCCCCGCCGTAACGTCCGACAATATCATAAGTGCGACTGAAACCTGACAGGCGGGAGGCAAAAACCTGCAGCACCACGTCTCCGGCCTGGTGACCGTATGTATCGTTAACCTTTTTAAAGTGGTCGATATCGGCCAGGATAATGCCCAGAGAAGTTCCTTCCCTTTTGCATCTCTCCATTTCCTGGTCCAGCCTCTCCATGAAAACCCGCCTGTTCAGCAAGCCCGTCAGGTAGTCCACCGAGGCAAGGTACTCGGCCCTTTCCCGGGCCTTTTCAGCCTCCTCCTTGGCTTCAACAATTTTTGATATATCAATAAATGAAATTATGGCGCCTGTAAACCGGCCCACATCATCACGCAATATATTAATATTTTTTAGAATAGACAGCAGGTTGCCGTCTTTGTTGGTGATTGTGCACTGGTGCTTTAAAATTGGCTCTGTCCGGGATTCATCGTACATGGCGCATTTTTCCATGCATTTGGATTTGAGCATGAGGATGTGCCGCCCCAGTATCTCTTCCTTCTGAAAACCGGTTATGGAGTAGAATTCGTCGTTGGCATTGACTATTTCACCATAACTATTGACAATGTATATAGCCGTGGCTGCAGTCTGCAGTATTTTGTCCTGCAGGCATTTCCCTATTTCCAGTGCCCTGCGGGCTTCCATCAGGGGGCTTAGGTCTATTGCGCAGAGCAAGGCCCCGAGGTAGTGCTCCTCTTTCATTACGGGCTGCACCGTAACGGTAATCTCTCCCAGTCCAGTCCAGTTATAAAGCGGTACCGGGGCGCGATTTGAACCTGTTTTATATTCATCAAGCACCATTCTCAGCTGCTCACCCTGGTCTCCGTTATAAAAATTCCACAGGGAGCGGTTAAGCATTTCTTCGCGGCTTCTACCCGCCAGTTGGGAGGCGAACTGGTTGATTTCGATAATATTGTCCTGCGTATCGACAAAAATAACTCCCTGCTGCATACTGAATAGAACCTCCCGCAGTCTGGTCAGGCCGATTTCTGCTTCGGCCTTGGCCTTCAATAGTTCCTGTTCCATCATCCTGCGCCTGGTGATATCCCTAAAAGTTACGACACAGCCGGTAATCTCACCGTTTTCAATAATGGGCGCGGAGACAACGGCCACGGGAAATATTGTGCCATCCTGGCGGGTAAAAGCTTCGTTTTCCGACTGGTAGACCTTGCCGGTGGATAAAGTCTGCAGCATAAGGCTGTCTACCGCCGGAAGCATCGTCCCGTCATGCCTGGAACCATGGATAAGCTGATGAATAGCCCGGCCCTTCAGTTCCTCCCCACAGACACCCAGCAGGCGTTCCGCCTCAGGGTTCATGAAGGTAAGCCTACCGTTCGGATCCAAAACATATACCCCCTCGCCCAGGGAAGTAGTAATACTGCGCAATTTTTTTTCCTGCAGGGCAAGGGCTTCTTCTGTTAGCTTAGCCTTCAGCAGCAGGCGCACCCGGTGCCGCAGCAACGCCGTATTAACGGGCTTGGTGATAAACTCGTCCGCACCTGTCTCAAAAGCCCTCTGCACCGACTCATCGTCTTCGGGGACGAATATCATCAAAACCGGCACGCATCCGCCGCCAGGCAGTTCCCGTATCCTGGCACAGGCACCGATGCCGTCCATCCGGGGCATAACAATATCCAGCACCACAATTTGCGGCCCGTAGTCCTTGAACATTTCCACAGTCTGAACGCCGTCCCCGGCTTCCACGACTTCATACCCGTCCAGTTCCAGGGCTTCCCTCAGCAGCAGTCTACCGGCCCTGTCGTCGCCAGCTATCAGAATAACCGGTTTTTTATCATTGAGCATAGTTTTTCCCACCATTACTTTACCTTTCCGGTCTTGAAGCGAACTGCCACCAGCCGGTCACCTGAAAATGATGCCACAGCGCTAACCATGGTTATAACCGGCAGAAAACATTCTATCGGTATACCCTGGCCTTGGAGTATTCAAACATGTGCTCTCTGACATTCAAACTCTTGGACATGACGATCATCTCTCCGTCCTCCAGGGGTAAACCGTCTTTAGGGTTATTGCCTATCTGCTCCACCAGCCACTCTTTAAATAACTGTAGACCGCCCAGGTTCTGGGGAAAGCCTCCCCACAAATCCCATACCCTGAAATATACTATAAAATGCAGCCGGTATACATTGGCTATGCGGTCTTTCTTTACTTTTATATCAATTAGCCGAAGGCAAGGCTGAGATTTTCCATCCACCAGATCTTCGGGCCTAGCTATTTCTATACAGGACTTGACGTGGCCGAACCCCTGGTCTTTAAAGCTGTTAATGAGGCTGTCCACCTGGATACAAATCCTGCTCCCATAGGTATATTTCTCGTTTTCGCCCACATGGGGATTTAAAATATAGGTACTGAAATATTCCTCGATTCTGTCCATGGTAGTCGGCGGCGGCATACTCATACCCGGGGGCATGTCGTCGCAAAGAGGCCTCAACCCGGGATGTTTTATCCTGCAGCAGACAAAATCAAATTCCCGCCTTAACTGTCCCGGATAACTTCCCCATTCCACGGGATACTCGTAGGCGTCAATTTCCCATAATTTTTTCTGCAACTGATACCACGCATCGGGAAGGTTGTGCGCATCGACAAAAACCGGTGTGAGATACTCTATTCTTTCTTCCGTCATTTTTCGGCACCCCTTTCTACCCCCCATATATTCCCTGCCATCAGGCTTTAATCCTGCCAATGCTATTTTTTAATTATTTCATGCTAAAACGTATTATTTATCCTCCGGCAAGCAAAATAGTTACATGTTCTTCAGATTTGTATTTTACGGGTTGCTGGGCTGGGTACTGGAGGTGTTCTGGACAGGCCTGGAATCAGGCCTGGGAGGAGATCCCCGTCTGCGCTCCACAACCTATCTCTGGATGTTTCCCATATACGGACTGGCGGTATTCCTGGAGCCCGTACACCAGCACATCAGGCACTGGCCGTGGCTGCTGAGAGGAATAATATGGCTGGTTATAATATGGGCCATTGAATACGTCACCGGTGGCCTGCTACGTCTGCTTACCGGGTATAGCCCATGGGACTACACCGGCATGGGACGGTGGGAAATAAACGGCCTGATCAGGCTGGACATGGCCCCCCTTTGGTTTACGGCAGGGCTGTTGTTTGAAAAGGCTCACGATTTCATCAAAAAAATAACCGCCAGGCTGTGAAATAGGAGAGGGGGCACACCTTCTTGGTTGCCTAAAATCCTTACGTCTTTACAAGATCACGAAGGAATGTCCCCAACCTATGAAGGATTATTTGATTCCATGTAAAATATCTATAATATTAAGAGGGAATATTTTTTCCCTTGCTTAAAAACAACAATAATTAATATAATATAAGGGTAAAGGGGGTGTAAGTTGTGAGTCTGGGCACTGGAATACTGCTTTCCCTGGGATTTGCTCTCGTAGCCGCATTCGTGGTAATGACTATTAGCGGCACGGCCAAGGATATGACACTGGCTACCACCAAAATGGAAGAACAGGGACACTCCCACCATTAATGTTATGATCATCCCTAATATTATAAAATGTATAATAAGCCACGGTGGACATACCGTGGCTTATCGCTATATTTTCCTACTATGGCCTGCAATGAAATTGTGGCCGAATAATAATATGGCCTCCCTGATAAGCTTGGCTGCCAGCAGCGAGGTGCTTTCCCCGGGGTCATATACAGGACACACCTCCACCAGGTCAAAACCCACCACCGGCAGGCGGGCCAGCATATGGAGAGCCTGTAGTATTTCCTTCGCCGAACACCCGCCGGATTCCGGTGTACCCGTCCCTGGCGCATAGGCGGGATCCACCACGTCTATATCCAGGGTTAAGTATACCGGCCTGCCGGCCACCCCGGCGATGATATTTTCAATATTTTTACCGTTCACCTCGTGATACAGGTTAGTTTCCTCCCGGGCGAAGCGAAACTCCTCCCGGGCTCCGGAACGTATGCCACACTGAAAAATGTTCCTGCCTCCCATCACTTCAGCCACCCTGCGCATTACCGTGGCATGGGAAAGTTTTTCCCCCAGATACTCATCCCGCAAATCGGCATGGGCGTCCAGTTGCACCACCACCAGGCCGGGATAATGGGAAGCGGCCTTTTCCACCGCCGGCAGAGTCACCAGGTGTTCTCCCCCCAGCAATACAGGAAATTTTCTATCAGACAGAACTCCATCCATGGCTTCGGCAATATACTCCAGGTTTTTTTCCACCCTGCCGGGCACTATCTCAACGTCACCAAGATCATGATAAACATAATCGGACAAATCCCTCTCCGCAACCGGACTGTACTCCTCCAGCCCGACGCTTACCAATCTGATGTGATGCGGACCAAAGCGGGCACCCGGCCGGAAACTTACCGTAATATCCATTGGGGCTCCCATAATCACAATATCCGCTTTGCCATAATCGAGGGAACTCCCCATAAATCCGTTAAACCTTTCCAAACCCATGCGTAACCCTCCCAAATACTGAAACAATACTTAAGGCGGCATCTCTGCCGCCCGGATTTTATGATTCTATTTAAGCAGTTCCTGTACGAAAGGCGGGAGAACAAAACAGGTGCGGTGGATTTCAGGACTATAGAAACGGGTGTTGAGATCCGGTAATTTGCTGATATCCACCTTAAGCGGGTCATGCTTCTTGCTGCCCATGGTGAATGACCACAGCCCCCCCGGGTAGGTAGGCACGTTTCCCAAAAATAGCCTGGTTACGGGAAAGATTCCCGATACGTCTTTGTATATCCGAGGTATCAGATCCCTATTGAAAAACGGTGATTCCGTCTGGGCCACAAATATGCCGTCCCCGGTCAGGGCATCATGCACATCCTTGTAAAAGGCCGCCCCGAAAAGCCCTTCCGCCGGCCCGATAGGGTCGGTGGAGTCCACCACGATCATATCGTAAGTGTTTTTATGCTCCTTAACGTGTCTGATGCCATCGGCAACCAGCACCTCTACCCGGGGATCGTCCAGAGCACAGCTGATTTCCGGTAGATATTTTTTGGCCGCCTCGACTACCTTGCCGTCTATCTCCACCAGGGTCGCCTTTTCTACGGATTTATGTTTAATAATCTCACGGATGGAGCCGCCGTCCCCACCGCCTATAACCAGCACCCGGCGGGGGTTGGGCAGGGTATTCAAACCGACGTGGGTAATCATCTCATGGTATACAAACTCGTCTGCGATGGTGGTCTGTATAATGCTGTCCAGCAGCAGCATACGACCGAACTGGTGGGTATCAACCACCGCCAGCTTTTGATATGGTGTTTCCTCATAGTGTAGCGTTCTGGCTACCCGGCAACCAATGGTCAGATCTTCGGTCTGCATTTCGGTAACCCACAATTCCATACATAACTCCTCCTAAATCAATACCACATGGGTACGGCAGCAAGGGCGCACCCGGTTTTAACCACCCTGTGCTCCACTGCGGCTATTTTAATGTCTTTTAGATCCATTCCCCGGGAGCGAAAAGACTCTTCCAGCATGGCCCTGATCCTGTCCCGGGCTTCCTCCTTGCCACACACCCCGGAAAATTCCATGATCACCCCGAAGGTGTCGGCGGAAATTCCCACACCTACAGCGGCCGCTATCAGCTGTCCCGGTTCCTGGCTAACGATATAGCCATAAGCGGTGGGAACCAGTGAGCCCGGTGGAATAACCAACTCAGGATCAATCTCAGCTTCCGGCGGCAAAATGCTGCTTACCCTGATTAAGTTGATATTACCGATTCTTCCGGCCAGCAGGGCGTTGTCAAAAGCCGTCAGAGTACTGTCCCCCTCTGCAGCGGCAGCGGTTAAAAAATATTTTTTCGGCGTCGGTAGCATGATAAATCCCCTTCCGAAAATAGTATGACCTCAAACAAACAATAAAAATTATACCACCTGCATGCTAAAAAACAACAATTAATTTTTGTTTTCTAGGAAATTATCCGCGTGGATAATTTCTTATCTATTTAAAAACTGTTTATTGTCTCCGGTGCATAGTTATCCCTTCGCAGAGGGAATATATTTAATGATTTTAAGGCAAGTGACTTCAATATTTAAGGGGGTTATCACATGCAAAAAACTATACTAGCCACCTTTCCCACCCGGGATAGCGCGGAGAGGGCTATTCAGGAACTAAGAAGCAAGGGATTTGAAAATGAAATTTCGATGATTACCAAAGAAAATCAAAAGGATGACTGGGTTGCTAATAAGCATGCCCCTGCCACCGGAGGAGATCCGGTGATGAATGGGGCGGGCACCGGCGGAACCGTGGGCGGGATCATTGGCCTTGCAGCAGGTGTAGGTGCCCTGGCTATACCGGGCATCGGACCGGTGCTGGCCGCCGGGCCCATCGCAGGACTTCTTTCCGGGGCCGCAACCGGGGGCATCGCCGGAGGTCTGGTAGACTGGGGAATACCGGCGGAAAGGGGCCGTTTTTATGAAGACAAAGTGAAGCAGGGCAATATTATGGTGACTGTGCGCTGCAATCAGGGAAAGATAGATGAAGCTGCCAAAATACTACGCGATTCCGGCGGCAAAGACGTAGAGACCCATTAATATATTCATTATTCAATAACCAAAATATTCCGGTAATAAAACCCAATATTTTGTAGATAATAAACCCGGAAGCCAACATGGCTAAATTTTTCAAAGGAGGCACTACAATGGATCAAGTATTCCAACTGCAACAGCAAGTTCAGCGTCTGCGCCAAGAGATCAACGACATTTCCCAGGTCTGCAACGCGCTGCAACAGTCTGAACAGGTCAACACCATGCAACTGCAGCAAATTCAGCAAAAAGAGGTTATGGCCACCCAGGGATTGCGCCGGATTCAGCAGGCTGCCAACTCATTAAACCAGGAGATCAACCAAATCAGCAGCATTGCCCAGCAGATGGCCGGGCAAATGCAAAACAGGACCTTCTCCACCAACTTTGCCAACCTGTCCTCCGGTTGGAACCCCTATTCCAGTACCGGGATGCTCGGTCAGACAACCAACTTCGGAGGACAAACCGGAAACTTAGCCGGTCAAACCGGAATTTATTCCGGCCAGGCAGGCATAGGGACATGGGCAGGACAGGGCGCATCGGCAGGACAGGGCGCATTTGCAGGACAAAGCGGAATTTATTCCGGGCTGGCCGGCCAGACCGGCACAAATGCGTGGCAAGTAGGTCAGAGCAACTTAAATCAGCTGGGTTCTTCCTTCCCTGGCGCATACAGTAATGCAACTAATTTAGCGGGCGGACAGAACACTGGTATTATGTCGGCTACCACTCCTTTTTCATCTATGGGTAATAACGCCAATGCCCTGCTCCAGAGTACCTATACACCGTACCAGGCAAACCAGTACGGATTCAGGTAAAAACTTCCCATACAATATAGGAAGCGTACAACCCGGTCTTTATGGCCGGGTCTGTTTTTTTATTCACTTTTCGTGAAGACCTTTTTTGACAATATTTACCCCTTAACATTTATTACCATTATTACTATAATTTTAGTAAATAGTAATGGGGGTGATTCTATGGCTAAAACCATCAAGGACGGCGCATCTTTTAACCAGCGTGATGTAATAGATTTTCTGGTTGAATTCTCTGCCTTCAAAGACAGAGTGGAGAAAAAATTTAAAGATGTATCCAGGGAGTTGGACGGTAAAGTCAATGAGCACGACCTTTGGGTGGGGGTTTATCTGATAGCCACCGATTATGCGGAGGAACTGGCCAATAAAAAAAGTAAGCAGGAACCTGTGGTGCAAAAGGTGTCCTGATTCAGCTACACCCCATAATTTTTACCCTTATTTATTTTTTTTCATGAAGGGCATGCTATAATTGGAGGTGAGCCTTATGGCCCGAAAAAACAAAGATGCGGCGGCAACAAAAAAGCGCCCCGCAAAAGGAAACCTGCGGCAGGAATCCCTGGGTGAAATAAACTTCGGCGGCTTTAACAAAACCCAGGGCGACAAGGGAAACTTGGAGTAAGCTTGATCAATTCCCGCCCAGGCGGGAATTTTTATTCCAGAGAGGTGATATCATTGTATGACCCCGTAGTAATAGCTATCGGGCCTCTATCCATCAAATGGTACGGTGTAATCATGGCCTCTGCCTTCTTGCTGGGCATCGGGCTAGCCTACCGCAGGGCTCAGAACCAGGGCTACGATACCGACCACCTGATAAACATGATTACATTAATCATCCCCATGTCCATCATCGGGGCAAGGTTATACTTTGTTATTTTTGAATGGGAGTCGTACCGTTACAATCCACTGGAAATTTTTGCCGTATGGCACGGTGGGCTGGCCATACATGGGGGACTACTGGGGGGCGTCCTGGCCGGGCTGTGGTATATCAGAAAATACAGGCTGCCGGTCTGGCAAACCGCCGATATACTGGCGCCCAGTGTCATACTGGGACAGGCCATCGGTCGCTGGGGCAACTTTTTTAATCAGGAGGCCCACGGCGGACCCGTATCCCGGGAATTCATCTCCCACTTCCCGGCCTTCATTCAGAACCAGATGTTAATTAACGGCACATATTATCATCCTACCTTTCTGTACGAGTCGCTGTGGGATTTTGCCGTATTCGGAGTACTCCTGTATAAATGGAGGAAACGTGATTTCTCCGGACAGATAACCATACTCTACCTGTCGTTGTATTCCCTGGGCAGGTTTTTTATTGAGGGCATGCGCACAGACAGCCTCATGCTGGGCCCCATCCGGGTAGCCCAACTGGTTAGCGCACTGCTTTTCGTCATCGGCATAACCAGTTTATTTTACGCCAGGCGTAAGACCGAAAAAACGGCACGTTAAAAAAGCCAGCCATACTCCTCCACAGCCCCGCATGAAAGATGCCATGGACAGACGTTACCCGCACCTGCAGCAAAAGCAGGTGAAAGACCAGCAAAATGGCATCCTGCTTGCTTGCGGGCTATTTTTGTGTTAAGCTCAAATATGGTAATATAGCAAAAATCTGTCGATAATGGGGTGTTCCCACATGAAAGGCCGAGGCAGGAATTCTGCCCCAACTGAAAAAAAATCCTCAACCAGGCCATCCCACCGGGAACATATAAAATACCAACTGCTGGGTATCGCCATCATGGCTCTGGCTGCACTGTGGCTGGCCACCTTTTTCACTGCCTCTCCGGGCATGCTGGGCCGCATCATGACGCGAACCATGCTGGTGCTGACCGGAGAGGGCCGGTATGTGCTACCGCTGCTGCTTGCCCTGGCGGGCATAAAAATGTTGACCGGGGAGCAGCGGTTTAGACTTAATGCCCGGGGCACCGGCATACTTGTGCTATACATGACGGTTCTTTTTTATCTGCATATGGATATTATACCCTCCCAGTATTTCAAGGCCGCCCTGTTGGGTCAGGGTGGCGGCTTTCTGGGTGCCGCCGGGGTCTACCTGCTGAATCTATTGTTCGGCCGGGTGGGTACATATATTGTGTTGACGGCTCTGGGTCTGGTTGCCCTGATACTGATCACGGGCTCTACCCTGGGGCAACTGGGTATGGTTGCCACCCTGCGGGCCAGGGCCATGGGCAGCAGGGTGGGCAGTAACATTGTAAGTTTTCTTTTCGAAGAAGTCGACCCGGAAAGAGAAATACGTAAGGGCTCAATATATGAAGACCGGAAAAGCGGTATTGTAAAAATTAACGGCGGCGACGCCAACCCGGAAGAAGGGGAACCGGCCGGGAAAGCTTCAGGGACGGATGACCGGTTGGACAGCCCTCCCCCGGTGTCAATAAAACAAAAAGAAAAATATGACCCTCAGGACGATCTGGTTATCGAACTGGCCCCCCTCGCCCTCTCTGATGGTAAAACTTACCGGTTACCCCCAGTATCCCTGCTGGCCGGGCCTAAAAACAAAAAATCCGGGGCTTCCAACAGCGAGATTGCCGAGCGCACCCATATTCTAGAAGAAACCCTGGAAAACTTTAGCATTGCCGCCCGGGTCACGGAAGTATCCGTAGGACCGGCTATAACCCGTTATGAAATACAACCGCCCCCGGGCGTAAAAGTAAGCCGCATCGTGGGACTGGCTGATGATATTGCCCTTAGTCTTGCCGCGCCCGGTGTGCGCATTGAGGCTCCTATACCGGGCAAGGCGGCGGTAGGTATAGAAGTTCCCAATCGCGAAATCTCCATGGTAGGGCTGCGGGAGCTTCTGGAAAGCAGGGAGTTCACCACCCCGGCCTCCCGCCTGACTGTTGTGCTGGGTAAGGACATTGCGGGCGCCCCTGTGGTAGCAGACCTTGGTAAAATGCCTCACCTGCTAGTGGCTGGCGCCACCGGCTCTGGAAAAAGCGTTTGTATAAACACTCTGGTGTCAAGCATACTTTTCAGGGCTACTCCCGATGAAGTAAAATTTTTGATGATAGATCCCAAAATGGTGGAACTGACCACCTATAACGGCGTTCCTCATTTGATCGCCCCGGTAGTCACCGATGCCAAAAAAGCGGCTGGTACCCTGCGCTGGGCGGTCAAGGAAATGGAAAAGAGGTACGAACTGTTCGCCCAAACAGGGGTAAGGGATATAGCCAGGTATAACAAGCTTTGCGGCGCTGCCGTGGACTCCCCGGATACCCCCCTTCCCTTTGTGGTGATAATTATTGACGAGTTAGCGGATTTGATGATGGTGGCGCCCGCAGACGTTGAGGATTCCATCTGCCGCCTGGCCCAGATGGCCAGAGCCGCCGGCATGCATCTGGTAGTGGCTACCCAGAGGCCCTCCGTGGACGTGATAACGGGACTGATTAAAGCCAATATTCCTTCCCGGGTATCTTTTGCGGTATCATCACAAATGGACTCCCGTACCATTTTGGATATGGGAGGGGCCGAAAAACTGCTGGGCAAAGGAGACATGCTGTTTTTCCCGGTGGGCGCCCCCAAACCGGTAAGGCTACAGGGAGCATACCTGTCCGATCAGGAGGTAGAAGCCCTGGTGGGCTATCTCAAGGAGCAGGCTGAACCGGTTTACGACGAGCAGGTACTTAAAACGCCCCCGGCAGAAAAGAAAAACGACTCTTCCAATTTCGAAGACGAGCTGCTACCCCAGGCGGTGCAGATATTTATTGAAAGCGGTACGGCATCCATATCCCTACTCCAGCGCAGGCTGCATATTGGCTACGCCAGGGCGGCAAGACTGGTGGACATTATGGAAAGGAAGGGTATCGTGGGGGGTTTTGAGGGCAGCAAGCCCAGGTCGATTTTAATGTCCCTGGATCAATACCAGCAGACTTTTGATTCCGGAACCCAGTAAACTCCTGTCCGTCGGCCCGGCAGACACACACACGATAACAGCCGCAGAACAGCCACCGGACAAACAACATTAATTACCCCCGGCTTGCAAGAAATTGATTGGGGGTTGACTTGTCTACAGCCTGGTGTTACATTTTAAAAAGATAATATATAGTCCGACTTACAGGGAGGCGGGGAGGGAATATCATGTTTGACTTTAGCATTTTTTATCTTTTATCCGGCATATGCCTGGGTATAGGTGTACTGGCAGTGATTTATGCCAAACCTATCGCAGAAGTACTTGAAAAGGTAGAGGAGCAGTCCAACGGCAGGGTACAGCACTAATTATTTACTTAATCAAGAATAGAGTGGCGCCCGGTGCGTCTCTATTTTTTTATATTATGCTAATGCTTTCCCTGTTTAATACAAAGGAGGAACGGCAATTTGGCCAGTGGAAAATCAGTAACTGCCCCGGAATACCCCGGCAACGACAATATGGATAAAATTGTGGGCAGAGTAAAAAAAGACATGCTCTGGGTTCTGGTGAGCGTAGCAGTAGCCGTGGCCGCAGGCCTGGCAGCGGGACAACTGATTTAAGGAAAGGGGACACACCTCTATTTGGAGCACAACTTTAGGGTTAGAGGAATGTCCCCAACTAATGTCAGGGGACACACCTTCCTGGGTTGACCAAACCACTTACTTCACAACAAATTCGTGAAGGAATGTCCCCAATAAGAGTTTAAATTATAAAACCCCGGTAACCACCGGGGTTTTATATGTTTTTATACCATATAGCCAAAGCTGCAGCTATGATTAAAAGCCTAACTGGCAAGATAAGCTGCTTTTTTAGCAAGCCTTTTATCCTCAGCCACTCCACCGTAGCCATAGGAAGCACCAGCACCATAAATATTAACCGGGCCACTGGCACAAAGGAAGGATTGCCCAGGGTAAAAATCCACAGCACCAACGCCCAAGCCAGTATCCCCAGCGCAATCAAAGCCGGACCGGGCAGTTTATTACCTTCCATTTATGCACCCCCGCATCTTTTTATATACTTTCACCCCTTCCCGCCAGAAATCCTTCCGGTTTTATAACCTATTTTCAAACGCCAACATATGTTGAATTATATTTTTTATACCGGAGGTCTTGGCAATGTCAGTGGAAGTATTAACGGTGGCAAACCACCGCCAGCTTGTAGATTTTTGCGTCTTTCCCACCAGAATATACAGCCGCTCCGAAAACCCCAACAACATGAATAGCCTCACGGAAATTTTCAATCCGGCCCAAAACCCGGTTATGCAGCACCTGGAGGGCTGCAACCTGATGGCTTTCAAGGACAGCAAATTGGTGGGCAGGGTGGCCGCCACCAGGGATCTTCTTAATCCGGACCCAACCACGGGTTTCTTTGGCTGCTTCGAGTGCCTGAATGATCCCGGGGCCGCCACTGCTTTAATGGACGGGGCCCGGGACTGGCTGCGGGAAGAGGGCTGCACCAGAATGATCGGCCCGGCCACTTTTAATACCAACCAGAAGGTGGGCATGCTGGTTGAAGGATTTGAAAAAGGCTATCAATACATGATGCCCTTCAATCCCCAGTATTACCCGGAATTAATGGCAGCCGCCGGCATGGAGAAACTGACTGATCTACTTACCTTCCGCTGGCGCCGGGAACAGGGCATACCCGCCAAAGTAGCAGCTGTTGCGGGCAGGGCAGCCAGAAACCCCGGGGTAACCCTGCGCAGAATTAATCTTTATCACCCAATGGCGGACGTAGAGTTGGTAAGAAATGTATTTAACAAGTCCATGTCGGCCAACTGGGGATTTATACCCCTCACCCGGGCGGAGGTGGCAGCCATGTTGGGCTTCTGCGCCGGTTCTGCCGACCCCGATTTATTACTGGCCGTACTAGTCGACAACAAACCTGCCGGAATACTTCTTTTCACTCCCTCACCCTTCCCCTCACGCCCGGGCCTGAAATCGGTGCGGGCAGCCATAATGGGCGTGGTCCCCGAACTCAGGCACAAGGGACTGGAATCCCTGATGATGCTGGAAGCCATTAAGAACCTTATTAAAAACGGCTACCATGAGGCCGACCTGTCTCAAATACATGAGGACAACAGTGTCATGCTCAAAATAATCACCCGGGCCTTTGAGGGTGAACAGACCAGGCGCTTTAGAATATACCAGTGCGTGGTATAATATTAGCAATTTGCCTGATTTAACCTGCCATTTGACACCGTTCTACGAATCATAGACAAATGTCTCATTCGCTTCATGCATCATCGGCGTATGGTTCGTAGAACGGCCTGAGGCCGTTCCGCCGCTATAGGCATCTCCACAGGCTCAAATTTCCGCCGAACTAGCGGTACTCCAATTAAAAAGATTTTTTGCAGCATTGATAGCGGCATGCCTGCCAGTATATGGTCGCATTTGCAGCAGGTTTTGGAACTGAGTACTACTAAGCCTCACATTCGGCAAAATGAATTTGATAAATTAAGGGGAAAAGAACACTTTATCATTCAAAGACTAAACCAATAAGGTTCTGGAAACAATTAGGGATAATAAATTAAAAATTAAGGGTACTGGGTAGTGCACAATAACACTTTCCAGCACTCTTTTTCTTTGCGTATAAGACAATTGAAGGGGTATATCATAGTTTATTTTATTGCAATGGTACCAGTGACAGGTGACATTTCCCATAGCCTACAGGACCATAAAACCCCTACTGGCATACTTATTTTCATACAGACCTTTCAATAAACCCTGAAACCCTTGAAAAAAAAGCCCCGCCTGTCTGGCGGGGCACTGAGAGAGATTTAGGAGGCTGGTTTACTGCTACCCTGCAGCATTACTATTCTGACCGTCCATACCATATTTTATCCACTGCCGCACCGGGAAATAAAAAACCCTCCCCAGAATATACCATCATACTTATCTGGCGGTAAGCCGTCTTTACCGACGGGACACGAGGCTGACTGTTTTACCTCGCATGCTTTCATCATGATCATCGGCCTCCCCGGCATAATAAAAATGAACATCCCGCTGGGGAAAAGGTATCTCAATACCCAGGCCTTCAAACTGCTCTTTTACGGACATGTTTAATTCGTCCAGAACCCGGAACTTATCCCTGTAATCCGGAACGGAACAGACAGCCAGCAGGTTCAGGGAGGAGTCACCAAACTCCGTAAAATACACCCCCGGCTCCGGGTCGTCCATAACATCCGGGTGGATATTCATAATCCCCAGCAAAACATTCTTTGTCCGCTGTAAGTCGGTGCCGTAAGCCACACCTATTTTGAGTCTTATAGTCACCTGGGGACTGGGAAAAACGTGGTTGATTATCCTGCTGGAAGCCAGGTCCTTATTAGGCACCACCATTACTGTATAATCAAAGGTCCTTATTCTGGTGGAACGGGGCCCGATATCAATCACGTCGCCAACCAGCCCGTTGGTCTCGATGCGGTCCCCAACCCTGAACGGCTTGTCAAGTATAATCATTACCCCCGCCAGCATATTGCCCAGAGTCTCCTGGGCCGCCAGGGCAATGGCCAGTGAAGCCACTCCGGCCGTGGCCACCAGCCCGCTAATGGATATATTGAAATAGCTGAGTATAATGGTGAAGGCTACAAAATACACCACAAATTTGCTAATCTGACTGGCAATTAGGGCAACATGCTCCTCCACGGTGGAATCCTGCCCCTCCACCGATTTTTCCATGTACCACTCGATAATGCCTTCTACTAACCTGACAGCCCACCAGGCCGCCATCACAACAATGGCTACATGGGCAATCTGATCCAGCCTGAATAACAGTTTTGATCCTTTGAACATTTCGAAATTATCGGCATAGGAGGCGCCCCATATAACTATCAGGAAAAAAAATACATATTTAAACGGGCGGCTAGATAACTGGATAAGCTTTTCACCCGGCAAACCCCTGGCACCAAAGGTTAAAAAGCCCAGCACCCTTATCCAGAGCCAGCCCGCCAGCCAGGAAACCACTATCCCGGCAAAAATATAAGCCACCAGTATGCCGTAAAATTCTATATAATCCCTGAACATAAGCACCTCCGAAACGAGTAATAATGGTATGCGTTTTGCAAGATTGGAGAGGAATACACAACATGAAAAAGGATTTTTGTCCATGACAGCCAATTTATTAATGGCTACACAGTATCCATATTTAAAACAGATCCCGGGGAGATTATAACAGCAACCCCACTTGCAGTGCAATCATTATACAACGCCCATATATAAGAGGTAACTGATGAAAGATTATCTAATCAAAGGCGGGGAGCTAATTACCTCCGGTGGACCGGTGCCCAATAAAGGCCTGGTAATCATGCGCGGAAAGATAGCCTTGCCCGGAGCCATGAAGCCTGACAGCCTGTATGCCGGCCTATCTTGTTCATTAAATTTTTTTTCGTCCCCCAAAAACCCTCCGGAAAATCCCGCCAGAAATATTCCAAGCCATAATCCCGGCAACGGAGCAGGGGCGATCAACGAAGACGATTATGAAATAATTAATGCCGAAGGATTGTACATATCTCCCGGCTTTATCGACCTGCACATGCACGGCGGGGGCGGATTCGACACTGCGGAAGGAAACACAACCTCTTTGAGAAAAATGGCTTTGTTCCATGCCCGGGGAGGCACTACTTCATTTTTGCCCACCATTGCCGCAGGCCCGACCAAGGTGATGGAAAAGGCCCTGGCCGCTGTGTCTGCACAATATTTAAGAACCACGGGGGGGGCGGGCATACTGGGCGCCCACCTGGAAGGCCCCTACCTGAATCCGGCTAAAGCCGGAGGTCAGAACAAATCTTATTTTCGCGCCCCGGATGTACAGGAAATGGAAAAGTTTATCACCACCGCCGACGGCTGTCTGAAAATGGTAACGCTGGCACCTGAACTGCCCGGCGCTACGGAAATAATAAGGCTGCTGAACAGGGAGGGCATCGTGGTATCAGCTGGACATTCCCTGGCCACTTACGAACAAACCAGGGACGCCATCCGGGCCGGTATGCGCCATGCCATTCACCTCTTTAACGCCTCTGCCCCTCTGCACCACCGGAACCCGGGTCTTGTGGGCGCGGTATTGACCAGCAAGGAAGTAAGTGCCGAAGTCATTGCCGACGGCCACCACCTGCACCCTTCTATGCTGATGCTGATCAGGGAAATAAAAGGCAAACGGAGCCTGGTGCTGGTTACCGACGCTATGGGGGCGGCAGGATTGGGAGACGGAAAGTATAAATTCGCCGGGCGTGAAATTGAAATAAGCGGGGGCCGGGCGGAACTGAAAGACGGCACACTGGTGGGCAGCACCATCACCATGGCGGATGCCGTAAGTAATATGATCCGCCTGGCCGGCCTGCCCCTGCAGGAGGCCATACACATGGCCAGCCTGAATCCGGCCAGGGTGCTGGGCATAGAGGACCAGAAAGGCACGATAGCTCCTGGTATGGACGCGGATATAGTACTGCTGGATGAAGAACTCAATGTTAAGCTCACCATGGTTCAGGGTGAAGTAGTCTACAACAGCTTGTGAACCTCGGGGAAGCACGAGAACCGTCCCATTGCTTCCCCTATGGCTTAGCAATCAAAGTATCCGCTGCAGCATTGTGCTTACGGCGGTTTTTTCAAAACTGTCATCCAGGAGCGCCAGTTCCCCCTGCCAGCCCCGTCTCTTTAAAGCCAGGGTGATGAGGTAATCGGCCAGTACGGTATTTTTAGGCAGCAGCGGCCCGTGCAGGTACGAACAAAAAACATTTTTATGGCGGGCGCCCTCAAAGCCGTCCCGGCCGTTGTTGCCGTGCCCGGCCAACACCCTCCCCAGCGGCTGCAAATCCCCAAGAAAAGTCCTGCCGGAATGGTTTTCAAAACCCACCAGTTTACATGCCGTCCCCTCTATCTCCATTTCCACCGCCACATTACCGATCAGTCTTTTATTACCTCCCTCGGTAAACAAGTCCAGTATATCCAGCCCCGGTATCTCCTTGCCCTCCAGGGTACGGTAATATTTTCCCAACAACTGGTAGCCCCCGCATATGGCCAGCACCACCAGCCCACCATCTATCGCCTCCCGCAGCAAATCGCTCCTTGCGGCAAGATCTCCGGCCATCAGGTTTTGCTCCCGGTCGGACCCGCCACCCAGAAACAAAAAATCTGCTTCCTTAAAATCAACCCTGTCCCCAAGGCTGACTTGACGGACGCTCACGTCAATACCCCGCCAGTGGCAGCGGCGGGCCAAGGCCATCACATTACCCCTGTCACCGTACAGATTTAACAGATCGGGATACAGATGGTATATTTTCAGGCTGGAACTTTTCTCTTTGGGCATATCCACTCAAAATCCTCTCCACAGGCCATAGTGCCGTATAAGTGGCCAGAAAATAGGACATTTCACCGGTTCCCTCCAACACCGCCCGCACCGCATCGTCGAAGTCCTCCAGAACGGTGATGCAGGTCCCCGGCACACCGGCATATTTCAGACGTACCGCCATATCCCAGGCCCTCCTGCCGGTGCACACAAACCCGCTAAATTTTCCGGAGGAATGCTCCAGAACCTCAAAATCAACATCCCACAGCCAGGATATATCCCTGCCGTCGGCATCGTTATCATTGATGGCAATGAGCACATTGACCCGCCCGGCAGGCACGGACAACAAAGCGGAAAGCCCCTCGTTAAAGCCGGTAGGGTTTTTAACCAGATTCAGCAGTACCGTCTTGCCAAGATAAATAAACTTTTCCATTCTGCCGGTAGCCGGGCGGTAGCCGGACAGGGAAAATATGATCTCATCAATTTCTATATCTAACAGCAGCCCTACCGAGCAAGCCGCCAGGCCGTTATAGAGGTTGTACAGCCCGCTTACGGGAATACTGAGGAAATGCCTGTCTCCCCGGCGAAAAAGAACCTGGCAGGAAATCGCCAGTTGCTCCGCCCCGGGTTCAACTCCCTCGACATCAGCCTCCGGCCGGGCAAAGCCGCAACCGGCGCAACTATAGTTGCCCAATTGGCTATAATGGTAATACCCGTAGCTCAGCTCCACACCGCAAAAGGGGCAAAATTTGGCCTCCCTGGCCGCCGACCCGGTCCGGGTCACTCCCCCGTGCCCGGCCAGCCCGTAATAAACGGTGGTTTTGCCGGTAGCCCTGCCCAACTGGGCCACCAGGGGGTCGTCGGCATTCAGCACAAGGCATATTCCCATCAGGCTGGCAAGGGCATCTCTAACCAGGGCGATGGTTTTATCCAGTTCGCCGTAGCGGTCCAGTTGGTCCCGAAAAAAGTTGGTCACCACCACTATAGAGGGAGCAACTTCCCGGACAACTCCCGGAAAAGATGCTTCATCCACCTCCAGACAGGCGTAGTCGCGGTTAATCCTGCCGGACAGTCCCGCAACCTTGATGAACGCTGACGTAACCCCCGTGATCAGGTTGGCCCCCTCGCGGTTCAAAACCAGGCTATAACCGGCACCCTCCAGTACCCCGGCAATCATGTTGTTGGTGGTGGTTTTACCGTTGGTTCCGGTAACAATAATTATCCCCCGCCGGACTTGCCGCCCCAGTTCCCGCAACAATCCCGGGTATATTTTCAAAGCCACCCTGCCGGGCAGCGCAGAACCCTTCCCCCGTCCCGAAACCCTGCTGGCGAACATGACCAGCCGGGCGGCCCAAAGAGCAAGGATAAACCTCAATTTCAAAAAAATCTCTCCTTATACTGCACACACTTTCCATTATATCCAAAAAAATAAAATATGCTCATCGGCGGCATGGGGGTCTAATTCACTTTCATGTAATAGACCACACCGTTACTAAACTCCAGCTTTATACTACCCCTCTCCAGCAGAACATCCAGATGGGCCTGTACCTCGGACAGCCCCAGAAACATTTCAAACCCGTGCAAATCCGGGTACATGGCGCAGCAGATTTGATACGTACTCATCTTGCCGCCCTTTTCCAGAATATCCAGCATCGCCTCTAAGCGTTTATGGTGGTGCTCCCGGGCAGCATTAATAACCTCCCCAGGGTTTTCAATTATTTCACCGTGACCCGGTAAAGCCCTTTTGACATACATACCCTCCAGAAGATCCAGTCCTTCTAAATATCTGCGCAGGCTGGGATAGCGCCGGGAGGGGTCCTCTGGGTCGGCTTCCAGCAGCGGATTAGGGGTTATATGGGGCAGTAGGAAATCACCGGAAATCAGATTTCCCGAATCTGGGTCATAAACACATATGTGCCCTGTGGCATGGCCGGGAAAATGCAGCATATCCAGAACGCTATCCTGAAAGCTAAGTTTTTCACCCCCGGTAACCGGCTTTATGCTGACTTCACTGAGGCTGGACCGGGGCATTATATCCTTCTCTCCGGCCATTTCCATCAGAACACGCATAGGAATACCCATTTTTACGATAAAAGGAAGTCTCTCTTTGATAAAATCCTGCTCCCCGGTGATTTTCTTGTATTCGTAGGGGTGGACGTAAACCTCCGCCCCGGAGGCCTGCCAGATCCATTGGGCAAGTCCGCTGTGATCCGGATGGGCGTGGGTAATTACCACCCTTTTAATTTCTTCCGGCCCAGTGCCATGTTCCTTCAGCCCTGCGGTCAGAGCTTCCCTGCCTTCAGGGGTATCGGGGCCGCAATCCACCAGAGTTAAGGGTTCTCCATTGACCAGATAGGCGTTAACCGGACCCACAGGATACGGGGTAGGAATTGATATACAGTGCATCGAAAGCATTTTTACAACCTCCATTAGCTCAATCCGGGAAAAGTATAACACCGCCGCCATTAAAAAACAACATTTAAGGCTGCCGGTTAACCGGCAGCCTTCCACCTGCTTCGATCATCTCACCCCGGGCACCACCAGGGTTGTTGTATGTACGGTACTGTGGTAAAGTCCTTCCTTCGCATCCGTATCATCAGTGTAGGTTACAGTGAACATCCAGTGGCCTTTCGCGCTGAAGGTGAACTCAGCCTCCCCCTCCTGCCCGGTAACCCCGGTGAGAGGATATTCACTGCCGTTAAACAGGTGGCTGGTACCCTTCAACACAGCCCCCGGAAGGGGCTTGCCCCTGAAATATACCCGGAGTCCAAGCCTGTCCCCTGGTGCAAAATCATGGTGGCTGCCCGGGATAATATCCAGTCCCCCGCCAATTGCCCCGGGAGGGGTCCCATGTACATGGTGGCCCACCGGCGCAGCCACTCTGGCCCATTGCACATATCTGGAGCAGCGGGCATCCTGAGGTAGATCCGGCCCGCCACCCCGGACCCAACTACCGTCCGTCAGGGTGCAGTAAATGCCGGCGTTATTTTCCAATACCACCGTATAAAGGCCCTCGGCGTCCGCCTGGAAGGCCACTGTATGGAACAACTCTTCACCGCTTACTATATTTGCCGGGATTTCCGTTCCGGCCGGGTCAATTACAAAGGCCCGCCAGTTTTCAGGCTGCCCCCGCCCGTCCCGCTGCATCATTGAGCCCCAGTAGGCCCTTACTTCCGCCTTTCCCCCGCTGTGAAAATGCAGGTGGGCGGGCTCCAGCCAGACCGCATAACCCCTGGCTACATCCGGTACTGATATAGTCATATTAACCAACCTCCGTCTCAATTACCATTATTATATATTATTACATCCCCCACCGGACAGCAACTCCGAATGGCTTCCACAACCACGAAAACCGTAAGGGGAAGATATTCCGGCAATTACCAGGATCATGTCTGTTTAGTCTATCACTGGTCGCAACCGCTGCATCCATCACACCCAACCGGACTGCCGTTATTTTTATTAGCGTCACTTAGACTGTCGGCCGGGGCCGTACTGCAACTGGTGCAGTGTTCGTCACAGGGCTGGCAAGGCTCGGCATGTATCAAAACGTGGACTCCCTGCATGTTCTGGCGAAAATCTCTTTCAATACGGTCACAAAGTTCGTGGGCCTGATAAATCCTTTTTTTCCTGGGCACCACCAGGTGCATGTCAACATGACGCTCCGGCCCGGACCGCCTGGTACGCAATTTGTGAAAGTGGACATACTCACCGGCGTATTTATCAAGTATCTCAAGAAGTAATCTCTCCTCTTCGTCGGACAGGCGGGCATCCACAATGCTGCTGGCGGAATTCGAAAGCAGCTTGAAGGCTGCCCTGACAATCAGAGCCGATACCAGCAGGGCAATAACGGGGTCAAGCTGGTTAAAACCGGTAATTTTGATCACGATAATACCCGCAAACACCCCCAGAGAAGTATAAACGTCTGTGCGCAGGTGCCACGCATCAGCCTCCAGCGCGGGCGATTCCGTATTCCTGGCGGTCCTCATTAACATCTCCGAGACTGCAAAATTTATCACTGCAGAAACGCCCATGACCATAATTCCCAGATTTAAGGATTCCACACCGCCGCCTCGGTAAAGTTTATTAATCGCCTGCCAGACGATGGCCGCCGCGGCCACCATTATCAACAACGCCTCAACAATGGCGGCTACATTTTCAAATTTGCCGTGGCCGTAATGGTGCACCTCATCTGCAGGCTTACCGGATTGCCGCAGGGAGTAATAAGCCACCACAGATGCCACCAGATCCAGTCCCGAATGTATGGCTTCCGAAATAACGCTTACCGAACCCATGATCAGGCCCACAGCCAGCTTTCCTGCAGTCAGGGTAAAATTTGACAAGATGGAAATACTGGCAACTTTTATCTTTTCATCGTTCATATTTCTCCCTCCACAAAAAATAATACCCGGAGCCAACATCCTGAAAAAGGCCTGGATGAAGTCCCACGGGCTTTACCGCTGCCATAAGGCCCGGCCGTCATGTACCGGCCTGACTATACGGGTAGTATAGCATGCACTGTTTGTCCCGGACAAGGTATATTAATGACAATGATTTACATTGTCATTATAGGCTTTTAGCTACAGGCCCCCCTCAGGGGTTTGATTATCCATGTCCTTGAGACTCTGATATATTACACCTTCCTCATCCTTCTCCACGGGGATGCTGTCTACTTGCTCCACCGCCCCTCTATCCTCGGTCACCAGGTCGTCTTCACCGTAATATGAGCCGCTTTTGGAAAAGGGAGCATTTTCATTCCAGCGGGCGACATCCTGCCAGGTGTCCTCCCAGTCGTAATAATTCTTGTCTTTATCCAAGCCGTGTTCAAACATTTCTTCCAGCACCTTTTCCTCCACCGGCCTGACCCGGGTCTGAGGCATCTCCTCGCTTTCCTTTTTACAACCCATGCAAAGGGAAGTATAGGGTACTGCCTCCAGCCGGTCTAAGGGGATTTGGTCCCCGCAAACTTCACAGTTGCCGTAATCTCCCCTTTTTATTCTTTCCAGTGCTCCGTCAACTTCACTCAACAGTTCGGCCGCGTCCTCCCGCAGGGCAAAATCCTTTTCCCGTTCAAACAGCTCAGACCCCACATCCCCGGGATGATTATCATATAATGAAAGCTCGCTTATGGCATACCCCATGGGCTCCCGGAGCCCGCCCTCCTCGTAGCTTTCTATCCTGTTCTCCAGGCGCTTTCTTTCCTCCAGCAGACGCCTCTTGAAATATTGCTGTTTTTCATTATTCAGCATCGGCGTATCCCTCCACGTTATTCATTACAGAGACCTGCTAAAACCGTGCAGCCTGAAGGACGCTCCAAAGACTGCACTGGCTAACCTTTTAACAAACGGCTAGTACCGCCCCGTTTTTAGCTGCTCCTGCACAATTACTACTATCTGGGCTATAAAACCACCTATCAGCGGCAGGTTAAGTCCCACAAGCCAATTTAAAATTATAACCACCACTGCCCCCAGTATGGCGAAACCCACCGCTATCCCGAGGCCCCGGGCTATGCCCGAAGTGAAATTTACCCACAGCAACCGCCAGGGGCTGTTCAGCAGGTTCACATACTCGGCCAGCTTCATCTTCTCCATATTTATGGCCAGCAGTGTCACTTGTTGGCGTAATGATTTAATTACATCTTTGTCTTCCAGATCCATACCCCGCGAATTCCTCCCGGGATTAATCTGCCCATACATGCTTTAATGTATTTCAAAGATAAATACCAACGGCCAGGAAAAAATTATAAAAAAATCTATTGACAGGGACAATTGATTATTCTAAGATAAAGTCAAAGATGGTCAAAGTTAGATTCGCCGGGAGGTGCTCTTAAACTTTGACACATTCCTGACAATAATAGGTATAGCCCCGATAAGTAAGATAAACAATATTTAAAAACCGGAAACCATAGCTATTAAATAGCCTCTCGGCATTCAGGGGGTGAAAATGGGAAAATTTATCAAGGAGAGCTG
>CAZXQO010000048.1:0-25765 GCA_964643075.1 uncultured Peptococcaceae bacterium
TTAGTGGAAGTTGGGGCTGGCGTAGAGTGGATTATTCACACACTCTGACGGTTCTATTGTTATGATTCGCGAAATGTGCCCAAAAGCGACATAGTTGTCTAATCAAAAATTCAACCGGGAGGAATGGTGCATATGACAATACTTAGCGATGAACTGGCAAAGGCTATGGCCGGTCTGGACCAGGAAAGATTAAACCAATTGGTTAAAGAGCGACTGGAGAATGGCGGCAAGCCCATGGAAATAGTAGAAAAGCTGCAGGAAGGCATGACCGAGGTGGGACGGCTGTTTGAAAACGGCGAATATTATTTGAGCGAGCTGATCATGGCCGGTGAAATGATGAAAGAAACCATGGCGGTCCTGGAGCCGTTTCTGGCCGGTGCAAAAACTGAATATCGCGGTACAATAGTTATTGCTACTGTCAAAGACGATATTCATGATCTGGGTAAAGACATAGTAGTTATGCTGTTAAGGGGTGCGGGATACAACGTCATCGACCTGGGCGTGGATGTGCCGTCTGATAGAATTGTAGAGGCAGTCAAAGAAAACAAAGCGCCGATGCTGGCATTGAGCGTGCTGCTGACAGGGTGCCTGGATTCAATGAAAGATACGGTGAGGGCTGTAAAAGATTCCGGATTGGCGGCCAAGGTATTGATAGGCGGGGCCATTGTTGATGAAAAGGTAAAAGAATACTGCGGCGCCGACTATGCCAGCATGTATGCCAGTGATGCGGTGAAAGTGGCCGAGGAGATATTTGGGAAAGACAACTAATATAAAGTACAGCTGCAGTAGAGGTTTGGCACGGCACCCTTGTATATTTGACAGGCAATTCTGGGGGGCCTTAACAGGCCTTCCGGAATTATAAGGGAAATATGCCGGTGCGCTGTTTTCTATAAAAAAGCTAATTTATGGTCATTTATTATGGGGGTTAATACAAAATGTTGATCATCGGAGAAAAATTAAATAGCAGTATACCCCGTGTCCGGGAGGCCATTCACAATAAAAACACTGCTTTTATACAGGAGTTGGCCGCTTCTCAGGCGAAAGCGGGGGCTCAGGTGCTGGATGTCAATACAGCCCTGGAAAATGAAGTAGAAGATATGGAATGGGTCATCCGCACTGTGCAAGAGGTGGTGGACATCCCCATATGTATTGACAGCACCAACCCCGGGGCGATAAAAAGCGGCTTGCGTACTGTCAAGGGCAACGCTATGATAAATTCCATCAGCATGGAATCCGCCAGATTACAGGAAATCCTTCCTCTGGTTCTGGAATCCGGCTTTCCGGTAATTGCACTGACCATGAGCGATAAAGGTATTCCCAAAACGGCTGAGGAAAGGTTAAATATAGCCGAACAACTGGTTAATACCCTGACCATAAAGAACTACAGCCTGGATAACATATATATTGACCCACTGGTTCTCCCGCTGGCCGTGGAGAGCGGCAATGCGGTGATGTTTTTTAAATGCCTTGCCGACATCAAGCAAAAACTTGGTGTAAAGACTGTTTCCGGACTGAGCAACGTCTCCCAGTCACTGCCCATGAGAAAAGTAATTAACAGGTACTTCCTGTCAATTTGTATGAGTTGCGGCATGGATGCCGCAATTTTAGACCCCCTGGACAAAAAACTCATGACTGCGGTAGTAGCCACCGAATTGCTGACAGGTAGCGACCGCTTCGCCAGGAAATATCTAAAAGCATTCAGGGCCGGTGAAATAGAGGAGTAAGGGGCCAAAGCCTCCGGAGGGGCTAAATGATGCGGGGTTGCCGGAGGATTGAGCAGGGGCGCATGAAGGAAGGGCGGAAATTATGTCAGACAACTTTGCCGAAGTAACATTTTTACCCGGTGGTATAATAGTGAAAGTGCCCGGAGGGACAACTCTTTTGAAGGCTGCTATTGCAGGGGGAATACAAATAGAGGCCGTCTGCGGCGGCAAGGGGACCTGCGGTAAATGCAGGGGAAGAATTGTTTATGGTGCAGTAAGTGAGCCCGGCCCGGGTGAAAAAGAGTTCCTGTCTGAAGAGGAAATTAACAGTGGTGTGGCTTTGTTTTGCCAGAGAACGGTGGCAGGGAATGTCACTGTTGAGCCCGGGTCCAGCCGGGCTTCAGGGAAAGAATTCCTGCCTGACAAAGGGGAATACGGCCTGAAGCCGGCTATAGTTAATTCTATTGTAACCAAAAGGCTGCATCAATTGCCGCCGCCCTCGGTAAGTGACCAGACGGCGGATTTGGAACGTATACTTAGGGATTTGCCCGAACTAACCAGGGTTGATCTGAACCTGTTGAGAATAATACCCGGTTTGGTTAAAAAAGCCGGCTACTACCTGACATCGGCTGTTTTCGGCCGGGAGCTTATTGCTGTTGAAGCAGGGGATACGGTATCGGAACATTATGGTATAGCGATAGATATCGGTACCACCAGTGTGGCGGGTTACCTGGTTGACGCAGTTCATGGCAAAGTGCTTGCTTCCGCCTCGGCGGCCAACGGTCAGAGAGTGCACGGCGCCGACGTCATATCCCGTATAGAATACACGGCGGAACAGACCGAAGGCCTTGCAGAAATGCAGCAGCTGGCGGTCCGGACCATTGATGCGATAGTGGAAAAATTACTGGCTGAAGCAGGTGTCGCGCCGGACCGGATATATGTTGTTACGCTGGTGGGCAATACGGCGATGAGCCATCTTCTACTGGGGGTCTCTCCTCTGGGGATAGCTACTTCTCCCTTCATTCCTGCTTTCTCACGGGCGATCACCGGTACCGTCGATGATCTGGGATTAAAAAATCTGCCGTCCAGTTCCCGCTTCATACTGCTGCCCAATATTGCAGGCTATGTCGGTTCGGATACTGTTGGTTTAATATTATCCACGAAAATTTTTGATATGCCGGGCAACTGGCTTGCCGTTGATATCGGCACTAACGGAGAAGTGGTGCTTTCCACAGGGGGAAGGCTGCTTACCTGCTCCACGGCGGCCGGACCCGCTTTTGAAGGGGCTGCCATCAGCCAGGGCATGCGTGCCGAGCCGGGGGCTGTTTATAAGGTTAATGTTGAAGATGACGTATATGTTTCGGTGGTTGCTGACCAAAGGGCTAAAGGCATTTGCGGCTCCGGGCTGGTGGACGCCGTATCGCAGCTGGTGCGGTCAGGCGTAATCAGAGATAGTGGACGGATTAATAGTCCCGAAGAATGCCCGCAGGAGGTGCCGCAAAATATAAAGAAGCGTATAATAGAGGCGGGCAAGGCCAGAAAATTTGTTCTGGTGGAAGGTGCGGACGAGGTTGTCATAACCCAGAAAGATATAAGTGAGCTTCAACTCGGCAAGGCGGCAATCCGGGCCGGGATAGAAATACTCATGGAGAAGGCCGGTGTCCGGGAACTGGACGGAATTTTACTGGCCGGGGCTTTTGGAAGTAATCTCCGCCCGGAAAGCCTTCTGGGTTTGGGCATGCTGCCGGAAGTAGAGGCCGGTCGGATTAAACCCGTGGGCAACGCAGCGGGAGTTGGGGCAATAATGACGCTCCTGTCTAAAGACGAGCTTGAGACAGCCATGAAGCTGCCCGATAGGGTTGAACATGTAGAATTGTCTTTATATAAAGGTTTTCAAAGTAAATTTGCCAGGGCCTTACGTTTTTAAAAAACCTCCATTCAGGTGGCTTTGCCAGTTGCTTTAGTTATATCATATGTTTTCTAAACGATGAAAAACAGCCGTATCATAAGGTTGGTGTTGGCGTTGAATAATATAGCTGTCGCCTGTAATACATTGAGAGATGAGGTAAGATTTGTAGTAAAGGATCTTCATGTTGATGATCCTATTCTTTGGGTTGATTCCGGCCTGCACAATTTTCCGGAGAAACTAAACAAAGCCATTCAGGATCTTATAAACAGGATTGAAAATGTAGAGAATATAATATTGTTGTTCGGAAGTTGCGGCAATTCTCTGGCCGGGTTATCTTCACCCTCAGCCCGCATAATATTACCCAGGGTAGATGACTGCATTTCGCTATTCCTGGGGGGAAACGAACGAAGAAAAATGTTGGAAAAGCAGGCTCCATCCTATTATCTCACCAGAGGTTATTTGAGAAATGAGCATAACATTTGGAATGAGTATACCTATTGTTTAAATAAATATGGGGAGAAAAAGGCCGGAATAATATTCAAAAAGATGCTGGGCAACTATAAGAGATTAAGGATCATTGACACGGGGGTCTATGATGTTGAAGAAGTATTGGAAGAGACTAACAATATTGCCCGGCAATTTGAGCTAATTCATGAAGTAATTGAGGGCTCCCTGAAATTTTTATATAAAGCCTTTAAATGCCAGTGGGATCAGGATTTTGTCATCGTGGAGCCCGGACAGCCGGTTACTTTTTACCATATAAATCCGGGTTTGCAAAAATAAACAAAGGGGCAGACCTGTATGGATAGCGTAGAGCATGACTAAAACCCCCCGGTTCTCCGGAGGGTTTTTTGCTGCTTCCCCGGCATGTTTGCCGGGACTGTGGGTCTAAGTGTAATGGTTATTTACTTGACAGGAAGAGTGCACTGTATTAAAATCAAATCTGTTAAGTATTCTTCCTTGATATTTTGCGGCGTTTGGCGGAGGCATTATGGAAAAGCTGGCCATGATAAATTTGCTATATGATTTTTACGGTCAGTTGCTGACCGAGCGCCAGCAGCGTTTTGTGGAGCTGTATTACGGAGACGACCTCTCCCTGGGGGAGATTGCGGAACAGTTTGGTGTCAGCAGACAGGCCGTATACGACATATTAAAAAGATCAGAGCAATCCTTAACGGATTATGAAAGCAAGCTGGGACTTGTGTCCAGGCACATGGATAACCGCCGGCTTTTGGGGCAGGCGCTGGAATTGCTGGGAAGCGGCCCTGAGAAACTGCCGGAGGTAAGAAAAATATTAACAAGGGTTATGGCTACGGAAGAGGAATGAAAGGAGGGCACAACCTTGGTTTTTTCGGGATTGGCTGAAAAACTCCAGGAAACATTCCGTAAATTAAAGGGCAAAGGAAGGCTTACCGGGGAAGATGTTGACGAGGCCCTGAAGGAAGTGCGGCGGGCCTTGCTTGATGCTGATGTTAATTTTAAGGTGGTTAAGGATTTTCAGCAGCGGGTCAAGGAGCGGGCTGTTGGTTCCGATGTGCTGACCAGCCTGACCCCGGGGCAGCAAGTAATAAAAATTGTGCATGATGAGCTTGCCGGGCTCATGGGCGGGGTTCAGAGCAAAATTAACCTGGCATCTAAGCCTCCCACCGTTGTTATGATGGTGGGCCTGCAGGGCGGCGGGAAAACTACCACCTCCGCCAAGCTCGCCAACATGCTCAGGAAGAGCGGCAGGCGGCCTCTCCTGGTGGCGGCGGATATTTACCGCCCGGCTGCCATAAAGCAATTGCAGGTATTGGGTTCACAGTTGGATGTTCCCGTGTTTTCCATGGGAGACAGGAACAGCCCGGTGGATATTGCCAGGGCTGCATTGGAGAATGCCGTTACCAACAACAGGGATCTGGTAATTATTGATACTGCCGGCAGACTGCATGTAGACGATGAGCTTATGTCGGAGTTGGAGGCTGTCAAGGCAGCGGTCAAGCCCCATGAAATATTGCTGGTGGTGGATGCCATGACCGGCCAGGTGGCGGTGAATGTTGCAGAAACATTCAACCAGCGGCTGGGGCTCGACGGTGTGGTGCTAACCAAACTGGATGGCGATACCAGGGGCGGGGCGGCTCTATCTATTAAGGCAGTAACCGGTTGCCCCATTAAATTTGCCGGAGTGGGCGAAAAGCTGGACGCCATTGAACCCTTCCACCCGGACCGGATGGCTGACCGTATCCTGGGCATGGGGGACGTAATGACCCTCATAGAGAAGGCCCAGTCCAATTTTGATACCGAACAGATGGAAAAGTTAAATAAAAGAATTCGGGCGGCTGATTTTTCCCTGGAGGATTTTATGCAGCAGATCCAGGAAGTAAAAAAACTGGGGCCACTGCAGCAAATCATAGGTATGATACCCGGCCTGGGCAGCGCCAAAAAGCTAAAGGAACTGGGAGAGATTGACGACAAAGAACTGGTTTATGTGGAGGCCATTGTCAAATCCATGACGCCCTGGGAGAGGAAGCACTCCCATGAAATAAGCGGCAGCAGGAAAAAACGCATAGCCAGGGGCAGCGGCACCTCCGTCCAGGAGGTAAACCGTTTGCTGAAACAGTTTGAACAGACCAAAAAAATGATGAAACAGTTCACCGATATGGAGAAGAATATTAAAAAGGGCGGCAAAATGGGCCTGAATCAATTGATGGGTATGGGCAAAAAGGATCTATTCTAGGAGGCCGTTGAAAAACTGCGTCTGGCTTTGTCAGGCTTGCCGTCCAGTGCTCACGTACTATCAGTACGCTCCGCGCTGTCCGGCTTCTCCTTTCGCGCCATACTTGTTTTTGAACGGCCTCTGAATGGTTCTGGAGCCAGCATTCTCACAGCGGTTCTCCGAAGCTCTTTTGGTAATATTTAACATGGGACATATTAAATTAAGGAGGTGAAATGCAGTGGCTGTTAAAATCAGATTGAGAAGAATGGGCGCCAAGAAAAACCCCTTTTACAGGATAGTGGTGGCTGATTCCCGTTCTCCCAGGGACGGTCGGTTTATTGAGGAAATTGGCTACTACGATCCGTTGAAAGATCCGGCTGTAATTAAAATTGATGAAACCAAAGCCACGGATTGGCTTAAAAAGGGAGCCCAACTGACCGACACCGCCCGCGCGCTGTTCAGTAAGGCAGGCTTGCTGGCCAAGCCCGCTCCTGCCGGAGACGGTCAGTAGTATATACAGGAGGGTTCTGACCGATGAGGGAAGTAGTAGAAATACTGGCCAAAGCCTTGGTGGATAATCCGGATAAAGTTTCGACCAACATGGTAGAAAGGGAGAAGTCCTTCCTGATTGAGTTAAAAGTAGCCCCTGAGGATATGGGGAAGGTAATAGGCAAGCAGGGGCGCATCGCCAAGGCAATTCGTACAGTGGTTAAGGCCGCTGCCACCAAGCAAAAGAAAAAGGTTATTGTTGAGATCATATAATATAATGTTCACTTTGCATGCGGGCTTACTCCGTTATGCCTGATAAAAAAGGGAGCTCAATGCTCCCTTTCTGAATTCTTAGGATAGGTGGTAAGTGGTATGGATAGCATCACTATCACCCGCCCGGTGATAATTAAGGTAAAAGTTACTGCTGATTATAAAAAAAAGGTGGCCGCAGAACTGCAGGAGGCTGTTGCCCGGCTTGACATGCAGCTCCAACACCTGGATTTCCAGGCCCGGCGGTTGCTGGCCGAATTGGAGAAGCGTAACCCCCAGGGCATTAACGCGGCCAGGCAACATTTGGACAAGGAGCGGGCCGTAAAACTGGAAACAAGACAGAAACTTATGGACAGATTAAAGGAAACTGCCAAAATGGCTGAGGGTGATGAGGTGATCCATGGTCAGGTGCAAAGTGTTGCGGAAATAAAGATGGGGGACGACTGGCTAAAGTTTATGAGTGTGGAAGTGGTTGTGCAGGACGGATTGGTAATTGAAATAAGGCAGGGGAGTATCCGGGGTGCTGAGTATGACTGAACAATACATAACTGTTGGTAAAATTGTTAATACCCAGGGCAACCGGGGTGAATTAAGGATTTACCCCCTCACCGACTTTCCGGAGCGCTTTTTAGCCATGGAAAAAGTGCTGGTGGAACTGCAAGGTAAAACCCAGTATTATCATATGGAGACCGCCAGGCTATATAAAAAATTTGTGATTATCAAGTTCCGGGAAACCGCCGATATGACCGCAGCGGAAAAACTTAAGGGCGGCTTGCTGAAGGTAACCAGAGAAGAACTGGTAGACCTCCCCGGGGATAGTTACTATATTTTTGATTTAATCGGTCTCAAAGTCTTTAACGAGGCAGGGAGTTGCCTGGGTACCCTGGAAGATGTTATCCAGACTGGAGCCAACGATGTGTATGTGGTTTCCCGTGAAGACGGTTCCCCCTTGCTGGTGCCCGCCCTGAAAAGCGTGGTCAGGGAGATTGACCTTCCGGGAAAAAGGATGGTCGTGGAAATGCCGGAGGCTGAATAAGCAGGGTGCCGTGATGGTGTTTCGTAATGATGCTTCCGTGATAAACGCTGTAACTGTGGTGATTTTGTAGAATAACTTCAGATACTCGGAGGTTGTTCCCTTTGCATATTGACATATTAACCCTATTTCCGGAGATGTTTGCCGGCCCGCTTAATACCAGTATTCTTGGCCGGGCCAGGGAAAAGGGCCTTGTATCCATAGATTTTATAAACATCCGGGATTTTTCGCAGAACAAGCATCATACCGTGGACGATACCCCTTACGGTGGCGGGGCGGGCATGGTTATGGCCGCCCCGCCTATTTTCGAAGCCGTGGAACAGGTTAAGTCACTGCGTTCAGAAGCAGGCAGGCTCATTTATCTGAGCCCCGCCGGCAGAAAACTTAACCAGCAGATTGTCCGGGAGCTTGCGGCGGAAAAGCGCCTTATGTTCCTTTGCGGGCATTATGAGGGCATTGACCAAAGGGTGCGGGACGCTCTGGTGGATGATGAAATATCCATAGGTGATTACGTGCTTACCGGCGGGGAACTGCCGGCCATGGTACTGGCGGATGCGGTTGTCCGGCTAATCCCGGGGGTGCTGGGAGAGACGGCTTCCGCAGAGGAGGAGTCCTTTAGCGACGGGCTGCTGGAATATCCTCACTACACCCGACCAAGGGAGTACAACGGGATGCTGGTGCCGGAGGTGCTGCTTAACGGGCACCACGAGCAAATACGGCTTTGGCGGCGCAGGCAGTCCCTGTTGAGAACCCTGCAGAGCCGCCCGGATCTCCTGGCAGACGCGGACCTTACAGAGGAAGATAAATATATACTGAAAGGGATAGTCCTGGAGCTGGAGTACCTGGGTCTTCCCGAGAGTATAGCAAAGAAAAAAAAACGTAAATAACGGCCGGGATGTTTGGCATCGCCGACCGTTATTAATTCCGGGTTCCGGCTATCGTTTTACCAAAACCACTTTTTGCATTTTATCCCCTTGTTTTATCTGGTCAACTATCTCCATGCCTTTTATGACCCTGCCGAATACAGCATATTTTCCGTCCAGCCAGGGAGCGTCTTTCTTTAAAATATAAAACTGGGAGCCCGCCGAGTCCGGGTCGTTACTGCGGGCCATGGCTACTGCGCCCCTGGTGTTTTTCAGCAGGGGGCTGGTTTCAAGTTTTATAGTCCAGCCGGGACCGCCGCTGCCGTTGCCCTTGGGATCGCCTCCCTGGGTAACCCAGTCCAACACTCTGTGAAAAGTGAGGCCATCGTAAAATTTGCTGTTGATAAGCTTTTCAAAATTACCCACGGTAACGGGCATTATTTCGGGATAAACCTCCAGTTGGATATCGCCTTTGGCAGTGCTGATAGTTATTTTGTCTTTTTTGGTTTTGCTCAGGTCCGCATTAGTTGAACCGGTGTTTTTAGCGTTATCCGCAGGTTTTTTCTGACCGGGTTCGTTGCTTGCCGACGCGTTTTTTTGAGTGTCAGTGGATTTGCTGCTTTTTGCGGTGGCAGCTTGTTGACCTTTATCATCCAAATATGAGCTGTAGCCTATCGCCCCTGCAAGCCCCAGGGTAAATACAACGATTAAAACAAGAGCCAGCTTTTTTTGTGGTGAGGAGAGCATCTGTGCCTTATTTTTTTTGGCGACCATATAATATAACCTCCGTTGAAAAATGTGAATAATTATTTATTCGACGCAGCTGTCGTATTTCCTATTATGAAAACACTGGTTTCATGTCAATATTGGGGTTATGATAGAATCAGTTGATGTAAGGCCGTATGGCCAGATATCCGTGAACGGAGGAAAATAAATGATCGCAGAAGTAATTTTCACCGGAACGGAACTGTTGCTGGGGCAGATATTGAACACCAATGCACAGTTTTTACAAATGGAATTGTCATCCCTGGGCATTGACCTCTATTATCAGGTTACCGTGGGTGACAATTTGCAGCGCTGTGCCTCGGCCATCAGGCAGGCAGCCGGGCGTTCCGACATGGTAATTGTGGGCGGCGGGCTGGGTCCCACGGAAGATGATATCAGCCGGGAAGCTTTGGCCAGTGCCCTGCAGCTTGAATTGGTACAGGATCCCGGCGCTCTGCAAGTAGTGAGAAGGTTTTTCGATCAGAGAAATATTCCCCTTTCCCGCAACAACCTCAAACAGGCTCTAGTGCCGGCGGGAGCAAAGGTGCTGGATAATCCGGTGGGCACAGCACCCGGAATGATTCTGGAGCGGCAGGGTAAAACGTATGTACTTTTGCCGGGACCGCCCAACGAATTCAAAAGAATGATAAATGATCTAGTAATGCCTTTTTTAAAAGAAAAGATAGCTGGCCGAACGGCTGTCATAAAATCCAGGGTACTGAAATTTTGCGGTATTGGAGAGTCATTGCTGGATGAAAAACTTAGCGGCTTGCTGAAGAGCACCAATCCCACCCTGGCGCCTACCGCCAATTTTTACGAGGTGCATTTGAGGATAACCGCCAAGTCCGCTAATCAGGTCCAGGCACGGGAATTGATTGACGCCATGGAAGAAAGGGTGCGGGAACGGCTGGGTTCATACGTTTTCGGTAAGGATAAGGAAACCCTGCCCGGGGCGGTGGCGGACGCAATCCGGGAAAATAATAAAACTATAGCCGTAGCCGAAGGCATCTCCGGTGGTGAACTATCCGCACTGTTGACGACAGCGCCTAGAGCAGGAGATTTTTTTAAGGCTGGAATAGTAGCAGGGGATTACGGACACATAAGGGGGGCCGGAATCGAATGGAACGCTTTCCCAGGTGACCAAAGGGAAAAGCTGAAAACTCTGGCCAGAACATTAAGGGAGCAATTTGACTGCCAAATAGGTGTGGCAGTCGGCGGCGTGTCAGAAGATGAATTTGATATAGCTGCAAACGATTATAAATTTTTTGTGACAGCCGATATTGAGGGCACGGTAATGGGCAAAGAAGTGATCCTTGTGGGAGGGGAGCGGATTGAAGTTGCCCGCCGGGCCGCCACCGTCGTCCTGGTGCTGCTTTGGCGCTATTTGCGGCAGGGCGTGGCGTTCTAGCTGTCATTATGCCATATCATCAAAAACAGGACCGCCAGCAGGCGGTTTTCTTTTTATTTGACAAAAATCTCTTTTTTTCTCATTAACAATAATACCCGCAGGATTATTAGCTAATGTTGTAGAAATTTCATACAAAATCTCGACTGGAAAAGGGTGCCATGTATTAGCTCTATGCTTTCTGCTGGCGGTGTTGTTGATTTCACCCTATTTCACAGTCTTTCCGGGGTGTATATAATGCAAATGAACGAATATAACTTGGAGTTTAAGCCAAAATCCAAGAGAGGCTTAAACTCAAAAGACTTGCTGCGTCTAATTTTCGGTTATGTAGCAAGAATGGCCAACGAAAAAAATCTGGACAATTTGCTTATGTTAATGGCGGATATGGGTAAGGAAATGATTATGGCCGACCGCTGCTCCTTGTGGATCCTGGACAGGGAAAAAAATGAGCTGTGGACCAGAGTAGCGCACGGTGTCAACGAAATTAGGATTCCCGCCAATTCCGGACTAGTGGGACATTCCATAGCCAGTGAACAGCAGTTGTTTATTGACGACGCTTATAAAGACAACCGTTTTAATCCCGACGTGGATAAAAAGACCGGCTACCGGACTCAGGCTATTATCGTCATACCATTTAGAAACAGTGAAGGTGAAATTATCGGGGCCTATCAGGCAATCAACAAAATGACCCGTTCAAAAAAATTTACTGTCAAGGATTTGGAGTACTTAACGCTGGCTGCTTCCTATTCGGGCAAGTCGTTGGAATCAGCTTTGCTGAACCTGGAAATTGAAGAAACCCAAAAGGAAATAATATTTACCATGGGAGAAATCGGTGAAAGCAGGTCTAAAGAGACCGGCAATCATATCAAACGGGTAGCTGAATATTCAAAGATACTGGCCTTAAAATTCGGTATGGACGATAATGAGGCGGAATTATTAAAGATAGCCTCGCCGATGCATGATATCGGCAAGGTTGCCATACCGGATTCCATATTAAAAAAGCCGGGCAAGCTGACCGACGAGGAATTCGACACAATGAAAAGTCATACGGAGATAGGTTATAATCTTTTAAGGGGCTCAAGCAGAAGGATACTGAAGGCAGCTGCCATCGTGGCCCGGCAGCATCATGAAAAGTGGAACGGCAGGGGCTATCCGGTTGGGGAAAAAGGAGAGGACATTCATATATATGGCAGGATAACCGCTATTGCAGATGTATTTGACGCTCTGGGCAGTGACCGGTGCTACAAGAAGGCCTGGGAACTGGACCGTATTTTAAATCTTTTTAAAGAAGAGCGGGGTAACCATTTTGACCCGTTACTGGTGGATCTCTTTATAGATAACATAGGAGAACTAGTTCATATACGGGATACTTACAGTGACGTATATGGTGAATAGTCTGTGATAAGGTCCAATTCTGTCTTGAAAATATACGGTAGCAGCCATCTACATTTAATATAACCCTGCCGTAACTGGCAGGGTTATATTAATCCATTGTGATTAAACCAGGGTAATACCGTTTCTATTTCTACTCCAGTTTCGTTTTTTAAATTGATAATGTTTTCACTCGTCCACACCTGAGGCCGTGCCGGATGGGTAGGGTCTATAACCACAATCTGGCCTGTTCTGCCGTCGTTAAGCCTTACAACTTCACCAACGTAACAATCGGCAATTCTGTTGAGGAAAGTCATGAGTATACCGGTATCCAGCGCTCCGTAAAAATTATGCTGGAACTGTTCAATAACCTTAAACGGGCAAATTTTCCCCCGGTAGGGGCGATCTGAGGTCATGGCATCATATATATCGGCCACTGATATTATTTTGGCTGCTTTGGGGATTCGTACCCCGTCAAGCCTGGAGGGATAACCATACCCGTCTTCGCGCTCGTGGTGGAAGAGTGCCCCGCTGCTCAGGGCGGGAGAGGCATTTGCCGCTTCCAGGGCCCGGTAGCCGTATATAGTGTGCTTTTTTATTTCTTCCCTCTCCTCTGCCGTCAAAGCGCCTTCCTTTAGTAAAATCTCGGGCTTAATATGCGTTTTTCCAATATCGTGCAGCAGGCCGGCCACCACAATGTCTTTTGTAATGTCTTTTTCCAGGTTAAGCCAGTGACATATTAAGCTGCATATCAGCGCTACATTCAACGAATGGCCGAATGTATGGTTGTCCAACTGCTTTGCCAGATTCATATAGGCCAGCAGGTTATAGGGAGAGCTGATATCCTTGAAAATGGATTCCGATATATTGTAGGCCTCTTCGACGTTCACCTGATGGCCATCGCTGATTAGTTTTATGAGTTTGACTGTTTCTTTTCCGGATAAATCATATGATTTCCGAAATTTAATAAACTCAGAGAAATCTGTTCTGTCCCAACAGGTTACAGACCCTGCTTCGCCGGCGGTTTTGATGCTGATTTCCGTATATCCCAGATCTTTAATGGTTTGGATTGCTTCTCTGGAAAGGAGGGTTCCCTGAGCCAGCATTAATACTGCATGTTCGTTATATATATCCTGATATAAAATCATCTCGGGTAACAATTGATCAACAGAAATAATCTTGGCCAAGGTCTGTCCCCCTATACCGAAATTTATCACAAAATCCGATTAATTAATATACTGCAATGGATTCCTCTCAGGATACCCCCTGTTTCTCCCTGCGGTATTGTACTGCTTCCCCCAGGTGGGCAGCCTCTACCCTTTCGCTTCCGTCAAGGTCCGCCACTGTCCGGGCCACCTTGAGCATACGATCATGGCTGCGGGCGCTTAATTTTAATTGCTTGAATACCGATTTTAAAAGCTCCCTGGCATCTTGGGTGAGATCACAGTATTTTTTTGCCCGGGCTCCGCTCATCGTGGCGTTGCAGTAGATATCGGTACCCTTGAAGCGCTCCCTTTGTATTGTCCGGGCGGCCTCAACCCTTTTCTTAATGGCAGCGGAAGATTCCGCAGGCTGCTTTTTAGCCATTTCTTCAAAACTCACCCTGGGCACGTCTATGACAATGTCAATCCTATCCAGCATTGGCCCGGAGATGCGCCCGATGTAGCGTTGTATCTGCAGTGGTGTACAGCTGCATTCCTTGAGGCTGTCGCCGTAATACCCGCAGGGGCAGGGATTGCATGAGCCGGCCAGCATTAGTCGGGCGGGATAGCTTATGGAGGCGTTAACCCTGGAGATGGTCACCGTCCCGTCTTCCAGGGGCTGACGCAGGGCCTCCAGGGCGTTCTTGGGGAACTCCGGCATTTCATCCAGAAATAATATGCCGTTATGAGCCAGGCTTATTTCTCCCGGCCGGGGATATTTGCCACCACCTACCAGGGCCACGGAGGATGCACTGTGATGCGGCGCCCTGAATGGCCGTACGGACACCATGGACTGTCCTGGTTTCAGCAGGCCGGCAAGGCTGTATATTTTGGTGGTCTCCAGGGCTTCCTCAAAGGTGAGGTCAGGCATTATGCCCGGCATGCAGCGGGCCAGCAGAGTTTTTCCGGAACCAGGGCTGCCCATCATCAAAAAGTTATGTCCCCCAGCGGCGGCTACCTCCAGCGTCCGCCTGGCGGTAAATTGGCCTTTGACCTCCGAGAAGTCGGGAGGACATTCTTTTCTATTATGGGTCGTTGCTTCCAGGCTGGCAGTATACGGTGGGATATCCTCCTGACCCGTTAAAAAGTTGCTCAGTTGGTTCAAAGAAGACACCGGGTAAACCCGGGCGGTCTTAACCAGACCGGCCTCCCCCGCATTTTCAGCAGGCACCACCACCGATGTAAAGCCGTGTTCCAGCGCTGCCAGAACATTGGGCAGGACTCCGGCAACACTGCGGACGTCACCATTTAAGGACAGTTCGCCAATAAATACATAGCCGGCGCAAACATCAGGATCAAATTGCCCGGTGGCAGTCAAAACACCAACGGCAATGGCCAAATCGTACATGGGGCCTTCTTTTTTCAAATCAGCCGGAGCGAGATTGACGGTTATACGCTTTACCGGAAATTTAAACCCTGCGTTCTTTACAGCTGCGCGTACCCTGTCCCGGGATTCCCGCACTGCGGTATCAGGCAGCCCGACCAGATCGAAGCAAGGCAGTCCATTCGCAACATCCACTTCCACTCTTACGATATGGCCCTCAAGACCGTGCAGCGCAGTACTGTTAATAATGGCTAACAATTAAAAATACCTCGCGCAGATAGATATTCCATATAAATTTGAAAAACCATTAATATGACATAATAGGTATTCGACGTTATAATTAGGTAAATTTACCTCATGGATAATATTTTACCACAATTTTCTACTCAGATCATTCTTTTCTTACCTTTTTATGGCATGCGATTTGGGGACGTATACGTTTAACCCTGGGAGGACTATTTTACCTCAGAATTTCAAGGGGAATCCTGGATAATTTTGCGTGAACCACACGAAAAATTAGTTGATCATATATTTTTTAAAAATGAGAAAGGTTATTTTTGAAAAGGAGTCAAATATATAAATAAAAGGAAATATCTGATACGGGGGTGTGAATTTTTTTGACGGGGATTGGGAATTGAGTTTCCCTTTTAAATAATTAAGATTTCTTTGGGAGGTATTGGAGTGAAAAATAAGTTATTAGTAATTTTAGGTATGCTGGTTTTATCTGCGCTGATCGCAGCCGTGCCGGCCATGGCCGGCGATGTGACACTGAATGTCAATGACGATCCGGTAAAATCAGCCGGACTGTTTCTGGACAACGGCGTTACCATGATTTCAGTGGAAGAGTATGCCCGCATTGCCGGAGCGGATGTAAAATATCCCGAACCGGACAAACTGGTGATCGGGGAAGACGGCAAGAACCTGGCCATGACCATCGGTCAGTCAACTGCTTTACTGGGTGATAAAAATGTGACCCTGCCCAGGTGCCCGGTAAAATCCGGTGATACGGTGATGATTCCCCTGCGCTTTGTGGCCGGCGCCTTCGGGTATGATGTACAGTGGGACGGTAAACAGTGGCAGGTATCTTTAACCCGCAAGGAGACCAGGGACAGCATGACTCCTGGAGATTTGCTGGTCAAGTCGGCCCAGGCCTGCCAGGAATTCAATACCTACGCCATGGAAGGCACCGTGGATTTAGACATGAATCTATCCTCGGACGGCCCAATAAAAATGCCTATAAAATTAATCAGTCAGATATACTTTCAGTATCAAAACGATCCTTTCAGTGTTTATATGAAGATAACCCCCAACCCCGAGAATAAAGAGCTGATGCCCGGTAACATGATGATAGAAACATACATGACGCAGGATAAAATGTACATGAAGCTGCCGCAGCAAGAGTGGGTGGCGCAGGCTATGCCTTCTTCGCCGGAATTCTGGAAGCAGCGACAGGACATTCAGTCCGACCCCATCAAGGCTGCGGCCCAGATGAAAGAATTCGGCATACTGCTGAATTTTGGTAACGACGAAACGGTTAACGGCCATGACTATTACGTTATTAATGCAACCATGGACAAGGATAAATTTATACAGGGCTACCAGAAAATAATGAACCAGATCATGCCGAACCTCCCGGCGGAGGAGAAAGAAGCCGGGTCTGCCCAGGAAATGCAGGCTTCCATGAAAAAAATGCTGGAGCAGATGGTTATGGATTGTTACTATACCACCTATATCAATAAGGAAACACTGGTCAGCGACATAGTAAAATTTAATTTGAAAATGAATCTTACAATGGATATACCCGAAACCGGCAATTCAGGCAAGGTTAACAATGAGCAGACCATGCATAAAATGAATATGGCAATTAACAGTCAGGGTGAATTCTATATTAAAGATTGCGGCAAGCCGTTTGCGGCACCTGACGTCAGCAAGTCAATAGCGATGCCTGATTCGTATAGCGTTGGCGGGTCTGGTGGCGGGGGTGGCGCGCCTGACGTCAGCAAGTCAACAGCGGTACCTGATGTCAAAACGGATAATGCAGGCAAATAGTGTATTTACGGGCTGTCACCGGCTTTTTCTGGTTGGCAGCCTTTTATATCAAGGTCAAGTCCAAGGTTTAAGGTCAGTTCGACTTTCGACATTTGACATTTGAGAATTGCATTAACGTTAAAATTTGCTAATATAAGGGTTAGGTATAGTAAAAAAGCCGGGGGGTTGCCGATGCAAAGAAAGAGAGTTTTTATATCAGGCCGGGTACAGGGGGTTTATTTCCGGGTTTACACCAGGGACGCCGCCCTGGGTTTCGGCCTGAGGGGCTGGGTGAGAAACTTGCCGGACGGCCGGGTGGAGGCGGTTATTGAAGGAGAGGAGCGGCAGGTAGAAGAAATGTTGAAATGGTGCTGGCATGGCTCTCCCTCCTCAAGGGTTGATAAGGTGGAGGTTGTAGCCGAGCTATACCAGGGTGAGTTTGAGGATTTCAGCATTACAGGATAATACTCCGGTTTTTATATAAGCCTGCGATAATGTTTTGACATTGGCGCAGGTCTTATTTTTCCGTATTTTCCATTGCCTCGGCGTTTGTACTTGGATATAATCAAAAATAACTTTATGTAAACGGGGGCTGCATGAAAGGCGAAAAGGTCTGGCGGATTAAACAGGGCAATCCCGCCCTGCAATTAATATTTCAGCATGAGTTGAACATTTCCCCTGTTCTTGCCCGTCTGCTGGTTAACCGGGGAATATATACGGTGGATGATGCCCGGATTTTCCTGGGGGCGGACCCCGGCCTGATGTACGATCCTTTCCTGATGGCTGATATGGATAAGGCGGTGGCGAGGATATCCTCGGCCTTGACTGCAGGCGAGAAAATACTGGTTTACGGTGATTATGATGCGGATGGAACCACCGGTACGGCACTACTTGTAAAGGTGTTGCGACGGCTGGGAGGATTGGTTGGGTATTATGTGCCCAACAGGATGGAGGAAGGTTACGGCCTTCACCTGGAGGTCATTAAAAATGCCTGGGCAGAAGGATACAAACTGCTGGTGACGGTGGACTGCGGCATCAGCGCGGCCAAAGAGGTGGAGGCTGCCGCTGACCTGGGTGGCCCGGATATAATTATCACTGATCATCATGAACCTCCGGAAATCATTCCGCCCGCTATGGCGGTGGTAAATCCTAAACGGGCCGGCTGTCCTTACCCCTTTAAAGAACTGGCAGGTGTGGGTGTGGCCCTGAAGCTGGCCCAGGCCCTTTTGGCTCAAGCCGGCGCTGGTAATGGGGAGTGGTGTGATTATTTGGATCTGGTTTGTCTCGGGACCATTGCTGATATAGTGCCCCTGCAGGGAGAAAACAGAATACTGGTGAAACAAGGTCTGCCCAGACTGGCTGATACCTTAAACCCGGGATTGCAGGCTTTGATGTTGGCGGCCGGGGTCCATCGGGAACGGCTGGGCACCAGAGAGGTTGCTTTTGCCCTGTCTCCCAGGTTAAACGCCGCAGGCAGGGTCGGTGACGCCTCTATGGCGGTGGAAATGCTTATTTGCGACGATCTGGCTGCCGCTGCTGAACTGGCAGGGCAGTTAAACCGGGGCAACCAGGAACGGCAGCAGATTGAAAGCGTTGTGCTGGCAGGAGCCCTGGGCATGTTGGATGCTGATCCGAAAATTAAAGAAGACAAGGTTATCGTGCTAGCCTCCAGGGGTTGGCATCCGGGAGTAATCGGCATAGTAGCCTCACGTCTGGTGGAAAGGTACTACCGTCCTGTGCTAATGATTGCCCTGGACGGAGAAGAGGGGCCAGGCAAGGGTTCGGGGCGAAGTATTCCCGGGTTTCATCTTTATGAAGCCCTTTCCTTTTGCCGGGACAGCCTGCAGGAATTCGGCGGGCACGACCAGGCAGCCGGCTTTTCCGTCAGCCCCGGGAATATAGAAGAATTGCGCAGGGATATAAATAATTATGCCCTCAGGCATGTATCCGAGGATATTTATACCCCCGGCCTGGAACTGGATGGTACGATCTCACTGGGCGATGTATCGCATCGTCTGGTGGAGGAACTGGAAATGATGTCTCCTTTTGGCCATTGTAACCCCGGCCCCCTTTTGGCTTGCAGGGAAGTCCGGCTGCTATCCTGCCGGGAGGTGGGCAAGGCGGGTAAACACCTTAAATTGCTGGTAAAAGACAATGATGCAGTGCTGGACGGCATTGCCTTCAATATGGCTTCTTCTGCGGGTGCTCTGGAAGCTGCTGCGGCGGTGGACGTTGCTTTTATTCCTTCCCTTAACCAGTGGAACGGCAGGGTATCAGTCCAACTGGAGGTCCGGGACATTAAGCCGGCTCTACCCCGGCGGGGACAGGAGACGGGACCTGTTAGGGGAGTGGATACCGTCAATGCCGTGGAGTCACTGGATAATCTTGGTCAGGCGGCTTTTTTGCCGGAATATATTACACAGTGTCTTTGCAAACATCAGAACATGGAAGATGTTTTAGGTTTACCAGGCTCAGTTGCTGAGAGTATAATAATAAGCTCGGAATATAATCCGGAAGATAAGACAGGATGTTACCACCGCTTCAGGGATTGGAGAAATATGCCTCACCGTCCGGCAGCCCTTATGTCCCTTGTCCGGGAGCCGGGCCGGGCGCTGGTAATGGTTAATGCACCTTGCCGTACCGTGGAACTGGCCCACTTTCTTGCTCAGGGCGGTGTAACCACAGATTTCTTTCATCCCGGTCTCAGCCGGGAAGAAAGGGTTGCCCTGACCGGAAGATTTGCCGCGGGGGAGTTTTCCGTACTGGTATCTACCCCCGGCATGATAAATGCGTATGTATGGCCGAAAACTGAACGCATTGTTTTTTATGATCCTCCTTTTGCCCGGGAGGAGCTGCCGGCCACCGGAACCGGGGACAATATATACCTGCTATACAGTGATGCCGCGCTTGAGGAAGGCAAAGAACTATTGCGGGCCTGTTTTCCTGGCAGGGAGGAACTGGGTGGTATTTATAAATACCTGCGGCGGGAATACACGGGCGGATACATAGATCCGGAAAAAGCGGCGGTTTTTATGCGGGGGCAGGGGCTAGCCAGGGCTGATGGAAAAACTGTGGCGATAGCGCTGGCTATTTTTTCGGAACTGGGGATTATAAATCATGTTTATGATCAATGCGCCTATAGATTAAATTTTTTGCCGGTAAAGAAAAAAAAGGATCTCAACGATTCGAGCATTTATTCTCTGGGACAAAAAACAGGGGAAAAGGTATTAGGCTGGTGGGCTGAACTGTCTGACTGGCGTTAGGCGGCCGTTGAACTGCGCCTGGCTTTGTCAGGCATGCCGTCCAGTGCTCACGTACTTCTAGTACGCTCCGCGCTGTCCGACTTCGCCTTCCGCGCCATGCTTGTTTTTGAACGGCCTTAAGGATAGGGTCTTGGCGAAGAAGAGAATTGACAGGCCTGGGTGGAAGATATAAATTGAGGGACTATGACACAATTTCCCTTATGCAGTATAATTATAGTAGATTCATTTTTTTGACAGAGATGGCGGGAAGGTATAATGAACATAGAGGATGTAGTACAAAAATTAATACATTATAATCCTCAGGCGGATATTTCCTTGCTGCACCATGCCTATCGCTTTGCCGAAGAGGTACACAAGGGGCAGCGCCGCTTTTCCGGCGAGGATTTTATCATACATCCTCTGAATGTAGCCATGATCCTGGCCGATCTGGAACTGGACATGGAGACACTGCTGGCCGGCTTGCTTCACGATGTGGTCGAGGACACCAATAAATCCCTGGAAGATATAAAAGATGAATTCGGGGAGGAAGTGGCCCTGCTGGTGGACGGTGTCACCAAGTTGGGGCGCCTGGAGTTTAAATCCAAGGAAGAGCAACAGGCGGAGAACCTGCGCAAAATGTTTCTGGCCATGGCCAAGGATATCCGGGTTATTCTTATTAAACTTGCTGACCGACTGCACAACATGCGTACCCTGGTTTATCAGCCGGAAAACAAACAGCAGGAAATAGCCCGGGAGACCTTGGAAATATACGCGCCTCTGGCCAACCGGCTGGGTATCTACCGCCTCAAATGGGAACTGGAAGACCTGTCCTTCAGGTTTATAAACCGGAGGGCGTATTATGATCTGGCTGAAAAAATTGCCAATACCCGCTTTAAACGCGAGGAATACATCCGGGGCGCCATAAAAGTTCTTAGCGAAAAGCTGCAAGCTGTTGGTATTGAAGCTGATATACAGGGCCGCCCCAAGCACCTGTACAGCATATATACCAAAATGGAAAAAAAGCAAAAAGATCTCAGCGAGATCTATGATGTAATGGCGGTAAGGGTAATTGTTCACTCGGTAAAGGATTGTTATGGCGCCCTGGGCATTGTGCATACTCTGTGGAAGCCCATCCCGGGACAGTTCGACGATTATATAGCCATGCCCAAATCAAACATGTACCAGTCCCTGCACACCTCGGTCATGGGCTACCAGGGAGAACCTCTGGAAATACAGATTCGCACCTGGGATATGCACCGCACCTCTGAATACGGTATAGCGGCTCACTGGCGCTACAAGGAAGGCGACAGGGGCGACAGGAATCTGGATCAGAAGTTGGCCTGGTTGCGTCAGTTATTGGAATGGCAGCACGACCTCCGGGATGCCAGGGAGTTCATGGAAACTCTGAAGATAGACTTTTTCACTGATACCGTTTTTGTTTTTACTCCCAAGGGAGACGTGGTAGAATTGCCCGCAGGTTCTGTTCCCGTAGATTTTGCTTACCGGGTGCATACCCAGGTGGGCCACCGCTGCGTTGGGGCCAGGGCAAACAATAGGATCGTGCCTCTGGACTACAAACTAAAAAACGGTGACATAGTCGATATATTAACCTCAAAATCAACCGCCGGACCTAGCCGGGACTGGCTGAATTTCGTAAAGACCTCCCAGGCCAAAAACCGCGTTCGCCAGTGGTTCAAAAAGGAACAGCGGGAAGAAAACGTCGTCAAGGGTAGGGAAATACTGGAAAGGGAAGCCAAGAAACTCGGCCTTGACCATGAACTGATTAAAGGGGAAAAGGTGCTGGAGATTGGCAGAAAATTCAGTCTAAACACCATTGATGACGTGTATGCCGCTATAGGCGACGGCGTTATCACTACGGGTTCGATTGCTAATCGTTTAAAAGAAGATCAAAAACCCAGGGAAAAGGGATCCCTGGCTGAGGAATTGCAAAACCTGGTAACCGAGGTACGTCCCAAAACCGATGATTGGGGTCGCCCTACCCAGGGCATCAGGGTGAGGGGGATAGATAACCTTCTGATCAGGCTGGCGCATTGCTGTAACCCGGTTCCCGGCGATCCCATAGTGGGTTATATAACCAGGGGCAGGGGTGTATCCATTCACCGCGAGGACTGTCGCAATCTTGCCGTATTCCAGCGGGGTGAAGGGGAAAGACTGGTGGAAGTGGCCTGGGATGAGAATTTTCAGGAACCCTTCCAGGTTAAGCTGGAGATATCCTCCATGGACAGGGCCGGCATGCTAAGTGACGTGCTGGCGGTGCTGGTGGAAATGAAAATCAGCGCCAATTACGTTAATGCCAGGGGCCGCAAAGATTCAGCCACCATTGAACTGCTGCTGGAGGTTAAAACCAGGGAGCAGCTTGATCACATCATGGCGAAAATAGGCAGGATAAAAGATGTGTACGGTGTACAGAGGACCAGCTAGGAGTCATTTGGGAAGTGTGAAGTGAGAGGTTAGAAGTGAGAATTAGCAAGCATGCATATTTTATGATGGGGGCAAGTGGGGACGGTTCTTGCCTTGCTACCTTAGATGGGGTGTGTCCCCATACCTTAATCGGGAAGACGATGGAACTGTCCCCGTGGCGTAGAGGGCAAGAATAAATTAGCAAGTATGCATATCTTATTATAGACAGGTTACGGGGTGGAATGTGCAGTGAGAGCGGTTGTGCAGAGGGTGAGCCGGGGTTCGGTAACCGTAGAGGATAAAATTGTTGGTGAAATTGGCCCCGGCATGGCGGTGCTGCTGGGTGTGGGACGGGAGGACACTCCGGAGGATGCCCGGTACCTGGCCGGGAAAATCGCCAATTTACGGATTTATCAGGACGAACATGGCAAATTAAACCTATCTCTGTTGGATACAGGTGGTGCAGCTCTGATCGTATCCCAGTTTACCCTATACGGTGACTGCCGCCAGGGCCGCAGGCCGGGGTTCTCCGATGCTGCTCCGGCCGAAACCGGAAAGGAAATGTATGAAATATTTGTGGCCGGCATGCGGAACATGGGTGTGGAGGTGGCTACCGGTGTTTTCCAGGCTCACATGCAGGTGGAAATAATAAACGATGGCCCGGTGACCATGCTTCTGGACAGTAAAAAATTGTTTTAAAACGGCCGAGATAAAAAGGAGGTCTTAATATTGATATTTGAAGGATTTTCCGTAGGTCCGATGGATAACAACTGTTATATCATTGGTTGTGAGGAGACCCGGGAGGCTGCGGTGGTGGATCCCGGCGCCGAGGGTGGCAGAATATTGAAGCGGCTGGAGAGCCTGAACCTTAAATGCGGGTATATAATTCTTACCCACGGGCACGTGGACCATATCGGGGCACTGCAGCAGGTGCAGCAGTCCACAGGGGCGCAGGTATTGATACATACCGGGGATGCTGCCATGTTGACTAATCCAAAGTATAACCTCTCCGCTTCCATGGGGTTAGGTATCAAATTGAAAGAAGCGGATCGCCTGTTAAACGACGGGGATACTGTGGATGTAGGCAAAATTAAACTAAGAGTGATTCATACCCCCGGCCACACTCTCGGTGGTATAACCATTGTTGCCGGGGATAATCTCATCACCGGCGATACCCTCTTTGCCGGTTCGGTAGGAAGGTCCGACTTTCACGGAGGAAACCATAATCAGCTTATCGCTTCGATAAAGGATAAACTTCTGGGTTTTCCCGAAAATACAGGGGTTTATCCCGGTCACGGGCCTTCTTCCACCATCGGGGAGGAAACGAAGCATAACCCCTTTCTTAACGGGACATGGTAGCCCTTCCTTTAGCCGGCCGTAAAAGGTGTTTGAAGATAGTGATGGCGTCGCCCTGCAGTTTGCACAGGTAGACCTTGATTCCTTTGTGCACCTGAAAAATATCGTGGCTTATAACAGCGGCGGTGAAGATAAAATAATGGAGGAGTTTGTAACATCTGCAAAGGATGAAGGGTAACGCGCAGGTGATGGATCACTGCCCGGCTGCTTCGATATATTCACCAAGTTCTTCAAATTCCGAACGGATTAGAGCGTCCAGTTCCTTTCTATAAATGGCTGCCGCAGGGTGATACATAGGCAATATTTTCATTTCGTCTAACTGTACCAGCCTGCCATGGCAGTTGCCGATGATGCATGACTTGCCGCAAAGCCACTTCAGGGAAATGTTGCCCAGAGTTATCACGGTAAGGGGAATCACTGTATGGGAGCGGAATATAGCCAGTTCCCTGTCCAGCCAGCCGCCGCACAGAGGTATTTCCCTGGTGGGGGTGCGGTTTCTTTTGCCGCCGTTGGCTGTGGGGCGGCACCTGACTACATTTGTAATGTATACTTCTTCTCTGGTAAGTCCTGCCAGGGATAGGTAGGTGCTTAATTTTTTACCGGCTTCCCCTGCAAAGGGAAAGCCGTGTTTTATTTCGTTTGCTCCCGGCGCTTCTCCCACCAGAATTATCCTGGCCTTACCCGGATCGCTTTGGTCCCGGACGGGGTTTATTCTTTCCTGGGCCAGATGGCACTTGGTGCAACTAGCTATTTCTTTGTAAAGTAAGTCCAGTTCTTTTTTCATGGTGTTGTCTCCGGTTTCGGTTAAAATTTTGATATTTGGTAACTTTTCATTCTAAGGTCCAAAGTCCAAGGTCAAAAGTCACCAAAAAGAACTTTCGACATTTGACTCCTGCTCAAGAGGACTGCTGAATAGTTACGATATTTGTTTTTGTAAACAGATTTATATACTCTCACAGTGACTTTTACCGTCATTCTAGTTAATGCGATTTTTCGGTGCCGTGACAGTGCCCGCAGGAGCAGCCTCCGTGATGTTTTTCCGTTTGTTTGCCGGACTGCTTTTTTGGTTTTAGCCCCATGGAATCCATGGCGTCAACTATCTGTACATGTATACCCTCCAGGTAGAGCTTCCGCAGCTTCTTCTGCTCATAACTCTCATCGTCGGTAAGCCCGCTACTTCTTTGCTTGCGGGCAAGATAATTGATTTTATCCACCAATTCTTTGCTTATCAACTCATTCACCCCTGCCTGCTATTATATCACTTGCAATCAGCAGTACCAAACAAAGAAGTATCCGGTATACTTTTTATTACTGCCTGTTAAATATAAAATTGTAGTCGATTCTTGATAGTCTCTTCTTCTATATAGGATATGATGCGTATAGAGCCATTTTATTTAGCATAGCCTGGAGCAGATGGACACGCTATCGGTGTCTGTCTACCTGGTAGCAAGTGCCATCAATAGAATGATGATATCGTCGTATTTATAAGCCTGGGGTTATTTAGATTTTGCAAGTTGCTCGTCAATTAGAGGATAACTGATATTAACGATATCAATTAAATAACAGGTATAATATTGCAGAAAATCGTTCTTCTTATACAACTCAAGCAAACTGTCGGAGTTATCCCAATTACGGTATTTACAATTAGGACATTTGTCCGGCTAAAAATCTCTTAGTATCGCAGTATTC
>CAZXQO010000049.1:0-24467 GCA_964643075.1 uncultured Peptococcaceae bacterium
CCTTGCCGGTAAAATTGACACAAGCACTCTGAGAGAAGGTGGAGGTGATGGGACGTCCGGCAAAACATAATTGGCAATCCTTATATGATGAATATAACGCCGGTGGTTACGATACCATTACCAGCTTTGCAGAGACCAAGGGAATTCACCCTTTTGCTGTTCAGAGGGAATTCCGGAAGATAAAAAAACAGGGCGAACAAAACAAAACAAAACCGGCAGACAAAACAAAACAAAACATCGGTGCACAACAAAACAAAACAGAACCCTTCCCTGGCCAATGCGAAGCAACCGGTCATAAATCCGGGGAGCGCTGTAAAAGAAAGGCCATGCACGGGGAGCGGTTCTGCCGGCTTCACCTTGACGGTTGGCCTGGGCAGTGTACTGCGAAATCGAAACAAACCGGGGAACGCTGCAAAAAGAAGGCGGAACCGGGGAAGGACAAATGTAAGTTTCACGGGGGGAAGAGTACCGGGAGTGTAGGGTATCAGAACGCTTTAAAACATGGCTTTTTCGCGAAGATATTTCCCGACGACGAAGAAACCCGGGCCATTATCGGCGAGATCATGGAAAAGAGTCCATTGGATATTATCTGGGAGCAGATAGTTATACAGTACACGGCTATTGCCCGGGCGCAAAAGATTATGTTTGTTAAGGACCGGGACGACATGACAGAATATTTGAAACGTGAGAAGGAAACCAGCGGCTTACATAGTGACGGCTGGGAAAAAGAATACGAGCTGCAATTTGCCTGGGACAAACACGCGAGTTTTTTAAAAGCCCAATCCGAGGCTATGAAGACCTTGGAGAGGCTTATTCAGAGGTATGAGGATCTGGTCGAGAAGTACGAACTCAAGGGACTGGTGGTTGAGGAGCACCGGCTGAGAATTGCGAAACTGAAGGCCGAAGTTGAAAAGATACAAGGCGGTGGTCCCGGCAATGGAGATAGCTGGGCCGATCTTACTGCCGAGGGTGATGACGATGAGCCTGAAGAATCTTAGCCTGGAGCAGAAACAGGAACTTAGGCACAAAGGAAAGAATCTGCCGGTCTGGTGGGTCAAAAACATCCTGGGTGCTATCCCATGGGAAAAGCAGCAGGAGATATTGAACAGTGTTCGCGATAATCCCCGGACGGCAGTTCGAAGTTGCCACGGCATAGGTAAGTCTTTTACCGCAGGGCAAGTTATCCTGTGGTTTTTATATAACTTTCCGAGGTCTATTGTTCTATCAACAGCACCGACCTGGCGTCAGGTTGAGAAGTTAGTTTGGAAAGAGGTTAGAGCTAGCTATAAGCGGGCAAAGGTTCACCTTGGCGGCCATATCCTGCCTAAGAGTCCAGAGATACAACTTATCCAGGACGAATGGTACGCCATGGGGTTGTCCACAAATGACCCGGACAGGTTCCAGGGTTACCATGAGAAGTATATCCTGGTGGTGGTTGATGAGGCGGCCGGAGTGCCGGAAGACATATTCGAGGCTGTTGAAGGTGTGCTGACATCAGAACATGCGCGCCTTTTGCTTTTGGGTAACCCGACGTCTCTTTCTGGAACCTTTTATAAAGCATTTCGGGGGCCAGGCTGGTACACCATCGCCATATCAGCCCTTGACACGCCGAACTTCACGGCCTTCGGAATCACCGAGGAGGATATTGCAAACGGTACCTGGGAGGCCAAAATAACCGGGCCGCTGCCGAATCCGAAGCTGATCACTCCGGCCTGGGTGGCGGACAAGTATTTGCGGTGGGGACCTGAGTCACCGGCGTACCAGGCCCGGTGCAAGGGCCAGTTCCCAACCGAATCTGATGATACGCTCATCCCGCTGGCATGGATAGAAGCGGCCATGGAGCGGTGGGATGATACTCTGGAGGGGCAACCGGTTGAAATAGGCAATGACGTGGCCCGCTTTGGATCGGATAAAACGGTCATTGCTACAAGGCGCGGCGCTAAGGTGTTGCCACTGAAGGTGTATGCCAAAAAGGATACTATGGAGACGACCGGCTGGGTAATTGTTGAGTACACCCAGCAAGGCGCCAGCAAAATCAAGGTTGACGATATCGGCGTCGGCGGCGGTGTTACCGACCGGCTAAAAGAACAGAATTACCCGGTAGTGCCCATAAACGTGGGTGAGTCTGCAGTTGATTCAGAGAAGTTTGCCGATCTCCGGAGTGAGTTGTGGTGGAACCTCCGGGAGAGGCTGGACCCAAACCCCAAGACGAATCCAAACCCCGCAGCGCTCCCCCGGGATGATGAACTCCTGGGCGATCTATGTGGGATTAAATACAAAATTACCAGCAAGGGACAAATAAAGGTTGAGAGCAAGGACGACATGAAGAAGCGGATTAAGAGAAGCCCGGACAGGGCAGATGCTGTGGTGCTGGCTTTTGCCCCGGATACAAGCACACCAGTTGTAATACCGGTATCCATGGCAAGTGACGGCAGCAAATGGAGGTAGTATTATGGCCGACGAAAACCAAACAAATCAAACAAATGCTTTTGTCGAGCTTGGCTCAACTGGTTTAACCAGATTCGGCGGCTGGGTATATGAGGAATGGCTACGTGACCTCCAGGGCCAGCAGGGTATAAAGGTCTATAAGGAGATGCGAGATAACGATCCGGTGGTTGGCGCTTTCCTTTTTGCTATCGAAATGCTCCTGCGGCAGACTTCGTGGCGGGTAGAAGCGGCCAGTGATGATAACAAGGACCAGGAGGCAGCGGATTTCCTTGAAAGTTGCCTTTATGATATGAGTACCAGCTGGCATGACACCATAACTGAGATTATCTCCATGTTGGTGTTTGGCTGGTCGTATCATGAACTTGTTTACAAGCGCCGCATGGGTGACAGCCAGGATCCTACCAAGCGCAGCAAGTACACCGATGGGCGGATCGGCTGGCGCAAGATACCTATTCGGGCACAGGAGACACTCTGGAAGTGGCTGTTCGATGATGAGGGTGGTATTCAGGGGTTGGAGCAGTTACCGCCTCCGGATTATCAGCTTCGGACTGTGCCGATTGGGAAAGCATTACTGTTTCGTACAAAGACAAACCTAAACAACCCGGAGGGCCGCAGTATTCTTCGTAATGCTTACCGGCCCTGGTTTTTCAAGAAAAACATCGAGGAAATTGAGGGTATCGGCATTGAGCGTGACCTGGCCGGTCTGCCGGTGGCCCAGGTACCGCCTGAATTATTGTCACCAAATGCTACCACTGACCAGAAAGCGGTACTTACGGCCATAAAGACTATAGTAACATCTATTCGCCGGGATGAAATGGAGGGCATTGTTTTTCCATCTGAGTTTTTGCCAAATGGCAACAAGTCGGGATATAAGCTGGACCTCCTATCAGCCGGTGCCGGCGGAGGGCGCCGTAACTTTGACACCTCAGCCATTATCACCCGATATGATCAGCGCATAGCCATGACGGTAATGGCAGATTTTATTTTACTTGGACATGAAAAGGTTGGCAGCTTTGCCCTATCCAGTAGCAAGACGGAGCTTTTTAGTATGGCCCTGGGTGCCTATATGGACAGTATTAGGGATGTGTTTAATACTCATGCTGTACCGCGATTGTTTGCTCTGAATAGTTTCCAGGGCATCACTGAGTTGCCGAGACTGGAACATGGGGACGTAGAAAGTCCAAACCTGAAGGAGTTGGGCGACTATATTACTACCCTTTCCGGTGCCGGTGCTACGCTATTCCCTGATGACCAGTTGGAGAACTACCTTCGCGAAGCGGCCAGCCTGCCGGAAAAGACGGAGCCGCAGCCTGCACAACCACCCGAGGTAGCAAAACGGCAGCAGGATGAATTTACCGAGGCAGTCCGGGAACTCCGGGAGGCAGTCAGGAAGGCGGTGGGCCATGAACCTGAAGATGTTGGCTCTGGCTGATGCCCTTGATCAATTTTTGCTCCGGGTGAGCAAGAAAGAAAAACTGCCACTGGATTGGAAAAAGCTGCACCAGATAGCAGATGACATGATGCCTCCGATGCGGGAAGCATTCTTAAAAGCCGTGGCAAAGTTGCAAGGTAGTATATCGCTTAGTAAGGTCAATGAGGCATTGACTAAAGGCGATATAGAAGCGGCAATGGATTCTATTGACTGGCCTGTTCTTGCATCTGAAATGGCTGTAGTGGAAACCATACTTAGCGGTATTGCTGTAAAAACTGGTATGTTAGCTGTGGATGCACTGCCGGAGTCGCTCGGGATTAACTACAGTTTTGATTTGGTAAACCAGGTGGCTGTTGATTGGTCGAAAGGTTATACTGGAGACCTAATCACGCAAATAACCGAGGGAAGCAAAAATGCGATTCGGGCCATTATTGCTGATGCCATGGAGAACGGCGGTCACCCTTATGACACTGCCCGAAAAATACGGCAGTATATCGGGTTGACGGAGAAAGATGCCGAGGCTGTTTTAAATTACTGGCGGAAGTTAAGCCAAGAAGCTGACCTGACAGCACAAAGAGTAAACGACATGGCCGATACCTACGCCAGGAAGTTAATCAAGGAAAGAGCGGAAACAATTGCGAGGACGGAAACTATTAATGCGGCGGCTGAGGGGCAAAGGAAACTCTGGGAGAATGCTGCATCAGGTGGAAGCCTGGGGGGTTTTGAGCGTACATGGATCGTTACTGAAGATGATAGGCTATGTCCTCTATGCGCTGCCATGGAAGGTCAGCGGGCACCGATAGGCGGGACTTACCCTAATGGTTCAAGTGGGCCAACGCTTCATCCCAGATGCCGTTGTGCTGAGGGATTGGTGGAGGTTAAGGGAAAAATTTAAGCAGTGTATAGGTCTGTGTATCCTCATCGGTTATGTCGATAAACGCAAATGGCAGCCACCCGGACCATTCGCAAAGGTTGCAAAAATAAACGCGGCCAAACCCTTCTTTATCATCCAGTTGACTGACGTTGCCATTTAAGCACCGAGGGCACTTGCCTTGCATAAGACCATGGGCCTTTTTAATTTTGTGGTCCACAATCGGTGTTGTGCCGGTTTTTTCTTTTGTCTCGGTGGATAGGTTGAGTAATTCATCTAAATCCATAAGCAGACACCTCAAAACAATTATATCACAGGGAAAGGAGTGGTAATGTGTCAAGTGGCGATTTTGAGATCTTTGTGCCGATCTCGAAGATGGATGATGAGCAGCAGATCGTCTTTGGCTGGGGATCGGTCACCAAGGTAAACGGGCAACCGGTGGTGGACACTCAGGGGGACATCATCGAGGACATGGAACTGGAAAAGGCCGTTTATGATTTCATGACCGTGCCGAAGCATGATGAAATGCATAAGCGGATTGTGCCCGATTCAAAAATTGTGGAGTCATTTGTGGTTACCGATGAGAAGTTGGCCAAGATGTTCCCGGGAGAAACAGTGCCGCAGGGATTCCGCGGCTGGTGGCTGGGTGTAAAAATTGCCGACACTGAAATGTATCAGAAGCACAAGACCGGTGAATATACCGGCTTTTCTATTACCGGCAGTGCTCAGAGAAAGGAGGCGTAAAGAGTGCCGACTCTGCTGAAAAATCTTAAGATAGCAACTATCGGCTCAGTGGACCGCCCGGCCAATCAGAAGGCCCTGGCGGTTTTGTTTAAGCGGGCCGACACGCCGATGAAAACGGAGGGCGGCGTGGAGTTTCCGGCTGCAGCCTATGCTTATACGCCGGATAAATCAAAGCCAAGCGAATGGAAGCTGCGCCTATGGGAGTCGCCGGAAGCTAAAGAAACAGCCAAACAGGTAGGCATGGCTGTGGCTGCAATAGGACCGGGATTCCGTGGGCAGAAGGTGCAGATACCGGAGGCAGACTTGCCCGGTGTAAAAGCCAAGGTTAGGGCGGCATGGAAAAAGGTTAACCCGGACAAGTCCGCCGACGAAATGCCGCCGATAATCAAAAGCGCTAACGTCCCAGACGAGGCGACACTTAAAGAAAAATTGTTTGGCTTTGCCAAGGGTCTCTTTGGTTCGGGCGATGGTTCCGGCCAGGCCCAGGACTTAAATTCAATCCTGGCTGACCAGGAAACGGATGAACTACTTTGGGATCTTACCAGAGCCCTTCGCGAATCCCTGGACAGCATCTTGGATGATGATACCCTAACTGACAAGCAAACTGCTATAGCACAGTCTCTACAGCAGTTTTTTTCTGCCCTGGTGGGCACTGGTGTAGTTAAGGCGGGTAAGAAAATTGCCGCCAGCCGCCTGGACATGCTGAAGCAAATGCAAACCATGCTGTCTCAGCTTATAACTGAGGCCGAAGCCGCCCCGGGTGGGGTGAGTAAACAAAGGGGGAATGAACAGGTGCCGATCACTGAAGAGGTAAGAAAAGGCCTGTCGGAAGAAGTGCAGCAGTACCTTGCAGACATTGAGAAACAAGCCGGGCAGGTGGATGGCCTGGCTGCCAAGGTTGCCGAGTTGGAGAAGAAAGAGAATCTGGACGGTGGACAGGAGGACATTTGGAAAGGCGTTAATCCGGAAGTAAGAAAGCGTCTGGAGGATGCCGAGAAGCGAGCCAGGGATGCCGAGGAACTGGCCAAGTCCGAGAAGGAAAAGCGGGAGAATCAGGAATTTATGAAGCGTGCCGAGCAGTTCCCGCACATTGGTAAAGCCGAAGTCGTTGCGGACATGCTCAAAAAGGCCTACGCTGTTTCCGATGAATACGGCAGGCAACTGGAAGAGACCTTCAAGGCCAGCAACGAGCAGGTGGAAAAGGGTATGCTGTTCGGCGAATTTGGCCGCAGCGGCGGCGCTTCCGGCGGTGGCGATGCCGTTGCAAAAGCCGAGGCCATGGCGGCCGAGATGGTTCAGAAAAACAGTGGCATGACCAAGGAGCAAGCTCTGGCGAAGGTCTGGGCGGAAAACCCGGACTTGTACGCTGAGTATGAGCGGGAGCAAAACGCATATAGGAGGGATCGCTAATGGCATGGGAAAAACCCCTTGAGAATCTTTCCCTGGTAGCCGCGGCCGATTTTTCGGCGAAACAGTTTTATGCTGTTAAGATTGATGCCAATGGAGCGGCGGCCCTGGCAGGCGCAGGAGATAATGCTGTCGGTATTATGCAGGACAACCCCGCATCCGGCACAATCGGAAATGTAATGACCCTGGGCGTGTCAAAAGCTGTCTATGGCGGCACAGTAACCGCCGGGGATAATCTTTCCTCTGATGCAAACGGTAAGCTTATTACGACAGCCGGATCCGCAGCAGCTATTGCCGTGGCCCTTGAAAGTGGTTCCGTCGGCGAAATACATAGCGTCTTGCTTGTGACCCGGACCTCAACCGGAACCAATTCCGGCATGATACTGAGTATTCCGATCAAACTGGCCAATGTTGCCGATGGCGATGTGTTGACAGATTTTATACCCGGCATCAACGGCACAATCAAAAAGGTGTCCTTTGCTGTTACTGACGCAGTTACCACTGCAGCCAAGGCAACTGCTCTGCATGTGGAAATCGGCTCAACAGCCTTGACCGGTGGCGTTGTCAGTCTTACCAGCGCAAACTGCACACCTTTAGGTAAGGTAATAGACGGTACCGCCGTAACCGCCAATAATGTGTTTACCAGCACTGACAAAATCAGTGTGGTGGTGGCCAGCACCACAGCTTTTGCTGAGGGCGAAGGTGTCCTGTTAATTGTGATTCAATAGGCCAGTTAAGAGAAGAGTGGCCTTGGGTAAAGCCCAGGGTCATTTTCTTTTGCCCAAATACTATAAGGAGAGTGATATATTTTGCCGCAACCGACAATGAATCAGGTACATGCGAATATACCTTTGACCAACATCTCGATTGCCTATATCCAGAATGCCGGCGACTTTGTGGCGGATAAGGTATTTCCGGTTGTTCCGGTGGAAAAACAGGCAGATAGTTATTATACCTACGACAAAAATGACTGGATGCGTGATGAGGCGAAGCAACGGGCTCCTGGAACCGAGTCCGCCGGCGGTGGTTACAACTTGAATCATGACAGCACCTACAGCTGCAAAACCTGGGCATTTCACAAGGACATTCCATGGGATATTCGGAACAATGCCGATGCCCCGCTAAACATGGACCGCGATGGGACGGAATTTGTTACCCAACGCCTTCTTATTCGACGTGAGCGCCTATTTGCCGATGGCTATTTCAAGACCGGAGTATGGGGCACCGACTATGCTGGTGTAGCTTCGGGTCCGAGCTCTGGGCAGTTTATTCAGTGGAGTGACTATACCAATTCAACGCCTATTACTGACGTTAAAAATGCGCGCCTCGCAATCAAAGGGGTAACCGGTTTTAAACCAAACGTCCTATTGCTGGGCGAGGAAGTCTTTGAGGCACTCAAGGAGCACCCGGATATTATTGACCGGTACAAGTACACCCAGGCCGGTGTCATAACTGCCGATCTGATTGCCAAGGTCTTTGAAGTTGACAAGATTGTTGTGGCTGGCGCCATTTATGCGACCAATGCTGAAGGTGCAACTGAGGCCTATAGTTTCATTCATGGCAAAGGTGCTTTGCTGGCATACAGTGCCCCGGCCCCGAGCCTGCTGGCTCCTAGTGCTGGCTACATCTACGCCTGGAAGAACCTTGCCAACAACATCAAGAGCGGCTTTGGCGTGGCCATCGATAAATTCCCGATCCGCAGACTGAAAGCCGATCGGGTTGAGGGTGAAATGGCTATTGATCCCAAGATGGTGGCTGCTGACTGCGGAGCCTTCTTTAATGCGGCCATAGCATAGGGAGGGGTAATTACATGGATGTAGTACAAAGGCCCCTGCAGACAGCCGGGGTATTGCTGCAGCGGGGTGAAGTAGTGGACACAGGGGCGTGGAGACACGCCCCTAAACTCCGGGAGCAGCGGTATATAGCTACGTATACCGGCGAACCGATAACGTGCTCAGTATGTGGACGGATGTTTGTCGCGGTGGAAGTGTTTAAAGGGCATGTTAAGGAACATCCGGAGGTGCGTAACTGGAAAAGCGCAACCCTTAAAAAGGAGGAATGACTGGTGAATACACTAACCAAGGGAAAAGCCAAGGTTGGCGGTGTTGCCGTCCCGGCAGGCGAGTTTGATTACGGAGGAACCAAGGTTACCGCAACCGCCGCAGAAATAAATAAGCTTGACGGTGTTTCAAGCGGCACTGTAACAGCAAGCAAGGCTGTTGTGGTTGGGGCCAACAAGAATGTTGATGTACTCGCAATAGCCGACCTGAAATTGGGTGCTGGCGCTGGCACGTCTGTAACATCTACTGCTGCCGAATTAAATACCTTGGACGGCATTACATCGACTACGACAGAATTAAATTTACTGCATGGAACAGATCGGATTGTAAGGGTTGCCGAAGTTGATTTGTCCGCCGTAGACACAGCGGGCGGGTTATTTGCATGGTCCCCTGGAGCAGCGGCGATAGTGAAGGGATTGTTTCTTGATGTGACCACCAAAGCAACTGCAGCATGTACGGTAGACTGTGGCGTGGCAGCCAATGGCACCACATCAAATGACACCCTGATCGACGGCCTGGATGTGAATGCGGCCACCGGTCTTTTCTCCAACATTATAGATCACGGCACAAATGGCTTGGCGCATGTACGTTGCGGTGCCACCCAGTATGTCACTGGTTCCGTTGCAACTGGTGCATCTGCAGGCATCGTCGGCAAAGCATATATCGAATATATCCTGCTTTAGGCCTGAGGTGATATTAAATGGCCTGGACATATAGCGGCGACCCGGCATCCAGCGACAAGGATGCCGTTCGCTTTTATATTGGCGACACCGACAATAGCGACCAACTCCTGCAGGATGAGGAAATAAGTTTTCTCTTGACTACTGAATCAAGCATTTTGGATACTGCCGTGGCCGCCGCTGAGGGAATTGCCGCCAAATTTTCCCGAAAGGCCGACAAAGCTGTGGGAGACCTGAAAATCAGCCTGAGCCAGAAGGCGGATAAATATTTTACCCTGGCCGATAAACTCAGGCAACGGGCGGGGATTCTGGCGGTACCTTTTGCTGGTGGTCTGACACAGGACGAGAAAACGACAGCCTCAGAGGATACCAATGCTGTGCAACCTTCTTTTAAGCGGGGGATGATGGGATGGAGCGGGACTTCCTTGAATGGTTTGGACAATCAGTAACGGTTGAGCCATGGGTAAGAGATGACCAATATGGCCAGCCGGTTTATGGTGCGCCTGTCTCATATTCCGCCCGGGTCCAGGAGAAGGTGAAAATGATCCGCGACACCCAGGGGCAGCAGGTTGTTAGCACATCCCAGGTTTACTTTGACGGCAGCGTGACTGTGACGGTTAAGGACCGGATCACGCTGCCCGATGGTACACAGCCGTTAATTTTGAGCATTGGCGGTAGTCCGGATGAGACAGGGGTAATTGACCATAGGGTGGTGTATACCTGATGATTAATATTAGAATCGAAGGCACACAAGAACCACTGCGGGCACTTGAGCGCTATGGAGCAGGGGCAATACAAAAAGGGGCCGAGGCCCTGTACGCTGAGGCTGAACTTATTATGACCGAGAGCAAGAGGGAGTGTCCTGTAGATACCGGAGCGCTCCGTGACACCGGCCATGTTGAACAGCCGGAGATCAGTGGTGACCAGGTTACTGTGCAGATGGGCTATGGCGGACCGGCAGCACCTTATGCTGTATATGTCCATGAAAACCTGACGGCACAGCACCCGGTAGGTAAAGCTAAATACCTGGAAGACCCGGTAAATGAGGCAAAGCCAACGCTGCCCACAAAGATGGCCCGTCGACTGAGAAATGGCATGGGGTTGTAGGGGGTGGTTTAGATTGCCGAGTTAACTAGCGATATTGCCGCCTATTTAATTACAAACGGCCAGGCTACCGCCTTGGGCACGGATATCTTTTTGGATTTTCGTCCTGATGCGCCGGACAGCATCGTGAGCGTCTTTGAGTATGCTGGTGAAGCAGCCACCGTCCAGGATGATATTTCCCGCCGGGTGCAAATTTCGACCAGAAATAAAAACTATCCCACTGCCAGAACAAAGGCTTGGACGATATATAAGCTGCTTGATAAGCCGGATAATCGCACTATAACCGTGAATGGCCGCCGGTGTTGGTTTAGGGCGTTGCAGACACCATTTAAGCTTGAAATTGATGCCACCGGAAGGGTGGTTTTCGCTTTTAACCTGGAAGTGCGTACTTCTAAAGATTAAAGGAGGAATGTAAATTGACATTAGTACGTGATTCATCGGCGTTTGGCCTTGCAGATGTTAAAGTTTATCCAACTGATGGCGCCGGGGGTTGGGGCACCGGCTATGACGTCCCGAAAGTTGTTCAGTATGCGCCCAGCGTAGAGATTGGAGGAAAGACGCTTGAGGGCGATGACACAGAAGACCTCCACTCTTATGTGAAGGGTTATGGCGCAAAACTCGCCTTTAATAAAATTTCTATGAATGCCTTATCTGCTGTAATGGGTGGGACAATTGCAGACAGTGGGGTTACGCCCAACCAAAAGGTGAGCTACACTTTTGCGTCCCGTGGCACCTCTCTGCCTCTCTTTAAGCTGGAGGGACAGGTTACAAAGGTTGATGATGGTCTGGGCGATGCCCATGTCACCCTTACCAATTGCAGGGTAAAGCCGGGTACCTACGGGATAACCGAAAAGTACGATGACTATGTGTCGATCACCCTGGACGTGTGGGTGCAGGATCAGCCTGTAATTGAATTTAACGAGACTGCAGTCAACCTGACTACTACACTTGACACTACGGCACCGACCGTGCAGAGTACCACCCCGGCTGATGCCGCGACCGGCGTATCTGTTTCCGCCAATCTCACCGTGGTATTTAGCGAGGAAATCCAGTCCGGTGATGTCAATAGCAACAACTTTATCCTTATGGATAATACCGGCGCCATTGTGGCCTGTACTCTGTCACTGAGTACCGATACTGTGACAATCAACCCGGATGCTGACCTGACCGCGGCAACCGCATATACGCTGGTTATAACCGTTGTGCATGACCTGGCGGGCAATATTCTGGCAGCACCGGTAATTATTAATTTCACAACTGCTTAACGATCGGGCGGCCCAGTGCCGCCCTAGTCTACTCAGGAGGGAAACGCATGATAAATTGGACATTTGCCTTTTCTTTCGCTGTCGGGATGCTAATTTATAGTATCTTCAGAGCAGTCCTAAAAGTTTTTATAGGGAAAGTAAATTCAGAGTTTTAAGAAGAGGGATTAGTGGGAGGAAAATACTATGAGTATCAAAGACTTTGATGCCTATTGGGCGGAGCAGGAGAGAAAGCCTATTGAATTCAAGCTGTTTGGACAGGTGGAAACATTGCCGCCTTCCCTGCCGGCTACTATGATCCTGAAAATGGTCCGGGCACAGCGGGAATATGGCAATAAAGACCTGCCTGAGTCGGTACAATTGGATCTGGCCTTTTCAGTCTTCGGGGAAGACAAAGTACAGGAGTGGTGCGACAAGGGACTCACTATTGAGCAGCTTGGTGACTTAATGAAATGGGCCACGGAGCAATTTAACCCGGGAAACGCGAAGGCCCCCAAGAAGGGGGAGAAAAAGGGTTAGACCTACTGGAGAACTGGTCCGTTGTGGAGGCTGATTTCCAGCGGGAATATGGAATAAATCTTGTTGAGGCGCTGCCAGCCATGAGTTGGAGGCGCTTTCTCTCTTTAGTGAATGGCTTTGGTCCTAATTCTGTTTTCGTTTATTTGAGCGATAAAGATAAAGAAATGCCCGCAGGAGAATGGACCGATGATTCCGGGCCCCTGGGAAAAATTAAGGCTTTAAGTAAGGCAGATCTAAGAAATTTCAAAGTAGTCAATTAATGCACCCAGTCAGGGTGTTTTTTGTTATGCCAGGGGGTGAAGTAGTTTGCAGATAGGTGATCTTTTTGTTCGGCTGGGACTGGATAGCTCCGGGTTTACCCAGGGATTAAATAATGCCACAAGATCGCTTGGCGGAATAGGCAGCAAAATGACTGATATCGGCAAGAAAATGTCTCTTGCCATTACAGCTCCTTTGGTTGGCATGGGCGTGGCGGCTGTAAAAATGAGTATGGATTTTAACGGTGCCATGGCCAACGTGGCCACCTTGATCCCGAATAGCGTCGCCCGGGTAGACGAGCTTAAAAAGTCGGTTCAAGACATGGCCGTCGAAACCGGAAAGTCAACGGAAGATTTGGCTGGCGGTTTGTATCAGGTCATTTCAGCTTTTGGCGATACCGGCGACACGGCAAAAGATCTTGAGATAAACGCAAAAGCCGCTGCTGCCGGCCTAGCCACTACCACCGATGCAATCAACCTCACCAGTGCCGTCACAAAAGGATATGGCGACACGTCAGCGGGTGCCGTGCAGCATGTTTCCGACTTAGCTTTCCAGACGGTGAAATTGGGTCAAACCACATTTCCAGAACTTGCCGCCAGCATGGGCAAGGTAACCCCTCTGGCCGCCAGCATGGGTGTCAACATGAACGACATGTTCGCAGTCATGGCAACTGGTACTGGTGTTACTGGCACAGCTTCAGAGGTGTCTACCCAGTTTCGCGGCATCTTGCAAAGCCTCATGGCACCAACAAAAGACATGACTAATCTTATCCAGAGCATGGGATTCAAAAGCGGTGAGGCCATGATTAAGCAACTGGGCCTAAAGGGGACGATCGATGCGATCGTAAAGGGTGCAAAAACAAGCGGTCAACCCCTCCAGAAATACATACAGCAAATCGAAGGACAGACCCTGGCCATGGCACTGGCTGGACCGCAGGCTGACACTTTTAGTCAGAAATTAAAAGCCATGGGTGATGTGGCCGGTGTAACTGACCAGGCTTTTAAAGAGCAGACCGAAGGCGTAAACAAGACAGGCTTTGCCTGGGCGCAATTCAAAGAGCAGGTGCAAGTAGCCGCTGAAAAATTGGGGGATTCACTGGCGCCGGCACTGACACAGATAATGAATACCATAAAACCTCTAATCCAATGGCTGACCAATCTTTCCCCGGCAGGAAAAAAGGTCATCCTGGTTATTGCAGGATTAGCCGCTGTAATAGGGCCGTTGCTTGTGGTTTTGGGTACTCTTGCAAGTTCCATATCCAGTATAATCGCTATAGCCCCGGCCCTGGGCACAGCCTTTACGATAGCCACAGGCCCGGTTGGCATTGCTATAGCGGCTATAGCTGCGCTGATAGCCATAGGTGTGGCCCTGTATAAGAACTGGGACACCATCAAGGAAAAATTATCTCAGATTTGGACCGGAATAAAAGAAACGGCCTCGAATGTCTGGAATGCCATTAAAGACTTTTTTAAAAAGTGGGGCGAAGATATATTATTGCTGGCCGCTGGACCGGCTGGCTGGGCAATTCTTTTAGCTCGAAAGCTTGGCATCAACTGGGACACCATCAAACAGACTGCAATGAATGCCTGGTCCGCTATCAAGACAGGCATATCAAATATTTGGATCAGCATAACCAGCAGTGTAAGCGGGGCCATGTCAAGCCTGTACAATACCGTTAGGAGTGGCCTGGAGAGCGCTTGGAGTTATATTAAATCCATACCGTCTCAAGCCCTCCGGTGGGGTGAAGATATAATCAGGGGATTAATCAACGGAATAAAGTCGCTTCACATCCCTATGCCTCACTTCCACTTCTCCGTTGACTGGCACTCGGTCGGAGGGGTGGATTTCCCGGTGCCTGACGTTGGCGTGAATTGGTATGACAAGGGTGGTATTTTTAGCAGCCCTACCGTCATTGGCGTGGGAGAAAAAAGACCTGAATTTGTCGGGGCTTTGGATGACCTGCGAAAAATAGTGAGAGAGGAAAGCGGCGGGGGCAATCCTATTCAGGTGATTTTGAAGCTTGACAGCCGGGTAGTATCTCAGCAACTGGTTTACCTCAATCAGGGTAGGTCAAGGGGGCAGGGAGTATGAGTTATGGATTCACCTTTAACGGCACCCACTGCAGCGTTTATGGCGTTGTGATGAAGTCTAAAAACCGCCAGGTGCTTCCTGGGATAAATGATAGTTACCTGCAGATCCCTGGCCGCCAGGGATCTTATTTATTCCCCCGGGAACTGGCCGACCGAACGATTGAACTGGACTGCGGCCTGGTACAGGACACCATGGAAAACCTGCGGTCTAAACTCCGCCAGGTGGCTGCTTGGCTATATACGACAGACCGGCAAAGCCTATCTTTCGACGATGAATCGGGCATATACTACATGGCCAAGCTGGATGATGTTGTAGACTTGGACCAGTTTTTCACGATGGGGAAGTCTACCTTGAAATTTCGATGCGAACCCCTGGGTTATGGTGCAGAGGTGCAGGCCAACTTTGCCAATGATGCCGTAACTGTGACCAATTCCGGGACGTTTGAGGCATACCCGGTATTCAGCGCCACATTTACGGCTGCGGCCACGGAATGGAAGGTGACGCTTGGCGGTAAATATCTCCGGGTGGTCAGGAACTTTGCTGTAAATGACATCCTGGATATTAACTGTCTTACCGGGTCAGTCCTGGTCAACGGTGTCCGAGCACTGGTAAGCCTGGACTGGGAAAACAGTGAGTTCTTCGCCCTGGCAGTTGGTAATAATGCGCTGATCATTACCCCTACCGGCAAATGTACGGCTACAGTGACATTTTCTCCGAGGTGGTTATAATGCTATACATTTTTAATCTTGACGAACAACTTCAAGCGGTGCTCAAAAACGAGGGTACTGCCTGTCCCTATTATGATGCTGTTCACACTGAAAAGCTCAATATGGAGAACACGTTCTCTTTTACTGTTCCTGCCGACCACCCGGACAGCCAGTACGTCACCGAGGGGAATCTGGCGGCATTTCAAGACCTTGACATGGCTTGGCAACTCTTTGAAATTAAGCGTATTGATGATGCCCATGGTGACGGCCTGACTAGGACGGCTTTCTGTGAGCATGCCTTTTACGAGCTCATAGATGATTTTATCCAGGATGTGCGGCCAACCGGCTGCAGTGCAAACTTTGCCCTTACCCAGGCACTTTCCGGCACTCGCTGGAGTGTTGGCACGGTAAACGACCTTGGCACCAACAGTACGAATTATTACTATGAATCCGCACTTTCGGCTGTCCAAAAAGTAGCCTCTGTTTGGGCTGGGGAACTGCAGTTTAGGGTAGTTGTCAATGGTGGCGTTATCTCTGCCCGGTATGTTGACCTCCTGTCCAGGGTCGGGGCCGACACTGGCAAGCAGTTTGCCTATGGGCGACATACAAAGAGTATTAAGCGCGAAGTGGACTTGACCACCGTTGCAACGGCTATGTTTGGCCGGGGCAAAGGGGTAGAGGTGGATACAGGCGGTTACGGTAGGCGCTTGGACTTCGGAGCGATAGAATGGACTGTGGCCGGGGGCAATCCGGTGGATAAGCCTCTGAACCAGGAATGGGTCGGAGATCCGGATGCGCTGACTGCATGGGGACGTCCTGGGGGACGTCACCGCTTCGGAATATTTCAGGATGACCAGGAAACCGATGCTGCCACGCTCCTGCAAAAGACATGGGGTTACCTGCAACAATACAAAACTCCGCGTGTGACATACAGCCTGGACGTGGCCGACCTGGAAAGGTTATCCGGATATAGCCATGAAAAAGTCCGCAAAGGTGATACCGTCCGGGTTATTGACCGCATATTCTCTCCGGCTTTACTTGTGGCTGCCCGGGTGGTTGAGATTGACCGGGATCTACTGCAGCCGGATAATACAAAGATTGTCCTGGGTAATTTTGCACCTGATCTGGCAGCTGATGCCCTGGTACAGCAGCAGGTTAATCAGGTTACCAGGGACCGGCAGGGGGTATGGGACCGGGCCACTCAGTTTAATACTGATGGCACCTTGAATACGTCCTGGCTTAACGGTATTATTAATATTTTATCCAATCAATTGCAGTCAACTACGTCGAACTGGTACACGGATACCAACGGGAACATTGTCTTTGAAACCATTGACGGCACAGCAGCCATGATGCTGACCGGCAACGGATTCATGCTGTCCAACGAAAAGGATCTGGTTACGGGTGACTGGATCTGGCGGACGTTTGGCACCGGGGACGGCTTCACTGCTGATGAGTTGAACGCTGGACAGATACGGACCAGCCTGATTAAAATTTTCGGCAATACAGAATTTTACTGGGACGGTGACAATTTATATATAATTAACCCTGATAACCTAAATGAGCAGATCCGCCTCTCGAAAGAGGGTATCAGGTTTACCCGGGATGGCGGGACTACCTGGAATGTGGCCATTGGTTTCAGTGGTATAAAAATGATAGGTAAGTCGGATGATGGCAGCACGGAATATGCCGCTGACGGTGTAAGGTCATACGATAGTACAGGAGAGCTAAAGGCCCACTTTGGCCACTACGAAACCCTCGCCGCCCAAACCGCCGCTTTCACCCGGGCCAGCATCGCATACGACGACTACGGCAACCTGATCGCCTCCGGTGTCCCGCGCTACGAATATATGCGCCAGCCTGCCCCGGTGTGGCAGGACTTGTTTGATACTGACCAGCTTTCCAGCCAGTACACTAGTTTTGCAAATACCGCATGGTCAATTAACAATGGGTCCTTAACTGCAACTGGCAATAGTCAAAATTCTGGCTTGATTAAAAACGACATACTGATTCAGGATTGCGAAATTGAAATAAACTGCGACCAGGCAAACCACGGTGGCATAATTGCCAGACACCAAGATAGCAATAACTACTATTTTCTGCTGGTTCAGGACGATAGTGGCATCCGACCAGGAAGTAACCTGGAGTTATGGAAAGTTGTTAACGGCGTACAAACAAATATAATAGGCTACCCTACTGCCGTAGCGGATATGACCTGGCCTCGTGGCACTTCTGCTGATATAAAGTTTTCGCTACATGGAAGCAGATTAGAGGCTTATTTTAACAATACAAAAGTTATAAGTGTAATTGATACGACCTTTGCAGGTGGCGGGGTTGGTTTGTGGTGTTATACAGGTACACAGCATTATCTTGATTTTGCTGTGTACTACGCCAATCAAGGGGTAGAAATTGAAGAGGGCGCAACAAACCTTCTGACGGCGAATCAATCCAACGTAGAGACAGACACGGCAGGATTTTACGCTGGGGCGTCAGGAACAACATTAACCCGCGATACTACTATGTTTTGGCAGGGGGCGGCAAGCCTAAAGGCTGTATGTGATGGTACCGTGATAGATCAGGGAGCATATGTAGTGACCCCCGTAAATGCAGTCCCTGGTGCCGCATATGCCGGTGGAGTTTGGCTAAAGGGTAGTGGCACGGTTGGTGTGCGTTTTCAAGACTCTGGAAGCGGTGTAATATATCCAGACAAGGTTGTAACCCTAAATTCTGCATGGCAGTTTGTAGCGCCAGATCCTTTTACCTATGGCGCAATCGCCGGAACAATATTGTTAGTTATACATACAATAAGTGTACAGGCTATAACGTTTTGGGCTGATGGTTGGGAGATAGGCCAGAAAGCATATACAACTTCATGGATTACTGGCGGAGAGGCCCGTGCCGCTGAAGCCTTGAGCATTCCCACTGTAGGTGTTTTTGCGAAAGGGAATTGGGCAGTAGAATTGGAGTTTACCCCAACGGGTGTGATGAATGCGGGAGACAACTATAAAGAACTTTGGACAAACAGAATTACCGACGGAGTTAATGCATATTACCTTGCCGTATCTCCGACCGGTGCGCTAACTGTTAATATATATTCTAATAGCACACTATATGCCATAACTTCTGCTGCCGGGTTTATATCTCAAGGCAATACCTATATCATAATGTTGTCCGGCAACGGTTCCGTTATGAACCTTTACTGTAACGGTATTCAAGTTGGTTTAGATACTGCTTATGCGGAGCCTATTGGTTCATTGCCTGCAGCAATGGGCATTGGTTGTTACGTGAGCGGGGTCCTTCAGGCAAACGGCACAATCTCCAACTTCCGTATCTCCTCCCGCGCCCGCACCTTAACCGAGCACCAAACCGCCTACAATACCGGCCTCCCCCTAACCGTGGACGATGCCACAACGTATCTGATGACCTGTGACGGGACACTACAGCCAACAGTGCGCAAATTCGGGTTATGGCTTGCCAGCGGTGAAATTGGGATAGGGACAACCATTGCCGGTAATGCTGCCGGGGACTTGGAGACACAGACCGGGGCGCAGGGGAAGGCTGATACAGCGCAGGGTAATGCCGAGGGATATGCAGACGGGGCAGTAAGTGACCACAATAACCTTTCCAGTCCGCATAACCTGCCGAGCTATTGCACAATGACCAGCGATGGCATTAAGGTGTTTGACAACCTAGGTGCTCTGCGGGTGTGGCTGGGGCAGTATTTAGCGGGGAAATATGGATTGAAAGTTGTGGACGGCGAGATATATTCGACGACGATCCGGACCGGGGCAGAGACGGATACAAGTTATATCGAACTTGCGCCGCCAAATGCTCTCAGGGTTATATATAACAACCAAAAGGCTATTGAGATGGTTTCTGGTGGTGCTGTGGGGAATATTTCAATCTATGACTCTGGCACTGAATATACAAGACTGATCGGAGGCTATAGCTTAAACAGTGTAATGCATGCGGCATTGATCTCGTTAAATAGCAGACCGTTGGCTTTGGTTGGTCCAAATTCAAATAACATATCATTAAAAGCAAATAATGGCATTGACTATACTGCCGGGAGCAGTTTTCATAGATTTTTTGGGGATCTTTATATGGGCAGTGGTAGTAAATATAACATGGAGGAGACAGAGAATTACGGTAAAAGGGGATTAGCGGTCAGGGAATCTCCTGAACAAAAATATATTGACGAGGGGAAGGCGCAGCTTGAAAATGGATTATGTACAATAGTTATAGATCCTATCTTTTTGGAGTGCATTGAGCCCGATACGAATGACACCCCATGGTTAATTCACTTAACATCATATACTGATACTGATGTTTATGTTGCTGAAATTGGGCCGGATTATTTTATTGCCAAAGAAAGGAATGGCGGTATAAGCAATTCTGTTTTTGTTTGGTCACTATCGGCTACAAGAAAAGAGCATGCTTTTGACAGGCTTCCGGAGGTGATGATATAAGTGGCAAAACTCATCGAAAAGGATGGCAAAAAAGTTATTGTAACTGAAAATGAAACCGACCTGAGTGATCTTAATAATTCAATAAAAATCACTCAGGTCAGCATCGACAACATAGACCACAACATGAAGGGGTTGCAGCAGCGGCGCGAAAAACTTGTTGATAAACTTAATCAACTTATTGCAATCAAAGATTCTTTACAAGTGCCAGCAAAAATTAATTCCCCCGTTACGGTGTCTGTGGAACCCCAAGCATAACCTGCTGTGTTGTTTCGTCCCATGTTACCGTTGCCCCTAGCGGTTCGGCCACCCACCGGGCAGGAAGCATTGTGCGACCATCTAAAACATATGGGGCCACGTCCATGGTGGTAACTATATCGTTTATTGTCATTGTGGGACTGCCAATCGTGAGGCCAATAGTGGTAGTTCCCTTTGATATTGTTACCTGCTGGGTTTGTTCGTTCCATTGTACTCCTGAGACAGGGACACCTAAACTATAGGCCAAAAAACGTACAGGAACATATGTCCTACCATCGTTAAGCACCGGGGCAACATCCATGGTTTGCGTGGTTCCATTTACCGTGTATACCGGATCGCCTATCTTAAAAGTTGTGATATTCTGGGGAGCCATTGCATCAGGAGTGTAATTGTTTACCCATGAAGAGGAACCACTTCCGCCACTTCCGACAATTATAGGCGGGTTGCCGAGGCAATCTACTAATCCAGAAACAATGGCATATGCAACCTGATCTTTCATAGTTCCGTATGTATAAATACTTACGGTCACATTGTTTGAGAGTCCGCTTATTCCAAGACTTGTATCTGGATTGTATTTAATGTTTAAATCTAAAACAAATTGAGCAATTTTATCATGAGCTTCATCGTATGTTTGCGATGCTACAGTAAATGAATTATCAGTCCTTATTTGATTTGCCCCATTATATGTTACAGATGAAACTGTTCCATTAGAGGTATTGCTTAGATTGACATATGTCTGATTAACTTCAGCACTACTTTCTAATCCCTGGGCGTGAAGCTGGTTAACTGCATCGGCAATATTTGCACTCGCAACCCCCGGCCCGGCCATCACCACCAACACAGCAACGAGCAGCGCGGCGATAAGTTTAGTGCGCACATACATTCCCCCTCTCATTTACTCACATCATAACAGGTAGGAGGTGGTCAGTAAACAAAATTCTGCCAATTGTCATAAAAACGGGTAAAAGTTTACACATAGCCGCCAGGGGGCGGTTTTTCTTAAATCTGATACCTGGAGGTGGGGTGAGATTGGAAGCCGAAATCTTAAAAACAGTCTCAGGGCAAGAACCCTTTGCAGCGCTTTTCGTGGTGCTGCTTTTTTATGTGCTCAAGCACAACGAGCGCAGAGAGGAACGATTGATGAATTGCCTTGAAAAGCTGACCGAGGATGTCGGGGAGATCAAAAGCGATATTGTGGAACTGAAAGGGAAGGTGGGAGCATGAAAAAAATAATGATTGACCCTGGCCATGGCGGCCGAGATCCCGGGGCGGCAGGTCCCACTGGAGTGCAGGAAAAGGTTATCACCCTGGCCGTTGCCAAATTGGTGGCCGCAATTCTGGCGCCAGTGGCTGAGGTTAGGCTGACCCGGGATAGTGACATTGCCCTGGGCGCAGACCAGAGTACTGATTTGACCGCGCGGGCCAACCTGGCTAACACATGGGGCGCTGATATCTTCGTCAGCATCCATTGCAATTCGGCAGCGAATCAGAGTGCAACCGGAACAGAGGTATATTGCTACTCCCTCAAAGGCGAGGGGGACAAGCTAGCTAAGGCTGTCCATGACCGGCTGATTCCTGCCCTGGGCCTTCCCGATCGCGGAGTGAAAGAGGCTAACTTTGCCGTGTTGCGGGAAACAAAAATGCCGGCGTGCCTGGCGGAGTTGGCGTTTATCAGCAACCACACGGAGGAGGGCCTGTTGGAGACTCCTGCATTCCAGGCCAGGGCTGCCCGGGCCATTGCGGAGGGGGTAGCCGGGTACCTGGGGCTGCAGCTGCCGGCGCCGGTCCCGGCTGACCCCAATGCGGTCACAATCCGGGTTGGTGGCCAGACGCTGGGGGGTAAGGAGATTGATGGTCGTACCTGGGTGCCGGTTAGGGTCTTGGCCGAGGCGCTGGGACGGAAGGTGGAGTGGGACGGGGCAACCAGGACAGTAACGATAAGCTGATAAGGAGGTAAATAATTTGTCCGCAGAAGCAGTATATCAACTCAGACGGGCTATGGAGGACATGTCGGGAGAACATGGGGGATTTAAACTGGCCGCGTTGCCTTCAGCCTATGACCCGCGCAATTACCAGTATGAAAAATTGATATCAGCAGTCGGTGACCCGGTAGCTATTGCACCAGGGTCCATTGACTACCGACCAAACATGCCGCCGGTGTTCGACCAGGGGCAAAGGGGCTCCTGCGTGGCCTGTGCTACCACATGGACACCGAAGGCATTTGAGGAGATTACCCAGGGTGATTATCCGTCTGGTGGACTGTCGGCGGCATTCCTTTACGCCATGTGCAAGCAAATAGACGGAATGCCCGGGCAGGAGGGGACCACACCTAAAGCAGCCATGCAGGTCCTGCAAAAATACGGCATTTGCCCGGAGGTGAACCTGCCATATACTACCCTGGCCAGCCTGACAGCCCCAGCGGTGCCCGTGGTGCCGGAGGCAGCCGAGGCCGCAGCGGCTCCCTATAAAATACAGACATATGCACAGCTTTGCTCTCCGGGTGATACTACCCGGGGTAATTTGCTAAACTCCATGCGCCAGGCTCTTCAACGTGAGGGGCCTTTTATTATGGCCTTGCTTGTCTGTGAGAACTTTAAACCCGGCGCAGACGGTAAAATACCACTCCCCGAAGGTAAGATGCTTGGTGGTCATGCTATCGGCATCGTCGGGGATCTGCCTGACCAAAAGGCACTCATCCTCCGAAATAGCTGGGGCTCCGGGTGGGGTATGAGTGGTTATGCTCTATTGCCGTACGAGTGGCTTACATCCAGATATGACTACGGCTGGTATATGTTCGAGGCTTGGACTAGCGTTGATATCTCTGTGCCAAAAGCGGCCAGTAAGATTGAGATTACACCGGGGGCCCTGAGCATGGTGGTGGATGGACATCCTATTAGCCTGGATCAACCCGCAGTGGTGGCAGCTGAGTCTAATAGGATGCTCTTGCCCGTTCGGGCAGTGGCCGGGAATATGGGCTACTTGGTTAACTGGGATGGTCAAAAGGCCACGCTGACCAGACCGAATTAAATGGCTTTGGCGACATAAGGCACCGCCCCGGCAATGACCGGGGCTTAACTATGCCGCAAATTATTTCAAGGAGATGATGGCAATGTGATTCCTTAATCGTCCGGGCCGTGCGCCGGGGATTACCGACTGCTGAGGTTTTCTTCTAAAAATAAATTTGGAGGTAATTTTAATGAGTAACAGTATAGTACAGATAATCAATCAATTCATCCCCGATCTTTTAACGCTGGCTTTCTTCCTTATAATATATGCCGGCAAAATTGTATTCCGTGACTTGCTGCCTAAAGTGCATGCCTGGTTAGAGGCCCACACCACGGCCACGCAACGCGAAAACATCAAAGAGCTGGGCCATGAGGCCTTTGCCTATGCCGAAACGGTTTACCGGGAGAAGAATGGGGCAGACAAGCTGCACGAAGCCCTGGCGTACTTTCAAAAACACATGGACAAGTATGGCTTAAACAATCTTACCTATGAAGCGATTCGGGCGTCCATTGAACGGGCCTGGCTGACGGACAAGAGTATGCAGACCTCAGCCGTACAAATTAACACGGAGCCCGTTGCGCTGGCGCCCGATCCGCAGCCGATAACGCCGAATCCGGCAATAGCGGAAGCAGAGATTAAGACATCATAAAATAAACATCCCCCGGATAAAATAACATCAACATATACACCCAAAAAAAGCCTTCTTCCCCATTGGCCGGGGAGGGAGGCTTTTCAGACCCCGGGGGAGACTCCGGGGTAAATTTTTACCTATTATATACACAATTACACAGGAGGTGGTTAGATGTGGCACAGATTGCAGGTACTGGTGACAAAGACGCAGCTAAAATGGCTCAAAGCGGAGAGTTGCACCCGGGGAAAGTCGATTGGGGAAATCGTGAGGGGACTAGTCGAAAAAGAGTGCTCACAGAAGACGAAAAGCAGCGAATCAGGGATCTCTACGCCGAGCATGGAAACGGGCACGAAGTAGCGCGGATGATGGGTCTGGGCAGTTCAACGATTTATAAGCACCTGGGTCTAAGTAAACACAAGCACCCTAAGTGGACGGACGACGACATACAGGTGCTGGTTGATGGATATCTGGAGAAGCGGCCAGCGAAGGATATAGCGAAGCAACTGGGACGCCCTTTGCGGGC
>CAZXQO010000050.1:0-23404 GCA_964643075.1 uncultured Peptococcaceae bacterium
TGAGGTAATTTATAAGGGCATCCATTCCCGGACGCTGTATTTTGCTGAGCAATTCATTAGCCTTTATTTGCATGGTACACGCTCCTCATATTTAAAAAATCAGGCCAGGACCGTCACTCCCGGCCCGTTAACAGGGTATAATTAGGGATGATCCGCCTAACTCTCGGGCTACACCTTTTCGTTTATTTTCACCACTTGCGTCAGGCGGTTGTGGTGCTATTTTTAGTGGGTCACCGGACCCGGCCAGATTGCCCGAGACAGTCACGCCTCAACCGTCGGAGCGTACCCCTCTTTTTCTTTTCCAAAACTCCACGCCGCAGCCTGCAATATTGAAGGGGTGGGCCGGTCGCTACCCGACAAGGGGGCTTTCACCCTGATTCTATCCCCCGGCTTCCCCATGGCTCCTTTCAGGTTTCAGGCCATGGTGTACTCTAATTCACCGCCTGCACGTCTGCTTTCCGTGCTGCCACCCCAAAACTTTCCGTTATGCCGCATCCTCCGCCACTTCATCCACCCTGCCCACCCGACGCGAGAAGGCGCAGCGCTGTAAATTATTCACACTCAACAAATTTTCCATCTATCAATCGATACCACATATCAGCCTTAACCTTTTCACCATCTACCCTAATCGACTGTACATCCTTGATATGATAGCCGTCGTCGGCCTCTTCCCATTCCGCCAGTACCAGCCAGCATCCAAGGGCACCCTTAGCCTTGCTTTCGTAACCAATTGCTATTGCCACAGATTCCTTACCTTCCACGCTTGCTGCGCTCTGGTCGCCGGTATTGGTGGCTGCGCTCTGGTCGCCGGTATTGGTGGCTTTTTTATCGTCCCAGTTCACTCGGTGTCTCGATCCACTTCACCGTCGCCCTCCACCTCGGCGTATCTGCTGTCGGCAGGCGGGTAATATCCGAATACATCCAGAGGATTTTCAACAAAGTGGAAACCCCTCATACAGGCAACCGCCTCCGGTTCCTCGTATTCGCCGCCTATCTCGTATTGAAAATTTCTACATTTCAGGTCTTTATTAAATCCCTTAACTCCTCTTATCAATGCTTATCCCTCCGAATTTTTATTTACATCCCTACCTGTTGCGCCGGGCCATCAGCTTGCCAACCTCACCGTTTCGGTGAAAAGGTATATCGCCTCGTCACCGGTCTGGTAGGTGTACGGCATAATCCCTGCCCGGTAGAGCAGTTCTATGGCCCGTTCCATGCGCTCTGCAAAAATCTGCGGTGTTGTCCATTTGCTTATGCCCACCGCCGGCCTGATTACTACGGCTATCCTGTGACCGTCCGGCTGGTACTCAACGCGCATATCGGCGTGTTCTTTGAGTAGTTCGCAAACCTCAAGGAACTCCCAGCGGTCTTTCATCAGGTCCAGCGGGTCCATGTGTATCTGTAAATCTACGGCACATGACACATCACACACCGGACCAAAATCAGTTTCAAACGGCCCTTCGCCGAACTCTTTTATCTCAGGGGTAACGGGTTTAATCTCCTCGCCGCACCAGGTGCAGTGCTTCATGGATCTTCCTCCCTCCTTGACCCCGGTGCTGGGGCCATGGTAAAATTGGTTTAATAAATTTCTCTTACCGCCATAAGTTGGCGGTTTTTTCTTTATGCAGCCGGCTTAGGCTGTATTTTTTCCATACAGGCCGACATTGGGCATTGGTGACAATAATACTCCGCCAGCCTCCTTTCACTCAGTGCAGCGGCCATATGCGCGGCCTCGTGCGGGTAAACTTCTATTGCTCCAGTCTCCCACCTTGATATAACCGACTGGCTATATCCGGTTCTCTGGGCCAACTCCTTTTGACTTATTTTTGCATTTTCGCGGAAGGTTCTGAGCCATTCCGCAAATGGTACCGACAGCGCCAACCTCCTTGTCTGGCGGTACTTATTCAGGTCAACAACCAACTTTTCTCCCTCCTTCCTATGCAGATTTTGCATATATTTGTGACAAGCTCTTTATGTGTGGTTTATTATGTATCTACCACCCACCCCCGCTCCGGCTTACTGGTACCGGTGACCGGAGCAATTACCCCCTCCACCTATCCCGCCTTCTTATTGAAAGCCTTCCATTCTTCGGGAAAAACTATCTTTCCATCCAGCGCATGCACCACTGTAAAATCGCCACTGTCAGTTATGCGGACTTCCGGGAAGAGTTGTTTTTGTAGCATTACATAGTTGTGAACCTCTTCCACGCTCTTCAAATTCATTGGAGGACAATATTCCCCGTCTTTTTCAATAAAGCAATAGCCCTTAAAGGTTTCTGACATCCAGCTTCACCCCCTCACCATGCTAAAATAAACACCCTGCCACAACTCCTGTGGCGTTTCACTCAACACCCACGCCCCCAACATCGTCGCCAGCACCACTACCACCGCAGCGGTACCAATGACCGCCAGGGGAATGCACTTCTCCCAGCTCCACTTTAGCGAACGCTCCCGGCCAGTATGAGCCGGTTTGGATGCTTTAGCTTGAACTTGCTGAGCATTTCCACTACTCGGCGATCTTCGTCCGCTTGGCAGTTTGAGCACAGGCGCTCCGTTCCGCTGGGCTCGTTGCAAACTTTGCATTTCAAGGTATCAACTCCTTTCTGGTGTTCTTACTAAGCAGCACCGCTTTCAACTCTGCCGCCGTCTCCTTGTCAACAAGACCCAGGAAGTCCAGTGTGTTGCATATCCCGAAGGCATGGCCCCAGTCTACGCCCTGCGTGTACCCATCACCTCCCCGTGGGCTTTTGGCCCATCTGGTCGCGTCGTCCATGAAGGACTCAAGGAGCATGTCAAGATATAGTTTCCGTATTTTAGCGGTGAAGGTGTCCATAGTGCCCTCCTTTCTTTGGCAGTTGCCCTTCCATCAGTTACTTAAAACCCAAATACCCCCTGCCAGGTGCTAACCAATCGCCACAGCGCAACGACTGCCACGCCTGCACCAGTAACCAGGAGCAGCACAGCCGCCCATTCCTTGACGACTCTACCGAAAAGCCAGAGTTTAGCCAGTCTCATCATCGGCGCCGACCTCCTTAAATTCGAATTTGAACACACAGCCGCAAGTCTGACATCCGGCAACCCACGGCGAAGTATCGTCTCCTCCTTCGAGGTACCCGCCTTTGCCGCCACACCATGGACATTCCGAGCCGGCAGAGGTAATGTCAGTTTCAATCCGAACCACCGGCCATGTTCCTTTCGGTGTAACGATTGGCGCGGCCAGGCGGACACTGTAGCCGTCCATTTTTAACTTTGCCATGTTGGATTCCATAAGAATTTTTGCAATTTCTTCGTCCACGTCAACGCGCCACTTTTTGCCACAGGCGTTTTGATGGATCAGGCTGCGGATTCTGGCGCGGTCAGGGAGTTGGTATAGGTTTGGCATGAGGGATCATCCTTTCATATAACCCGAAGTTTGCGGTTAGCTGGCGTTCTTCCGGCCTCTAGCTTGCTTCTCGGCCTCTTTTCTTTTTCTGTTTTCGATTGCTTCCAAGAGTGGCCCAGGGTCCCATTCTTCCTGCGGCACCTCTTTAATTGTGACGTTTAGCTTTAAGTTGTTTTTGTGTTTACCCATGCAACCCACCTCCGTTCGTTGGTTAGTCGGCTACTTGCCATTGCGCTGTGATTTGCAACACCGTCAATTCTGAATTTAACCGCAGGTTATATACTCTACATACACTCTTTTTACACTCGTTTCGCACTCTTTTTACAGTTATATACATTTCTTTTCATGCACTGTATAATGAATAAAAAGTTTCAAAAGGTGGTATTATGTCGTTAAAGTCTTCTTTGGCAACGGTTCAAATCTCCAAAGTGTTATCAAATAAGATTCGTTTTATTGCTAATGTTGAAAAACGTAGCATTCGTAAAGAGATTGAATACCTGATCGAGAAACATATTGCTGAGTTTGAAAAGAAACACGGCAAAATTGATGATGATAACTTTTAAGGAGTTTGTTATGAGCACTGGCGAACGCATCAAGGAAGAAATCAAGGAAAAGGGCACCAATCAACCGGAAGTCGCTGCAAAGGCCAGCATTTCACGCTCCTACCTGCACGGAATTAAGCAGGGTGTCTTTCATCCGTCTGTCCGTGTGCTTGCCCGGATAGCCAATGCGCTGCATACGAGTGTTGACTATCTGAGGCGGGGGCGGAAGTAGCATGTTAAACTGCCTCAGGTAGCACCCGCAAAACTTCCTCATTCCACCTGATTTGATAACCACCATGACCATTACGAACAAAGGGAAATTCTTCTCCGTACTGCTTGCCGGTGTCGGTGATACGCCAGTGCTTGCGCTTCTTTTCATCCACCTGCTGGGCGATAAATCCCATTTCCGCAAGCATCTTGTTTGCCTTGATTCTGGATACACCAATACGCTTGCTAATGTCGGTAGCGGTCAGGTACCCGGTTTCATAGTCGGCGGGAGGTAATAGCTTTTGGTATGCCGTCAAGTCCCTGCCGGTTTCAAGTTGGGCCTGATTTAGCGCTGCGGCAAAGGCAATGCCGGGCTTAACGCCAGTAGTGTCGGCGATGGCCTTGGCGACTCTCAGGTGCTCGCTCACGAAGTCTGCCCAGGGGTGGAACTCCGACTGGGGTATGCCAGTTTCATATCTGCCGGTTTTGCGGATAGATGGGATTACCTCATGGGTGATCCATCGCTTGAAAGTTTTTGCAGCCTTTTTGCGACTGCTAAAGATGAGAGTATAAAGTCCTGGCTCGTTTACAATAACCATCTCCTGCGCACCACCAAGGGTATCCGTTAAACATATACCCTTTTCATCGTCGTCAAGGCGCTGCACAGCCTGACTTGCATTTACGATAGCTAGAATGTCGCAGGTATCAGCGGCAACGAACCAAGGTTCGCCATCCTTGATGATTGTTCTGACCTGATTGCCCTGGTAATTAAAAATCCTGCTTAATTTGTTCATGGTGGCCCCCTTACTGACCATCGGTTCCCGTAGAAATGTGTTCACTTTTGCAATCATGGTCGATAAAAAAAATATCGTCAAACTCTACTTTCAATACTTCTCGTATTTTCGCCGCTATTTCGGGACCGCACCCTTTTTTACCGTTTATTAAGTGGTTAATTGTAGTGTCGGAAACATTTGTGGCTTTTCCTAATCCCCTCTGAGTAAAACCACTCTTTACCATAAGCACCCTAAACTCCCTTGGGTTCTTGATTTTTATAGTCAATTTTTCATCACCTCACATTCTTGCTTTTGTAAGCGTTCACTTCTGCAATCATGGTACCATGACATGATTAATAAAGCAAGCACATTTTTTAAAAATATTAAATGTTTTTGATTACAGGAAGGGGCGTAAAGGTTATTATAGAGACGGACGGTGATTACAAATGAAACCAGAAGAATTTGGTAAATACCTAAACGGATTAAGAGAAGAGAGAAAGCTAACTACGCGCCAGGTAGAGTTATATGCCGGTGTCTCAAACTCTTACATATCTCAACTTGAAAACGGCAAAAGGGGAATTCCTTCGGCTAAAATAATGGAAAAACTTGCCCAGGTATACAAGGTGCCATTTCTTGATCTAATGGAAAAGGCCGGCTACTACACCAAAGAGCACTTCTACCATCCCGACACTAACGAGGTAGAGGAACTATTCCACCCGGTTCCACAAGACGACCCATCGCCCAAGAAAAAACCCGAAGAAGTCTTCACCCCCGAAGTCCTGGCTGAATACGGAATAGGAGAAATCGAACTGTCAGATTATATCAAAAAAGAAGGATTAACAAACAAAGAAGCCATCAAAAGATTAGAGGCAGCAAAATATTTCTTGAAAAAAGTCGAAAACTAATGAAATCTACCCCCTTGTTTTGACAAATACCTGTCATGGCGGTGTTGTATAATGTCTATACCGCGACAAAATAGAACACCAGTTCTATATCTAAGAAGGGGGTTTTATAGTGGAAGTGAGGTATGAGCACTTGCCCGAGGACATTGTAGCCTTACGGGCAAAAGGTAGTGAACGTAGATATGTAGACTCCCACCGTTGCCCACAAAATGAAGTCCGCCCGTGTAAAGAGAGAAGAGAGGTTTGTTGTCTCGGCAAGTTGGACAAACAGTGTGCAACTAATTGCCCGAATAACCAAAAATAAACTGCCGTCCGTTCGCCCACCGGACGAAAAGGATGTGGGCCGCAAAATGTGAGAGCCTTCCGGCGCAAAACCGGAGGGTTCTTGTATATCGAGGTGACAACATGACATACATAATTTACCCCCGCAAGTCCCGTGAGGACGTCGAGAAGGAAAAAAGAACCGGAGAGGACATACTTGCCACCCATAGAAACCGCCTAGTAGCTTTGTGTAAAAAACAGAAATGGCAATACCTCATCATGGAGGAAATAGTCAGCGGGGACACCATAGCAGGCCGTCCGGTATTTCAAAAAATATTGTACGAAATGCTCCCCACCGGCAACCACCCGGGAATTGTGGTAAACGACATATCCCGCCTGGGCCGGGGCAATATGAAAGACGCCGGGGAAATATATCAGACGTTAATAGAATACCAGGTGAAGGTTGTAACGCCACACAAGATATATGTCCCCACTAACCGGGCTGACCTGCGGCAGATCCGTTTTGAGCTTTTTCTCTCCCGGGAAGAATTTGAACTTATCCGTGATCGGCTAGAGGACGGTAAGGACGCTGCTGCCCGCGCCGGCCGCCCTGCGGGAAACCGTTGGGTGTTGGGTCTTACATCCGTCCGGGGTAAGTGGGTAATTAATAAAGACGAATTGGCCGTAGTGGAAAAGGCGTTCCATCTGGTGCAAAGCGGATATTCTCTGCGCAGGACGGCAGATAAATTAAACGGCCTTGGCCACAGAACGAGCCGGGGTTGTCGTTGGACAGCTACCAGTGTAGGCAGGCTGATCAACAATCCGCACTACGAAGGCTATCAGGTGTGGAAGGGTGAAACCATACCAGCAGAACATGGGCCGCTATTGCCCCTAGAACTGGTACACGCCGCCAGGCAAAGGGTGGATCGAATACCGCCGGACAGCCGGAGGAGGAACTATTTTTTCTATGTCCCTCTTATCTGTGCAAAATGCGGGGCGCGGATGTACGGAAATAGACCAACACAGAAAAGAGATGGAATATCATATCAGTACCCGTTCTATATTTGTTCGGGCAAAAGTCAGGGTTGTTATACGGCTGTCCGGTCAGACAAGGTGCATGCCACAATCAAAATAGCCTTGCAACAGTTGGCTGACAATAAAAAGGTTCAGACTAAATTAATAAAGCGTTACATGCAAACTGATAACACTAGTGTTATACGAGAGATTAAGAGGTTGCAACAGGAATTAAAGGCCAAAGAAGGACGGCTGGAAATTATTAAGATGGATTATATAGAAGGTCGGTCCGATATAACCACGCATAATGATGCTAAATATATATTGACTGGGCAGATCAAGTCTCTACAGTCTGCCCTTCGCGACATGGAGTCAAAGGTTGCCACAAAAAACAAAAACCCGGCTGAGACAATTGCCGGGCTAAAAGATGTACTGCAAAATTGGGATACGCTGGATAATTCCAATAAAGCTAAAATCGTCAGAGAATATACGGAAAAGGTTGAATATGACAGCAGAACGAAGGAGGTTAACACTATTCTTAGGCTTCCTATGTAAGCAGGAAAGCGTTACGTCCAACAGGTTCAATGGGTCCGGTGCTTAGAGCCCTTTCTCAGCCCATAACATGAGCTCCCCAAGTTTATTTGTTTTTTGCTTTGATCTACAAAACAATATTACTCCAGACTTTTGTATGGATTCTATCCAATACAGATCATGCAATTATTCTCCTAAGTCTACCATATAACAGCTATTTTGTCCAAGATTTGCGCTCCGGTATTATTACAGTATAGGTGCCGACACCATCCCTACCTCCTGCCTGACGGATTCCGGTATCAAATCGCCAACCCGGCCAGTGGCAAGACATATATGGGTATCTGCAGCGCCATAATAAACCAGTATTTCGTCCCCGGCGTCCAGCACTTCCTTGTCAGTAGCCGGCACCGCACCGCAGGTGAAAACAACATTTGGCACCCAGCTCTCCCCTTCCTTCCCGATCTCATACTCGGTTTCGGGAGAGAGGACCGGATTTGGAGAACGGTAGAGCAGGCACTCCGGATTGTCGATGTCGGTCAGGACAACACCTAGGCGATACACCCTGTTCCGGTCTACACCATGGTAGATAAGCAGCCAGCCGTATTTGGTCTTGATGGGCTGGGAACCCGCTCCTATTTTCAAGGAGTCCCACATCCACCCCGAACGCGGCCCCAGGATAATGGAGTGCTTTTTTTTAGGTGCCGGAAACTCGAGCTTATCCAGATGCACCATCCATATGCTGGGCTCTATCCGGTGGTAAATAATATATTTCCCATTAATTTTTTCTGGAAACAGCATGGCGTCCTTGTCCCAGATGTCCTGGAAAACAAGGCCCTTTCTTTCCCATTTATCAAACCTTTTGCTTAAGAAGTCGTCCAACCCTATGGCGGCTGCTGAAACCTGTGCGATGACACCGTCGTAGGCAGTGTAAAGCATATATATCTTGTTGTCGATTATGGCTACCCGGGGATCTTCAACACCTTTTTTTTCCGTCCTGTCCTGGGGCACAAACACAGGCTCCGGCAACCTCTCCAAAACGTTGTAACCATCCGTCACGGCCAGCCCGATCCGCGACACTTCATCATCTCCGTGCGCCCTATAGAGAAGGTAGACCCTGTCTTTTACCCGGAACGCCGCCGAGTTTAAGACGTACTTGCATTCCCACGGGTGGTCTTTGATTGGACTCAGTAACGGATTGCCCGCATACCTGACCAGGGGCTTCGCCGGGGGGTAATCCTGCGACTCCTGCACTACCACAGTCACATCTTTGGGCCTTATTCCCAAAAGAACGTCTATAAGGTTTTCGCTGGCCCTGCCCTCACCGATAAGCTGGATTACCATTTTCATGATCTCGCCGGGGTCGTTTCCCATCTCTTCATATATTTCCTCAAGGAAGTCATGGTTGAACCACTTCTCCTCGACGTGGCTGGAAAGCGGGGTAGGGACGCCCTTTCCGCCTTTGTAGCTGTAGCTGGCCCAACTCCAGGCCGAACACGGCAGGAAAGTGCCGTCGGCAAGAACCTGGCTCAAGCCATAGCCGTCGCACATAAATTTTATCAACCGGGCCTTTTCTCTGTGACCGGCATCTGCCAGCCTAAGTGACAGCGCCTGGAACTGGCTAACCAGCGCCCGGTGGTGGAAGTTTTCAAATATATTGTGTGCGGAGAAGGCGATGGTTTCGTAACGCCCGGCCAGGGAGTTGCGGATTTTACCACCCAGGTTTTTCCTCTCTTTGGTATAAGTTCTCCAGAGAATATCATAGTTTTCGGCCACCATGATGTGCCTGGCTACAAAGAGGCAGAAGCGCAGTTTCGGGTAGTCCCCTCCCATACCCTTGTTCAGTGGCCCTACCACGATCCTGGAAGTGATCTTGTTAAAGTCAGAGATATTCCCCAGCTTCACCGTGCTGCTCAGTACCCTCTCGCCCAGCACGATGGGCTTGAGCTCCACCTCGCCCATTCCGTCCGGCCTCAAATTATCCAGCATCCACAGAAGTACCGACCTGTCCGCGTACTTCCTGGTCTCAACCAGATTGGCCAGGCTGACGGCATCCCTGACGTCCATTTTTTTAATTAGCTCCCTGGGGGTTTTGTATCCCGCCGGAATCATGACATTGACTGGCGGGAAACGGAGCAGCATCTCCCGGAAAACCTCGTCTTTTATGGAAAAAATCATGGGAGAGTGAAAAAGCCGGAAAATGCCGTCTATTACCTGCCCGATTCCCTCCTCGGTGTACAGGTCCCCTGGCAGCAACCATTCCATGGTTTTTTCCAATTCGCTCATGAATTCTTTCATACACCCGATTATCGTTTTAGAATCTACGTTTTCCGACGTCCCCAGCCCGTCGCGGAAAAAGCTGCTAAACGCTTCCTGATAGCGGAACTGGAGGCGGTGGAACATTTCTTCCGACGAAACAACCTTGCCTTTCCGCCCCTCTATTTTTTGGGGCAAGACGGTGGGTATGCCTGGTATGAATTCCAGATAGTGGGCCGGGATGAGGGGCGGCTTCGTTTCCAGGTCTTTTTGCTCCCACAACAGCATAAAGTGATCCCTCAACCTTAGAAAATCTTTTCTTTGTTCTTCTTTAGCCGACGACACCTCACTTGAGACAATAAAACCGATATCAACGTTTTTAATGCCTTCCAATTGTTTCTCCACGGACTGAATGCTCCCAATGAAGCTAGACACCCTCCCGTTGAAGGCAAAAGTGAGTTCGTCCAGGATATCGTCGTTGCACACGCCAGTGACAAACCAGTACTTAAACAGCATGCGGTATACGATATCGGCCCATATTTTTCCTTCTATTTTGAGCTCTTTGTCCGATGCCGGCTCAATGTCTCCGCTGCCTTCGTAAAGGTGGTCGTAGTAGGAGGTGTCACAAAGGATTTTGTACTGGTTGTAACTGTATCTGAACTGGGTCAGGTCCCGGATAGATGGGGTAGGCTTATAGGGCTTATCATTGGTCCTGCCACCATAAATATCGGGCGTCCTGATGATTAACCTGCTGCCGGTCCAGTAATCCTCATCCCTCTTTATACATTCAAACAATGACCTGGCGTTTTCCTTAAAAATGTAGTTTAGTTTTTCAACAGAGATTTCCCCCAACTTAGTGCCCAGTTCCACCTCGCAAATCTTTTTGTTCCAGCGCATAGCCCGGCTAACCAGCCAGGGGTCGATTCCGAACCCCCGCGTGATGTCAATCCAGGATTTTATATCGGCGCAAAAGTCCTCCACGGTGTCGTGGGACATGGCATAAACACCGCTCAAAGACCCCTTGACGTTGTACCCGTAAAACACCTCCAGCAACTGGGCCGTGAACAAGCTTCCCAAAAGGTTCTCAAAATAGTGCCGGTGGAAGGATGTCACCACGAAATCATATTCTTTTCTGATGGGCTCTATAAGGCGCCTGATCCAGTCGGGCTGTAGACCCCGGCCTTCCTCCCGCACCAGGTCGGCCGCAAATATAACCGCGTCCGCCTCGAGCACATTGGCTATCTCCAGGATCGCCCTGATGCTGGCCCCCCTACCGTTGCTCCCCGGCTTCATCAGGAATTCGAGATGGGGGGCTTTCAAGTCTAGACACCTGATGGATTCCAGCGTCTCGGCGCCGATGGGATCTCCCACGCAGACAATAAGAGATTTGCGCAGGTCCTGAAGGCCGGCCAGTCCCTCGTCCAGCACCTTCAGCACTTCCAGCAAAATATCCTTCTCATTATAAAAAGGGATGCCGATGATCACATCGACTTCATTGAACGCCTCTGCCTGCTCAACGGCATCTTTGATGCTCTCGTTGAAAAGCGCCTCTAAATCTTTCAATTGCTTAACGCCCATGAATAAAACCTCCGTTAAATAATAACTAATTGGTGGCAGAAGCCTTATTCTTGCGCTCCTCGTTGCTGGTCGACTCGCTATTGAGTGGTCGGCAACTAATCAATTGGAAGATCTTTTTATGCTTTCACCAGGCCTGTTTTTCGGCCCAGAATTTTGCGTATGCTAACATCTTCCAGGCATGTTATGGCCTGGGCAAACGCCAACACCGATTCTGCGCCGCTGTTAGCGTTGCTGCCAGTCTCGGTGAGACCGTCCAAAGGATAGTCTTCCTTTAGGTTATACACCGGCACTCCCCGGCTGTTTTTGCCGAAAAACCAGCCGAAGGCTTTATTCGCCAGGTCGCGGTAGTTTTTGTCATTGGTCTGTCGCAAGGCCTCGCAGTATGCTTCTACCAGACAACCAATCTCTACGGGCTGCTGATCAAAGAAGGCCCTCCCCGCTCCGTTAACCAGCCAGTTCTTGTTTCCCACTATGTCAAAGTAAGTGCCATTATACTGTATGCTGGTGAGAAAGTTTAAAGTCACCAATGCAGTTTCCAGATATTCTTTGTCTTTAAGGATGCTGTACGCCATCATAAGGGCGAAGGGCAACTTGGCGTTAGAGTAGGTAACAGAGGGCTCAAACCAGTCCCAGTCAGGCCTTTTATTTTCTTTGTAGAGTTTGACCAGGTAATCCGCCCCTGCCCTGAGCAGTTCGCCCGCCTTCGGCGCCTCAGGAAATTTTTTGAGGTATTCGGATAATCCACAAATGCTGTAGGCCATCGACTTTGGATAGGTGGACAGCGGTAGTCCCGGTTGCCGGCCATCTATGGCCCGGTCGAATATTTCCTTTGCCAGAGTGGCCACAGACGGGTCCGTACTCAGGGCAACGGCGCTGCCCAGCCCCATCAATACGCGGCCAAAGGTGTCATCGCCACCGTCTTCGTCCAGAATCCGCCGGTCATAGCCTACAAAGTTATGGAACCGCCCGTCCTCTTTCTGTACATAAAGTATGAAGGCCAGGTATTTTTGGGCTAATTGATAATAACCGGGCTCCTTGTCAAAGCGGGCCACCTTCATAATTACTCCCAGTGCCCTCCCCACATCATCTGCGGAATACCCGTGCCTCAGGTCGGGAATGCCGTACTTGGTGTGCTGGAAGATGCCGGTGTCATCGGTCAGGCGCTCAAACATCCTGTACAAATTGCGTTTTCTAAGATAATCCCGGCTACTTTTGTAGACCACGCTTATTTTCTGTAGTTTGTTCAGCGAGAATTCTTCGTAAACTTCTTTGAACAAGTGGTGGTAAAGTTCGGCTACCCTGGACCAGATCATGGAGCGCCCGTATTCGTAAGCGACCAGGCGCGTCTTCTGCATGTCCTCGCGGTGGGATAATATCCCGTTCATGGTACTAGCCAGAGCTTTCGGGTTATTGAAGGGCACCAGATAGCCGCGGTTTTCGGCAAGCACTTCCTGGGCGTAATGGTAGGGGGTGGAGACCACGACCTTGCCCAGCGCGACAGCATAAGCCAGCGTCCCGCTAGTGATCTGCTCCTGAGAGAGATAGGGGGTTACGTATACGTCGGAGGCGCTGATGTAGTTATAGAGATCTTCGTTAGTAACGAATTTGTCGATAAACAGCACGTTATTTTCCAGTTGTTTTTCGCAAGTTAATTTCTGAAGACTCTCACGGTACCTTTCCCCGTAAATCCTGGCCACTTCCGGATGGGTTTTGCCAAGTATAATGTACAGCAAATCGGGGTGTCTGCGGACGACTTCAGGCAGAGCTTCCAGGACTAGCTCGAACCCCTTCCCGGGGCTCAGCAGGCCAAAGGAAAGGAGCACAAAGCGACCAGCCAGACCCAATTCCTTTTTGAAATAATCCGTCTCAGTAAAAGGAAGATCGGGGACGCCGTGCGGTATCATCACTATTTTTTCAAGGGGCACGTAGTATATCTCATTAAGGATTTCAATAGCTTTATTGCTCATTACTACTACCCGCTGGGAGCGTTGGATAACTTCTATGAGGGAGGTATAATAACCAAGAGTGGGTTCTTGAAGTACAGTATGGATGGTTGTTACGACTGGTTTTTTCAGTTTTTCCAGCAGCCTTGCAATATGACGTCCCTCAGGGCCGCCAAACAGGCCGAATTCATGCTGCAGGTTGACCACCTGCAGATCAGTTGCATTGATTTCCCCAGCGGCTCTGGTGTAGTCGGATACTTTATTTTTGTCAAAGAAAAAATTGACTTCCGGGGAATAGTCACCCGAGACAAGTCCGCCTACTGCTACAATTTTTCCGGCTGATGCATACAGATTTTGATACGAAGTGAATAAATTATGCGTAAAAGTAGCAATTCCACACTCTTTTGGTATATACGAACTAATAAAACATGGATTTATTTCTTTTTTACGCAATAATATTCACCTCTCATGTTAAAATATTTATTAATATCAAGGCTCCTTCCTGCTTTACGCATCATTTGCATATTTATCCCATAAAACCATACATTAACTCTATAATTGAAATCATACAACAAAACAAAAGGTTACACAATGGATTTCCGGTTTTAGCGGACCTGCAGCTTATATGGGACTCCTTGATTTTTCGAGACACATGGCAACAAGGTCACCGATTTTGGCGGTGCCGACACACATAACTTTGTCCGCGCCGCCCCAGTAAATCTTTACCGTGCCGTCCTCCTCGGGAACAGCCCCACAGCTAAAGACCACATTGTGCACGTAACCCGTAATCTCCCAGGGGTCTTCAGGCTGGAGTATCCATTCATCGGCAACACCCAGTATTTTCGACGGGTCATGCAAGTCGTGGAGAATCACGCCCAACCTGTAAACAGCCCCGTCCATCGTGCGAAAGACACCGTGGTATATATTCAGCCAGCCGCTTTCTGTCCTGAAAGGTGTGGCGCCGGGGCCTATTTTCATTTCATCCCAGTGGTAGCCGGCCGGCTTTACAATGACCCTTGAATCGCCCCAGTGAATAAGGTCGGGTGAGTAGGAAATCCACATAGACCAAGGGTTGATTTCGGAATGAGGGCGGTCCAGCCGAACGTAACGCCCGCCGAACTTCTGCGGGAAGAGCACCACGTTGCGCAGGTCTGCCTGGGTGATCATTGAAATTCGCTCGACGGACACAAAGTCTCTGGTCCTGGCCAATCCGATTCTCACCCCGTGCCTGGAATAGGCGCTGTAGGTAATCAGAAAATCACCATCACTCTGGCAGATACGCGGGTCCTCGACGCCGTATTCCTCGTACTCGCCCCAAATCCCGTCCCGCGACGGGGTCATGAAGGGCTCGGGCCGCACTTTAAATGAATAGCCGTCTGCACTTTCAGCCAGACCCAGGATGGAGCGGCCGTTTAAGAGGTGTGAGCGAAAGACCATAATATAACGGCCATTCGCTTTAACTACACCTGCGTTATGAACCGTGGCCACGGGGTAGGGCACATCGTCCCTGGTCAGTATCGGGTTCCCGGCGTACCTCTGAACAGCCGGCATCCTCTTTTTCGAGCTCATTGCAAAGCCTCCCCGTATTTAACCTTTGCGGTCGATAATTTTACGATAAACGCTCAAATAATCCTCCACCATGCGTTCTCTTGAAAATCTCTCCTCCACTATCTTCCTGCACTTCCGGCGGGATATCGTATCCAGGCTGCGCACCGCCTCTGACGCGGAACAAACGTCGCCCACCAGGAAACCGTTGGCCCCGTTTTCTATGATCTCCGGCATGGAGCCTCTGTTGAAGGCCACCACCGGCGTTCCGCAGGCACCCGCCTCCACCACAGAGAGCCCGAAGGGCTCATTGAAATTTATGGGATGAAGCAGCGCCCTCGCTCCTCCAAGCAGCTTATTTCTGAGCTCCGGCCCCGCTATACCCACATACCTGACCCTGACACCGTCGAGGTGGGGCTCGACCGCCGATTTGTAATAATCACTGTCTTGGATAACACCCGCCAGAATCAGCTTCATCCCGATCTGCCTTGCAATTTGGACAGCCTCCGCAGCCCCCTTATCCTGGTGAATGCGACCGAAAAAAAGCAGATAGTCCCCTGGTGTTTCCTGAAAAGTAAAGTTTTCAAGGTCGATCCCGTGGTAGACAGTGTCAATGTAGTCGAGCTCCGGCGAGCGGTCAGCGTTGCTTATGGATACGTAGTAAGTCTTGCCGTTGTATTTTCTGTATACAGGGAGGATCTTGGGTGATGAAAACCCGTGAATGGTGGTGAGCACCGGGGTGTTTATCAGGTCTGAATAAGTGAGGGGCAGAAAATCAAAATTATTGTGGATTAAATCAAAATCTCCCGCCCTTTCAAACAGCTCGGATATGTGAAGGCACTCCCAGACCTTTGGGTCAAGGGTCTTGTCCTCCTCGTAGGGTCCCGGCGCGATGGCGTGGAGCTTCGCCTGTGTTACGGAGTCAGCCGTGGCGAAAAGAGTCACGTCAATCCCCCTGGCAACAAGTCCCTCGGTCAGCAGCGACACCACCCGCTCCCAGGGGCCGTACCCTAGCGGGGGAGTCCTCCAGGCTATGGGAGAAAGCATGGCAATCTTCATCGCTTTAAAACCTCCGGCTGATTATTTAAATCCCTTGAACTTTCTACGCAATAGATCTATTAATATAAGTTACTATTGCCTCAATTTTACCCTGAATTGTATATTCACCCATGTTAGCCGGAACCATAATACTACTGCCTTTTGTTAATTGTATTAAACCATCCTCATATATTAGCTGTCCTTCTCCATCAACTATATAAATTAACAAAAATTCCTTTAATGAATTAAAAACATGCATATTCTATATTATCCATTTTTCAACAGTAAAGTAATTACTTGATATTAAAGTTGTTTTCAATAGATCATTCTCTCTGCTTACACAAGGCTCAATTTTATAATTTGCCGCATTAAAATCAATAACCTCAATAGCTTTTTCCATATGCAACTCCCTCTTATTTCCATCAAGTCCTATTCTATCATAATCATAGATTCGATAAGTTATATCTGAGTTTTGCTGAACTTCAAGTAATAAAACTCCTTTTCCTAAGGCATGCACTGCACCACTGGGAATAAAGAAAAAATCTCCTGCTTTAACAGGAACCCGCACTAACAATTCATTCCATCGATTTTCTCTTGCTAGTTCTACAAACTCTCTCCTGTTTTTTGCTGTGTGACCAATTACTATCTCAGCACCAGGAATTGAATCTATAATATACCAGCATTCTGTTTTACCACTTCCACCATGCTCATGTATCATAGCATATTCATCACTGGGATGAACCTGAACAGATAAATCATCATTTGCATCCAGCAGCTTAACCAAAAGCGGAAACTTTTCCAAATTGAATGGAGAAAACCATTCCTGATTTGTTTTTATTACTTCATTTAAAAATTTGCCGGAAAATGCACCATTTATAATCGGGCTTCTACCTTCAGGGTGATCTGACACAGTCCAGGCTTCTCCAATATATCCTTTTGGATTTTTACAATTAAATATTTGTTCTAATCTAGAACCGCCCCATATTCTTTCTTTAAATGCTGGCTCGAATATAATAGGATATGGTTTCATAATTTATAACCTCTGTCCTGAAAATTTTTCCCGTCTACTGTTGGTGCTGGATCAGATGCATGGAAGTATAAAAAGTACTTTTTAAGTATTATCACTGTAAAACCCAGGGCTTCTTTTTTACATACGGCACCGCCTACGTTTTTATATTCATAGGATATCCTTATTCATTCAGCAATACCTAATAAGAACGGGAAATTTGCGACCAACCCTTACCTCCTTCGGTTGGAGCAAAAAAGTCTCTAAATAACAGGATTGTTATTCTAAAGATCTATTAATGATAAGTACTTCTTTTAATTTCAGAAAATACCTTTGTGGTATGTGATATAATAAATAATATATAATTAAATATTTATTTATTGGAAGAAGGGATAACTTTGCCTTTCGCTGTTATTATGGCAGGCGGCAGGGGAGAAAGGTTCTGGCCGCGGAGCAGAATGGCCAGGCCGAAGCAATTTCTAAACCTCATCGGCGAAAAGACCATGCTGCAGCTGACCGCAGAAAGGGTCGAGGACCTGGTTGGAATATCGGACACCTATGTCGTGGCCGGTGCGGAATTTAAAGACACCATCCTGGAGCAGATCCCTAAGTTGCCCGAAGAAAACATCATTATTGAGCCGTTTGGCCGGGACACGGCCGCAGCCATCGGGCTGGCCGCCCTGGTCCTGGGGCAAAAAAACCCCCGGGAGGTCATGATTGTTCTGCCGGCCGACCATTATATAGGTAACGTGCGCAATTTTCAGGAAGTATTGAAAAGCGCCGTAGCCACCGCAGGCCGGGGAAATAAAATCGTCACCCTGGGCATCACCGCCCACAGCCCTGAAACCGGGTACGGCTACATCCAACGCGGAGAGTTGGTTGATACCTTTGCCGGAATACCGGCCTACCGGGCAGTCCGCTTCCTGGAAAAGCCGGACTACACACGCGCCATGGAGTTCCTCTCCAGCGGAGACTACCTCTGGAACAGCGGCATGTTTGTCTGGCGAATCGACATGATACGCGAGAAAATAGAAAAACACATTCCCTCACTTGCAAAGGGGCTTAAGGAGATCAAAGACAGCCTGGGGCATGACCACTACGAAAAAACGGCTAAAAAAGTCTACTCGGAACTACCAAAAGTCTCAATAGATTATGGCATTATGGAACGGGCCGACAACGTTTTAGTCATTCCCTGCGACTTCGGGTGGGACGATATCGGGAGTTGGACCGCCCTGGAAAGATATATTGAAAAGGACGAACTCGGCAATGTTCTGCACGGCGAAGGGGTCTTGCTGGATACAGTAAATACCTGTGTTATCTCCAAGGACAAGACCGTGGCACTGTTAGGAATCGAAAACCTGATTATTGTAAACGACCATGACAGCTTGCTAATCTGCCACAAAAGCCGGGCACAAGAGATAAAAAAGGTCGTGCAGGCTTTGAATGATAAAGGATTTGACAATGTGCTATAAAATGGTGCCGGTTGTCGAATTGTAAATTTTTGAATTATTAGACTCCCATTCGGCAGATGCGATGGGAGATGCCTCATCATAATAAGGCCTTTCTTGCAGAGAACAAAGGCATGTTCGATGATGTTTTCCAGTTCCCGGATATTACCCGGAAAATCATGCCTCATCAAAATGGAAAGAGACTCTTCCGAAATACTCTCGATATCCCTTTCCCGCAAATTGTTGAAGCAATCTATAAAATGGTTTATAAGCAGCGGGATGTCTTCTGAGGGGAACCTTCTTGCCCGCGTCGTTGGGTATCGATACCACTTTGTTCATTACCGGACTGCATATTTAGCTGTATAAAAATTAAATCCAGGGCTAAAAACCAGTAGAGAATACTCACATGTTAAGTTGTAATTTATCTTTAAAATTCAAATTGGGGAATAATTCCAGGTTTGTATGGGGGATAAACAATGCTGACACAAATTCATCCATAAAGTCGTTACCAACACTTAACTCAAGATAAGTTATTTTCCCGGCCAGTATTTCAGCGTCATCCCTTGCTTCCCTTGATAACAGGATCATCTTGGCACCCATTATTGAACTGTTACCGATGTACTTATACCTTTCTATAGGGAGATCAGGAAACATGCCTATTCTTATAGCATCCTCCAGGTTGATATACCGGCCGAACCCGCCGGCTATATATACCTGTTCAATTGCCTCCATCGGCAACCCGACCATTTTTAACATAGCCCTGATAGCTGCAAAAACCGCAGCCTTGGAACGTATCAGGTTCTTTATGTCCTCCTCTGAAATGGTAATGTCAACACCACTGCCTGATTCTTCGGCGCTTACCAGGACAAACTTTTTTTCTCCGTCTATCAGGCGCACCCTGTCATTGACTGGAAGTGGCAAAAAGCTGCCCGTTCTGTCTATTACACCGTTTTCCCGCAGGGTTGCTATACAATCAATTAGTCCCGACCCGCATATCCCCACGGGCCTTCTATTACCCACTGTTTCCCAGCGCACTTCAAGGGAACCGGGCTCAACGGCGATATGTTCAATGGCCCCGTTCATAGCGCGCATGCCGTGTGTTATGCCACCACCTTCAAAGGCGGGCCCAGCGGAACAGGCACATGCCACTAGCCACTCATTGTTTCCCAGGACCATCTCACCGTTGGTTCCCATGTCGATAAACAGGGTCAATTTGTCTTGTTTTTCAATCCCAATCACTTCAGCTCCCGCTGTAATATCCCCTCCAACATAACTTGCTGTACCCGGAAGACAATAAACCCGGGCTTTGGGATTTGCTTTTATGCCTAAATCAATCGCTTTAATGGGGATAATTGAGTTGAACGCAGGCACGTAGGGCTCAAGGCGAATATATTCCGGGTCGATACCCAGAAACAAATGGGTCATGGTGGTATTCCCCGCACAGGTAATATACCAGATATCATCACAGTCAATATTGTGCTCTTTCAATAAAACATCGATAAGTTCATTAATCGTAGTTATAATAGTCTTCTGCAAATGCAGCAGTCCTTTTTTATGTTCAACTGCGTAAATTATCCTGGATATCACATCGTCGCCAAATATCGCCTGCTTGTTGTAAGTCCCCTCAATACCAAGGGACTCTCCCGTTTCCAGGTTAACCAAATGGGCAACCACCGTTGTAGTACCTATATCCAAAGCCAGCCCGTAATACTTCCTGTAGTTCCACCCCGGTTCAATATTCACTATTTCCGTGCACCCTTTTATATCAGACAGGGAAACTGTAACGCGCCACTCCCCTTCACGGATGATGTGGGGAACTCTTTTCACAACGTCCAGGCCAATTCGTAGAGAATCTATGCGTTCCTTCTGGCTGAGCGCGGCGTATAATCTTGATATGTCGTCTGTGTGGTTATCCAAAGAAGGCTCGGACAACTGCAACGTAACCTTCCAGAATAAAGGTTCTATACTGATCGAGGGCTCATTTAAGTCCCCTCCCTGGCTGACTAAAACCTGATGTTCCGATAGCAGCGAGGTCTCCGGTATTTCCACTTCAACATCGCTTTGGGGATAAACCTGGCAGGCTAAAGCCAGGCCTTTGGCCAATTCCTGTTCTTTAAGTTTACCCGTACCGTTTAACTGGAACCGGCCGCTTTTTATGATTACTTTGCAGCGACTGCAGGTACCGGCACCACCGCATGAGCTTTTTATAGAGATTCCCGCCTTAACCGCCGCATCTAAAAGGGTTTCCTGTTCGTTTACTATAGTGCCTGTATTGCCAGGCATAAAAACTACTTTGTATTCCGGCATAATCAACCCTTCTTTCATATGAAATTGTTATACTCTCCTGATAGCCCGCTTATATAAGGGTATTTTATTTAATCATTTTGACGTTTTCATAAATGAGTTCTTTCTCCTGACGTGTAATTATCCTTTCAATAATATAAGCAATTAATACTATTCCAGGTATATTTATAATAAATCTTGTAAGCATAAACTTCCATCCCATCGAAGACGCTTCAAACAGTAACATTGGTATCTTAGTAGTAGACCATGCCCCGATAAGAATTAGTATATTTGAAAACTTACTTCCCTTCTTTATCAAAATCGCAGCAACAGGGAAAGCTGCATATAGTGGCCCTGCAGCAACAGAACCCAGTAAAAAGGCAATGGTTATGCCCAGTATACCTGATTTTTCTCCCATCAATTTTATCATGGTTTCTCTTTCCACCCAGATATCAAGAAGACCAAGTAAAATAAAGATGGGTGGCACAATAGTAACTACCTCCAACAAATTATCCGCTGATATTTTAAAAGAATTTAACCCTATTTCCGGTTTAAACAAAAATAAAATAATGTTAATAACAGCTAGAATTAAAAACACCTTATATCTTTTCAATATCTTTATCATTTGAGCACCGCTCCTATCACAATGGCTACAATAAATGAAAAAACAAAAGCCAGTAAATTTCTTATTATTGTAACCTTCCGTCCAAAGTATGTTATTTCCACAGGGATGGTAACGACCCCAACCATCATCAAAGTTGATATAAATACGGCTATTTGCATGAACCCGGCTCCGCCTTTCAATAGGGCAGCAGCTAATGGAAATGCAACAAATCCGGGTATTAAAGTTACAGAACCAATAATTGCAGCCACCATCATCCCAACCCAACCGGACTGTTGACCAACTAACTTTGATATAACCTGTGGACTCAGTACTGCAAGGGTCATCCCAATAATCAGGATAATGGCAAGAAATTGCGGTAGAATGTTTTCAAAGGATTTCCATGCCTTTTTCAACGCCATTATTGTTTTCTTTTTATCTTTAATGAAAGACAATAATAATAATAAGCCTGTCAAAATATATAATCCGATGGTAAACAAAGCAGAACACCTCTTTTTATAGACGTTCTCCGATCCATACTTTAACTGTCAGCCCCAACCTCACAAGGTCGCTTATTGCTTTGTCCGTTTATTTTCGCACTCAACCATGCTCATTCGGCAGGCTTTCCATTTTTGTCTTCGGATATTAAACGAGCATACGCGTCCAGAAAGAATTGCAAATTATTTCGTCGTAAAGTGAGGTCTTTTTCCCACTGGGAAAGAATCTGCCAGCCTTTGCTGGTGATCTTGTAAACCCGCCGCGGCGCCCCAGAGGTACCAGTTTGCCACTGTGAACAAACCGCACCCTCTTCCTCCAGGTTCCTAAGCATCCGGTAGACAGCACCTGGGTCAAAACTAATGCGATACCAATCCTGTGGCCACAAGGAGCTAACAAGTTTATTTATTGCTCCTCCATGCAAGTCGCCGTCGCGGGCCAAGAAAAGCAGGATGAATGCAGGAAGGTGACGGGTATTCTTTGTGCCAGGCGGACAAATTTTTTTCTCTTTATCCATTCTAATCAATCACATCCATAATATTATATGTTTTAAACATTATAGTTTTTAAAACACTATAATGTCAACTGCTAATCGCCAAAAAAATTGAGCAAAATAGCTATGCCCGCCATAGGGGTGGCCTGCCACAACAGGTATAATCCATGGATAGATCTGTAAATATGTTTATATGGTGTCCATTCTTCAAATTAATCATGAAAAAATTAATAATAATCATTGACATGTTTCAATTCCTCATAGGTAGTCTAAAAACGGGCAAGAAATGGGACGGCATGAGCGGCAGTGACCAGCGTTTCAATTCCTCATAGGTAGTCTAAAAACTTAAATACGCTGCTGGCGTATGCCTGGGCTATGGGACGTTTCAATTCCTCATAGGTAGTCTAAAAACCCGGCTCCAGGTTGTCCTCCGGTTCCAGGTTGTTTACGTTTCAATTCCTCATAGGTAGTCTAAAAACCGGTTTAGTTGTTTCTCAACCCTCAAAAACCCAACGGTTTCAATTCCTCATAGGTAGTCTAAAAACCGGTAACGAACAGGCATTCATTGACCGGGCCAGTGTGTGTTTCAATTCCTCATAGGTAGTCTAAAAACCGCCTGATAAAACCAAAAGCCATATTTGCGTTTGGGGTTTCAATTCCTCATAGGTAGTCTAAAAACCACGCCCTTGGGTAATGCGTCGGCGGGAACACTGGCGTTTCAATTCCTCATAGGTAGTCTAAAAACTCATCTATTACCCTGCCGGTAGAGTCTTTAACTTCACGTTTCAATTCCTCATAGGTAGTCTAAAAACTGTGACCAGTCATATGCAAGGTTGTGGGCATACAGGGTTTCAATTCCTCATAGGTAGTCTAAAAACGTAGCTATTTCGAGCCATACAAGCGTCCGTTGTTTGTTTCAATTCCTCATAGGTAGTCTAAAAACTTTTCATAAAATTATTGCAAATTATCCACCAAGACAAGTTTCAATTCCTCATAGGTAGTCTAAAAACTTTTCATAAAATTATTGCAAATTATCCACCAAGACAAGTTTCAATTCTGAACCTACCCCGAGTCAATAGACACTAAAAACGCATAATATCTAACCATCTC
>CAZXQO010000051.1:0-21311 GCA_964643075.1 uncultured Peptococcaceae bacterium
GACAATACTTCTCCCGGGGATGGAAACAAACAAAGTAAGCGAAAGGAGTGGGTGGAACTGGAAATATTGACTTCGACGGAACTAATCCGGCAGGCTGCAATAAAAACGCCGGAGGTTCCCGTGGCCATGGGCAAGGTGGTGAAATATGCAGATGTGCTGCTTGTGGACACAAAAGATGACCGCTGCTGGCTGTGTGGAGGTAAGACCGGGGGGCAGGGGCAGGCGGTAAAAAAGGCGATTAAGCCGACATTTACCAACTGCGATTTGTCCCGGGCGCCGCAATCAAAGACTATTTGCCCGGGGTGTGCCTTTTGCCTATCATTCCGGGAGTTGCGGAACTATAGCATCATAGCCACGCTGGACGGCTTGCGACACCCTACCAGGCCGGAGATACGGGATATACTTCTGGAACCGCCGGAACCTCCGTTTGTGTTGTGTATAGCTGTGTCAGGGCAAAAGCACCTGACCTTTCGGGCGAAGGTGGCGTATTCCCATGACGGCTATCCGGTGCAACTGGAGGAAACGCCGGTATGTGTTGAAAGGCCGCTGCTCCGGGCGTGGCTGGAGACTATAGAGGAGTTGTATACAGTGTTTACAAAGGAGGAGATACGAACAGGCAGGTACGGACAAAACAGGATCAGGCAGTTCGGGATTGACAGATTTCAGGCGGTAGAGGGGAAGGTCGCGGCACATAGGGGCACGCGGCTTTTTGATTTGGCGGTATTTATTGCACAGAAGCTAGCGGAGGAAGAGAAACAGGAAGCGCCGGCGGCAGAGCCGGAGAAGGAGGAAAAATGTACTACAACTTTGATACAGACGACGAGCGGGCAGCTGCAGCTAGCCTTATAGTTTATGCGATATACCGGAGCCGGGACACGAAGAGGTTTAAGATATCCCTGGATATGTGGGGACAAATAGAGAGGGCCGTGGTCAGTGCCAGCAAGAGAGCCTTTGATTTGGCTGAATTTATGCAGAAGATGAAGCCAAAGCTGCAGTGCCCGACAATTCAGCCACGCTGGGCCAGGACTATACCGGAGGGCGTAGTCAGTATGAAAATGATGCCCGACGGCTCACTGGTACAGGTAGAGGACCGGGGTAGGCGGCAATTCCTGACTGACGTATTAGGAGAGGTGGATCACCGGGATGTGCTGAATTATCTATATCGCAAGGCTGCGCTGATTGTGCTGCTTGTCAGGGACCGGCTAGAACGAGAAAAGCCAATTGAAGCTAATTTTAAGGAGGAATTTATTGATGTCGAATAATATCAGGTTGGACGGAACCGTTACGCTTTTGAGTCCGCTGTCACACATAGGCGAGAGTTCAGGACCAGACTCTTTTTTAAGTCAGGACTACATTATCGGCCCGGACGGCAGACCGGTAGAAGCCTTTGTTTACAGCGGTAATGCCTACAGGGGTATCCTCCGCGACATGGCTGCGTCCTACATGCTGGATAGACTTGGCGGCCTGCAACTGCCCATTGACGCTTTTTACCTTTTATTCTCTGGCGGTTCCTTGGGGGGCACGCAGAGTATCGACATCGACCAGGCGCGAATGTACCGGCGCAATATCCCCATGCTATCCCTGTTTGGCGGCGGGGTGGGTAATCAAATTTTGGCCGGGAAAATAAAGATGGGCAGCATGTATCCCTGTGTGGCAGAGTGTCAGCGTGTACTGCCGGAAAGCATGAGAGATCCGCAGGCACCGTCCTGGCGGCAGTGGACATTTGAGAAGTCATTCACCCGCATGGACGACGCTAAAAACGAGAACCGGCGCAAGCACCTGGCGGGTAGTGAAAACGACGGACTACTGCCGCAGGGCCAGCAGTCACTTTTGCCGGGTGATGCGCCGGCAGAGGATAAGAAAAAGAAAAAAGATGACCCGCCGCAGCAAATGCGCTACACGGTTGAGATGCTGGCGGCGGGCTCTGTTTTGTACCAGCGGATTGATCTGTGCGATTTATCCGATCTTGAGTTGGGCGCGTTTGTGTCGGCGCTGGTGGAGTTCTCAAAGGCGTCCTATATTGGGGGCAAAAGCGGCACGGGGCACGGGCTTGTAGATGTTGAGTATGCCTGGCGCAAACCGGGAGATAAAGAGTCTCAGGGTAAATTCTTGTCCGTGACTACTGACTGCCTATGGCTGTCCAAGCCCGCAGAGGAGGCCAAGGGGGCATATGATGACTTTTTGATCAGGTTGTACGACCAGTATTTGGAGGATAAGGCGGGAGAATTAAAGCAGTTGCTTTCGGTGGGTGGAAAATGATGCAGCCGATAAAAATTACGGCACGCATGCAAGACGGAAGGGTGGCTACGGTTGATCCGTGGCTGCCCTTGGATGGTATCCTTGCCGGGGTATGGGTCAAGCGTAACTACCCTGAACTGGCATATCTGACCGTAACCGATACCAAGGACCTGATAATGGCCGAACTGCCCTTTGAACGCCGGGGTAGCGGTGAACTTTGGTACTGGGCCTGTAGTTTTAACACGGTAGCACCTCTCCATGAATACATCATGCACTGGCATAAGCGGCAGGATGATAATTGGGAGAAATATATCGACTTTAAGGGTAAGAGAGGCAAAATTGACAACAAAAGCGGGAAGTTTAAGGCGTATCGGATGCCGCTGGTGGTGCAGCTGTTTGACAGACTGGAGTGGTATGCCGTAGGCGATCCTGATGCTGTACTGGACCTGTGCCGGGACGTTACTCACATAGGCAAAAAGTCTAGCCAGGGTCTGGGCGCCGTGGACCATTGGGAGGTTGAATCCTGGCCGGAGGACTGGAGCGTAATGAAAGGCTGCAACGTGACCCGGGCAATACCTGCAGAGATACTGCCGGAGGGGGCCATGGGGCGGGCGGCACTGCAGGCGGTTAGGCCGCCGTACTGGTTGAGCGACAATCAAAGGGTTTGCGTGATGCCGGAGGTGGGGGCGTGAAAAGACGATATAAGATAGCCGCTGTGGATTTTGACGGGACAATAAAGCCGACAGTGGAAGGAAATGACTATGCACCTCCGAGCCCAGAATGTTACGAGGCATTATCTGCACTGAAAAACTCCGGATGGAAACTGATATTGTGGACGTGCAGGGCGGGCAGGAACCTAACGGCAGCAACTAATTATTTAGATAAATACGGTCTCTTAGTGCTTTTTGATGCCATCAACAACAATATCCACCCGATGCAATACAAAACATCACAAAAGATAGTGGCAACGGTATATATAGACGACAGGGTAATTGGCGGGTTTCCAGGCTGGGACGTTGTGCGGAAGGAGTTGCTGCCGTGATAGACAGCGAATTATACCGACTACACGCCAAGTTGCCGGCATATCAAAGACACGTAGCACGGGCAAGGGAGATTATTGGCGGTATATTGCAGCACATTAAATATCCTTATATTGCCTTTTCTTGCGGCAAGGACTCCTCTGTTTTAGCACACATGGTTATGCAGTTTGTTCCTTCAGCTCCGTTACGTTTTTTGAGTTCTGGGGAAACAAGACTGGTCCATAATGTTGATGACGTGCTACAGTACTTTAACAGTTTGGGCGCAGAAATTCAGGAGATAAATGTTGACCGGGTGTTTTCGGAGGAGTGGAAGGATGCTACCTGGGATGAGCAGCGAAAAGCCGGGCGGCACGATATGGAACTCCTAAATGACAGCAGCTTTGATGGCATATTTATGGGCCTGCGGGCAGAGGAAAGCAGGGCGCGGAAGATATCGCTATACAAGCAACAAACAGACGGACTACCGTATTTTTGTTACCAATACAAGACTGGGAAGCGTCAGGACATGATTCGTTGCTGCCCATTAGGTAACTGGACAACAATTGACGTCGGAACTTATATTATCGAGCATGGATTACCTTACCTGGACTGGTATGGTCACCAAGGGTTTGAGGGGCGCACAACAGCCAGGCTGACCGGTGATGCTGTGCGACAATACGCTTTGGTCTGGCTCAAAAAAAATAAGCCAGATTCATGGAATAGGCTTTCCATGAGATTCCCTGAGTTCAAGTATTACGTTTAGCCCGCCATTGTGCGGGCTTTTGTTTTTACTGGGAAAATTTATTAAAAACTCTTTGACAACGTACCACCAACGTGGTACAATAAGGTTGTAGCAAGGAGCTACAAAAAACGCGGCCCGGCGATAAGGGCGGAAGGAGAACAAAATGACAAACACAAAAACATTAACAATCGAATCCAACGGAAGAAAAATCGAAATCAAGATCGAAAGAACTAAGGAAGTCCAGGACAACATATCTTACTCCGATGGGTGGGATATAAACCTTGGTAAAAAAACTGTAGATAACCTCTATATACTGGTTTACGTCGACGGTAAATGCAAAACAACGGACTATAATGCTCCGCATGTTATCACCGAGTTGGGCTATCACTCATCATATAAAGAGTTGGTGTCAAAGGGAGTATACGCAAGAGTTGGAGATGTCTATCTTACCGAGGTAAACTACAATAAAATCATGGAGGCCATCGCTGAATCGGAGGCCGAAATGGAAATGCCAGAGGAGTTTGAGCAAATCAAGGCTCAGGAAATTGCCAAGGAAGTAAAAAAGGAAGCCGCCGAAAAAGCAGCATCCGAACATTATCAAAAACTATTAGACAGCGGAATGTGCCCGAAATGCGGGACATGGTGTTACGGAGATTGCGAGGCACACTAAGCGAATAAACCGAGCCGGGCGGTTAAACCCGGCACATATCGCAACCCAGCGAAACGGGCGGGGAAGGGTGGTAAAATATGAAAAAATTAATCGGTCTGACAGGCGGGGAAAACGAAACCTTTTTTAAGACGCTTGACGTAAAGGAGTGTACTGTCAATATTTATCCATCCATAAAAAACGGCAAGGTTCAATCCGCATTGGATGTAGCTATGGATAAAGATTTTTTTAAATGCAAAAAAGAGGTTGCCATACCAGGTCATTATGCTGTTGTTACGGGCAATGCAGTATCAGCCGCAGTCTACATCGAGAGGCACCTCGGTAATAGCTACAAGGCTATTGCAGTAAATCCCTACACTGTCGAAATATACGCTATTGCTGATTATAATGAGCAGGTGAGGAGGGTTTGCAATGCCGGATAAACATGGTCGCTTTGATATTAGCGAAATAGACGACGGAAGACTGCTTGTGCAGAATCCGGGAATGAACGACAAGATGGTGTCTGCTCCGGACGGCGACCCCCTAATCATCAACGGCGCTTGGTACTTGGACGCTTATCCTTCCAGTGTTATTATAGAGCGCGCCGACGGTAGCCTCGGCATGATTAATCTCACGCCATTTAGGGCCATCAAACCCAAGGACATCAGAGATTACAAGAGCTACCACCCACGCAAATGTAAAGGCCAGCCACTTCCCGAGTACCTGTATCGTTTTTATGGCCTTGCCCGGAACGAGGAATCGTTGTCTGAGGTGATCCGGGTACGGGTGTCGCCGACAGAAAAAGGCAAACTGGACACTGCAGCAGCCAACGACGGTAAGACGGTATCCGAGTTTTTACGGGAGTATATTAGGGGGGTGTGATATTGGCCAGAAAGAAAAGCGCCATCAGCCAGACCAGGGGGTTGCTCTACGGCCTGGCGAAGCTCCTGGGGGACGTCTCAGCAGTCCAGAAGGGAACCGTGGGCAAGCGGGTTGCCCGCCGCATAGCAGGGAAGGCTGCTGGGGGGTTATTGGGGAAACTGTTTCGATAGCCGCCCCCGGGCGGTTTACTTTTTGCCCCCCTGCTTGGTTACATCGGCAGCGGCGTGGTGGAGGTAGTGGCCTCCGGTTAGGACCGGGGGGTTTGTTTTTCTTTTGTGGTATAATACCCAGGTAGGGTGTTGCAGCATAAAGTGCTTACACGGGAATGCGTTCTGTCGACTCTGAACGGGGTAATGCCCGCGTAGGAAAGGCCTGTGCTCATTTTTTAGCGCACCCTACCCGGGAGTGCGCTTTTTATATTGAGGAATTGAGGTTGCTTTTTTATGCGATGTGTAATATTAAGTGGCGGGTCAGCCGGCGATTTAAACTGGCTGGCAGGAATCTTCAGGCAGGACGACCGGATAATTTGCGTGGACGGGGGAGCGGATTACGCGGCCAAACTGGGGCTAATCCCGGATGTAATAATTGGAGACATGGATTCCCTGGACAGCAGTACGCTTTTAAATTTTTCCCGGCTGGGGTCGGCAATTAATACATTTCCTGCCGCCAAGGACGAAACCGATACATTGCTGGCCATGGCCGAGGCCCTTGGCGGCATGCCGGACGAAATTATTGTTCTGTGCGCCCTGGGTACAAGATTCGATCATTCTTTGGCAAATGTGCACTTGCTGGTTATGGCCGTGGAAAAAGGGGTGCGGGCGAAAATTGTAAACCAATTCAACGAGATTAGCCTGATAACACCCAGTGAGCCCGCCGTATTTGAAGGTCATCACGGAGAGATCTTCTCCCTGCTGCCGCTTTCAGGGGAGGTGATTGGCGTTAACGTTACCGGTGTCCGCTGGCCCCTTCGGGATGCCGTGTTTGTGATTGGCAACCCTTATGGGGTAAGCAACGAGGTGGCTGCGGGCAGGGTGGAAATATCCATTACTTCCGGATTATTATTACTGATTAGGGTAGACGAGCGAGGTGAAATGTATTGCCGGTAATAAACGTTGGTTTTCAGGTTCTGCCCCAGGTGCCTGGTGGTGATACATATGCCGTTGTGGACAGGGCGATTGAAGTTGTGCAGAAGTCCGGTGTCAAATACGAAGTCGGGCCTATGGAAACAACCATGGAAGGGGATATGGACGAATTGCTTGAGATTGTCAAGCGGGCCATTCATGAATGCATAGGCGCCGGTGCAAAGAGTGTTATGACCTTTGTGAAGATTGACTACGTGCCCGGAGGCGTGACAATGGAAGAAAAGGTAGGAAAGTATAGAAATGTTTCGGTATAGAACTGTAATACCTCCGGCGGCATTCATCCTGATGTTTCTAGCCGCGTGGCAGGGGGTAGTTGCATTTTCAGGAATCCAGGCCTGGCTGTTACCATCGCCTGCCACGGTGCTGGAAACAATGTGGGAAATGCTCCCACTATTAGTCATGCACTCCCAAAGCACTTTGCTGGCGGCCGTGTCCGGCTTGCTGGCAGCAGTTCTACTGGCCGTATTATTGTCGGTAATTATGGATTTGTCTCCATGGTTCAAAAGGGGAATGTATCCTTTGCTGGTGCTTTCCCAGACCGTACCTATAATATCAATAGCCCCGCTGCTATTAATCTGGTTTGGTCTGGGACTGTTTCCCAAGGTGGTGGTTGTGGCGCTGGTCTGTTTTTTTCCGGTGGCGGTAAGTATGGTCGAGGGCTTGGAGAGTGCCGACCCCGGCATGATTAACATGTTGAGGGCGATGGGCTCCAGTCGCTGGAGAATAATCAGAATAGTGCGTCTACCCGCCGCACTGCCGTCGTTTTTTTCCGGTCTGAAAATAGCCAGTACATATGCTGTGATGGGAGCGGTAATCGGGGAGTGGCTGGGAGCCAGCAGCGGGCTGGGGGTGTACATGACCAGGGCGTCGCATTCCTACCAGTTGGATAAAGTATTTGCGGCTATTGTGGTTATATCCCTGGTCAGCCTAATGCTGTTCTTTACGGTAACGTTGCTGGCGAGGCTAACAATGCCCTGGTATTACAAGGAAAGGAGCAATGATCATGTTTAAAAAAATATTACTGGTGATACTTGCTATGTTTATGTTAACGGTGACGGGATGTTCGGGGGGCGGCGGCACCAGTACCAATAAGCCTCAGGATATAACCCTAATGCTTGATTGGGTGCCCAATACCAATCACACTGGATTATATGTTGCCCTGGACAAAGGGTGGTACAAAGAAGAAGGATTGAACGTTAAAATACTGCAGCCCACCGAAGGAGGCACCACGCAGCTGGTGGCCACCGGGAAGGCCCAGTTCGGGGTTAGCTGTCAGGAAGAAGTGACTCAGGCCAGGGCCAGCGGTGTTCCGGTGGTTTCCGTTGCGGCTGTTATACAGCACAATACCTCCGGCTTCGCTTCCAAAAAGGGAAGCGGTATAACCAGACCCCGGGAAATGGAAGGAAAGCGCTATGGCGGATGGGGTTCCCCCACTGAGGAAGCGGTACTGAAAGCGGTGATAGAAGGCGATGGAGGGGATTTTTCCAAAGTCAAAATTTTCAACACCGGAACCTCTGACTTTTTCACCTCCATTGAGCGGGACGTGGACTTTAAGTGGATTTTTTACGGTTGGGACGGCATTCAGGCTGAACAGAGGGGTATTGCCCTGGATTACCTGGAGTTGCGCAAGTATGATCCCGCCCTGGATTATTACACCCCGGTGTTGATAACGGGAGAAAAATTGATTAAAGAAAATCCTGCGCTGGTTGAGAAATTTATAAGAGCCACTGCCAGGGGCTACCAATTTGCCATAAAAAATCCGGCTGAAGCTGCCGGGATATTGCACAAAAATGTGCCTGAACTTGACGCCAAGTTTTTACTGGCCAGCCAGAAATATTTAAGCCCCCGCTACCAGGATGATGCCGAATGCTGGGGATTGCAGAAAAAGGAAGTTTGGGATAGTTACACCAAATGGATGTATGAACGTAAGTTGCTGACCAAGCAGATAGATGTGGACAAGGCATTCACTAATGAATTTTTACCGAAGTAATTTATTGCTTAATAAAATAATCAACTCCATAAAAGGTTGTGCGGGATGACTGTCATAAAGCTGGATAACCTGACAAAACATTATGAGGTGGATGGCAAGAGGCTGACTGTGCTTGACGGGGTTTCCCTGTCCGTAGGGGAAGGGGAGTTCATTAGTTTAATCGGTCCCAGCGGCTGTGGCAAAAGTACGCTGTTTAACATAATCTGCGGTTTGGTGAAGCCCGACGGTGGCAGGATAGTGTTGGGTGGGCGGGAAGAGGTTAGGTCCCAGGATATGGTGTCCTATATGCCCCAAAAGGATTATCTGCTTCCCTGGCGCACAGTTTTGGACAACGTTATCCTGGCCCGGGAGGTTGCCGGGGTGAACCGGAATGAGGCAAAAAGTGAGGCACGGGAGTTGATGCCCCTATTCGGCCTGGCGGGGTTTGAGAATAGTTTCCCGTCTGAACTCTCGGGCGGCATGCGCCAGCGGGCGGCGCTTATGCGCACGGCGCTGGCCCGGCGTTCGGTCTGGCTGCTGGATGAGCCCTTTGGGGCACTGGACGCCATAACCAGGTCAAAAATGCAACAGTGGCTGCTGGAAGTCTGGAACAGGTTCAGACAAACGGTTTTTTTCGTCACCCATGATATCGACGAGGCGCTGTTCCTGTCCGACCGGGTTTACGTACTTACCCCCAGGCCGTCCCGGGTGTCTTTGTACCTGGAAGTTGATTTACCCAGGCCGCGACGTGCCGAAATATTAACCGAACCAAGGTTTTTATTGCTTAAAAGGCGGGTTATGGATGTACTTGAATTATAAGAAATGCTGTTGCAATCCTTTAGAAACCAGGCTACAAAATGAAACCGGTGCATGATTATTATTGATTTATTTTCAAATAAAAAGTCATTATATTTGTTCCATGTAACGCCATCATGAGTAGAGCGCCCTCCGTACCGGGGGGCGCTCTACTCATGATGGCGTTAAGCCACTGGAAGAGGCCTACACCAAGTCCCATCAGGCTGAGGAAAGGGCGAATCAAATGGGTATTGTTATTATTAATAACATACATTACCAAAATTTAACTTAATATGGTTAGATATTTAACTTTTGGGGTTTAGTATTGTGAATGGATGGGAGAGGGAGCTGCTCGTTAACTATTAACTACCTAAAAAATCTTTTTGGAGGTAAAAATTAATGATCACTGAGGAGTTTCAAAGGATACTTAAAGAAGTTGCAGACCCGGTAAAAGAAGGAAAAAGGCTTGATCTTTATAGTTTCGAACCGGCTTTTGCAGGACCCCAGGGTGGCAGGTCCATCTATGAGGGAAGGGAAGTTGTCATGCTTACCTCCAATAACTACCTGGGTCTGGCGAACCACCAGGAAATTAAGCAGGCAATGAAAGAGGCCGTGGATCTGTTCGGTTCCAGCACTTGCGGCGCGAGGCTGCATAACGGCACGACGGTTCTGCATAAGGAGCTTGAGGAACGGTTAGCCGGTTTCCTGGGAACTGAATCGGCCCTGATTTTCAGTGCCGGATTTCTAACCAACGTTGGCACCATATCCGCTCTGGGCGATGGTGAAACGGTTATTATCTCAGACCAGTTAAACCATATGAGCATTGTGGACGGTTACAAGCTTGCTGAAGGGAAGGTTAAGATTTTTACCCATAATGATATGAACAAGTTGAAGTATATATTAGAACGTTCCCAGGAGGCAAAAAGATTACTTATCGTGGTGGACGGGGTTTTCTCCATGGATGGTGATATTGCTCCTCTGGACAATATTGTCGCTCTGGCCCGGGAATACGGTGCAATGGTGATGGTGGATGAAGCCCATTCCTTCGGCATATTAGGTTCTACCGGACGGGGCGCCACGGAGCATTGCGGGGTTAACGCGGACATTATAATGGGCACCTTCAGCAAAGCCATGGCAGGGGTGGGGGGTTTCATCGCCGCCACCGCCGACCTGTGTGAGTATGTAAGACACACCGCCCACGCCTACATCTTTAACGCCGCCCTCCCTCCCGTGGTGGTGGCCGGTGTGATCAAAGCGCTGGAATTGATGGAAAAAGAAAGCTGGCGGAGGGAAAAGCTGTGGCAGAATACTATTCGTTTCCGTTCCGGTCTGATTCAGCTGGGTTTCGATACAATGAACAGCGTAACTCCCATCATCCCCATTTTTATTGGAGACGATATAAAAACCATGGTGATGTCCAGGGAACTCCTTAATGAAGGAGTTTACATCGCCTCGGCCATCTTTCCCGCCGTTCCCCGGGGCATGAGCCGGTTCCGCACCACAATTACCGCAGCCCTGGAGGACGAGGATATTGACCGGGCTATAGACGTGCTTGGAAAAGTTGCACGCAGGGCCGGTATTATTAATTAAGGGAGGGTTTATTATGGCCGGGTTGCCTGACCGGTTATATCCGGAACAAAATGCATTCAGCGCCGACTTAAGGTTGGTGGAGACGCTGGAACAACAGGGAATTTATATAAGTGCTGCTGCTGCCGGGGGAAAGAAGGTCTTCCTTTTTCCAGGCCATGGTGCTCAGTACCCCAATATGATGAGGGATCTCTTTTTAACCTATCCGGTGGTAGGAGAAACTTTCGGTCGCGCCGATGTGATTTACCGGGATTTAACGGGTAACACCCTGACCGACCTGATTTTTTTCCCGGATACTGATGGAGAAGAAAAAGTGCAAGAGAATTTAAAAAGTCCGGAGGTCATGCAGCCGGCTATATATACTGCCGATATGGCCATGTTCTACCTTGTTTCCGGCATGGGTTTAAGCGCCGACATTTTTATTGGGCACAGCCTGGGTGAGTTTGCCGCCTTAGCGGCGGGAGGCGCCGTAACCTTTGAGGATGGACTGCGGGCCGTATACGCCAGGGCCTGTTCCGTGAACCAAATTAACCCTGACCGCCGGGGCGCCATGATCAGCGTCCACACCAAAGGAGACTCCGATAAAATCGACCAACTGCTCTCCGGGGTTAAAGGGTATTTTACCAGGAGCATTGTCAATTCCAGGGAGCAACTGGTAATTTCCGGGGAAAATGATGTTGTAGCCCGGATTCACCAGTTGTGCCGAGAGAAAGGAATTCCTTCAACTATCCTTCCGGTTACCCATGCCTTTCATTCGAAACTGATGGCCTCAGCGGTGCCTGTTTTCAAGGAGAAGCTGCGGGCCTTCTGCTGGCGCAGGCCGGAAATAAAGGTGCTCTCTACAATTCACGGGGAATACTACGACCGCCGGGTGGTAGAGAGAATGCCTTCATTCCTGGCCGGCCAGCTTACCGCTCCCTTTAACTTCCGCTCTTTAATTTTAAAGGCTTACGACGAAGGCGTCAGGATTTTTATTGAGGTTGGTCCCAAAAATATCCTTACTAACCTGGTGAAGAAAAACCTGGCGGTGGACGACGTGCTGGTGGTAGGCACCAATTTGTCTGCTTTGGGCGGCATCGTAAGCTTTAAAAGGTTTTACGCCTTTTGTGAGGTGCACGGTCTATTATCGGACCACCAGGAAATCATGCCGGTAAAAGGGCTAATAAAATCAGATCCGGAAAGGAGCAATAGCGATATGACTGAAACGGGTATTAAAGAGCAACTGGTGCAGATTGTGGCCGGGAAAACCGGTTATCCCAGGTCGCTGATCCAGTTCAATAAAAAGATAGTAATTGAATTAGGGGTGAGCCTGCTCATTTATCAGGCCATCCTGCAGGCCGTCCGGGAAAAATTCTGGCTGTCCGAGGACGGAGGTTTCCCCCGGGATAAAGATCTCACCCTGCAGGAAATATACGAATACCTGGCGGCAAGGTACTTGGAGCGGCACGACACAGCGGCCGAAACGACTACGGACTCCGGGAAAGCGGTAGCAAGGCAGGAGATCGAGGAGGCTGTGCCGGCGGCCTTCGCAGAAAAGACAGGGTATCCCCGGGAAATGCTGGAGCCGGACCTGGACCTGGAGGCCGACCTGGGCATCGACTCGGTGAAGCAGGCGGAAATTTTTAGCTGCCTGCAGGAGAAGTACAGCCTGGTGGTCGGGGAGGAAACAAAATTAAAGGATTTGAATACAGTCCGAAAAATAGTGGATTTCGTCGCTGCCCGGATCAGTACGGCACCGGTGCTGCATAATGACGAGCAGGAAAGCGCCGGGGCGCCTTCCCCCAAGCTGCTGCCGATAGAGCGGGGGAAGATGGAGGAACAGGTGATGGAGGCGATAGCAGAAAAGACAGGGTATCCCCGGGAAATGCTGGAGCCGGACCTGGACCTGGAGGCTGACCTGGGCATCGATTCGGTGAAGCAAGCGGAAATCTTCGGCCAGCTACAGGCTGCCTACCGTTTTCCAGGCAGTGACGATGTTAAACTCAAGGATTTGAATACCATCAGTAAAATTACTAATTTCATCATAACTGTACTCGGCACTGACGCAGCGCCGACTCTGGCAGAACCTCTCCTTCATGAAAGATTAAAGGCAAACGAGCAAACCGAAACGGCTTTACGTTACGTTCCCCTGGCCGTGGAGCAGCCGGTTCCTTCATCCTCCGGCGAAATATTTGCGTGGCAGGGAAAAAAAATTCTGGTTATCGCGGACCGGGCCTGTGAGGTGGCCGGTATGCTTATCCCTGAATTGCGTCGCAAAGGGGCCGGAATATATGCGGTGGTGCCTGAGGGTATGGCTTTGGAGGCAGATAAAAGCTATCCCGTATCCTTTGACCAGGGCCATTCCCTGCAGGCGGCTTTTGCCAACGTGCAGGAGGAGTCCGGGGGAATTCAGGCGGTCATCAACCTTTACCCCCTGGTAAAAGACTTCTCTCTTTTCGAAGCGTCCGGGGAAGAATGGGAAAGGGAGGTGGATAGCCAGTTTAACGTTAATTTCCTGGCCGCCAGGGAATTTTACAATGGCCTTCAAGATATGCCGGCCGGCGCTGGGGGATATTTTGCCGCCACCAACATTGGCGGGGTCTTTGGCCTGGAGGCTTCAGCGGGCCAAAATCCACTGAGCGGGCTCACCGCCGGCTTTGTTAAAAGCCTGAAGAAGGAACTACCCAACTTGGCGGCCAAAGTGGTGGACTTCCCGGCTGAGGAAGCGCCGGAAAATATCGCTCAGGCTTTTCTTAAAGAAATGGAACTGCCGGAGGACCACCTCGAAATAGGGTATACCGGCAGAGGGCGTAAAATTATCCAGGTAGTGCCGGTAGCGCTGAAACCTGATAAATACCGGGTGCCGTTGTCCATTACCGATAAAAGTGTGATCCTGGTATCCGGAGGCGGCCGGGGAATCATCTTTGAATGTCTTAAAGGCCTTTGCGCGTTGTGTCAGCCGCAGATTGTCATTACCGGCAGAACCCGGGTTCCCGCCGGGGATGAGGATTGGCTGCACCTGGGCGAGGAGGAGTTTTCCCGGTACCGGCAGGAGTACATGAAAAAGCTGAAAAAAGAGAATCCTGCTCTTTCTCCCCTTATGGCCGAGCGGGAGAGCCGGAATCTTATTTATGCCAGAGAACTTTTCCGGAATCTCGATGAGCTCAAAGCCATTAACAGCAACGTCTATTACGAGGCCTGCGACATTGCTGACCGGGAACAGGTACTGGCGCTGGCAGCCCGGATCAGGGAACGTTTCGGGCAGATCGACGGGATTATCCACGGCGCCGGCCTGGAGTCTTTTGGCGCTGTGCCCAAGAAGCCGCTGGATCATACCCGTAATGTGGTGCGGGTCAAGGTCAACGGCTTCCGTCACCTGTGGGAGACTACCCGGCAAGAGCCTTTGAAATTTTTTGTCAACTTCGGCTCCATCTCCGGGCGCTTCGGTATGGACGGCCAGGTGGACTATTGCGCTGCTGCCGACGCCGTAGCCAGGTGCTCGTACATCCACTCCAGAATCAGTGCCGCCCCGCTTTCCTTTACCATTGACTGGACGGCCTGGGCGGATACCGGCATGGCGTCTTACGAATCTGTCCGCCGGGTCCAGGAGGAGCAGAGGGGGCTGTCCTACCTGGAAGTTAAAGAGGGAGTTCATAAATTCTTGCAGGAATTGTTTTTTGGTGGAGGACACCCGGAAGTCATGTTCTTCGGAACTTTGGGCCTGAACAGTCCCCTGGGGCAACTGGACAGCCTGAACGGGGAGCACCGGCAGGTGATCTTTCCCGCCCGGCCGGACGGAGCGGTAGCTGACCGTATTCAGTATCCTCTTCTGGAAAGAGTAGCTGTGTATGAGGCTGGAGACCATGTAAGCGCGGAAAAAAGGCTTCATCTGCAGGAGGACCTTTATCTTGTCGATCACCTGGTGAACGGGGCCAGCACCTTTCCCGGAGTAATGCATGTGGAAAGCCACTGCGAGGCGGCCTCCCTGTTGTGTCGGGGTTGTTTCCCGGCCATGCTCCGGGATGTGGAATTTTTGAAATTTGTAAAGTATTACGAGCGCAATCCCCTGGCCCTCAGGATCAACGCCCTTGTCCGGCCGGGCAGCGAAAGAAGGACGGAAGTGGAAGTAGAAATCCGCTCCGATTTTGTTAATTCCAGGGGCATGGTGCTGGAAAAAGACCGGCTGCACTCCAGAGGCACTTACATTATGACGGAAGAAAGGCCGCAACCCGGGGCGGCAACGGTCAATGTAGGTGAAATGATGGCGCGGGCGGCTGAAATGGACCTGGAAAAGTTTTACCGGCGCACCTCCGGTCACATTACTTTCGGCCCCACCTTCAGGTCTTTACAGAGGGTGGGATATATCAATGATTGCGAACTAATCAGCGAAACCCTGGTGCCACGCAACAGCGGCCTGTTTGCTTCTGTGAGCGCACCGCGCTTTCTAATTGCCCCGGTGGTGATCGACAACGCCTGCCGCTCCACTCTGCTCTGGAGTTTTCACACCGCCGGACACATTGTGGTTCCCCGGACCATCAAGGAAGCCACCTTTTACCGGACGCCGTTTCCCGGTGAAAAAGTATACGCCTATACTAAATTTTTAGAAGAAGACGGAAATCTCTACCGCTTTAATGTTGAACTTATCGATTCTGAAAATAATCTGCTCGTAGACATGCCGGGACTGGTCATGGTTAAAATTAACAGCGAACATGAAGATACAGGTCTGTTGTAAGCAGGAACCTTTTTATTGGGTAAGCAGGGGTCAGGGAAGCCTGCCTGTTATGGCCGCCAGGCTTCACGTGGCCGCCGTCAGGCAGGCGTACTGCGCCGATCCCAAGGGTTTTTCCCTCTTTTACCTGGCGGAGGAAGAACAAGAAGAATTGGCCTCCTTTCGCTTTCCCCAAAAAAAATTTCCGTGGCTGGCGGCCCGGGTAGTGGCCAAAAGGCTGTATTGCAGGTATATGAGGGGAAGTGGCGAGGTTGTTCTCCCCTTCGAAGTGGTGATCAGGAAAATAAAGGCCGGAGCGAAGCGGGGCAAACCCTTGCTCCGGCCGGCCGGACCGGCTATTTTCAGCGACTTGTCAATGAGCCATGCCGGCCAGTGGGCGTTTTGCGTCCTGGCAAACAGCGGACGGGTGGGGATTGACATGGAACAGGTAGAAGAGCTCGACCCCTCGTTCACAAAAACGATATATACATCTGGCGAGATGGAGGCGTTGAACGCCCATTTCGGCAGGATGACCCTGCCCGGAAGGGTAAAGTTGCTTTGGGTGATGAAAGAGTCCTTGCTGAAGGCCCTAGGCGTGGGTTTTTATTACGGACTGGGGTCGGTCCGTCTGACCGGGGTCAACGAAATTGGGCCAGTCTTCACCATAGTTCCTGACCTGCAGGAATTATCTCTCCGCCCCATTTACATGTCTTTTGGTTTTATTAAGAGTTGTATTTTTTGTATTACCTTAATTTGTTCAAGAACCAACATACGAGAGGAGTTGCCCTTGTGAGAGCGGAAGCATTTCAACCGATAGCTATTGTGGGTTACGGCTGTGTTTATCCTCCGGATGCCCACAATCCCGCCCAATACTGGCAGAACATCCTGAACGGCAAAAGCGGGATTATGCCCCCGCCGCCCGAACGTTGGCGCTGGGAACTGTTTTATTCACCGGACAGGAAAATGGAAGATAAAACCTATTGCAAATTAGGGGGATTCCTGGAAAACTACGTTTTTTCCTATGACCGGTACCAGCTTAGCCCTAAGGAGCTGCCGGGATTTAACCGTACCCAGTTCATGATCCTGGATACCTTGCTGCAGGCGGCCGAGATGGCCGGGTACGGCAGGGAACGCCTGCAAGGCCCGAAAACAGGTCTCTTTGTGGGAGATATGCTTGGGGATGAATTAATGTGTCATATCTCCTTTCAATTCAGGGCCCGGGAAATATGGCACTGGATCAGGAGCTGCGGAGAATTCAACGCTTTGCCGGGGGAAGTCCGGGAGGCCATGGAAAAGGATTTCTTCAGTGCAATCAAGGGGAAATATCCAATTCTTGATCAGGAGCATGCGGAAGCATTCTTCCAGGGCAGCCTGGCCGGAGCCGTGGGCAGGTATTTCAACACAGGCGGCGCTGCCTGGGTATGCGACTCAGCCTGTGCCTCGGGCTTGCTGGTCATTGACATGGCCTCCCGGTATCTGCAGGACGGCAGCGTTGATCTCGCCTTGGTCTGTGGCGCCATGGGCAATATGAACGTTACCGGCAACGTCAGCTTTGCCAAAATAGGAGGTCTTTCGGGAAATCACAGCGCCCCTCTCGACGCAAGCGCAGACGGCCTGATCCCCGGAGAGGGCGCCGGTGCGGTGATATTAAAGAGACTGGCAGATGCGGTGAGAGATAATGATCCTGTTTGCGGAGTAATCAGGGGGATTGCCTCCCGCTGCGACGGCAAGGGCAAGGCCATTTACGCGCCCTCCAGCCGGGGGCAGGTCGCAGCCATGCGGCGGGCACTGGAAACAGCATCGTTCAGGCCGGAGGATTTACAGTACATTGAAACCCATGCCACCGGCACCCCTACCGGGGACAAGGTGGAGGTTAATTCCCTCAAAGAACTCTTCAGTTCCTGTAATTGCTCGAAAAACACGGTTGCCCTCGGTTCGGTCAAATCCCTTACCGGTCACACTTTTTCCGCTGCCGGCATGGCCAACTTGATCAAAATCTTGCTGGGCTTTAAACACGGGACGATACCTCCTACCCAGCATTATAGCTCCTCCCTGCCGGAATTTGGACTGGACGATTCTCCCTTTTACGTGAACACATCAGCCCGTCCCTGGCCGGCTAACGTTGACGGAGTGCGCCGGGCCGCGTCCAACGCCTTCGGCTTCGGGGGGATAAATGCTTCCATTTGCGTGGAAAATTTTGTTCCCGGCTACCACGGAAGGCTGGCCAGAAAGTGGAGCGGGACAGCGCTAAAGGCAAAGGCAAACGGGGAAACACCCATTGCCATTGTCGGTGTGGGATGCCTTGCCCCGGGGTCTAAAAATAGCAAGGAGTATTCTGCTTTGGCAGGCAGCGAATATGAACTGGCCGGCCCCTTTCCTGAGGAGAGATGGCATCCGGACAGCAATTCTGTTTATAATCCCGAAAACATGAAAATAGGATGTTTTATCCAAAACCTTGATTTTCCCTGGCGGAGGTTCAAAATACCGCCCCGGTCGCTGGCTCAAATTGACCGTTCCCAGCTCATGGCCCTGCTGGCAGCGGAGGAAGCCATGCAGGATTGCGGGGATGATGATCTATCCGGAGAGGACACTGGAATTTTTATCGGAACATTCTTCGGTTTGGAATCCGGCTTTCTAAGCAATCAAAGGATTCGACTGGCGGAATACGAGGAGATTCTCCGTTCTATTCCTTCCTTCCTGGCACTGAACGCGGATACTCAAAACAAAATGGTCAGTGCTTTTGTCAGCGAGGTCAGGCGTTGCGTGCCGGAGACGGCGGAAGACGTACTGCCCGGTTATATGGATAATATTATTGCCGGAAGGATTGCCAATATCTTTGATGTGCGCGGCATGAACGTGACCATCGACGCCGGCGGGGCCTCCTTTGCGGCTGCAATGGAAGCCGGGATAAAATACCTGGCGCAGGGGGAGTGCCGGGCCGTGCTGGTGGGCGGGGTACATGCCAATATGGCGCCCGAGTTTCTGAACGCCCTCGAGCTTTACCGTAAGCAGTTAAGCCGGTTGGAAAACGGCGCCGGATATCCACTACCCGGCCCTTTGCCGGCGGAAGGGGCGGCATTTTTTGTTCTAAAAAAACTGGAAGATGTAAGGGATCATAAAAAGGTTTACGGGGTCATTACCAGCCTGTCCTTCTGCCGCCCCTCCCAGGAAAATTGCCGCACACCTTCTGCCGCTTCTGAAAAAACCTCTTACCTGGGGGCACAAGGAGCCTTTTCTTTATTGAGAGCACTCCAGGCCTTTCAGGAGAAGCGCATGGCAGCGGGCAAAGCGGTGTTGATTCAGGACCCGGTAACCATCTCATCTAATTCCCCTGCGGGGGGTGAATACTCCCTGGTGGTAGATACTGTCCGGGGCGCCCTGATGAAGAAAGACGAACGGCCGGTTAATGATTCCTGTGAAACCGTTTACCTGGGCGCAAATTCATGGCCGGAACTGTTGGCTGAGCTAAAATTGCTGCAGGGGAAACTGGAAAGAGAAGCTGATATACGCTCACATACAATGCCGCCTTTAAAGAGTTTTAACTGCCGCATGGGTTTTGTTTACAGTTCTTTGGACGAACTGCAGCGCAAGATAAGGCTTGCCCTGCAATTGCTGGAGAAAGAAGAAAAGGCCGGTTAAGTTTGCCGTTTTGGTGAGGGGAGTGTAAAGTGCGTGTCATTGTTAGCCATAGATCAGGAGAAATGTATTGCTTGCGGTTTGTGCGCCCAGGTGTGCATTGAGGAGGTATTTGAATGTAATGAGAAAAACAGGCCACCCAGGATCGTTGATGAAGCAAAGTGCATCCGCTGTGGCCATTGTGCTGCCATATGCCCTGCGGAGGCCCTGAAGCATAATGATATGAATATGCAAAACTTTATTCCTGTTGAGAATTTAAGCATAGAACCTGAACAGATGGAACGTTTTCTGGGGGCAAAACGCTCTGTGAGGCATTACCGCAACAAAGAAGTGGGTAAAGAAGTTATCGCGCAGTTGCTGAGGGTGGCTCAACTGGCGCCCAGTGACAATAACCGGCAGGAGCGGGAGTTTATTGTTGTAACCGATCCACATAAAATTGCCGAACTGGAGAAGGTAACGGTAGATTATTATAGAAAATTACTCTTGATGATGAATCCTGTTATGCGTAAAATTAGTTACGTTTTTATGCCCCACGCCATTCGTGAGCTGGAAAAAGTAATACCGGATTTTCAGGGCTTGCTCAGGCGCTCGCAAAAAGGTGAGCCGGCGGTTTTTCGCGGCGCTCCATGCATAATCTTTATACATGCCCTAAAAGGCAATGTGATGGCTAAAGATAACTGTCTTGCTGCACAACACTATTTGATGCTCCAGGCCCAGGCCATGGGTTTGGGCACCTGTATCATTGGATACGCCACCGCTGCTGCTTCCAGCCTGGCTAATATATTGAGCGTACCCAAGAAAAACCAGATTATTTCGGCTATAACCCTGGGATACCCTCGCTACAACTTTAAAAGAACGGTGGACCGGAAGGAAAAAGAAGTCATGTGGCTTTAAAACTTTTGATAGAACTGATTTGAGGTGTTATCTTGGACGTTCCTTTTTCTCAATGGTATAAGGCCATAGAATACCGGCGGTCGCGGCGGCAGTTTGTGCCACGGCCATTAGAACCGGAATTGCAAGAGCGCATGTGTACCGTTTGTGACGAATTCAGACCATTCCCCGAAACGCGCGCCGTTTTAGTCAACCAATCGCCCGATAGAGTTTTTAAGGGCCTGCTGGGCCATTACGGCAGTATTAAGGGGGCAACTGCTTTCATCGCCTTTATCGGCAATATGGATTGCCCTAATGTTCAGGAAAAACTCGGTTACATGGGAGAAGGGATCATACTGGAGGCCACCAGCCTCGGCCTGGCTACCTGCTGGGTAGGCGGTTTTTTTAAACCGGAGGTAGCTGCACATCTGGCCGGTTCAGCGGAGCAAGAAAAGGTATTGGCAGTATCGCCCATTGGCTATCCCAAAGCAGAATGGTCCATCGAAGAAAAGCTCATGACTGGTTTTGGCCGAAATCATCAGCGTAAACCCCTGGCTAAACTGATTATAAATTCACCAGATCCTCAATTTCCGATCTGGGTGAAATCGGCTCTGGAGGCGGCCCGTCTGGCCCCATCAGCGGTTAACCGCCAGCCATGGCGCTTTACCGTGTCTGCTGATGCCATAACTATCTCGGTAGACAATCTGAAAGATACGTATCACATTTCGAAACGGCTGGATTGTGGGATCGCCATGCTCCATCTGGAACTAGCCGCCCTTTGCAATGGCTTACGGGGAACGTGGGAATTTCTAGAAGCCCCAAAGGTGGCGCGTTATTATGGGGTCAGGCCCTTAACTTAATAACTTATAATTATAGACCGGAACACTTCCTGTTAAAATCATATCGGGAGGTGTTTTTTTCTGCCTTTAAATTACGCTATAGTAGTAATGTTTGCATTTTTAGAGTCTCATTTATTAAGGTGATTATTACCGTGCAGGAGGGCACCCCTTTTAAAATAAATTTTGCACTTAACAATTTATTATTAATACTACAGCGTAATATTGCTTATTTCGCTATGCCCGCTACGCCATGGGGACG
>CAZXQO010000052.1:0-19961 GCA_964643075.1 uncultured Peptococcaceae bacterium
AATTGGGGACATTCCTTGAAGATGTGTCCCCAAACCTTAAACCTTTGACGAGGTTCTTGGTTTTTCGGCCTTCAGTCTTTTCCTTCTTCCGTCATTTCTGACGTCCAAATTCCTACGACTGATGACCTGTTTTCCATCTTGCTACTGTTTAGTTTTCAAGGACCGGTTCGGTGAATTCTTCACCGTCAGAGCACTAATAATGTTATCACATTGGACCTTCGATGTCAATCTGTTTTTACTTTTCTGCCCGGCATTTTGTACCGGCAGAAATATATGTTATCATCTTCTCAGATCACAGTCAATAAGCATATATTGGCTGCTATTCCTCCGTCTGCCATCCTTGCAGCGGCGACGTTTATTATATTATCACAGTTATAAAATCATGTCACCAGGAAATATAAGGCAGGCCTAAGCCTGCCTTATTCCCTGTGCCGCATGAGCGGAAAAAGAATTACATCCCTGATGGATGATGAGTCGGTAAGCAGCATTACCAGCCTGTCAATGCCTATACCCAGCCCCCCTGCCGGCGGCATGCCGTACTCCAGGGCCGTGATATAGTCTTCGTCCATCATATGAGCCTCGTCGTCACCTGCCTGCCTCTGTTCCACCTGCCGGCGAAAACGTTCTTTCTGGTCGATGGGATCATTTAATTCCGAAAAAGCGTTGGCCATTTCACGTCCGTATATAAAGAGTTCAAAGCGGTATGTTAATTCCGGCTGATCTGCTTTCTTTTTAGCCAGGGGAGATATTTCAATAGGATAATCAATGATGAAGGTTGGCTGAATTAACCGGGGTTCGACCTTCTCTTCAAATACCTTGTTTAATATGGTGCCCCAGGAATCACCAGGCTTCACCTCCAGCCCCAGGCCTTTGGCCGCAAGGTAAGCTTTACCTTCACCTTTCAGGCTCAGAAAATCCAGCCCACTGTATGTTTTCACCGCCTCCAGCATGGGTAGTCTGATCCATGGGGGGGTCAGGTTAATCTCCACCCCTTCATAGCTGATAACTCCGTTACCCAGAACTTCCGTAGCTACAGTGGAAATAAGCTCTTCGGTGAGAGCCATCATTTCGTCGTAATCAGCATAGGCCTGATATAGCTCAAGCATAGTAAATTCCGGATTGTGCTTGGTGGAAATACCTTCATTACGAAAGTTGCGGTTTATTTCATACACCCTGTCAAATCCGCCCACCAACAGTCGTTTGAGATATAATTCGGGCGCTATCCTCATGTACAGCTTCATATCAAGTGCGTTGTGGTGAGTGATAAAGGGTCTGGCAGCGGCACCTCCGGCGATGGGGTGCATCATGGGAGTCTCTACCTCAAGGAAGCCTTTCATCTCCAGGTGCTTTCTTAAAGTGTGTACAATCCTGCTTCTCAAAACAAAGGTTTCCTTAACCTCAGGATTTACAATTAAATCCACATAACGCTGGCGGTAACGCAACTCCACATCCTTGAGCCCATGCCATTTTTCCGGCAGGGGACGCAAGGACTTGGATAATAATGTAAGTTCATTGATGGATATAGTGATTTCACCCATCCTGGTTTTAAAAACCTTACCAGCCGCACCTATAATATCGCCGATATCAAGTTTGGTAAAAAGATCATAAGCCTCCTGGCCAATATCGTTCAGTCTGGCATAAACCTGTATTTGTCCCGTAGCATCCTGGATATGGGCAAAGCCGGCTTTCCCCTGAATGCGTCTGGACATTATTCTGCCGGCCACCCTTACTTCCTGAGCCTCCATGGCATCAAAGCTTCCGGTTATATCCACAGCCGTATGGGTCCTAAGGTATTTGCCACCAAAAGGTTCAATACCCCTATCCCTTATATCCGCCAGTTTTTCCCTGCGCACCAGCATTAACTCATTCAGATCTTCCAGGATCTCCCCAGACTGTTTCGCATCACAAGCAGTTTTTTCCTTTTCTGACATATCATCCTCCGTGCCTTTCAAGCCCCCGCTATCTCCTGATAATATCTACGATTTGATATTTTAAAACCCCCGCCGGCACCGTTACCTCCACTACACTGCTCTTGCTTTTTCCAAGTATGGCCTTTCCCACAGGGGATTCGTTGGAGATCTTATTTTTATCGGGGTCTGCCTCTATAGATCCCACTATGGTATACTCAACTTCATCTCCGTATTCCAGATCTTTCAATATTACCGTGGACCCCACGAAAACTTCCTCGGTGCCGATGTTTTCGTCATCAATTATTTTTGCGTTACGCAGCATTTTTTCCAGCGTTAATATGCGTCCCTCAATGAAGGCCTGTTCATTTTTGGCATCCTCATATTCGGAATTTTCACTGATATCGCCGAATTCAATGGCCTGCTTGATACGCCCGGCAACTTCCCGGCGCTTTACAGTTTTATACTGCTCCAGCTCTACTTCCAGTTTTTTCAAACCCTCTAATGTAAGGATAGTTTCTTTTTCTTTCATTCGTTATCTCCTCATTTTCCCTGTCTTAAAAACTTACTGAACAATATATGTCGTTTACCCTGGATTATTCAAAAAGTTCCTAGGTTAATAAAGGAAGTACCCAAAAAAGCCCTAACTAGATTTAAAGCACTGCAAGACATCTCTCGCAGTGCTGGCAATATTCGGGTTCACCTTCCAAAATATTATAAGAACATAATATCTTTTTGTCAAGAAACTTATTCATACAACCTGCAAACCTTTTTCCAAAGCATTCCTTCTTATGATTTCTATTTCCTGCGAGGCGACAGCCCTTTCAAAACTAAGGAAGCCGGCCAGCTTGAATCCGTGCTTTTTAGCCAGGGCGGAGATTTCAGTTACCTGCTCGATAGTAAGCTCCCTGCCCAAAGAAAAATTTTCATATCTTCCCTCCAGGGCCAAAATCATCGTCTCTGCCATGCAGGCGTACGCCATTCCGGGCGTAAAAGCAAATTTAAAATTAAAATTTACATCTCCCGGCACTTTTACCATGCCGCCCTCCAAAACAAGGATATCATCCCTTTCTATGGCAACCTGCTTGCAGATATTCCGGGGACGGGAAATATCACATATCACCGCCCCCGGCATCAAGTCCTCCGGCCCGATCATGGTATCTATGGAACTGCTGATGGCTATCACTATCTGGGCCGTCTTCAGGGCTGCCTTAATATCTGAGGTAAATCCTACCGAAAGGCCGGTATGGTAAAGTATTTTTTCTGCCAGTTCCTCCAGCGGCTTTTTATGCCTGGCTATCAGGGTCATTTTCTTCACTTCCCCGGCCATCATCATCGAAAAGACCCTACCGGTGGAATCAGTGGCACCCAGTACGGCCACATGGACATTTTTAAGGTTGTGCCCCATTAGTCTGGCCGCTTCCCTGGCGCCCTCCAGGGCGGTGGCCACGGTAAAGCTGTTGCCGGTGGTCACGGCAATGTCTAAATTTTTAGCTATGGTATGACCGGCGTCCCCCACCACCGAGGTAAAGGCTCCCAGGCCGACAATTTTGGCGCCCAGCTTCTCGGCCACTCTACCCGCCTGGATAATCCTTCTCGTAACATATTTTTCGGGCAGACTGACCATTTGCCTGGAAGTGAGGGGACACGTTACAAACCAGCCTTCAGCCCGGTTGTAAGGCGTCTCAATCCCGGTTATATGGGAAACCTTCATGGGCGGGACCAGGCGAAAAAATTTTTCCACCACTTTTTCCGGCAGATAGCGGCTAAAGGGAAATTTCCAGGCCATGTCCTTTACGTCCAGCGGATGAATTATGAAAGCGAACTTTTCCATGCATTTTCCCCCTCCGGTCACTTATCAGACGGACATTATTTCATGAAAAGAAAATGGGTCATCAGATTAAGTATGCCCGGAAGCAGGGAAACAGACCTTTTTATTTAGAACATTTTGTAATTTATTATTCCAGGGATATCAATAATTCCCTCATTTCCCCGGCCGTCGCTGCCCGGTTTATCCGCGCCCTGAGCCTGGCTGCCCCATACAGTCCTTTTAGATACCAGGAGGCATGCTTGCGCATTTCCCTCACACCTATGTATTCCCCTTTATATCCCACCAGTAAATCCAGATGTCTGAGAGCAGTTTTAATCCTGTCACCGGCTAACGGTGGCGGTAGTATTTCCCCGCTTGTCATAAAATGGATAACCTCTCTGAAAATCCAGGGATTGCCCATGGAAGCCCTGCCGATCATTACTCCATGGCAGCCTGTCCGCTCCATCATGGACAGGGCATCGGTTCCACTGCGGATATCACCGTTGCCAATCACCGGAATATTTACCGCCTCTCTAACCTTGCGGATAATATCCCAGTCGGCCCTGCCGCTGTAAAACTGCTCTCTGGTCCGGCCATGTACGGCGACTGCTGAGGCGCCGGCATCTTCTATTATCTTCGCCATTTGTACTGCGTTAACTGATTGCTCGTCCCAGCCCTTTCTTATTTTTACTGTAACCGGAACCGTTACAGCAGCCACCACCGCGCCAATTATTGCTGCGGCCAGCGCGGGGGTTTTCATCAGTGCCGAGCCCTCGCCGCCACGCACAATTTTGGGAGTGGGGCAGCCCATATTAATGTCTATTATGTTGGCGCCCCGCTCCTCCACCAGCACGGCGGCCCTGGCCATGTATTCCGGGTTTGAACCAAAAATCTGGACAGAAAGGAGTCCTGGTTCATCGCCTCTGCCCAGAAGGGCAAAGGTTTTGTTGTTGCTATAAATTAAGGCCTGGTCACTTACCATTTCGGTATAGACCAGGCTACACCCGGCTTCCCGGGCCAAGGTGCGGTAGGCCTGGTCCGTTACCCCGGCCATGGGGGCGGAAACCACCGGGTTGGCCAGCCTGACACCACCTATATGCATTGCTCTTCCCCCGAAGATTATTTGTTTCTCTCGTATATCAATCTAAGCCCGGTGAGGGTAAGAAAAGGATCAACTCTCTGAATCGTTTCTGATTCCCGGGAAATCAATTCCGCCAGACCACCCGTGGCAATAACCTGTGGATCGGCCTGCAGCTCTTTTTTTATACGGTTCACAATAGCGTCCACCTGCCCGGCAAACCCGTAAATAATGCCTGACTGCATACTATTGACAGTGTTTTTGCCAATTACCGTGGGGGGCTTAACCAATTCCACCCGGGGCAGCTTGGCAGCCCGGGTAAACAGAGCATCGGTGGATATGCCTATACCCGGGGCAATGGCCCCACCCAGGTATTCACCTCTGGCGGATATGGCGCAAAATGTGGTGGCTGTACCGAAATCAACAATTATTAGCGGACCCCCATATAATTCATACCCCGCCAGGGCGTTGACTATCCTGTCGGCACCCACTTCCCTGGGATTTTCATATTTTATGGAAATGCCAGTTTTTATCCCCGGCCCCACTACCAGGGGACTTACACCGAAATATTTTCTGGACATGTTCTCCAGGGCCAGCATCAGGGGCGGCACCACTGAGGAAATTACCAGTGCCTGCACTTTTTGCATGGAGATGCCGGAACTGTCAAAAAGCGAGCGAAGCAGCATGCCGTATTCGTCATCGGTACGCTGGGGATAAGTGGTAATACGCCAATGCGCCGCCAGATTTTCCCCCTCGTACACCCCCAGCACCATATTGGTATTGCCGATATCAAATACCAGTATCATACCTCTCCCTGCTTTCTTACAAAACTCATGGTGCAATTTTACCAGAGTGCTATTTTTTAAGCAACATGTAGTAAACTCTATTTTAGCATAATAAGTCAACTTACCGGATAACCACTGTAATATAAGTGAGCCTTGGGTTCGGAAGGGGTTATTCCCCTACCGAACCCTTAGAGCGAACATAAAGGTATGGGGACACACCTCTCTTTGGAGCCTGGATCTAGGGTCAGAGGAATGTCCCCAACTAAACGGGCTTTACAGCCTGTTTGTCCCCGGCCTTTGAGGACGGGGTCTTACAGGCTGTTAGCGAGATAAAGGAACGCACCCCCGTCCGGGATGCGTTCCTTTGAAAAACCAAACCTTGTTTTATATGATTGTTATTGTACCTACAGTATTCTCGCTGCCCTGACCCTACGGGCCACAGCCCGGGCGAGGGCAGAGGCGATAATCGCCTTGACGATATCAGCTCCGATAAAAGGTATAAATCCCATTTTAATAACTGCCAGGGCAGAAAAAGCCTTTCCCAGGTAAAAGTTCAGGATCATGTACAGGTAGGGCAGTCCCACCAGGTAAATCACTACCACCCCGGCCAGGGTAGCGGCTATATACCGCGGCAGACCAGCCTTACCACCGGCGGGGAGCAATTTGCCGGTTACGTAGGCCCCGGCAATGAAACCCGGAAGAAAGCCGAAGGTAGGTTGGAGAACATAGGCCGGCCCGCCATAAGGCGGCTTCTCAAACACCGGCAGCCCCACCAGTCCCATCAAAACGTACACCAGCATACTCATGGCTCCCAGCCTGCCGCCCAGCATGGCCCCGGCCAGCACCGCCACAAAGGGCAGCAGGCTGAAAGGCACCACCAGCCCCCCCAGGAAGCGTAATATTAAAGCCGCTACCACCGCCAGAGCGGCGAACATGGCCCCCAGAATAATGTCCCGGGTTGAAAATTTCATTAAAAAACACCTCCCACTATAAAAATTTGCTGTATCTGACACGAAAGAATTGTATATAGTCCGTTAAACAAAATATTAGCAAAGCATTTCGTTTGCTATCGCGCACTATGCGGTTGACAATAAAAGCATCAAACAATAGCTTTCCTGCAAGTCCATAGAACACCGGCTACAGCCCGGTTTTATATATTCAGCAAAATCTTTCCGGCCTCATCTGGTTCTAAGGGAAACATCACCGGCCAGCAATTGTTTCAGGGAACCGTCGGGAAGCCTTAACAATAACGCACCGGTGTCATCCACATCCTCGGCCCAGCCCTCCAGGGTTTCCCTGGCTGAGATTACCCTTACCGGGCAGTTCAGGGTAACACAGTTTTCCTTCCACTCCGCCAGCACAGGTTTAAAACCCCTTGCCAGCCAAAGCCCGTATAGTTGTTCAAATTGGTAGAGCATCTTCTGTAATAGCAAACGCCGGGAAACAGAAGCACCGCTTTCAATCTTTAAGGAAGTGGCAATTCCACTCAGATCCTCTGGAAAACACTCCGTATTAACGTTCACCCCCATTCCCACCACCAGAAAATTCACCCGCTCCATTTCGGCGTTCATTTCAGATAGGATACCGCAGAGCTTTTTTCCGTTTACCAGCAAATCGTTGGGCCACTTGATGCCCGCTTTGATCCCGCTGATGTCCTTAACAGCCCGGGCAAGGGCCACCGCCGCCAGCATGGTAGCCGGGGGAGCCTCGGCAGGAGGCAACTCCGGCCGTAATATTAACGAACACAATACATCTAGAGCATGCGGGGAATACCAGCCCCGGCTCATCCGGCCCCTACCCCCGGCCTGCGCCTCAGCCACTACCAGGGTACCCTCCGGTGCACCTCCGGCGGCCAGTTCCCTGGCCACATGATTGGTGGAGCTGGTGCTGTCAAGGTAGTATATATTTCTTCCCAGAGTGACCGTTTCCAGGCCGGAGTATATTTCTTCCGGGTAGAGCCTGTCCGGAACGGCCAGCAAACGGTAGCCGGATTTGGTCTGGGATTCGATATCGTAACCTTCAGCACGCAATGCCTGGACGTGTTTCCATATCGCCGTCCTTGACACCCCCAGGTTTTTGCATATTTCCTCGCCGGAAGTGTAATCGGGATAATTTTCCCTGAGCAGCTTTAAAACAATGCTTTTCATCTCGTCCACCATTTTCCCCAAAGCAATTATTTTAATTCTAGGATTCTTTCCAGGGTTCGTCAATCCGAAAAAATTACTTGGTTTACAATTGACTGAAAAAGCAAAAACCGGGATGCACCCCGGCCAGCAATTATTTTACATTTGAAAGGTATCCCGGAATAGGTTTCATCTCCCCTATATCCAGGCTGATATCCATAGATTTAAAGGAATGTGTGATGGAGCCCACAGATATATAGTCGATTCCCGTTCTGGCCACCGCGATAATAGTTTCCTCGTTTATGCCCCCGGAAGCCTCCAGCAGTGCACGTCCGTCTACAATCTCTACCGCCCGGCGCATGGTCTCCACATCCATGTTGTCCAGCATAATTATATCCGCCCCGGCTTTCAGAGCTTCTTCAACCCCTGCCAGGCTTTCCACTTCCACCTCTATTTTCATGGAGAAAAAAGCAACCTCCCTGGCCAGTTCCACGGCCCGGGTTATACTGCCCGCAACCAGGATGTGGTTATCCTTGATCAGTACAGCATCATAAAGGCCAAAGCGGTGATTGGCGCCTCCGCCTACCCTGACCGCATATTTTTCCAAAATCCTCAGGCCGGGAGTGGTCTTTCTGGTATCTACAAGGCGGGCATTCTCCCCTGCAATTAATGATGAAAGATAAGCAGTTTTAGTGGCGATGCCAGACATTCTCTGCAAAAAATTCAGGGCCACCCTCTCCCCGGTCAATACGGCCCGGGCGTCTCCCTCGACCCTGGCCAGCAGGTGTCCTGCCTTAACCCTGTCCCCGTCCTTGGCTCTGGGTTGAAAGGATATATCATGGTTTAGACGGCGAAAAACTGCCTCGGCAACGGACAGTCCGGCCACCACACCGGTTTCCTTGGACTGGATAAAACCAATGGTGGTATAACCTTCGGGCACTATGCTCTCCGTGGTTATATCCCCGGTGCCGATATCCTCCAGCAAAGCCCGGTCAATCAGATCTCTAATCTTTATATCCACTAGCACAGGGGAAAACCTCCTTATATACATACCTGAATTATCTTATTTCCCTTTAAGTCCTGCGCTATACAAAAAAACGCGCGCTGCCTGAAATTAAAAATGTACTGCTGTAATTACTACTACCGGCGCATAATAACATGTTTCAGCCATCGATCCACCGGCTGGGATGCGTCCATCCGGTAATGCCCCCCACGGCTTTCGGTGCGGACCAGAGCAGCCTCGGCCACCAAATGTCCTACCTCCAGCATATTTCTCACTTCTATTTCTTCCGGCCCGGATACTTCATAACGGGCGATGCAACCATAGCTTTCCAATTTCTCCAGAGCTTTAACAAGCCCCTGGGAGGTGCGCACAGGACCCGCATACTGTCCCATCAGCACCTGAATATCCTTACGGATGGACTGGTAATCCACCTCAGAGGGCTGGGGCAAAAGCCGTTCACAATTAAAATAACATCTGCCCGGACAATAATCGACACCATATTTTTTAACCCACTGAACGATTCGCCAGCCAAATACCAGTCCGTCCAGCAATGAGTTGCTGGCCAGCCGGTTGGCCCCGTGAACCCCCAGGCAGGCAGTCTCTCCGCAGGCATATAGCCCGTGTATACTGGTTTCACCGTTCAAATTGGTCTTGACCCCGCCCATCATATAATGGGCTGCGGGAGCCACGGGAATCGGATCCCTGGTAATATCCAGACCGTAAGCAGCACAGGTTTTCATTATGGTGGGAAATCTCTCGCTGATTAAATCAGGGGTCAAATGGGACAAATCCAGAAATACCCTTTCCGATGCGGTTATACCCATTTCGGTAAGTATTGCCCTGACCACAATATCCCTGGGGGCCAACTCCGCAAGAGCATGATAACGGGTCATAAAGCGGTCGCCGTAACGGTTCCTGAGATAGGCTCCTTCTCCCCGTACAGCCTCGGATATTAAAAATCTCGGTGCACCAGGGAGGAATAAAACCGTGGGATGGAACTGAATGAATTCCATATCCATAACTTCCGCACCAGCCCTGTAGGCTATGGCTATACCGTCCCCGGTAGCCACTTCCGGATTAGTGCTGTACTCATATAGCTGGCCCAACCCGCCGGTGGCCAAAATCACTGCCTTACCCCAGAAAACCTTTAAATCATTGCTCCTCCGGTCCAGTGCCAGCACCCCGTGGCAGACATTCTCCTTGACCAGGAGGTCAACAGCCAAATGGTCCTCCAGTATTTGTATATTCTTATCCCTGCGCACCCTGTCGGTTAGTGCCCGTTGAATTTCCGCGCCAGTAGCGTCACCGCTGGCATGTAAAATCCTGCGGCGGCTGTGCGCCCCTTCCCGGGTCAGGGCCAGTTCGCCGTCTTTGTAGTCAAAATGAGCGCCCATCCCCATAAGGTCCCGAACCCTGTCCGGACCCTCACTGACCAGTATCCTAACTGCTTCCCGGTCACAGAGCCCGGCACCGGCCGACAGGGTATCCTCCAGATGCAGTTCCGGTGAATCAGAGGTGCTTATGGCGACAGCGATACCACCCTGAGCTTTGTCCGTATTGCTGTTGTCAGCAGCCTGTTTGGTAAGCAATGTCACGCGGGAGCCACTCTGACTGGCCGCGTATGCAGTATACAACCCGGCAATGCCACTCCCGATGATTACATATTCGCTCTCATGCCGGAGTAGTTGCCGGGTATCAAAATTTGTTATATATGACGGGGTCAACATTATTAATCCCCCTTATTTTACAGCCAGCATCCGCTCCAGGCACCTCAGGGCCTTCTCCCTGATATCCGGCGCCACGGTTACCTGTGGTTCCATGGTTAACAGGGAACGGTGCACCTTTTCCAGGGTGGTAGCTTTCATATTGGGGCAAACTAGCTTATCTGAAGCCGGGTAGAATTTTTTATCAGGGTATCTTTTATTAAACTGGTGCAATATGCCTTTTTCTGTGCATACTATAAATTCTTCTGCCGGGCTTTCTCCGGCATAACGCAGCATACCTGTAGTGCTGGCTACCGCATCGGCCAGTTCCACCACATCGGGCCGGCATTCGGGGTGTACCAGTACCTGGGCCTCCGGGTGCTCCCTTTTAGCCGCCAGCACATCATCCCTGGTCAATTTCTCGTGGGTGGTACAGTACCCCTCCCAGAGCCGGATATTTTTCCTGCCGGATTTTTTGGCCACGTAATCACCCAGATTTTTGTCCGGAATAAACAATACAGGCTGGTCTTCGGGCAATGATTTGATAACATTAACGGCGTTAGCGGAAGTGCAGGCAAGGTCGCTTTCCGCCTTGACCTCGGCGCTGGTATTAACGTAACAGACCACCACTGCACCGAGCATATTCTGCTTCCTGGCCCGCAGGGAAGGCCCGTCCACCATGTCCGCCATGGGGCAGCCGGCCTGCTTTTCCGGCAATAATACTATTTTATCGGGAGACAGTATAGCGGCGCTTTCAGCCATAAAGTGAACACCGCAAAAAACTATTACGTCTGCATCCGTTTCCGCAGCCCGCCGGGAAAGTTCCAGGGAATCACCCACGAAATCAGCCGCCTCCTGGACCTCGGGACGCTGGTAAACGTGACTTAATATTATGGCCCGGCGCTGTTTTTTGAGGTGCTTGATTTCTTCCGTCAGTCGCTGTATCTTTTCTTGCTCCATCACTCTGTCAGCTCCTTATACTGCATCAAGGCGTTAAATGAATTTGTAGCCGGACACTATTTCTGGCTCCCCAAGACTCATGAAATTATTCTAAACACCCCGGTCGAAAATTGTCAAGTGTCAATACCGTTACCGACTTATTACATTACCTCATCTTGCCTCATTCTGTTTGGCTGTGAAGTTCCACCCGGCGCACCTCTACCGGCCGGTTGTTTTCATCTACCATGACCACCGTTGGCTGGAAATTACCGGCCTCCTCCCTGCTAAGCAGGCAGTAAGAAATAATTATAACCGTATCCCCAGGCTGCACAAGCCTGGCAGCGGCGCCATTGAGGCAAATAACCCCGGATCCCTTAGGCCCGGGTATGACGTAAGTTTCAAACCTGGCGCCGTTATAGTTGTTAACTATCTGAACCTTTTCATTGGGCAGAATGTCCGAAGCTTCCAGCAACAAACTATCAATAGTAATGCTGCCCATATAATTGAGGTTGGCCTCGGTAACCCTGGCCCGGTGTATTTTTGATTTAAACATATTTATAAACAAGGGCTACACCTCCAGGACAGTATTGTCAATCAATCTGGTCTGCCCGAACCTTACCGCCAGGGCCAGCAGCACCGGGCAATCTATAACTTCAACCGGATTCAAATCCAAATTATTTCTAAGCTCAATATAATCTATGCCCGCCTCCGGCACGGAGGAAACCATATCCCTGACCAGCCGTAAGATTGTACCCGCGTCTCGTTCCCCCTGTTCAACCGCTTTTTCAGCCGCCTTCAGGCTCTTAAACAACACAGCGGCTGAACGGCGCTGCTCCGGCGTAAGGTAAACATTGCGCGAACTCAAAGCCAGTCCATCCTCTTCCCGCACGGTAGGAACAGTAACGATATCCACCGGCATATTCAAGTCCTCCACTATGCGGCGGATAACCAGTACCTGCTGGGCGTCCTTCTGGCCGAAATAAGCCCTGTCCGGCAGCACAATATTAAAAAGCTTGGTTACCACCGTGGCCACGCCACTGAAATGGCCGGGCCTGGACTTGCCGCACAGGCAGCCGGTAAGGCTGTTTAATTCCACTTTGGTGTTGAATCCCGGAGGATACATTTCCTCCACAGAGGGATAAAAAATTGCATCTATACCCATCTCTTCAGCCAGGGCATGGTCCCGCTCGAAATCCCTGGGGTAGCATTCCAAATCCTCGCCCGGGCCGAACTGCGTAGGGTTGACGAATATACTGATTACCACCATATCGCAGTCTTTTTTAGCTTCCCGCATAAGCTGTAGATGGCCCTGGTGCAGATAACCCATAGTGGGCACTAAGCCCATGCTCTTCCCCGTACTCCTTTCTGCCCGTACCAGTTCCCTTACTTCGCTGATTCTACGGCAGATCAACAATTATCTCACCCCCCAACTGTTAAGTAACGTTGCGGATATGGTTGCAAATACGCAGACTTTGTAGATAAAAATGGTACCAGGCACCTTGTTCATTATAAGTTAATAAGTAAGGTGCCTGGTACCTTACTAAAGCTTGTCCAGTACTTCTTCGGACATACCGAAGCCGTGTTCCGGCCCTGGAAAGGTAAAGTTTTCAACTTCATCCTTGTAGCCTTTTAGAGCCTCCATGATCTGGTCGTTGAGCTGAGCGTACAGTTTGGCAAACTTCGGCGACACCCCTCCGTAAAGACCCAGCATATCATGGGTTACCAGCACCTGGCCGTTACAGTGCGGGCCTGCGCCAATGCCTATAGTGGGAACGTCGAGCTTCTCCGTAATCAATTTAGCCAGGGGTGTGGGCACTTTTTCCAGAACAATGGAAAATACTCCCGCCTCCTGAATGGCCAGTGCGTCGTCAATCAATTTTCTGGCGGTAGCCTCGTCCCTACCCTGTACCTTATAGCCGCCCAACTGGTGAATAGACTGAGGTGTAAGACCCAAATGGCCCATTACCGGTATCCCGGCATTAACCATGGCCTGAATGGCCCCGGCCACCTCGGCGCCGCCTTCCAGCTTAACAGCCTGGGCGCCTCCCTCCTGAAGCAGCCGCCCGGCATTGCGCACGCTTTCCTCCCTGGAAAGGTGATAGGAAAGAAACGGCATATCCCCCACCACCATGGCCCTGTCTACCCCCCTGGCAACGGCCTTGACATGGTGCACCATATCATCCATGGTCACCGGAATGGTAGAGCCGTAACCCAGCACCACATTACCCAGGGAATCCCCCACCAGAATGGCGTCTATACCGGCGGCGTCCACCAGCTTGCCCATGGGAAAATCATATGCGGTTAGCATGGTGATGGGTTTTCCATCTTTTTTGGCCTGCCTGAAGTAGGCTGTAGTCACCCGTTCCATCTGTTTTCTCCTCCATCAAAGTTTTATTGAGCCTGAAAGCCTGTTGCTCGTCAATGCTTCCCTTCTCCCGGGCTACTCCTACGGTATACTGGCCCAGCAGCCGGTACAGTTGCTCCTCTGCCCGGCCCACTGCGGCCAGTGCCGGCAGATGTCCCGCGATGGTGGGCACATCCCCCCGTGACACCGGGCCGGTCAGCGCCTGCACAGGGCCAACCTTGGCGATGTTATTAATTGTTCCCTGAATAAGGGGAAATAAAGCTTCAAAGGCTTCCTGCCGGGATAACCCGAACTGATTGTACAGGCCGGTGCTGAAATGCATTAGAGAAACCAGATAGTTGGACGCTATACAGGCAGCGGCATGGTAAAGCGCCTTGTCCCGGGCGTCTATATTAAAAGCCTTGCCTTCCAAGTCGGCAACCACCTGCTCCGCCAGAGGCATAGCCCTGTAATCACCCTCCAGGGCAAAATATGATCCCGGCAGGTTTTCCATGGCCGTGGTCACATCCGCAAAGGACTGCAGCGGGTGGATGGAGATGGGATAGGCCCCCGCCTCCCGAACCCCTATTAATTCGTCCGAAGGGTGAGCGCCGCTGGTGTGGGCGACCACCTGTCCCGGCTTAAATCCTCCGCGTTCCGCAACAATTTCACTTACATTGGGAATCTCCCTGTCCGGCGTGGTAATAAACACCAGCCCGGCCATTGCTGCAGCATCTTCGGGCCTGCTACAGGCCCTGGCCCCGGTCCTTTCCGCCAGCTTCCGGGCAGACTCCGGGCTGCGGCTGGCCACCGCAGCCACTGGGTAGCCCCTGTCTTGCAAAAGCAGCGCCAGGGCGCACCCCACTTTGCCCGCACCAATTATAGCTATGAAGGGTTTACTCATTAAGCCCAGCTCCCTTGCTTTTTCTACCCCGCTCTCGTCATTGATTCAGGGAGAAACCTGACGGCAAAAAAGGATAAAATATAAAAGCCTCCCGGCATAAATCCGAAAGGCATAAAAAAACTCTCCTTCCGTCTCGGTCCGTCCCGGCTCCAAGCGGCACCCCTATGTAGTTGTCGGTCAACTGAACAGATAGCTCTAAAAGGTACAGTTCCAGTACGGATACTATCCTTCCGGCAGTATTTTATCATAGCCTGCGGGAACTGACAACCGTGTTTTAACAAACTAGTCTGAATTTTTTAACATACATCGTCAGGCATAACTTATAGGGCCGGTAGAACCAACCGGGGCGAAAATAAGAAAATGGTGTTATAATTACCGTTGGAGATGCCGAATATAAGTTCAAAACCTGGGAGATGTACGTAGTGAGGATAATTGGGCTGACCCCTGACCGGCACCTGGCTATAAAAGCGGGCACGCTGTTTGACGGCACCGAAACCCCGGTACGGGAGAATATAACGTTATATATAGAAAAACAAAAAATCCGAGAGCTATCGCCTGCACCCGTTAGCCTGAACTTTCCCGTCGAGACAACGGGAAGACTGTCAAACCACGCACCAAATAATTCATCAACGGAACGCCAGGATCAATATGAGTGGATTGATTTATCCCATTGCACCTTACTTCCGGGCTTAATAGACTGCCATGTGCACATGGCCCTGGACGGCCGGGATTTTCACCGCTCCCTGGACAGGTGGAATGACCCTTCCGCCCTGGAGAAACAGGTGGCAAAGGAACTTTCGGCCACTCTGCGGCAGGGCATACTGGCTGTCAGGGACGGCGGGGATTTGAAAGGAATAGGACTCTCCTTCCGGGATGAGGCAGCCAAGGACGGCCTTACCGGACCGCTTATAAAATCAACTGGCTGGGCTATCAGCAAAAAGGGTAAGTATGGCTCCTTTCTTGGCCCGGGCTACACCAGCGAAGAATTGTCCGGTGCCGTTAAGAAACTGGCTGCTGCAGGCGCCGACCAGATTAAGGTGCTGGTCTCCGGCGTGGTAAGCTTCAAACAATACAACAAGGTGGGAGAACTGCAGTTTACAGAGCAGGAGCTATCCCTGATTGTGAGGCTGGCCAGGGAAGCCGGGCTAAAGGTAATGGCCCACGCCAGCTCGGATGAAGCTGTTAATCTCGCTGTTAAAGCCGGTGTGGACTCCATCGAGCACGGTTATTTTATCAGCAAGGACTCCCTGGAGACCATGGCCGAAGCAGGCACAGCCTGGATCCCCACACTGGCCCCGGTGGCTAACCAGGTTAAAGGAGAAAGACGCAACAACTATACCTCCGAACAGATTGAAATAATTGAAAAAACATACCGCAGGCAACAGGAAATGCTGGCTGTGGCCGCAGCAATGGGAGTGCTTCTGGGGGTGGGAACCGATGCCGGGGCCACCGGTGTTCAACACGGTACCGGCTACCTGGAGGAGTTGATGCTTTACCGGGAAGCGGGGTTGTCCGAAGATACAATATTAACTGCTGCCACCGCCAAGGGGGCAGCCATATCAGGATTTAATAATATAGGCAGAATCAAGCCCGGACTTCCCGCCTGTATTATTGCCGTAAAGGGAAACCCCCTGGAGGCTTTAAACTGCCTTAAAAATATTGAATACCTTTTTCTCCCGGATTGATGGAATTTTAAAATGTTCAATAGCGTCGCACCACATAAATGCCCAAGCCTATACGGCTTGAGCATTTATGTGGTTTCGGAGGTTATAGAAAAAAATTATCTTTTGTCAGCGCCACAATAGCCGCCACCGTACGGCATGGAGAAGACTAACAAAATCAGTATTAAGAAAAGAATAAAGCTCCCATCGAAGCCTCCTCCGCATCCAACACCGTAACCCATATGGTATTCCTCCTTTTGTTTATTCCAATACATTATATTCATGTCAAGTTAAGGTGTTACTGTTAAGCACAGTTAAATCAAAGCCCGTGTGATTTATATATTTTAGTCCAAGTCGAGTGATAATATTTTTAATATAAACGCAATATCAAGAACAGATAATGCTGCCTTTTAAATAGATGAGCATAACAAATTCACCCCGGCAAATAATATATGCCGGGGTGTTCATTATGCCTTTTATGCCCGCAAGGGTTTTTTTTGAAAGTGATGCCTTGAATTTTCCGCTGGGGAAACAATTATTTGAAGAATTCAACAAACTAAAAATATCTTCCCGGATAATCGGCAGCCACAACCGGGTTGCCGGGATACCGGGGAAAACTCCCCAGGAGTCCTATTATGAAGCCAAGCGAACCCTGGTGGTTGGGGTGCGCCGGACCCTCAAATTTGAAAGCTGCAAGCCCTCCGCCCATTATCAGTTACCGCTGTCCACTAGTTGTACCGGAAAATGCGAATACTGCTACTTGAACACCACACTGGGGAATAAGCCCTATGTGAGGGTGTATGTGAATACTGACGAAATATTGTCTGCGGCGGGTAAATACATACGGGAAAGGGCACCGGAAATCACCGTTTTTGAAGGTGCTGCAACCTCCGATCCCCTGCCGGTGGAAAGGTATACCGGCTCCCTGAAAAAAACCATTGAATATTTCGGGGCCAGTGAGTTGGGCAGGTTCCGTTTTGTTACCAAATTCACCGAGGTGGAGAGCCTTTTGGGCGCCCGGCATAACGGACATACACGGTTCCGCTTCAGCATCAACACTCCCCATGTAATAAGAAAATATGAGCACGACACCCCGCCGGCGGCAGAACGCATCGAAGCAGCACGCAAGGTGGCGGAAGCGGGATACCCCCTGGGTTTTTTAATAGCTCCCATCATTATCTACCCTGGCTGGCAGGAGGACTACACCGAACTTGTCCATAACCTTAAAAAAGCCCTGGGTGATGCCGCCAAAAGCAATATCACCTTTGAGCTCATCAGCCACCGGTTCACCGCCAGGGCCAAAAAGAGACTGCTGGAAATTTTTCCGGGTTCCAGCCTGCCCCTGGAGGAAGAGGAAAGAAAATTTAAATACGGCCAGTTTGGTTACGGCAAATATGTTTATCCAAAGGAAAGGCTTCAGGAAATGGATTCACTGTTCAGCAGGGAGCTGGAAAGAAATTTTCCGGGTTCACGGGTGGAGTACTTGGTGTAGGTGTTTCCACTTTTGATCTGTGTTATCGACTCACCTCCATTAAAATAAAAGCCACTATACCTGAACTGTATAGTGGCTGATTCAGACAAAAAGGATAACCCTTTTTGATAAAGAAAAACAGCCGGTAGCCAATCGTAAAACCATCAATTCAATAATAATTTTTCAACATGTATCTAAAAACGGCCAGATGGAGAACATTTTCCACCTGGCCGTTTTTGCGTATTTATTAAACCACACAAGAAACAGTTTCAATGACCTAAAGCTATTACACTCAGGTAGAATGTGGCTCTCGTAACCTGTTAACTATTCCGGCGGTTAATATTACATTAATTCCTTCATCGAATGTAAAACCGGCATCTGGCGCAAGGCAAGATTCTTCCCCACTTTTTAATTCATACTATTAGCAGAAAGAAGCAGGAGGGATACTCTGAGCAAAGTTGAAAACATTTTTCGGGTCATATTTTGCTTTGACTATCTTAAGTCGCTCAAAATTTTTGCCATAATATTCTTGACCGTAATTTTTAATACCCAAATCGGGAACGTTGACATATGATCCAACGACAAAAGGCTCCAGCGCCGTTCGCGTCATTTCAACCAATTCGATGTTCTTTTGAGTTTCAGAGTCATCTGTCCATGAGGCATTCCATTCCATATAATACTTCGTTTTGCGCCAAAAGAAAGCTGTTTTTTCGGGAGGTATACGATTCATAACGCCCCCCGAGTTAAGGAAAAAGAAATTGGATTGACTTCCTGAAGATTTTTCCAGAAAACGTCGAATCCCTTTAATTCCTTCTTCAGGTAAAAGTTGCTCCACCCAGGTGGATGACCATGCAGTTTTCTGAGTGTCAAATATTGATTCTTGTGGTGCCCAAAATTCAATAGCTTCCAGCAGTGAAACCTCATCAGTAAATACTTTTATCGGAGTTCCAACATTTGTTAAAGGTTTTATTAAATTCTCCAGCTCTTTTTTAGAACCAAGAAAAATTCCCTGCGAATGAAGCAATCCAACATTTTTAGTAAAAATCTCCAATATAGACCCTAATCTTTCATCAACAGAAGGTGACCAGTTTTGCCATACATTAATAACTTCTTCCAATTGTTCCCACGGCCAAACTATTTTAAATATTCCAACTCTAAAAGGTGCTGGGCGTATTTTAAATGTGTAGGAAGTTATAATACCGAAGTTCCCCCCTCCACCTCCGCGAACAGCCCAAAGGAGATCAGAATTTTCACTTTCACTGGCACGGATAACATCTCCATTGGCATCGACTATAGTAACAGCTAAAATATTATCGGAGATTAGTCCGGTTGTGCGCTGGACAACTGTAATTCCCCCACCTGTACTGATTCCGCCTATGCCAACGGTCGAGCTATCCCCAAAAGGAGCCAAAACACCTTCTCGCGCAAGCATCCTTACTAGTGGCCCCACACGTATTCCAGGTTGAACGGTGGCAATTCCCTTTTCTTTATCTAACCTAACTCCTCTCATCTGGCTGACATCGATGACGATTCCGCCGTTTACCTGTGAAAAATCTTTGGCCAGGGCATGTCTTCCGCTTCGCATCCGTATGGGTACATTATTCTCACGCGCCCATTTAACAGCATTTGCCACATCTTGTTTTTGCTGTGCAAAAACAAAAACTATGGGAAATGCGTTAGTGAACGGGTTCCAATTCATACGCGCTTGCTGGTAACCTGGATCATTTGGATAAATCACTCGTCCGGTTAATTGTGTTTTCGTTTTCATCTAATTCCCACCTTTTCCGTTAATCCCAACAATGTGCCAAATCATTTCATACATTATATGGAATTTTACAAAAAAGTTTCCTTCATAGTAAAAAGAACTAACCCCGCTCATAGTAAAAATCAGACTTCGGGTCCCAGTTTCTCCACATGTAAAAATTTAAGTGTATCAGTAAGGGTGCAACAAAGGGAGGTTGGAGTTTTTCCGGGGTATATAAAGGTGCCGGTTGTTGAATTGCTTAAAATTCTTCTGGTCGACGACCGTAGTCAGCCGAACCATCGGTTGTGAAATAAACTCACACCGGAAATAGCAAATGGATTCTCAGCCTGAACGGTAAGAATCCATTTATATGAGCTGGAAAGGAATTTTCCGGGTTCAAGGGTAGAGTACTCGGTGTAGAGCTCCCCCAATTTGGCGAACTTAAACAGACCTCTAAATCGGGTCAAAAAAGAGTACCATAAGCAATCA
>CAZXQO010000053.1:0-19387 GCA_964643075.1 uncultured Peptococcaceae bacterium
CAGCTCTCCTTGATAAATTTTCCCATTTTCACCCCCTGAATGCCGAGAGGCTATACATGTGTAACACATAACTACGTGACTTTCAAGAATAATTACCCGGCGGGATTCGTTTACTAACATTACTGAGAGGTTCTGTACGAAGGGCAATGGTAATGATTGCTCATGACAACGTAAACCATCCACTTCCACAGCACATTTCATCTGTTTAATCAGAAATTGCTTGTACTCTGGCTGAGCAAAAATATATTCCCGATTTTTGCCTCGTTAAATAACATCGCACATCGCACCTTGATATTCAACCCTTGCTCTCCTTCCTAAAAAAATCACCCCCTCCCACAAAATGTAATGGGGCAACCGATTTCTCGATACGCCCCAATCGTTTCCACTTCATGGTTGCCTTCAACCCTCGTCAATTTGTCGAATGATCATCTACTTATAAAATCGGTTCTATTTCCCATTCGATTATTCCGCCCTTGAAAATACGGCAACCGTTAAGTCGCCGCTTGGGGTTTTTTTACACTACTAGTATACTGTCAACACATAAACTATATTTAATTCGCGTGCTTACATTGACGTCAGTTATATCAGTTAGCTACGAACTGATACTTTAGTTTTAAGGTTTACAGTGTACTAGTGAATGTCAACTTATTATTGATTTCGTTGGCGCTGAGACTATGCGAGCTGTCGGTAACTTTTTTAAAGAATACAAGTCACGGAACATTTACTTTAGTTATTCAAGATAATAATAAAGTCATAGAATATGATTCTCTTGTCAAGAAGCGAGGTGAAAAAAATTGAATAAAATCTAGAGCTGACCGGAAAACGGAGTCCAGGAACCCATTATTAGTGGTTTTTGTCTAATTATGGGGCGAGGCCAATTAAAAGCCATGACTGCCTGGTCACCATGACACAACGTAAAAAGCTTAATTAGGCCTTCCCTCACATTAGAGAGGGGGGTGAATCCAATGGACAATTAAAAAGTGGTTCGCAAGGTAGTTCAGGGACAGCCCGTACAAGCTAATACCCAAAAGCAACCTAACAAACCACTAAGGGTATGTTAGCATATTTATTGTGCCTTATGCAATAAGCAATGCCTAATACGTTGGCGCTGTGTCCGTAGTAACTGCTTTTGAATAGGTATACAGCTTTAGCCCGTGCATGCGTATGCTTCTGTCAATAGCGAAACAATTAGTTGGATATTTTTTCTCATTGCAAGAAAGATAACCACCTTTCCATTGAATCGCATTCTATAGTATTGATAGTTCTGAACCAGTCCTTGAACGTACGTTTAAAATAAAGAATGAGTTAAGAAGTACAACCACAGATCCCCAATGGTCTGGTTATATTAATGGTTATGGTTATAATTATACAGGCGTTTCCGGTGAATTCTGCCAACCTACGAATGCTGGCATTATCAATGATACTACATGGGAAGCTTCCTGGGTTGGATTGGGCGGTGTCGATGGAAATTTAATTCAGGCTGGAACAGAAATGGGTGGCTACCAAGGTTATTATAAAGCTTTTTATGAATATATTATTGGGCCAAATGATAGTCAACCACTCTCGTTTCCTACGTTAGTAACAGTTAATCCTGGTGACGATATTGAAGCATCTGTATTTTATGATGGCTCCTCACAAGCAGGATTCAGCGTTTTTAATTTTACTAATTGGAGCAGTTGCTATATAAATGTTCCAATTAGCCCAAATCAATTTAATGGGCATACTGCAGAGTTCATGGATGAGCGGCCTGGCCAGCGTGGAACTAATAACTGGCTTGCTAAATTCGGCACAATCAAGTGGGCAGGTTGTGCAGTTTCTACCAATTTTAATAATGGAACAATGTATGATTTCGGCAAATTTCCTTATGAACGTTGTGATATGCGTTGGAACAGTCATCCATTAACATCTCTTGGTAATCCGTATATTGACTATCAATGGCATCAATATACGGATGCTTTTACAGATGAATGGCAGATGTATTATTAAAAGGGGATTTTGATTTAGCCATACCCACTTAGTCTTAAGTACAGTATAAACTCTCGCTAGGTGGAACCTTGCGAGGGTTTCCTGCTGTAAAGAAAAGAAATGTTTATCCATAAGAAATCCTTCTGCGATAAGCGGTAGTTTTTCCGTAATAACATAAACACATAAACTTACACATTTAGGCTTTTATTTCTATTTTATGTTACCAGGATAACTATGAATATGCGTTATTGACGATGGCTTGATGCAATGTACTGCCGTACCGTACCAGAGGTTAACACTAATTACATTAACATGGTACAAAAAAGACAATAGCAAGACCCGTCCTGTTAAATATTTCCTTGAGTAGTGGGGCATTTATATCCCTTTCGTACAGATTGGGGACGCGCAGTTTTAAATGTCCTTTACGCATAAAAGAGTTCAATCTTTTTATCTTCTCCTTCCTGCTGGGTTTACCTCCATTAATAAAATAACCACGGCAAATGCCAAGGAATTATATGATGTTTGTTATATTTAATCGAATTATATAGCTATTTTACGAATAAATATTGAAGGGAATAACCTATTTTGGTTTAATGAACAGGTAAACAAAAGAAAGGAGAACAAATCAAAGGATGAAAAAATTACTCACTATTGTTCTACTTCTTATCCTCGCTGTTGCTGTAGCATTTCCAGTCTTAGCTGGCCCGATGTACTACCACTCCCAAGACGACACCAAACTCATGCGGTAGACAGTTCCGGCAATGTGTATGTGGCAGAATGTGGGAATAGTAAGGTCGATAAACTAGCCAGCAGCAGCAGCACCTGGACGGAAATAACCTACGATGGAGGTTTTATCGGTTCAGTGGGCGTAGCGGTGGACAGTGTAGGTAATGTGTATGTGGCAGACAATGGAAAACAAGAAGATCAAAAAGCTAGCCAGCGGCAGCAGCACCTGGACGGATATAACCGGAAATGGAGGTTTTAATGCGTTATCGGGCATAGCGGTGGACAGTTCTGATAATATATATGTAACAGAACCTGTGGGCTTTGGGACCAATAAAATCAAAAAGCTTTCTAACGATACTTGGACGGACATCACAGGCAATGGCGCTTTTAATGGGCCCCGTGGCGTGGCGGTGGACAGTTCCGGCAATGTGTATGTATCAGATTCAAATAATTATAAAATCAAAAAACTGGCAAGAGGTAGTAACACCTGGACAGACATTACCGGAAATGGGAGTTTTGGCTTTAATTATGGCATAGCGGTAGACAGTTCTGATAATGTATATGTGGCAGATTGGGGGAGTAGCAAGATCAAAAAGATGACCGAATAGATACAGGGTTATTATTCTTGGTCCATTTTAATTTGACTGACGGACTGACTTAGTCCAGATTAGAGTGACCGGCAACAGGAAACTACGGCATCTTTTCCAACGCACACTCCACTGTAGAGAAGTCATTTGTTGCTAAAATATCTCCTAGGATTAGCATTGTGTCAGTATTAATTTCTTGCCAGGAGTTGTCGAGAGTTTCTATGGGGGTGAAATTTACCCAAGGAGAGTAGATGTTATTTAGCTGCACTGCAAAATAAAAACAACCCCCGTAGGAGGTTGTACATGAAAAACTGATACAATTGTTATTTACTATTCCTACTCATTATATTTCGCCTTGTTGGCATTATGCTCTGCCAGGGTTCTGGCAAAAGCATGGGAGCCGTCAGGCTTGGCTACATAATACAGGTAGTCAGTTATTGTTGGATTGATTACCGCTTTTAGTGAGGCCTCCCCTGGAAATGCTATGGGTCCGGGAGGAAGGCCGTAATACCGGTATGTATTGTATGGCGAATCCACCTCGAGATCCTTATAGTATATTTTTTCCCTGTGTCCCCCCAGGGCGTACAGTACGGTGGCATCAATCTGTAGCTTCATACCCTTGTGCAGGCGATTCATCATAACCCCTGCAATAACAGGCCTCTCACTGTCCACCCGGGCTTCCCTTTCTACCATTGAGGCCAGTGTAACCGCTTCATGGAGGGTAAGTCCCAAGGGCCGGATTTTTTCCAGATAGTTTAATTTTACCAATTCGGCAGCAAAACGTTGCAACATCATGTTTACAATTTCTTCCTCTGTGGTCTTACTGCCTATATGGTAGGTGTCGGGAAATAGATACCCCTCCAGCCGGCGTTCATTCCCGGGCACTTCCTTTAAAAAGGAGTAGTTGAACTTCCCACCAGTAACCAGACGAACGAATTTTTCACGTTCTACCAGTCCTTTGTCCGCTAGCATATCTTCCAATTGCCGCAAATCATAACCCTCGGGCACAGTAAAAGTTATGGTATCCGGAGGACCGGCCACCAGGCTGGCGGCAATTTCCTCCAGAGGTTGCCCCGGATCGAAGATATATTTGCCCGGCTTAAGTTGTCCTGAAATACCGTGATAGCGTGCATACAGATTAAAAACCTCCGGTCCCCGGGCCAGTCCGGCCTCGTATAGCTTCTGGCTTACATAGGTTCCGGGAGCATTGGGAGGGATGATAAACACCACTTCCGAGTCTTTTTTGTAAGGGTCTACAGGAGTCAGCAACGCGTCGAAATATAGTTTTCCTAAAACAGCTGTGCCCGCCAGGAGCACTGTCAGGACTATCAAAGCCCTGACATATTTCCCCCTGCTGCCTGCGGGCGCCTTGGTATATATATGTTTCATTTATTCCCCACACAAATTTTTCGTTAATTATACCATTCTTTTTCTTTTTGTTACAAGATGACACTTGCACCGACGGGTAACGTCAAAAACAAAAACCTCTTCGTCAGAAGAGGAGTAAAAAAATTCTTTATACATTTCTCTTTTCTTTTGGAACCCGTATTTCCACCTGGGTCTGAGCCTGGGCATTATCCATCAGGAATACGGGTTCGTTAAGTCTTTTAATAACCTCTTCCAGCACAAGGTTTACATGCACACCCTGAGTTGCCACCACCGGAATGATTGGTTTGTGCCTGTATATTCTCTGCAGTAATTTGATGGTGGTGGAAGACACATCCCTTGGCGTCTCATCAATTTTTGTAACAACAACAATATCCGCTTCATCCAGGAGAATACTGCCCTGTTCCATGATAATCTCGCTCTTGATACCCGCCGGTATAATACTTATCAGTATGTCTGCCAGCTTTCTGCATTCAGCTGATTTATAACCGTCATTAATCCCCACCGCCTCGATCAGCACCACATCCGGCAAGGCCGAGGTATGCGGTATATCCCGCTGGGAAAGGTTGCCCAGTTCCAGCACCGACCTTACCTTATTCAACTCCTCCAGCGCTCTCCTGGCGTGTTGAATCAGCCTGTTCTTTTCCTGGATCTGGTTTACGTGATTCCTTATAACCCGCTCAATATCAGTCACCACATCCTTGCCGGGCTCCGGCACAGCTATGGTCAGATAGGTTACGTCTATCCCCTTATGCAGGTATGGTTTTTCGTCCTGTATGCCTGAGCCCACGGCCAGGGGCTGATATTCCTTGCCCTTGAGACCGCGGTACAATTCACCCACAATGGTTGATTTGCCGCTGTCATTCCGGCCGGCAATGACTATTCTTTTCATTAACGGCTTACACCCCTTTCCATCGATCAATTAAATATATTAAAAAAATATGTGGAAAATGAAAATATTAGAATAAAAGAGACATAAAAAAAGAGAGCTATGGCTCTCTTTGAAGGCAATATATTACATTTTGCTCCCCGCCGTTCCCGGCGGAATAATTCCGCCGGGCGGTGTTGGTGTGCCGCTTTCGGCGGTGTCCCCCCCAGCCTGGCCGTTGCCAGCTTCGACGGGATTCTCCTTGTTATCATCAGGGCCGGCGGCAGGGTGCTGTCCTCCTGGCGGCTGGACCGGCATACTCCCATTACCTTTACCCATCAGAATTAATTCGTTTAAAGGATGATAAAGACTTGGCGGCAGGGGCTCAACCCTGGTAACGCCGTTTTCCAGCACTATTCTGTCAGCCGTTACCCGGGAACCCTTAACCCCCTTTCTTTTTACCTTCTGTGCTCCGCTGGGCAGGGTGGGATCGTCCTCATATACAACCTTGTAGTCAAATGTTTCCACAGTGCTAGTCTTTATCGATACATTTTTCTTGTATGATGAATTACCGTATACTTTAACTGTTATATAGCTGCCGTGAACGTATGTCTTGATGTATATATGCCTGTCCGTGCTGTTTTTAAATACAAAATCTATATTATCGTAAGCCACTGTGGCATCCCTGCCCGCAGGGACATAGGCCACCGGCAGGGAGTGATTACTTCGGGAGACCACATCCAGGCCTGATAGGAGTACGGCGTTGTAAAGAGTGGTGCTTACCTGGCAAACCCCTCCCCCCAGTCCGTCCACCAATTCGTTGTTTACTATAACTTTGGCGTTTTTATAGCCCGCCTCGGAGCTTCTGGGTCCCACGACCTTATTGAAGGAAACCTCCGTGCCCGGAGGGACCAACAAATCGTCCAGTGCGGAGGCAGCCACCCGGACATTAAAAGCGCGGTCAGTCACAGCGGCGTTGAACCTGGTAGCATAGGACGCCAGCAAGGTGTCCAGGCCGTACCCCTGCACCTCTTCAGTGGTTACTTCCGGCTGCACTTTCTTCATGGTAAGTTCTACCTTTGGGGTTACCCGGTAATCCTCCAGCACCGACACCAGGCTTTTAAGGGCCTTATCTTTATCCACCAGCATGCCTTCACGACCGGGGATAATTTCCACGGTATCATTTTTTGTTATGCTGAGACCGGCATTTTCGGGCCGGACTATTAATTTCGCGGTCAATTCATCCAGTTTACCGCTAAAAACCGTCCCGTCCACTTTGATCACCGGAGGTATTTCAACACCTTCCTCTTGCACCTGTTTCCTGGTCCGCCAGTTTTCCAGCAGGGAACCTTCTTTCCCGACTTGGAGGGCTTTATCCATCATTTTTTCCCGATCCAGTGATGCCCCCAGGGACGCCGGCAACACTTGCCAGGCATTACCCTGGTATTCCAGGTAAACAGGAGTGGAAAGAAGGTCTTTTTCTGTGGCGGTAAGTTGTTTCAGCCCCGCTTCCCTGTTCAGCCCTGACAAATCCACACCCATGAATTTTACGCCCGTCAGTACTTTTTGTGCATGAGAAGTCTTAGTTGCGCCCATGAAGAGTAATAGGGCTGCTGCCAGAAATACTCCGATCAGCCCGCCGGTTATGGCTATTTTGTACTTCAAATTTTATTACCTCCTGTTACAAGAAGGACGCCCTGATCTTCACCTGTGTTCCGACAATAATAATATTTTTCATCTATTATGGTAATATAATCCATACTATCCCGCACAACAAAAAAAACCGGCAGGGACGCTTCCCACGGGCCGGTTTTATTCCGGTTATTGATTATTATATCCCATTATTCTTCTTGCGCAATCATTTCTTCCCAGGCATCCGCCACTTTTTCCCATTCCTCGTCGTCTTCTATGTCAACCAGCAACTCGTTGCCCTCGGCATCCTTTTCAAACCTCAATATTATGGCCTCATCCGAATCATCATCCACCGGCAACAGGATGGCGTATTCCGTGCCTTCTATTTCAATAACATCAATTACTGTAAAATCCCGTTCCTCGCCGTTTTCATCCACCAGTGTTAAAACCTCATCTTCGCCGCAATCGCACCCGCAGTCATGATCATGTTCGCACTGGTGCCCGTTCTGATGATCATCACCTGCGCCATTTCCAGATTGGTTTTTATTGTTATGATCCTTGTCAGACAATTCAGCTCACCTCAATAATAAAAAATTCACCCTATTTTATACCAGGGAAAGACACTTGTCAAGGAAAAGGAATAATAGTCCGTTATGCGAAGAAAATCAAACCTATTTTTTATTTCCGGCGGCGTCCAGGTAACCCTGCAGTATTATGGCAGCTGCCACCTTGTCGATAACCTTTTTTCGCTTCGCTCTGCTGGTATCCGCCTCCAGGAGGGCTTTTTCCGCCGCCACCGTGCTCAGACGCTCATCCCAGAGATCCACCGGCAGTGATAACAAGGAACCTACTTTTTCGGCAAAGACCTTTGATTTTTCGCCCCTCTCCCCCAGGGTGCCATTCATGTTCCTGGGCAGCCCAACCACCACTCTCTCCACATCGTAGCTGGCAGCCAGTTCCTTGATCCTACTCATTTCCCTGCCCTGGTTGCCGTCACGGCGGATTACCTCCACGCCCTGGGCAGTCCAGCCCAGGGGATCGCTTATGGCAATCCCTATTCTTTTATCCCCCAAATCGACACCCATAATCCGCACCCACTCACCACCGCTTAAGTTTATGATTATAAAATTAAACAATTTTTATGCAAAATTCCGGGCAGGCACTGCCGCAGTAGCCGCACAGGCGGCAAAGGCCCTGCTCAATCTTCGCCTTTCCGTCAACTATGCTCAGTGCCCCGGCGCCGCAGCGCTTTACACATTCCCCGCAGCCCTGGCACCAGTCTTCAATGTGCAGCCGGCGCCTCTGTAAGCTTACTTTTTGTTCGACCTCCCTTGTAACCGTAAGCCCGCTGAATATAGCAACATTGTAATCCACCTCCGCAGCGGTCCTCATGCCCACAGCCACGGAAGCCAGACCGGGCAGGGAAAGCACAAAGGAAAAGGCCGCCCTGCTGTTTCCTATGAGATTTCCTCCCCCCAGGGCCTTCATGCCGTACAATCCCTTGCCCGCCCGCCAGGCTTCCTGAATGGCGCCAATCATATCCTCCACCGTGCCATCACAAATACCTATACCGGAGATGTTAACCAGGGGATGTATGACGTCGAATTCCGGTACAGACGCAGCTGCCCTGACCCCCCGCACGGAATGGGTGGAAATGCCCACAGCCCGCACCACACCCCGCCGTTTGGCCTCAAGTAAATATTCCACCGCCTCCCAGTGCCCCCGGATGGTAAGCTCCGACTCTTGCTCATGCAAAAGAAAAATATCGATATAATCCCGCCCCAGCCCGGCCAAAGCAACGTCCAGGCTTTTTTTCATGCCTTCCCGGGTATAGGCGTAACATTTGGTGGTAATTACAGTTTCGTGCTCCCTGCCGCGAATGGCCTCCCTGATGTAAGGGTAGGTCTGGTACAACTCCGCCGTGTCGATGAAATTAACCCCTGACTCCAGCGCCCGCCTAATCACGGCGGCCCCCTCCCCCACCGGGAGATTCGCCTGTAACGGTCCCACCGTAAGGGCGCCGAAACACAGGCGTGAAACTTTGATACCTGTATTACCGAGATAGTTATATTCCAAAACTTTTCACCTTAATTTTAGAGAATTATCCACCTGGATAATTCCCTATCTCGATTTAAAAAGGGGGCTACTGCCCCTCAGGGCTATCGATCCTTCACCCCGCGCTATAAAAAACCCTGCCGAATAGCAGGGTTACTTTTCCAGGTAGTTTTTAACCAGTTCTTCCAGCAGTTCGTCCCTTTCCAGTCGCCTGATAAGACTTCTGGCGTTACTGTGGCTGGTTATGTAGGCCGGGTCGCCGGACAACAGGTAGCCCACAATCTGGTTAATGGGGTTATATCCCTTTTGCTTCAGGGCGGTATACACCGTCAGCAGTATTTCCCTGGCCTGGTTTACTTCTTCTGCCTGCACCTTAAACATCACAGTTTCTTCAAATGGTTCTTTGAGCACGGTTTAGCCCCCCCTTAAGAAAAATATAACCTCATTTCGTATTAATAATTCGTTGTTGTTTAACCTTTTCCTCCATTGCTATAAAAAGCCACTTAAATTTATTATAAATAAGTTGAGCGGGTTGTTACACCCGCCCGGATTATCGTTTCAGTCCTTAATTAGCTCACCGGTAACGATTCTGGCTCTGTCCAGCGCATCCTGTATATGCCCGGCATCCTTACCCCCGGCCATAGCCATCTCGGGACGTCCGCCGCCGCCGCCGCCCACCACTGTGGCAGCCTCCTTGATAATCTTACCTGCATGCAGCCCGCGGCTGAGCAGGTCCTTGGTTACAGCCACTACCAAATTGACCCTGTCCCCCGCCGGGCTTGCCAGCACAATAACTCCCGACCCCAGGCGATCCCTGAGCAGGTCCACCATGGCCCGCAGACTGTCCATGTCCGGAACGGCAGTTCGGGCGGCCAGGAATTTGATCCCTTTCAAATCTGTAACCTGCTCAAGCATGCTTTGCACCTCAAAGCGGGCCAGTTTGGCCCTGAGGGCTTCGGTTTCATGCTCCAGTTCCCGGTAATCCCGGACCAGTGCATCCACCCGGTGCACAACCTCATGGGAGGCCGCCTTAACGCTCCGGGCGATTTTTTCCAGTTGCTCGTCCCTGGCGTAGATATAACGCAAAGCTCCCTCACCCGTAACAGCTTCCACCCTGCGCAACCCGGAACCCACTGAACTTTCTCCCAACATCTTGAACAGTCCCACTTCGGCGGTACAGCGCACATGGGTACCACCACACAGTTCCAGGCTGAAATCCCCCATTTTTACCAGCCGCACCCGCTCACCGTATTTCTCCCCGAAGAGCGCCGCCGCACCTGCGGCCCGGGCCTCTGCCAGGGAAGTTTCCGCAGTATCCACCGGCAGGTTGTCCAGCACCCTGGAGTTTACTATTTCTTCTATGCTGCGCATTTCTTCCGGCGACAAAGCAGTAAAATGGGTAAAGTCAAATCTGAGCCTGTCAGGCTCCACCAGGGAGCCTGCCTGATTTACATGATCCCCCAATACCGCTTTCAGAGCCTTGTGCAGCAGGTGTGTGCCGGAGTGGTTACGGGCTACGGCGGCACGTCTGCCGGCATCCACCGTCACCGACACCTCATCATTTTCCCGGATCATGCCGCTTACCACCCTGCCCCGATGCACAAAAAGACCTTCCACCGGCTTATAAACCTCATATACGTCAATTTCCAGCTCCGTTCCGGCAACCCTGGCGTAATCCGTGACCTGTCCGCCTGATTCCGCATAACAGGGGGTGATATCCAGCACAAAGTGAATTTCCTCCCCGGCCACCGCCCGGTCAGCCTGCTGACCCTCTTTAATTAAAGCCAATACCCTTCCTCTGGCTTCCAGGGTACTGTAGCCCACAAAATCTGTCTCACCGTATTTATCCCGCACATTCTTAAACAATACTCCGGTTTCGGACAGGTATTCCGTCTCCTGCCTGGCACTGCGGGCCCGGTGGCGCTGCTCCTCCATAGCCACGGCAAAACCGTCCTCATCCACTCCCAGGCTATTTTCGTCAGCAATTTCCCTGGTTAGCTCCAGAGGGAAGCCGTATGTATCGTACAGTTTAAAAGCATCCACACCGGTAATCTGCGTTTTGCCCGAAGATTTGGCCTCCCGCACCAGTTTGTTAAGTATCTCCGTGCCCTGGGAAAGGGTTTCGCCGAAACGCTCTTCCTCGATACGCATTACTTTTAAAACGTGCTCCCGGTTCTCTTCCAACTCCGGGTAGGCGGCAGACATCTGCCGGATGATGGCGCCGGCCACCTTGTAGAGAAAAGGCTCGGCCTCGCCCAGCAGACGGCCGAAGCGCACCGCCCGGCGGATTAGGCGGCGCAACACATAACCGCGTCCCTCGTTAGAGGGAAGCGCCCCGTCGGCAACGGCAAAGGTAACCGCCCGGCAATGGTCGGCAATAACTTTCAAACCGAGGTCGATATCTTTATCTATACCATATTTGACACCTATTTCACCGGCGGTAAAATCCATTATTTCCCTGAACAAATCGGTATCAAAGTTTGAGGGTACATTCTGTAATACTGAAGCTAGCCGCTCCAGTCCCATGCCGGTGTCGATGCCCTTGTTTTCCAGGGGTGTGTAGTTGCCGGACTCGTCCCTGAAATACTGGATAAATACCAGGTTCCATATCTCCAGGTAGCGGTCACAGTCGCACCCCACGGCACAATCCGGGCTGCCGCAGCCTCTTTCCTCACCCAGATCTATATATATTTCCGAGCACGGGCCGCATGGTCCCACGCCTATTTCCCAGAAGTTGGTATCTTTGTCCATTCTGACAATGCGGCTTTCCGGTATCCCCACATCCTGGCGCCATATATCAAAGGCCTCATCATCATCCAGGTAGATAGTAATCCACAGCCTGTCCGCCGGCACCTCCAGTTGTTCCGTCACAAATTCCCAGGCCCAGCTAATGGCTTCCTTCTTAAAATAATCTCCGAAAGAAAAGTTGCCCAGCATTTCGAAGAAGGTATGGTGCCTTGCGGTTCGCCCCACAGATTCAATGTCCGGTGTGCGCAGACATTTCTGACAGGTGGTAGCCCGACGCACTTCCGGCTTCGCCGCTCCGGTAAAATATGGCTTAAAGGGTACCATTCCGGCGGCGGTCCATAGTATACTGGGGTCGTTGGCCGGAATCAATGAGGCACTGGGCAAAATTTTGTGCCCATCGTTTTCAAAATAACGTAAATATTTCTCCCTGATTTCGCTTCCGGACATTCTCTTCAAACTATCACTCCACCTTCTTACCTTTTCCTGTCACCCCGAATTTTGCTGTATAATTATACATAATACGCCCGTAAAGTGTCAAGAATCGGTTTGACCAGCAACCCCGGCTACGCCACGGGGACGGTTCCATCGCTTTCCCGATTAAGGTATGGGGACACACCTCAAAAGAGGCCAGGGGACACACCTCTATTTAGGGCCTTTCTTTGGGGTCGGAGGAATGTCCCCGATTCTATTGCTGCGCTTCGGAAGCATACGTTGGGGACATTCCCCGCAGGGGTGTGTCCCCGTACCTTATATCCGTCCCCATGGCTTCGCTAACTTTTAGTTTTCGATGTAGTACTAGACCAGAAAGAGCTTACGCCGTGCAAAGGACAGAAATATTTTCAAAACTGCCGCTACCGGTACCGCCAGCAGCATACCCGTAAGGCCGTATAGCTTGCCGCCGGCGAACAAAAAAATAATAACTGCCAGCGGGTGTAGCCCCACCCTGTCTCCCAACAACTTGGGAGAAATGACGTTGCCCTCCAGCTGCTGAATCACAAAAAAGGCCAGCAACACCTTAACGGCCAACCACTTGGATGATAATAGAGCCAGGGCCATTGCAGGAACGGCGCCAATAGCAGGTCCGAAATAGGGAATCAATTCGGTTAGCCCGGCAAAGATGCCCAGGGTGAGGGCGAATTCCACGCCCAGGGCGGCCAGGGTCAGTCCCACCAACACCCCCACCACCAAGCAAACCAGCAGGTAGCCCTGGATATAGTTTTTCAGCACCCGGTTGACATCACCAAGCAATTCCAGCACATCCATCCGCCAGCGCAAGGGTATCAACCGGGTCATTTCGGCTTTGCACCGCCTCAAATCCTTTAAAATATAGAAGGCCAGCACCGGGGCCAATAAAATATTAACAATATGCCCCACCAATCCCACCATGCCGGCGGCAGCTAGCTCGGCTACGGATAGTATTTTTTGCTCTAACTGGTTTATGCGGGCATCGATTATTTCTTTCATTTCCCTGGGCAGCCCAGCCCTGGTATACCTGTCCTGAAATACCTCGGCCATATCCTGCACTTGCCTGGTGTACACCGGAACCGTGCCGGTCAGGGTGTTCAGCTGCCCCACCAGCCTGGGCAGGCCATATAGTCCCATGGCCGATCCCACTAGAACCATGGCCAGGTACACCACCAGGATCGACGAAACCCGCCTGTGCCCCCGACTTTCCACAGCGTCCACCAGGGGGCTAAGCAGGTAAACCAGTACTCCGGCCATTAAAAAGGCCGGCAATATGCTCCTTATTAAATAGAGGATATAAAGCGCGCCGGTAAAAATTACCGCATAAAACGATCTGCGACGGATTGTTATTTCACTCCACCAGGACACCTTACGTCACCCCGAAAGCAATCAATATTCCGGTAGGGTTTAAAATGAAAGAGGACACACCTCTAAACAGGAAAGGGGACACACCTCCATTTAGAGCCTTGCTTTGGGGTAGGAGGAATGTCCCCAATTAAAGCTTAACTATGGGGTCAGAGGAATGTCTCCAATTGTAGAAAAAAAGTGAGGATTGTATCCTCACTTCATCCTGTTCACCCTTCTTGATATACCCCGGACCAGATTTTGCGCACTTTTCTGCCAGTCGCCGGTATCCGCCAGTTGCTTTAAATCTTTGACTTCCATTTTGCGTTGGGGTTTCATGAATAACCCGGCGAAAGCCCCCATCATGGCGCCGGTAATCACACCCCGTAGAAATCCCTTTTTCATGAATATTCCCCCCGGTTATTTTACATAAGAAATTCGTTATGCGGATCAAAGGCTACCAGGCTGCCGTCCTCGGCGACCTCGTAGATCTGCACACCTTCCTTATTCAGCCTGTATTCAACACAGCAATCCCAGCAGTAATATTGCTCCACACCCACTTTGCCGGTAGCTTTGCCGCCACAAATAGGGCACTGCAAATTGTCTCGCCTCCCAAACCTATCATAATGGATATTATAACCGCTTATTTAAAAAAAATGCGCCAGAAGCACACTTTGCAAATACAGCCTGTTATGCACGGATTACTTTATCAATGATGCCGCCGCCCACCAGCAAATCCCCCCGGTAATACACCACCGCCTGGCCGGGTGTGATGGCCCGCTGGGGTCTGGCAAAACTGACCCTGGCCCGGCCTCCCGGCAAAGGAGTAATAATCGCCGGGGAAGGGCTGCCATTATAGCGTATCTGGGCTTCCACCTCCATTGGGCCGGTCAATTCTTCGAAAACAATGAAATTATTATCCGACGACTCCAGCGCCGGAGCGAAAAGGTCTTCGTTATCCCCCAGCACCACATTATTAGTATCCTTGTCTATATCCACCACGTACATCCGGCGTCCGAAAGACGAGCCAAGTCCCCTGCGCTGGCCGATGGTGTAAAAGTGTATCCCCCTGTGCCTGCCGATAACATTCCCCTGCAAGTCCACAAAATTCCCGGGCTGAACCCGGTCCCCGGCCCTTTCCGCCAGAAAACGATTGTAGTCGTCATCCGGCACGAAACAAATTTCCTGGCTCTCGGGTTTATCCGCCACGGTTAAATTCCTTTCCGCAGCCATCCGGCGGACTTCATCCTTGGTATATGCCCCCAGTGGCATCAGGGTTCTGGCAATCTGTTCCTGCGTAAGATTATACAGTACGTATGTCTGATCCTTTCTGACATCCACCGACCTGCGTACCAGGTGCCTTCCCGTGGCCGGATCAAAAAAAAGCCGGGCATAGTGGCCGGTGGCCACATAGTCGGCGCCCAGAGCTACCGACTTTTGCAGCAGTGAGGCAAATTTTACGTACCGGTTGCAGGCTATGCAAGGGTTGGGAGTCCTGCCGGAAAAATATTCTGATATAAAATAATTAATTACCTTCTCCTCGAAGGTACGGCGGAAATTCATAACATAATAAGGTATGCCCAGCCGGTTGGCCACCCTCCTGGCATCTTCCACGGCATCCAGTGAACAGCAGCCCACATGCTCCCCTGCCACCTCGATCTCGTCAGGATCCCATATTTGCATAGTGACTCCCAGGACCTCATAACCCTCTTCAAGTAAAATAGCGGCGGTGACCGAACTATCCACCCCGCCGCTCATGGCTACTATCACTTTTTTACCTTTAGCCAATTGCACTCACCCGTATATATAATTTAACCATGCTTGTCCGCAATTATTTCTTAACCTTTTTGCTCATATAGTCTTCTATAGCCGCCTGCAGCGCATCGGCGGCCAGGTTGGAACAATGCATCTTTTTGGGCGGAAGTCCTCCCAGGGCGTCGGCCACAGCTTTATTGCTAATTTTTAATGCTTCGTCCAATGTCTTTCCCTTTACCATTTCCGTAACCATACTGCTGGTGGCAATGGCAGCCCCACAGCCGAAGGTTTTAAATTTTACGTCCTCGATTACGTTGTCATCATTTACTTTTAGATATATTTTCATGATATCGCCACAGGTTGGGTTGCCCACCTGTCCAACACCATCGGGATTTTCAATTTCCCCAACATTCCTGGGATTTTCAAAATGATCCATGACCTTCTCTGTATACATACCCCAACCTCCTAAAAAATATCATTTCCCCGGAGCTAATCTAAGATTTGCAAGAACCGCTGTTCTTACATGCCTCACAGCCACCGTTGCTGGCAAACTCCGTTTCCTGGTCCAGTGGCGACATAGCCCTCAACCTGTCCACAATGGGCGGCATGACCTCCATGAAATAGTCGATATCCTCCATGGTATTGTCCCTGCCCAGGGTAATTCTGATGGAGCCGTGGGCGATCTCGTGGGGTATCCCCATGGCCAGCAGCACGTGGGAGGGCTCCAGGGAGCCGGAGGTACAGGCGGAACCGCTGGAAGCGGCTATGCCCTTCATGTCCAGGCTTAACAGCATGGATTCGCCCTCAATAAATTCAAAGGTAAAGCTGGCGTGGTTGGGCAGCCTCATATCCGGATGGCCGGTGAGTTTTACACGATCGATTTTTGTGGTAACCTGCTGGATCAGCCGGTCCCGCAATGATTTAAGATATTCCGCCTCCTTTTGCAGATCCGCCATGGCCAGTTCAGCAGCCTTACCCAGGCCGGTAATACCCGGAACATTCTCCGTACCCGCCCGGCGCAGCCTTTCCTGGGCGCCGCCATGGAAAAGAGACTGCTTCCAGCGGGTGCCCTTCCTGATATAAAGTGCGCCTACTCCTTTGGGCCCGTATATTTTATGAGCTGATATGGTGAGCAGGTCCACTCCCAGTTCATTCACGTTCACCGGAATTTTACCAAAACTCTGTACTGCATCGGTGTGCATAAAAATGCCCCTGGCATGTGCCAGTTTAGCTATTTCCTGAATGGGCATGATGGTGCCCACTTCATTATTGGCATGCATAATGGTTATTAATATTGTTTTATCCGTGATGGCGGCCGCCACATCATTAACACTGACCATGCCGTATTTATCCACCGGCAGTATGGTTATGGTAAAACCTTCTTTGCCCAGCGCCTTTACCGTATTCATTACAGCATGATGTTCCACGGCGCTGGTTATGATGTGATTACCTTTGTTCTTATTGGACATGGCAACACCATGAATGGCCATGTTGTCCGACTCGGTTCCACCGCTGGTAAAAACTATCTCATTGGGAGTGGCGCCGATAGCTGCAGCCACCTTTTCCCTGGCCGCTTCCACGTCCTTGCGCACCTGCCGGCCAAAATAGTGCAGGCTGGTGGGATTGCCGAAGTTTTCTTTCAGAGAAGTGCACACTTCGTCGGCCACTTCCGGGCGAACCGGGGTTGTGGCACTGTGGTCGAAGTATACTTTGCGCATGTCCAAAACCTCCTGTGATATATTATCTCTGCTGATTTCGCCCCCAGGCTGTAAGCTACCGCTGGGGACAAAAGAACCGTCTACTTCTCCACCTTCCCAGGAACCGGCGGCAGATTTTTAGCCTCCCGGCACATATCCCCAAGGCTTATGGAGTCAAGCACATCTACAATACTATCCCTTACCCTGGCCCAAACGGTTCTGGTAATGCAAAAATCTGCATTGTCGCATTCCGCCGGGTCCAGCTCGCTGACACATTCCACCGGGGCTATGGGACCCTCCATGGCCCTGATTACGTCCCCGACTCTAATTTCGCCGGGAGTTTTGGCCAGAATATATCCTCCCTGGGCACCCCGGACACTTCTTACCAGCCCCGCTTTCCTCAGCACAGCTATAATTTGTTCCAGGTAATATTCAGGCAGGTTCTGCCGTTCCGCCACGTTTTTCAAAGGAATGGGTTCCGTCCCGTAATGCTGCGCCAGATCAAACATGGCCTTCAGACCGTAATGTCCCTTGGTGGAAAGCTTCAAATACCCACCCCCTTTTAATCCAGAGTGTTTTACTCTGAATTATATGGCCTATATTACCACGGACATTTTGCCATGTCAATAATCCCGAGTGTTTTGGTCTGAATTATTTTTTGGCGGCTATTTGCCGTACTTTTTTAGTTTTTCCAGCAGTAACCGGATCCCCTTTTCCTCACCGCTGGCCGAGGGGGTGTAAAATTCACTCCCGGCAACATTCTCCGGCAAATACTCCTGTTTAACATAATGTCCCGGAAAATCGTGGGGGTATTTATATTCATTCACCGTTTTGTTGCCCGCGATTCTTTCCAGTTTAAAAAAGCTGCCATCTCTTAAATGCCGGGGAACGGCCGTGGCTTGCTCATCCCTCACCGCTTTCAGGGCAGCATCAATACCTTTGATCACAGAATTACTTTTGGGCGCCAGGGCCACATACAGGGCCGCCTCGGCCATGATAATCCTTCCCTCGGGCATACCCACCCTTTCCACCGCCTGGGCAGCGGCAACCGCCACCATAATCGCCCTGGGGTCCGCCAGACCCACATCTTCCGCAGCGTGTATCATAATCCTGCGGCAAATGAACTCCGGATCATCGCCGACGTATATCAGCCGGGCCAGCCAGTATAGGGTAGCCTGGGGATCGGTCCCCCGCATGCTCTTTATAAAGGCGGACACCGCATCATAATGTTCATCCTCCCGGTTAAACTGCAACACCCTGCCGCCGCAGGCCTCCACAGCCAGTTCCTTCCCTATCCTTCTGATCCCGTCTTCCCCGGGTGGCGTGGTCAGCACAGACAGCTCCAGGCAGTTGAGAGCAGCCCTGGCGTCCCCGTTGGCAACCCCGGCCATGTACTCCAGCACCCCGTTCTCCATATCTGCCCGGTAATTCCCCAAACCTCTCTCCGCATCGTTCAGCGCCCGCCTCATTACCCGTACCAGCGCCTCCCGGGAAAGGGGCTCCAGGCGGTAGAGCCTGGAGCGGCTCAGCAGGGGCCTGTTTACGGTAAAAAGGGGGTTTTCGGTGGTAGACCCGATCAACGTTACCAGCCCGCTCTCCACAAAGGGCAGCAGGGCATCCTGCTGGGATTTATTGAACCTGTGTATTTCATCAATAAAAAGCACCGTGCCCTCACGGTAAAGGGTCAGCCTCTCCCGGGCCTCCTCCACCACCCGGCGGATATCCGCCACACCGGCCATCACCGCATTGATGGTTTCGAAGTGGCTTTTAGTCATCCCGGCGATAATTCTGGCCAGGGTAGTTTTACCGGTCCCGGGCGGCCCATACAGTATAACGGAGCTAAGGGTGTCGTTTTCCACCGCCCTGCGCAGAGGCGTGCCCACACCGATAACACCATACTGCTCTTCAAAGTCCTCCAGGGTGCGGGGCCGCATCCTTTCCGCCAGCGGAGCGCTCCGGCGCAAATGCTCATTGAAGGAATGCTCAAATAGATTTTTCAAGGGCAACGCCTCCCGCCTAATAGTTCCCGAACCTTTGTTTGTATTATTCTATCATACCGTCCTCCCGGCTCAAAACAATTAATAAACGAATGCGACAGGGGACTGCGACAGGGGACGGCAGAGTGTGTGAAAAATGGTTAAACAAGTTACATAAATCCA
>CAZXQO010000054.1:0-16010 GCA_964643075.1 uncultured Peptococcaceae bacterium
ATCGCTTTTGCAAATATATGTTTCTTAAAACGCTGTGAAGTTTTGAAGGTGCGCTTCTCGAACAAGGGAAAAGCCTAAAGGGTCTTAATAAGACCAAAAAAATGCTAACCTCGAACATCTAACATCGAACATAAAATTTTCCGGTGACCATAGCGAAGGAGGTACACCCGTTCCCATCCCGAACACGGTAGTTAAGCCCTTCAGCGCCGATGGTACTTGGGATTTATCCCTGGGAGAGTAGGTCGTCGCCGGAATAAATATTATAAGATTGGGGACATTCCTACAAGAGGTGTGTCCCCTTTCCTCTGTTCATTCCTCTGCAAGAGGTGTGTCCCCTTTCCGCTGAAGTCCTGTCGTTTAAACTACAGGACTTTAATTTATTAATTATTCGGACAGGTTTATTATTGATATTGTTATAAGTTTGTGATATTCTTTAAATATAAAAAATGAATATCAGTTGGGGGTGCCGCAAGGCTGAGAGGGATTTAGTCCCAACCCTTTGAACCTGATGTGGATAATACCATCGTAGGGAAGCTGTGATTTATTGTTAATTATTGATTTAGCTTACCCGATGGGTAGGTTTTTTTGGTTTTAGGGGGTGAGGAAATCTGAAGATTAATATTAATGGTAAAGATGAACTTTTACCTTCCGGAATTAGTTTAACCGGTCTGATTGCACTGAGAGGGTTAAACAAAAAAAACATCATTATTGAGTATAATCAGGAACTGGTTAAGGAGGAGGACTGGGCCGGGATTATATTAAGGGAAAATGACAGGATAGAAATTTTGAGCTTTGTGGGGGGAGGTTAAGCAATGCAAGATGTATTAATTATAGGGAATGAAAAAATAAACAGCCGGCTATTTATAGGCACCGGCAAATTTCCATCAAACAGGCTTATTCCCGATGTGGTAAAGGCTTCCGGCGCACAGGTGGTAACCGTTGCGTTAAGGCGGGTAGACTTTGACAACGAGGAAGAAAACATTGTCAGTTACATACCGAGGGATTGTTGTATACTCATGCCCAATACCTCCGGGGCCAGAACAGCCGAAGAGGCTGTGAGAATCGCCAGACTGGCCAGGGCAGCGGGGTGCGGCAACTGGATTAAAATTGAAGTGATTGCCGACAACAAATATTTGCTGCCCGACAACTATGAAACCATAAAGGCCACGGAAATTTTGGCCGGGGAGGGATTTGTGGTTCTGCCGTACATGTCTCCCGACCTGATGGTGGCTAAAAAACTTCAAGAGGCTGGAGCCGTGGCGGTGATGCCTCTGGGAGCGCCTATTGGCACCAACAGGGGCCTAAAAACCAAGGAATTAGTAAGAATACTGATTGATGAAATTTCCATTCCCGTTATTGTTGATGCGGGTATCGGTAAGCCCTCCGAAGCCGCCGAGGCAATGGAAATGGGGGCTGCAGCAGTACTGGTGAACACGGCCATAGCAACGGCCAATGATCCGGTGGGCATGGCCAGGGCCTTCGGTATGGCTGTTGAGGCGGGCAGGATGGCCTTTTTGGCCGGACCGGGGGCAACCATTGAAATTGCTCAGGCATCCTCGCCGCTTACCGGATTTTTGAGGGATTAAAAAATAGTTACAAAAAATATATAGATCGAAGGTAGCAGTTAATATGAGCTTTTACCAGGAATATCAGAGATATAAAGGGTTTGATTTTGAGGAGTTCTTTTCCCGCATTACTGTGGCGGATATAGAAAAAATACTGTGCAAGGACAGTTTAAATGAAACTGATTACCTGTGTTTGCTTTCAGAGCGGGCGGAGGAATTTCTCGAGACAATGGCACAAAAAGCCCACAAATTGACCGTGCAGCACTTTGGCAGAGTCATTCAGCTATACACGCCCATATACCTTTCCAACCACTGCATCAATCATTGTGTTTACTGTGGCTTCGCGGCAAAGAACCATTTGCCGCGAAAAAAGCTAAGCCTCACCGGGGTGAGAGAGGAAGCCAGGGCAATATCCGCCGAGGGGTTGAGACATGTTATTGTACTGACCGGTGAATCAAAAAAAGAATCCCCTGTTTCATACATTAAAGAATGTGCAAATGTGCTAAAACAGTACTTTTCCTCCATCAGTATAGAGATATATCCTTTGGAAGTTGCTGAGTATGAAGAGCTTATAAACGCAGGGGTTGACGCTTTAACCATTTACCAGGAAACCTATGACGAAGAATTATATTATCAACTGCATCCGGCCGGACCCAAGAGGAATTACCATTACCGGTTGGATGCACCCGAGCGGTGCAGCCAGGCGGGTATAAGGTCCGTAAATTTTGGAGCGCTCCTGGGGCTTGGCAAATGGCGGACCGATGCCTTCTTTACAGGACTGCACACCAATTATATTCAAAAGCGTCACCCCGAGGTGGATGTTGCCGTTTCATTGCCCCGGATTCGCCCGCAGTTAGGGGGTTACATGCCCCAATATGTTGTAAGCGACAGGAACCTAGTGCAATATATGCTGGCTTTCAGGCTCTTCATGCCAAGGGCCGGTATTACCATTTCCACCCGTGAACAGGCCGGGTTCCGGGATAATCTGATTAAACTGGGTGTGACCAAAATGTCCGCGGGCTCTTGTACCGCCGTGGGCGGGCGGACCAGTGGCGATGAGGAGACCGGTCAGTTTGAAATATCCGACCAGCGCAGTGTCGTAGAGATGAAAAACATGATCTACAGCCAGGGTTACCAGCCCGTTTTCAAGGACTGGCAGCTATTTTAATACAGGAGCATACCATGAATGATTTTGAAAGGGCGCTGGCGGAGCGTATCGGCCCGATGCGGTTTGGTAGAGTACAAAAAGTGAGGGTGGGAATTGCCGGGGCCGGCGGGCTTGGTTCAAACTGCGCCAATTTATTGGTCAGAAGCGGTTTTAAAAAATTTAAGATTGTCGATTTTGATGTTATTGAATGGACAAATCTCAACCGCCAGTTCTATTTTGCGGACCAGATTGGTCAGAAAAAAATTGTTTCATTAAGAAATAACCTGCTGCGTATTAATCCGGATATTGACATTGAAATAGTGGATCAAAGTATAACAGAAGAAAATGCGGCCAGCATCTTTTCCGGCTGTGACATTGTGGTGGAGGCGCTGGATAATCCCGGGAGTAAAAAAATGCTGGCCGAAGCATATTTTAATTCGAATAAGCTTTTGGTGTGTGCTTCGGGCATGGCGGGATGGGGAAACAGCGACGACATTAGAATAAAAAAGATCAAGGATAATTTTTTTCTGGTAGGTGATATGGTCGCAGAAACCGGGCCGGATTCCCCTCCCATGGCCCCCCGGGTGAATATCGTAGCGGCAAAGGAAGCTGATATTGTACTTAGTTATGTATTGGATTGTTTGTAAAATATTATGTCAGTGTGACGGGAGATGAAGGAAATGAATGTCCGGCCAGCCATGGCTGCCCTGCTTTCAGCCGATCTTTACGGCATAACTTCGGAAGAGCACTCCATGGGCAGAAGAAATGTCGAAGTAGTTTTGCTGATGATCGAGGCAGGTATTAAAGTTGTGCAGTACCGCGAGAAGTATAAAAATATGGCTGAAAAATACCGTGAATGTATTGAACTAAGGGAAATAACCAGGCGGGCCGGAGTTGCTTTCATTGTCAACGACCATGTGGACCTGGCTATTATGGCGAATGCGGACGGGGTTCACGTGGGGCAGGACGACTTTCCGGTGAACAGGATCAGGGAACTCGTTGGTAAGCATATGATTATAGGATTATCCACCCATAGCCCGGAGCAAGCCAGGGCCGCTACGGAGATGGGGGTGGACTACATCGGGGTCGGTCCGGTATTTGCCACCGCTACCAAGAAAGATGTATGCAGTCCGGTGGGATTAGGCTACCTGGATTATGTGGTGAAGAATATAAATATTCCCTTTGTAGCCATTGGCGGAATAAAAGAGCATAATATCGATCAAGTTACCGGCCGGGGAGCCCATTGTGTTGCTATGGTAACGGAAATAGTCGGGGCTGAGGATATCCCTGCCAAGGTTAATAGAATAAGATCTATCCTTAAAGGGGAGAGCACATTCCGGTAAACTGTTCAGTCAGGGCCGGAATGTTTTTGCTGTTGGCGCGGAGAAGGCGAACCGCGGGGTTGATTGAACTTATGTGCATAATTTGGGATTATACGAATGTTGAATTTATTGACAAGTTAAGATAAAATATTTTGTTAGTGATAATTCCAAATTCAAAAGTAAATTGGAGGAGAAACAGGTGGCGGAAAAAGGAACCTGGACAGTAAAAAAAGGACTGGCTGAAATGCTTAAGGGCGGGGTTATCATGGATGTTACCACCCCGGAGCAGGCTAAAATAGCGGAGGAAGCCGGGGCCTGCGCGGTCATGGCACTGGAACGTGTTCCTGCGGATATCAGGGCTGCCGGTGGCGTGGCCAGGATGGCCGACCCCACAATCATAAAAAAGATCATGGACGCGGTTACCATTCCCGTTATGGCCAAAGTACGTATAGGGCATTTTGTTGAGGCGCAGATTCTGGAACACCTGGGCGTTGATTACATAGACGAAAGCGAAGTGTTGACGCCGGTGGACGAGCAGCATCACATTGACAAGTATGCCTTTAAGGTGCCCTTTGTCTGCGGGGCCCGCAATCTTGGCGAGGCGCTGAGAAGAATAGGTGAAGGGGCGGCCATGATCCGCACCAAGGGCGAGCCCGGCACCGGTAACGTGGTGGAGGCAGTACGCCACATGCGCAAGGTGATGGGCGAAATAAGGCGTATAGCCAACATGCCCAGGGAAGAATTAATGGCGGCGGCCAAGGATATGGGTGCTCCTTACGAATTGGTATTACAGGTGGCCGAATTGGGCAGGCTGCCGGTGGTTAACTTTGCCGCGGGTGGTATCGCTACCCCGGCGGATGCGGCGCTGATGATGCAGCTTGGCTGTGATGGTATATTTGTGGGTTCGGGTATCTTTAAATCCACCAATCCGGCAGCCAGGGCCAAAGCTGTAGTGGCTGCCACCACCCATTACAATGACCCGAAAATTCTGGCTGAGGTGTCCGGGGATTTGGGAGAAGCCATGCCCGGTCTGGAAATAGCGTCCATCCAGCCGGAACAGAGGATGCAGGACAGGGGCTGGTAGAATAGTCATCAGTCGTTGGTCGTTGCTAAAAAGGAGAACCGGGAAAGAAGGAAATAAGTAAATGCTGATCGGGGTGCTGGCCCTACAGGGGGCTTTTATAGAACACGAAAAAGCGTTTCATTCCCTGGGGGTGGATACTATTCAGGTAAGACTTCCCGGACAGCTTGATAAACTGGACGGCCTGGTAATACCCGGCGGAGAAAGCACCACCATGGGAAAATTAATGAACGAATTCGGCCTTTTTAACCCTATAAGGGAAAAGGCTATAAGCGGCTTAGCGGTGTTTGGGACCTGCGCCGGTATGATTATGATGGCTAAAGACATTGCCGGTTCATCCCAGCCGCGACTGGGACTTATGGACATTTCCGTGGAGCGCAATGCTTCCGGACGTCAGGTAGACAGCTTTGAGGCCGATATTGATATCCCCGCTGTCGGTTCACAGCCTTTCCGGGCAGTTTTTATCCGGGCTCCGTATATTATTGACGTTGGAAGCGGTGTGGATGTTTTGGCTAAGTTTGGTGAAAAGATAGTTTTCGCCCGCCAGGGGAGATTCCTGGCAGCCGCTTTTCACCCGGAACTGACGGATGACTTGCGGGTTCACCGTTATTTTTTGGAAATATGCATGTGAATTAATTTTATCGTTTAAGGAAGTTACGCCGTGGGATTTTGCAATCTCACGGCGTTTGTTTGGTCAAAGTATATTTTCCACTGCAACGGATTTTAGGTGACTTTTAGTATATACAAACGTTAATATCTGTATGCCTTGATTTTAAAGGGCTAAGAGCTGTTTTGGGTTAAAAGTTTAGTGAACTCACGCTAGTACTACAGCGTAATATTGCTTATTTCGCTATGCACGCTACGCCATGGGGACGGTTCCATCGCTTTCCCTTCGGTCCTCCGCTGCGCTTCGGAAGCGCTCGAACCGTCCCCATGGCTCCGCTAACTTTTTGTTCGCGCTATAGTACTAGTAACTTCTCAATATGTATTCTTTCAACAAGGGTTCTACAAACCTGTATTTACCACGGCCTTCTTTATCAATGATGGCACTCATTGAAAGCAGATCAATCGCCCTTTTTATATCGTTCGGATTGTTCTTTTCCTTGTAAATTACCTCCCCAACAGCAAGGCGGCGAAGAACCTCTCTTGCCAGAGGCTTCTTACCAACCTCGTCCAGTATTTTATCAAAAACGGGAGTCAGAGTAATTAAGGCTCGCTCATAAGCAATTCTTACTATTTCGCTTGATAATTTCTTCTCATTGACTTCCAGTAATGTATAATAAGCCTCTGTACAAATTAGCATAGTATCTTGTGGATGCCCTCCGGCCAGCCGGACGATTTCTTTTAGAACGTAATCGCTACTTATATCAATATCTCTTTCATTAAATTTACGGGTAATATAGCTCATCCAATTCTCTTCCAGTATTTGCGGAATGGGAAGAACTGTGGCAAAACGATAAAAAGCGTGCTTCTTTCCTGCGAAAAGAGATTGCATCATACCTTCTTTCGAGCCAAGAAAAAGGTATGATACTTTTTTTTGGTGCTGAAAATGAGAACGCATCTCCTTGTATATATCTAACCCGCCGATTTGCCCGGCGTCCTGGAACTCATCAAAAACCATCACCATCCTTTTACCATCTCTTTCGGCAAGAAGTTCCGGTAGATTGAAAGCGAATTCCAGAAGTGTTTCATCATCCATTTCCTTCTTTGGAAAACCGATATTAAGTTCTAAATCCTCTACCTTGACTGCAATTTTCGCAGCACCGGCTAACAGCTTCGCTCGATCCCAAACAGCGTTCAACGTTTTTCTGATCCCTGTTCTGTTTTCAAGACAGCCATTAATAATTGATTCAGCAATGTTTCTTCTGCTGGATGTGCGAAAAAAATCCACAGAAGCCACATAAATACCCTTTTTCTTCAGCCGGCGCAATACTTCAAAAGCAAGAGAAGTTTTACCAATCCTCCGCGGTCCGGCGAGCATTATGCTTTGACCTTCCGCCAATCTGGTTTCAAGAGATGTAATAAAGTAATCTCTGCCTACGATATCTTCTTCAGGCACCGGCCCCCCCATTGGAAAATGCATTTAATAACCCCCAAAACAATATTGCAATAATGGTAATATTGTATCACTTATTATGTAATATTGCTAGTATAAAAAAGACAATACATCGCGAAGCTTTGGATTAATAAGAGTTTGGGTTTGGTGGTAAAAGCGGAAAATAAACAATCTGACGGAACGGTCTTTACCGCGGAGATGAAAAACATAAAAGTCGGCAGAAAAAAGCATGTGAATTAATTTTATAGATTAAGGAAAAATAATACGCAATCACGGAGCATGTTGCTTGGTATCAATAAACCCTTGAGAGGAGAAGGACTAAGGCTATGGAAAAAAGCTGGCTGAAGCGGCTGAGTGCGTTATTGGTTTTTATACTTGTTGTAGGCTTTGTTTTAATCGGACAGGGGGCGGCGGCTGTAGCCCTTGCTCAGCCGAAACAGATTGTCCTGTCCTGGACGGGTGATCCGCAAACTACCCAGACCGTTGCCTGGCGGATGTACGGCACTACCGGAGGGAAGGTTCAGTATATGAAGGAAAGCGAAAAGACAGCCGATTTTAAGGGCGCACAGGAAAAAGCTGCTATATGTAATAATTTATATAAACAGTTTAAACATTTTGAGGTGGAGCTGGATAATTTGCAGCCGGATACTACCTATGTCTATCGCGTGGGCGCAGACGGCCACTGGAGTGAACCGGCCACCTTTAAGACAGCTGCTCCCACAGGCAGTTTTTCTTTTATGTTTATGGGTGATGTGCAAAGGGGTTTTAGCGAATGGGGACAGCTTTTGCATAAAGCCCATACCAAATACCCGGACTTGAAGTTTACCATGCTGGGCGGCGATCTGGTTGATGCAGCGGGTGATCCCCGGCAGTGGTCGGATTTCTTTAGCGCGGCTGCCGGTGTTTTTGACCACATCCCATTAATGCCCACCCTGGGCAATCATGAAAATGAAGACCCTTTTTTGTATTTTAAATCATTTGCCCTGCCCCAAAACGGGCCGGCGAAGCTTAAGGAACACCACTATTCATTTGATTACAGCGATGCTCATTTTGTTGTTCTTGACAGCAACATTATGAGAGATGAAGGCGCTGATTACGAGGCCGGCATAGACTGGCTGGAAAAAAATCTGAAAAATAGCAACAAAAAATGGAAGTTAGTGATGTTCCACCATCCTCCTTATGGTGTTTATGACGGCGATTTTAGTGATGATCAAGAGCCAGGCATGATTAAGGAAAAGTGGGTACCGGTTTTGGAGCGTAATGGTGTGAACATGGTATTCGTCGGGCACCAGCATATGTATATGCGCACCTATCCCATGTGTGAAGGCCGGATAGCAGAAAAACCAACGAATGGTATAACTTATGTGATGGGCGTTGCGGGGTCCAAGTTTTACACTGACCCGGAAAAGCATGATTACATCGCAAAAGTATTAGAGAATGTAAGCTGCTATACGGTGATTAATATTAACGGCGATGCACTGAAGCTGACTACCATGAATGCCAACGGCAAAGTTCTGGATGAGTATGAGCTTAAATTATTAAATTAACAGCGGTGCGGAGGATGATCGGCTGCAGAGACATTTTTAAGAAAATATCAACTTTTTATAAATAGGCAAATTAATGTTGCAAAATGGTTTTCGGTGTTGTATTATTTATTGCAGGTTCATAAAAAACCCGATGCAGGGGTAAAGTAACCAGCAATGTCTTTCACAGAGAGTCGGTGGCAGGTGGAAACCGGCAGGGCGGCTGGCGAACGAGCTCTCCGAAGGGGGCCCGCTGAAAGCAGAAGTAGGTGGGCACGGGTTGATCCCCGTTATAACGATGAGTGGGTAGGGCTGTTTTTTGCCCTTACCAACAAGGGTGGCACCGCGGGAATAATACCTCTCGTCCCTGTTTGGAATATATCCAAACGGGACGGGAGGTTTTTATATTTTTAAATAAGAAAGGGGTAATCTTATTATGCAGGATAAAAATTATCTGATGATTCCGGGGCCGACGGCTGTGCCGCCTTCTGTACTGGAGGCCATTTCCCGGCCCATGTTCGGCCACCGCACGGAAGAGTTTGCCGCTATGTACAAAAGGATTGTAGAGAAGCTGCAGATTGTGTTCCAGACCAAAAACGATATTTTTGTTATGACCCAGACAGGTACCGGCGGTATGGAAACCGCCATCGCCAATGCAGTTAGCCCTGGTGACAAAGTGCTGGCGCTGGTCACTGGTAATTTTGGTGAAAGGTTTGCCAAACTGGCCAGGATTTACGGCGGTGAAGTGGATGAAATGAGTTTTGCCTGGGGTACACCTGTTGACGTTAAACGGGTGGAAGAAAAGCTGGCAGCCAATCAGTACAAGGTGGTACTGGCCACCCAGAATGAAACATCCACCGGCGTTTTGAATGATATCGAAGGCATTGGCCGGCTGGTGGCCAAAACCCCGGCCCTGCTGCTGGTAGATGGGGTCAGCGGCGTGGGCGGCATTGAGATAAAGGTGGACGAATGGCAAGTAGACATGCTGGTTACCGCTTCCCAGAAGGCTATGATGCTGCCGCCGGGACTGGCCATGGTGAGTGTGAGCAAAAAAGCCTGGGAAGTGATAGAAAAGAACACCTCGCCCCGATTCTATTTCAGCCTGCCGGCTGCCAAAAATAAATATGACAGCTGGAATACTCCTTATACCCCCGGAGTTTCGCTGTACGTGGGGCTGGACGTAGCCCTGGACATGATGGTGAAAGAGGGTATGGACAACGTTTATGCCAGGCACAAACTGCTGGCCAGGGCCACCCGGGCCGCCGCCGGGGCGCTGGGTCTCAAAATGCTGGCTGAGGACGCCTGGGCTTCGCCGGTGGTTACCGGAATATACAGTCCCGAGGGCATAGGCGCTGATGATATTCGCAAGATTGCCAAAAAAGAATTTGCTGTTACCTTTGCCGGCGGGCAGGGCATATTAAAAGGCAAGGCTTTCAGAATTGCGCATATGGGCTTTGCTGATAAAATGGATGTAATCATCGCCATAGGAGCTCTGGAAATGGCCTTAAAGAAAGCGGGATACCCGGTAGAACTGGGAACCGGCATGAAAGCGGCCCAAGAAGTATTGCTGGGAGGGAACGATTAATGAAAGTACTGGTTATGGACGGTGTCTCTGAAGAGGGCCTGAAGCCCCTGCGGGAAAACACTGATATAGAAGTGGTTATAGGCAGTAAAATGACCGAGGATGAACTGTGCAGCACCATAGCCCAGTATGACGCAATGATCGTGCGCAGCGCCACCAAAGTTACCGCCAAAGTATTTGAAAGTGCCGAGAAAATTAAAGTGGTTGGCCGCGCCGGGGTGGGTGTGGACAATATCGATCTGGAGGCGGCCACCAAAAAGGGCGTGCTGGTGGTAAACGCACCGGATGGCAATACCATTGCCGCCTGCGAGCACAGCATCGCCATGATGCTGGCTCTGGCCAGGAATGTTCCCCAGGCAGTGGGTAAAATGAAAGAGAAGGTATGGGATAAAAAGGCCTTTTTAGGTGTTGAACTGCGGGGCAAAACCCTGGGCGTGCTTGGTCTGGGCAGGATCGGCTCCGCCGTGGCCAAAAGGGCCCAGGCTCTGGAAATGAACATCGTAGCCTACGATCCTTTTATAACTGAGGAAAATGCAGCCAGGCTGGCGGTGGAGCTGCTGCCCCTGGAAGAGGTTTTTAAAAAATCCGATTTTATTACCATCCATATGCCCAAGACCAAAAATTCCTATCATCTGATCAATGATCAAACCATTGCCCAGATGAAGCAAGGTGTGCGCATTGTCAACTGCGCCCGGGGCGGCATTGTGGATGAGGAAGCCCTTTACAAAGCTATGGTGTCCGGCAAGGTGGCAGGGGCGGCTCTGGACGTGTTTGAGAAAGAGCCCAATTTAGAAAGCCCGCTGCTGGAACTGCCTAACTTCATCGCCACTCCGCACCTGGGGGCGTCCACCAGGGAAGCACAATTGAACGTGGCGGTGGACGTTGCGGAGGAAATAGTCAATGCCCTTACCGGGAAGCTGGTGAAAAACACTGTAAACATACCATCCATCAGCCCCAAAGCTCTGGCAGTCATTAAACCTTACCTGGAACTGGCGGAAAAACTGGGGCGCTTCCACGCCCATCTGGTGGACGGAAGGATTAAAAAGGTAGAGGTTATATACAGCGGCGAACTGGCCAAACAGGAGCTTATGCCTCTTACCACTGCATTACTCAAGGGTTTGCTGGACCCCATCCTCCAGGAAAGCGTTAACTTCGTCAATGCTCCCCTGCTGGCCAAAAACCGGGGTATACAGGTATTCCAGACCACTGACGGGGACTCGGAGGGATATGCCAATCTTATTTCTGTCAAGGTATACAGTGACAGCGGAGATAAATGCCTGGCGGGAACACTTTTCGGCAATAACGATGCCCGGCTGGTAATGATAGACGGCTACCGTATTGATGCCGTGCCCAGCAAGCATATGCTTTACATTCCGCATCTAGATAAGCCCCGCATTATAGGTCCGGTGGGAACGCTTATCGGCGAGCACAACATCAACATCGCCGGCATGCAGGTAGGCCGCAAGGAGATAGGCGGCAAAGCGGTAATGATCCTGTCTGTAGACGGATTGGTGCCGGACGGGACATTAAAAGAAATAGCAGCCATTGACGGTGTTCTGGATGTAAAAATGATCAATTTGTAGCGCTTACCGAGGTACTTTTTTTGACAGAAGGGCGGTTAGGGACCTTGTTTGAGGGGGTCTTTAGCCGCCCATTAATTTGACGGGGCTGTCTTGCCATGTTGTTACGAGGACTTATACCGGCTGGAGGAACAAGTAGTTTTTGCACTCATTTCTATGTTATTATTAGCATTAATGGTTTCCATTTTGCTGGTATTTTTTTGGTCTAGAATGGTTGTAACGGATTTAGATGCTGGTAATAATAGTACTTACACTTACTTTGAATTTTAAGCTTGCTGAAAGCAACTATTAAATATTTATAAAGCGGAGGTATCATAGTCATGCTTGATTTGAAGTTTGTTCGCAGCAATCCGGATGAGGTAAAGGAAGGGCTGGCCAAAAGGGGCGCCGATACTTCCCTGTTGGACCCTTTTTTAAAGCTTGATGAAAATCGGCGGGAAAAACTTTTTGTAGTGGAGCAGCTGAAAAACCGCCGCAATGTTGTCTCCGAAGAGATAGGAAGGCTTAAAAAAAGCGGTCAGGAAGCCGGGGATATGGTGCTGGAAATGCGCCAGGTTTCCCAGCAGATTAAAGAGATGGACGAAGAATTACGGGAGTTGGAGGACCAACTGCAGGCCACCCTGCTGACCATCCCCAATATACCCCATGCCACCGTGCCCTACGGCAGGGACGGGGGCGAAAATGTGGAGGTGCGTCGCTGGGGGGAGCCTCCTAAGTTCAGTTTTCAGCCCAAAGCCCACTGGGACATAGGTGAATCCCTGGATATATTAGACTTTGAGCGCGGCGGCAAGGTGACAGGGGCCAGGTTCACCTTTTATAAAGGACTGGGTGCCCGGCTGGAAAGATCCGTAATTAATTTTTTCCTGGACCTGCATACCAGGGAGCACGGTTATGTGGAATTATTTCCGCCCTTTATGGCAAACTCCGCCAGTATGACGGGAACGGGCCAGTTACCCAAATTTGCCGAGGATATGTTCAAGGTGGAGGGGACTGATTATTATCTCATTCCCACCGCAGAGGTGCCGGTGACCAACCTGTATGCCGGGGAAATACTGGACGGCAGCCGGCTTCCCATTTTCCACTGTGCCTATAGCGCCTGCTTCAGGGCTGAGGCCGGGGCTGCCGGCAGGGACACCAGGGGATTAATACGCCAGCACCAGTTTAACAAGGTGGAAATGGTTAAGTTTACCAGGCCGGAGGAATCATACGGGGAACTGGAAAAGCTCACCGGAAACGCCGAGCGCGCCCTGCAATTGCTGAGACTCCCCTACCGCACGGTGTGCCTGTGCACCGGGGACATGGGATTTAGCTCGGCCAAGACCTACGATATTGAGGTGTGGCTGGCCAGCTACAACGAATACAGGGAAATATCGTCTTGCAGCAACTTTGAGGACTTTCAGGCCAGAAGGGCCAACATTCGCTTCAGGGACGGCAAAGGCAAGCCGGCTTTCGTACATACGTTAAACGGCTCCGGCCTGGCCGTGGGCAGGACCGTGGCGGCCATTCTGGAAAATTATCAGCAGGAAGACGGCAGTGTGGCAGTGCCAAAGGCACTGGTTCCCTATATGGGGACTGATGTTATCCGGGTCTGATATATGGTCCTAAAAGACTTTTCAAGGAACTGGCTCATGCTGAGAAAAAATAATCCGTTTATGATTTATCCAACAAAAAGACTTTTCTGGAAAGACCCGGTGGGCCCGGCAAAAGACGCCGGCCCACCGTCAGTTATTGACAGTTAATTGAGCAAAGCCTTTATTGACAGGCATCACGGGCTGTGCTATACTTTTATATGCCGCTGGGGAAAGCCTGGAGGGGTGTCCGAGCGGTTTAAGGAGGCGGTCTTGAAAACCGTTGAACTCTAGCGGGTTCCGTGGGTTCGAATCCCACCCCCTCCGCCACATATGCGAATATGGAGAGTTGGCCGAGCTGGCTGAAGGCGCTCGCCTGCTAAGCGAGTATATGGGCATAAACCTGTATCGAGGGTTCGAATCCCTCACTCTCCGCCAAAAATAAATGCTGCACCGGATTTGGTGCAGCATTTTCAATTTACCTCCGGATCAAGAAATCTATTACCGCAACTAGAGCCACCAGCCCAAAAAAGATGCCCGTTACCACAATGGACCTGTTTCGGTTTTTGCCCAGTTTCTTCTGCTTCTCCCGCTGACGAAGCAGTTCCTTTTTTTCCGGGGACATATAGTCCACGGTTTTTAACCTTCTTTTTTTTCGAGGCTCAAATTTGAGCACGTTATTTTGTGATTTGTTATTCATATTTTATATCCCTTCTAAGGTAAGGGGACACACCTTCTTTGGTTATATAATTCTTTTTCATTAACGAATTCGAGAAGGAATGTCCCCAACTTATGTAAGGGACATTCCTTCTTGTGTTGGCTATATTCCTTACTTCTTAACAAATACGCGAAGAAATATCCCAATTTATATTATAACCAAATTATATACCATCGCGGTACCAGGGGGAAAGTGCCCGGCATTTAGAAATTTATCCCGAATCGTCGCATAAACCAGCCGTCGCTTTTGCTCCGGCGCTCAATATAATCCTTGCGTTGTTCCCATACATTGCTGAGGCAAACCGAAGACAGTAAGTTCTCAAAGCCGGGCTGATCCTTTATTAAGGCAAAGGCCTTGGTTAGCCGCCCTTCACCCAGGTGGGAGCAGGCCATACGTAAAAAATTATAATGCACGTGTGTCATGGTTACCGTATAGGGGTGTGCCGGTCGAAAAAGATGCAGCACCTTTACGCTGGGATCAATGTATAATTGATGGCCGAACAGCCACATTTTAAAGGAAATTTCTTCATCTTCGCGGCCCCATACCAAAAAGCCCCGGTCAAATCCTCCCACATGGTCGAAAGCTTTTTTTCGGAAAGCCATGCAGCCACCGGGGAGGAGAGGCACCTGGGCGATGCCGGAAGGGGCTTCGCTGAGCCACTTGCACTCCAGCCGGGCATTCCAGGTCTCGCCGTAGCCCACGGCGGCGGGATCCGCCATGGAAGCAATGGCTGGGGATATACCGTCTACGGTGATCAGGGAGAACCCTGCACTGAAAGCTTCCAGCCAGTGCGGGGGTACGGTGACATGGGCGTCGCAGAAAACCACTATTTCGCCCCGGGATGAGCCGGCTCCCAGGTTCCTGGCCCCGGCAGCCCCCAGTCCAGGGGATTCGATGAGCACTATTTTTTCGTAGCGTTTCTCCCTGGCCCTGAGGAAATTGCAGCAGCCGTCATCCGAGTTGTCGTCTACCACCACTATTTCAAAGGGAATGCCGGGATTTGTCCCCAGCATAGAATCAAGGGTCATCTGCACATTCTGACGGCCTTCATTTTTAACCGGGATGATGATGGAAAATTTGTAGTCTCCCAATGAACGGCCACTTCCTTACTGTTATACTGTTACATTATTTATCTCGCTAACAGTCTGTAAGACCCCGTCCTCGAAGGCCGGGGATCAACAGGATGTAAAGCTCGAACTAAGTTCGCTCTAAGGGTTCGGTAGGGGAATAACCCCTTCCGAACCCAAGGCTTACTTATATAAGTATGCCGGGCCGTGGATTGTAGACACGGATAATAATGGCAGGGAAGTATTAACATTAGAAGGCTGTGTGTTGTGCAGTTGTTTTTAAGTTGGTTTACTTTTTGCCTATTCTACCAGTTATATATAGAGGTCAATGCCTTGACTTAGGTATGGTATTTTGTTAAAATAGAATTCGCCGGTGTAACGGCAAGTTAAAATATGTGCCTGTAGCTCAGCTGGATAGAGCGTCTGACTACGGATCAGAAGGCCGGGGGTTCGAATCCCTTCAGGCACGCCATATGCGCCCGTAGCTCAGGTGGATAGAGCAGCGGTTTCCTAAACCGCGTGCCGGTGGTTCGAGTCCTCCCGGGCGCGCCATAGAAAGTAAAGTCCTGCAAGGTTTGCAGGGCTTTTTGTATTTTAGCGTAATTCTGCAGAAGGGCCTTTGGGTAGCATTTTGGGTAAAAAATTGTGATAACCGGGATACAGGTTAACTACGAATTAAGTTAACTAAGCCTTTTATTATACCCGTTAAAGCATTTTTTCTATAAAGTAATCCCTCCTGGCAATATAATAGCCTCTCGGCATTCGCCGGGCCAGTTGGGACAAGGGTTTCCCTGAACCAAC
>CAZXQO010000055.1:0-15652 GCA_964643075.1 uncultured Peptococcaceae bacterium
CATTTTCATAATGTTTTGTGCCTGAGCGCAGCGAAAGGCATGGTTATAACAATGACAGAAAAAGCTCTGAATGACCTCCTGGAACAGGCACAAAAGGGCAGCACTACTGCCCGGGAGGAGCTAATGAACTACCATAAACCTTTCATAGCAAAAGTAACCTCAAATGTTTGTAAAAGGTATCTGACCTGGGATAATGATGACGAACTCAGCGTGGCCCTGCTGGCTTTTAATGAAGCCATCGATTGTTACGATCAGAGCAATGATGCAAACTTTCATACCTTCGCCCGGATAATAATAGGCCGCAAACTTGTGGATTTTTTCAGAAAGGAATCAAAGCACAGAAATATTTCTTTGTCTTCTACAGAGCCGGATGAAGAATTAAGCAGCATTGACAAAAAAAAATTCCTTTGCAGAATATAGCCTGCGCCAGCAGGAGGAGTCTTTTGCCGAGGTGGTCAACAGTTTTTATGAAATCCTGAAAGACTACCGTATTTCTCTGGCTGATCTGGTGAAGGTATCTCCAAAACACAGGGACACCAAGGAATCACTGGTTGGTGCGGCCCGGAGGCTGGTTGAAAGCCCGCAGATGTTGGAATATCTGCACAACTACAAGCAGCTTCCTCTTAAAGAGCTGGTAGCGGCCACCGGTTTAAGCCGCAGAGTGCTGGAAAAAGGGCGGAAATATATTATTACAGTGGCACTGATTATTTACTGCCCCCAATTTAGCCCTTTAAAAAATTTCGTTCAATTAACATCTGAAATATAGAAATTGAAGGGTTGTAGAATTATGAAGAAGAAAAAAGGCGTGGTCATGGGTGGAAGGGAAAAAAATCATTGTATATACTGATCAAGGGGATTTCATACAGCTGCCAATGCCCGAAACAGTACCTGAAATAGGTGATGTAATAGATTTGGGACAGAGAAATAAACGGCCCCTCACCACCTATTTTGCCGTGGCGGCGTCACTATTGTTGGTTATATAACATGAATTGTATGAGCCATTGAAACAGATCATATTCACAAAAATGTCCCTCCATGCCGCCTTACGACATTAACTGCCTCCCGTACCCGTTCAGGCTCGCAGTATAGGGTCAGCATGGTATAACCCGTGAAATTTCGACTAAATGGTTTTGATATAGCATATAGTCCACCTATTAAACCTCCTAAAGCAAGTCCCGATCCGGCGCCGGTGAACAGTGCGGAATAAATTGTATTGGCCAGAAGCGGCCCTGCAAGCTGTCCAAAAGCATTATTGTCCAGTAAATAAGCCAAGAACACTACTCCAGCCAGCGCTCCCAGCAGGGCGCCAACAATAGTGGTGCGCCACTCCCGGGCCGTCAGAAAAATTTCCTGTCTTATTTGCTCTTCATCATCTCCCGGCACACTAATGGCCCGGTAGTCTACTATAGTCATATTCGTCAATTCTTTATCAATGGAACTGAAATCGGTTTCTCCGGGTATTAAGCCCACAACCTTTTTCAACCACGATCACCCCCAACGGTTTGTTAAGGCATTTTAACTTGCAAAAGACTATCAATGGTCTTTTGCAGTCCGGGGCTGATAAATCCCGGCCCACCAATAATCCAGCCATAGTTGAACAACTGCTCCTGGGTGCCTAGATAGGTTGGCTGTACCGCCTTGAGGTAACGCACCACAGATTCCGGCAAGGAATCCTTCTTGACAAGCAGCATGGGACCATGCTTTCCCCGGTGCGATAATATTCCAGCTGGAATGGCCATTTCCGGCCTGTCTGGATTAACAAAAATAAAGTTATGCCCGGCTTCGGCAATACCCCACCCAAACATGCGAACGGTTTTGCCAACCCAATAGCCCAAGTTGGGCCCCAAATCGGCGTACCCCGCGAAACCTGTGGACATTGCATAAGGATCATTGCCGGGAATGCGCTGGACATGACCGTAACGCCCCAACTCAGAGGCTATTTCCGGAGGTATGACTTTATCGTTTCCCAACAAGTAGATAAACGCATCCTGGGGGCGGCGTTCAAGAGCCTGCCTGGTGGCTTCCGGCACACCGTCCGGGGTCACGAAAAAAGTGGGGCTGCCCATATGCGCTGTCCAGGAAGCGCCAAAAACAGCATACTCCGGAGTATTGTCGGAAACAATCATAACCGCATCGTTGTGGTCGGACTTTATTGTTGACCGGTACTGGTCCACATCAGCCGCCAGAGTAGGCATATCTTGAGCATCAAACTGCCGGAATTTAAGCTTCATGGAACGGAGTTCTTGTTTGACACTTTTGTCTACCCGCCCCACAATATAGGCCTTCACGTTTCCATCCACAAAAAGACCTTCCGGATCCAGCCGCTGTATCTCCTTTTTTACCAACTCCGGGATATGATCATTGTCAATATACAGTATGGGTGCGTCTACCGGAAAATGTATAATATTAGCAGCCACCAAAGCGCGCCGCCAATCACCCCGGGGAACCAGAATAACCGCGTTGGGCTTGTTGTCGATAAAGGTTGCCGGGTAGACAGTCTGGGCTATGGCTACGGACACTTCGATTTCGTTGTTTCCCGGCAGGCGGTTGGTATTTGGTGTCACCTGGGCAAAGGAACTGCTTTTAACCGCATCCGCCTGGTAATAGTCCGGACGGTATAATAAAGCTGTTGTCAGCAAAAGCGCCGTGGCAACCACCAGCAGCCAGAATCCCCGGCAAGCATGCTTCATTCTCCTGGCAAAATCCAATTAGCTGCCCCCTCCCGCTACATAGTGCCTATCTTCCTGCCCCGCACCACCAGTGACCAGTTTCCGATATAGCCGGTAAATAGACCAATAATATTGGCGGCCCAGGCTGTTCCCCACCATAAAATATGCTCTTCTTTCGGCATCACCGGAAGGCCCTTCATTTGAAGCAGCCACATGGCTGCCATCATCCCGATGCTAATGGAAGTCATGCTAATAAATACCGTTAGAGCGTTATCACGTACCGTATCCCGGTAGGACGACCTTTCCTTTGCCCTTAACATAAGTGGAACAAATATAAACATATTCACCAGCAAAGCCGCCAGGTAGGACCAGATTATTGACTGGGTCATAGGGCTCCCCAGCCAAAAAAAGAAGCCGGGTATAACAAACAAAGGCATTCCGAAAAAGGCTATGAGAAAGGCTGTGGCCAGCATGGTGGGAATACTAAATCCGATGGTACTCAGGGTGGCGGACAAAACCTGAACCCACAGCGGGCGGGGAAATTCCCCCAGCACTGTCTGGTGCCCGTAGCCGCGGTAGCAAGTATAATATGCCCACAGCCCCACCGGACCCAGCACAAGCATTACCAGCACCCAGGAAATTTTCATAAAAGGAGCTAACTGGGTGAGCCTGGTGGACAAATGAAACCATACCCATAGGGCAGCAGCCAGAGACAACGCAAACCAGACTATGGCCAGAGCCTCACTGCCGCTTATACCCTGTGCGCCCTGGTCCAGGTAAGCCCTTATCTCCTGGATGAAATCCGCCCTTGCCTGCACTGCATATGACACCTCATCCAGGCCCCCGGCAATCCATGTATGGTTAAATGGCCCCTCCGCAGGTGTCACCCACCAGTCGGGAGCAGTGGACCAGAGCAGTTTTTCGGTGGCCGCCGGAAGATGATCCGGCTCCGTCAACAGCAGGGGCCCGAAATTGGGGCCCGAAAAGAGCTGTGCCGCCGCCAGCATGGTGCGCCAGTCGGTATTTGAGGAACCCAGCAAAAAATGCCTGGCAGCCTCTGCCGTGGCCTGGTTTGCCTCCCACCCGAAGCGGTGGTCACTATCATAAAACCGGGCAAAGGCCACAGCATTGGCAAAGAAATTTTCCTGGCCAATTCTTTTTACCCTGCCCCATTTAGCAAGCTCATGGAGAACCTTTTGGCTTACCTGGCTTTCAGGTCCCAGCACATAGATATCAAGATTACCCCCGGCCCGCTCAAGTATCCTGCGGGAGGCATCAGGAATATCATTGCGTTGGGCCAGCAGCAACGGGGTTCCCCGGTGGGCCAGCCAGGTGGCGGCGGGAAGCGCGTGGTTAACACTGCCATCTCCCACCAGCAGCACCTTACGGCTTTTTGAGGTATTTATCATCACACTTGCCAGTGCGGCTACATTTTCTGCAGCATCCTTCCCGGCAACAGTGTAGGTTTTAAATCCCTGCCTCATAAAACTATCATTAAGTGCGACGGCCCCGGGGCCTGCCAGCAATACACCGGCGCCGTTAATTTTATCCGACCCGGCGGGAGCCCAGTCCTTAACCTTGCGCAGCAGTTCATCAACCGCTAGAATTGCGGGGTCAAACATTATTACAGGAAAGCCCGGTGGGCTGGCACTTAAACTCTGGCATGCAAGCACAACCGGCCATGAGCTTGCATCAGCCACAACCACCGCGCTGGGCCTGCTTCCGCCATATCTTATGTCCAGAACCAACTTCTGCATTTCATCCCAGTTACCGGCGTCAAGACGGGTTGTATTGCCGGTGTTATAATGCTGCCTTGAAACAGCCGCCGGGAGTTTGCCCAGGCTTAGCGCTTCCTTTAATGCATAAAAAGGCCCTAAAACCATAAGGGCTATTAAAAAAAGAGCTAAATAAAGGCCAAAGCGCTTCAATATCATCACCTTTTTTAGCATACCCAGCCAGTTTCCCAGTATTCATTTAAAAGCCGTATCAATGTCTTTCGATATTGCAACAATATATAAGTGAGTCTTGGGTTCGGAAGAGGTTATTCCCCTACCGAACCCTTAGAACGAACTTAGTTCGAATAAGTTGGGGACATTCCTCACCCAAAAGTCAGGCTTTTAATAGAGGTGTGTCCCCTAACATTAATTACTTGTTAGTCCCCGACCTTCGAGGAAGGGGTCTTACAGGCTGTTAGCGAGATAAAAAATGAAAGGGGGAATCTTAAATGACCGTAGGAAAAGAACTCCATCAGGCCCTGGGCATGTTGAAGATGACCAGCGGACAATTCCAGACATTTGCAGACCGAAGCCAGGACCCTATGGCTAAACAAATGTACCAGGGCTTTAACCAGAAACTGGACCAAATGGTCACAGATCTTTCCAACCGCATAAACTATGTAGAAGGCCAGGAGCCTCAGTACAAAATGGAAAACATGGCCCAGGAGGCATTCAAACAACAGCAGGCCGCTCAGCAGTCAATGCGTAAGGAGTAGTAGCTTTAGACTTTACAAGCCCAATACCTGGTTTTTTCACACAAGCGGCCAGTACCAGCCATTTGTGATGGCCGCTTGTGCTTTTCTTTCTGTCTCATTTGTTCACATTTCTGTTGTTTATGCCAGTGGCAAGGTGAAGGTGAAGGTAGTGCCGGTGTTTTCAATGCTTGAAACCGATACTGTTCCCCCCATGTTTTCAACTATCCTTTTAACTATAGCCAGCCCCAATCCAGTTCCTCCGCCGGTTCTGGTCCTGGCTTTATCAATCTTATAGAACTTTTCCCATATTAAATCCAGTTCCTTTTCCGGTATGCCCGTCCCGGAATCGGTAACACTCACTGCTATATAGTTCCCTTCTGTCAAGGCCACTGTGTTTACCGTACCTCCACGGCGGGTGTGTCTTACAGCGTTCTCCAGCAGGTTTATCATTACTTGTTCAAGCCTGTCCGGGTTGGATCTCACAGATGGTATTGCACCGGAAATACTACTGGTCAGGCATACAACTTTCTCATCAGCCAGGACTTTCATTTTGTCCATAGATTTCATTAAAACGGGCAGGGGGTCCAGCCGCTGCAGCTCAATTCTGTCCTGCCCGCTTTCAATCCTGCGCAGATCCAGCAACTCTGCCACCAGCCTTCTCAGCCTTTGTATTTCATCAATGATATAGTATATATGTTCCTGCCTTTCTTCCTCCGTTTCGGCCAGATTGTCCTGCAGCGCCTCGGCGTAGCCCTGCATGACGGTAAGAGGGGTTCTCAATTCATGGGAAATGCTGGCCACAAAATCTTTTCTGGTGTTATCCAGTCGCTCAAGTGCCCGGATTTTTTCCTGCAACTGCTCCGAAAGAGAGTTTAGCGAGTGGGCCAGCACGCCTACCTCATCTTCTGTTTTAACCTCCACTTTATGAGAGAAATCCCCCGCCGCCAATCCCCGGGCAACGGTGTTCATCTGTATTAATGGCCGCGAAAGGGAGCGTGACAGCAAAAGGCTTAACAGTGTAGCCAGTACGATGCCTCCTATGCCGATATTTAATATCATGCGCTGGTAGTCTGCCAGCCGGTTTTCATATGATATCAAAGGAGCGCTGATTATAACGGACCCGGTTACCGCCCCCCTGGATTTAACCGGCACGGCCACAGACAGCACATCGGTATTTATAATCTGGCTTGGCCCTCGATAGACTACCGTCGCTCCAGACATAACCCGGCTCAATTCCTCCCTGGTCATAAGATTGCCGTTATGTCCCAGCACGCTCACCCTGTTAGCGGGGTTTTTGCCCAGGCTCATATCCATGCCTAGACCCTGGCATTCCTCAATATATCCCTTTGTGTCCACAGTCATTATGTTGGTATGTGTCATGGCTGCAAGCAATTTAATCTGCTCTGTCATATCCTTTCCCGACCCACTGAGGGAAGCGATATCTATACCCTGCACGGTCAGTTGGCTGACCTGCTGATCATAATATATTTTCCTGATTATATTTGACTGGGCCAGGCCTGACAGCCAGATTATCACCAATACCAGGATTACCATGCCAAGCCAGAGCTTTACTAAAATACTTTTCTTAAAGATACTCATTCTCCCACCTCAAATTTATAGCCCACGCCCCATACCGTGCTGACATAGTTTTTACAGCCCGGGACAACCGCCAGCTTATCCCGCAGCCTGTTGACATGGGTGTCTACAGTTCTTGTATCGCCATAATAATCATAGCCCCATATATTCAGAAGAAGTTCGTCCCGGGTGAAAACCCGGCTATTGTTTTTGGCCATTAATAAAAGCAAATTAAATTCTTTTAAGGTGAGCTTCACCGGCTGGCCCTCTACCTTGACCTCCCGGGTTTTGGGGTCTATTACTATGCCCGGACAAACTATAGCCCCATCCGGTTCGTTGGTATTTTTTTCCTCCCCGGCTGTGACGGTACGCCGCAATACTGTTTTCACCCTGGCCACAAGTTCCCTGGGGCTGAAGGGCTTGACCACATAATCATCGGCTCCCATTTCCAGTCCCAGTATCCTGTCCGCCTCTTCCTCCCTGGCGGTAAGCATGATTATGGGCAGGTTTGATTTGGCCCTAATCTCCCGGCATACCGCCCAGCCATCCAATCCCGGCATCATTATGTCCAGTATCACCAAATCAAAATTATCACTGCTGATCTTTTCCAGGGCAGCGTGACCATCGGAGGCATCGTCCGTGGCAAAGCCTTCTTTGCGGAGGTAAATCTTTACTATATTACGGATTCTTTCTTCATCATCTATAATCAATATTTTCATATAACGTCTAACGTCCTCCTATAAAAACACCCCCTGGCGTTCCAGGGGGGTTAAGTGATTTATGTTTAGATTGTACATTTTTCAATAGCACCAGGTCAATAGTAACAGGATGGAAGGTTGCATCTGTAACAAAAACGTTAAACTTTTATGACAGGGCTGCTAATTTTGCCGGTTATGATGTAAACAAGCAAGTACATATTAAAGTAAAGGAGTTGAATATTTATGATGGGATATGGTTTCAGCTAAAAACACTTTCCATATGAAAGACCATATATGTAAATCTATTAAAGCCATTGAAAAAGACAGGTCAAGAGAAATAATAGACCAACACCTAAGAGCTGTTTTCTCGCACCAGCTACTTTACCGGCCAGTGCTGACCCTGGAGTCTTCCGGCAGATCCTGGGTAGCGTCTTTTATTACCACGTCTCCGGCCTTAAGACCACTGGTAACGGCCACACTGTCGGTGTCGGCCAGGCCTGTGGTGACCACCCGGTATTGCACATGGTTGCCCACCACCGCCATCACTTCCTTGCGGCCGTCCGGCGCCGTGCGCACCGCTTCCCGGGGTACCACCAGGACTTTGTCCAGGGTGGCCGTATTAACGGCCACCTGCACCTTGTAGCCCGGCGCCAGGTTGGCCGCAGCGGGCAGGGAGACGATGACCGGCACCCGGCGCTGGAGTTCCCCGAGGGCGGATTCTTCGATCACGGCCTGCGGATAGATCTGCGTCACCCGGCCTGTCAGTACAGTACCTCCCAGGACGGGCGCGGTGACGGTGGCTGACTGTCCCACGTGGACATCCGCCATGTCGTCACTCAGGATGTCCGCCTTAACTTCCAACCCCTTGGACGCCGCCACAGTGACCAGCAAGGCACCGGGCTCAACAGCCTGTTCCTGCTTGGCGGGCAGGTCCAGTACCACCCCGTCAACGGGACTGGTAACCACCAACTGCCCCTTCTCGGTCTCCAAAGCCCGTGATGACTGCTGCAGGCTGTCCACTTGGGCCTGGGCTTGTTGCAGCAGGGTGTTTTGGGCCTGCCAGTTCTCCTGGGCTGTAGCCAGCGCTGTTTGGTCCTGTTCAAACTGCACCCTGGTACCGGCGCCTGTCTCATATAATTGCCGGGTGCGGTCGAAATCCCTTTGGGCCTGCTGCAAAGCCAGGCGGGCATTTTCCAGATCGGCCCTGGCGGAGGTCAGCCCGGCCTCGGCCAGGGCCAGGTTGGCCGCCGACTCGGCCGCCTGAGAATACAGGTTTTGATCCTGCAATTTAACCAGGACCTGTCCCTTTTTAACCTGTTGCCCCCTGGCCACCGGCACCAGGACCACCTTCGTGCCCACGGTGGCGGACAGATCAAATTTTTGGATGGGCTGGACATAGCCGGTGTCCTGTACGGTGCGCGTTATGGTGCCTGGTTCCACGGTTACCGCCTCCACCTTTGTCCCGTTCCGGGAAACAATCAGCACTACCGCCACCGCCAGCAGGAGCAGAGCACCAGAGAAAATAACTGTTTTCCGCTTCAATGGAATTTCCCCTCTCAATCTTGATCCTTCAACACATCCACCATGTTCAATTGCGTAAGCTTCCGGGCGGCAAAGCGGTGGGCGGCCACGACGAAAGCCAGCCCGCCCAGCACGGACAGGAAATAGGTTTCGGGACGGATGGCCAAAGGCACGCTGTAGATATCGTTGCTCAATGATTTATTGAAGGCAAAAGCCAGCAGGTAACCAAAGGGCTGTCCGGAGATAATCCCCAGGAGTGAATGCAGAATGTTCTCCTGCCCCAACAACTGTCCGACCTCCTGCCGGCTAAAGCCCATTACCCGCATCGATGCCAACTCCCTCCCGCGCTCGGAAAGCCCCATAAGGGAAGCGTTGAAGACGATAAAAAATCCCAGGGCCGCGGCAAAGGCGCACATTATGTCATCAAATTCAATATAGTAGGCCAGCAGGCTACGAAAATTGGCTACTTCCACCTTCTTGTCAATAACCGAAGAAACATTGGCCATTTTATTCAAGGCCAGTTCCACGGGGGCTGCTTTTCCCGGATCCACCTTCATCATAACCCCGGAAATCAGGCCGCTTTCCCCCAGGATGCAGTTAGCCCGGTATAAGGAAGTGTACTCTTCGCCGCCGACGTTCTCATCGGCTATCCCGGTGATTTCCACGACAGCCTGGTGCGGTGCGCCGATAGAGAGTATGGTTTTCAGATTCACCCGGTCCCCTGGCTTAACCACCAGTTTCCGCGCGGTAATCCGGTCGATCAGGAGGCCGTTGTCCGGTAACTGCAGCGGCCTCCCGGTGTTGTCCACCGGGCGCTTCATGGTCACGCCGGGAGCCATTCCCACCAGGACCTCGTCGCGGGACCGTCCCCGGTAAGAAATTTTAACCGGAATCTGCAGGATGGGCTCGACCTTGACGACGCCGTCCAGACGGGAGATGTTCAGGAGTTCATCCTCCGGGACGGGCCTGGTAAAGGTGACCAGATATCCATACCGTTGTTCCTCATAAAAGTATTTATTAACTAAATAATTCATTGAGTCGTTGCCGGAAAGGGACATTACCAGCAGGCCCACGGCAGATGCAATCCCAAAGATGGTGGCCAGAAAACGCATCCTGTTGCGTCCCGTGGTCCGCAGTGTCATCCGCCAGGAAGGAGTCAACCGGCGCCAGAACCAGTGCCACCTTTCCAGAAAGACGCGGCCGCCGCCTTTGGGGGGTTCCGGGCGCATGGCTTCAGCGGGGTTGATGGCCGTGATGCCCCGCGCGGCGATCAGCCCGGCCAGAAAACCGACGCCTGCGCTGAGCAGTATGCCGTAAAGCAGGGCCGCAAGGTTGATCCCGCCGATGACCCCGGGCAGATTGAAAAGCTGGGCATACATCCGGGACAGGAGCGAGGCCAGGAACATCCCCAGCAGGGAACCCAGCAGTCCTCCGGCCAGGGAAACGGTAAGGGTATAGCCGGCGTAGTGCAACATGATCTGCCGGTTGTTGAAACCTATCGCCTTCATGGTACCGATCTGCAAGCGCTGTCTTTTAATAACCCGGCTGAGCAAAATGAACTGGATCACCACCGCCACCATAAAGAATATCAGGGGCAGGGACTGCGACATCATCAACAGCATGGATAGTTCCTCGCTCAGGAGGAAGTTGCTCAATTGGTCTTTCCGCGCATAACTGGTCAGGTTGCCGTAAGGCCTGAGAATGTCCTCCACCCGGCCCGCCACTTTTTTCTCATCTGCACCGGGCGCCAGTTTTATTATAATTTGATTGACCTTCCCGTCGAGGTTCAGAATTTGTTGGGCCTGGTTCTCCGGCAGCATGACAATGCCAAAGGTTTTGGGCTCCGGGGCCAGGCTGGCGGCATCCTTAATGGCATACACGAATTCCGGGCTGATGGCCGTACCCACCACGGTCAGGTGGACCTTCCTGCCTGCTGCCACCACCGCCAGGCTGTCGCCAAGACTTATACCGTTCGCCTGTGCATAGTGAGGATCCAACAGCACCTCGGTTTTACCGCTGCCGGGATAAGCGTCGAAAAGCCGGCCGCTCTTCAGTTGAACCAAGTTGAGCTCTTTATAAAGGGGCATAGGATAGCTGATGATGCGGACGGTGGCCCGCTGGCCGTTCGTCTTTATTACCGGCACATCTTCTTCGATGCGCCCGGTGACCGCGGCCACCCCCGTAACCCGGGCAATCTGCCCGGTCACTTCCTCCGGCGCCCTGACTACATGAAAATAGTAGTCGGCAAAATTGGTTTCCCGGTAAAAAACAGCCTTGGTACGATCCAGGTTGTAGTAAGCGGTGCTCATGGATACATAGGCGGCCGTCCCCAACATTACCAGCGCTATCATGGCCAAAAACTGGGCCTTTGTGTGCCAGATGGTCCGCCACATCCTTCTACCCAGTACGCTCATCACCATTCAATTCCTTCCGGCGCCACCGGCGCTTCATTGACGGTCGTTTCGACTATATTTCCGCTGCGCAGGCGCACCACCCGGTGGCCCATGGCCCCGATGGCGGTATTATGCGTGACTACAATCACTGTGGCACCAGCATCCTGGTTGACCCCGGCCAATAAGGACAGAATTTTCTTCCCCGTCTGGTAGTCCAGGGCGCCGGTTGGTTCATCGCACAAAAGCAGGGCGGGGTTTTTTACCAACGCCCGGGCGATGGATACCCGCTGTTGCTCGCCGCCGCTCATTTGGGACGGAAAGTTGTCCATCCGCTCCCCCAGACCCACCGCTTCCATGACTCCCGGCACCGACAGGGGATGGTCCACCAGGCCGGCGGCCAGTTCCACGTTTTCCCTTGCCGTGAGGTCGGGAATGAGATTGTAGAACTGGAAGACAAAACCCACATCTTCGCGCCGGTACCGGGTCAGGCGGACATCCCCTGCCCGGCTCAGGTCTTCCCCCCGGAAAAGGATCTTGCCGTCTGAGGGCTGATCCATGCCGCCGATGATATTCAGAAGGGTGCTCTTGCCCGAACCGCTGGTTCCAAGGATGACCAGAAATTCGGCCTCCATTATGTCCAGCGATATCCCGTCAAGAGCCCGGACTTGCACGTCGCCCATTGTGTATGTCCTGGTAACTTGGTGCAGCTTTATAAGCACATCTTTTGACATCAAGTATCCCCCTTAGGCAAGACGATAGCTCCCCCAAGAAATGGGGTGGCTCCCGAAGCAGGAATTTTGAAGGATATTCCCGGCCAGGCCGTTGTCATCAGCCTTGTCCTGCGAAGATGAAGTGTAGCTGTTTGCTCATTTTTGCCGTAAATTCATCAAGTGTCATGTTGTCAGAATATACGTACAAGAAGAACAGAGTTATCAGGACGCTGTAGATATTGAAGGACGCCTCCCCGCAATCGAATGATTCGGGCAGATGACCGTTCTTTTTAAATCCATTGAGTTTTCTTTCCAGCGAAGCGACAAACCTCATGTCAAATGTAAACCACTTTTTGAAAAGGCCGGAACCGGACTTGGCAAACACCATGGACATGATATCTTTCCAAAGGCTTTTTCTGAACAGCTTAAATGCATTAATATATTTTGTCAGATACTTCAGAACGGCCTCTTCCACTCCGTATCCGTTAGCTACATCTTCGTTCGAATCGTTTTTCTCTACTTTAATGAAAATCTCATCATACATTACGGACAGAAATATATCATCCTTCGAAGGAAAATAATTGTACAACGTGCCGGCGCCGACAACTGCTTTCTCGGCAATTTGTTCCACGGTGGTGGCTTCATATCCCTTTTCCAGAAACAAATCCCTGGCCGCTCTCAGGATGTCCGCCCTTGTCTCTTTCTGTTTCCTTTCCCTGACGCCTACCATAGCACCCTCCCGTTCGAACACACTCACATATGAACATATTCATTTTTGAATCTATTCATATTTTACTTGCTCCATTTGCCAATGTCAAGGACCCGGTGCAATCCGGTCACCGTACAGCGATAATTCAAACTTCTTGTTGTCAAACCATAGAAAAACTCCTCCCATTAGATGCTGCGGATTTTGTTCTTTTTTGATATATTAATGTGTAATAAATAAAAAGTAAAATGTCAATCCGGCTTCCTTCAGTGCGGCAAACCCATAAACCCCGTCTGCTCCGTGCCGGTAAAGGCACGTAAAACATTAAGCCAGTGAGTTTAAGTAAAAAAGGAGAAATGCTATTTTGAATTTTAGTATTAACCATATTATCCTTTTAATTAATGAATTACCCACCTTGCCATCATTAATTAAACAATTAATCATCTCGAGTACTATTCTTATAGCTTTTGTGGTACTTGGCAATATCTTTACAAAGTATTTTTTTGTTGCAATTCTAAAGTTATGTTCCAAAACTAAAACTGACTTAGATGAAAAAATATTCTTAGCCTTTAAAAGTTCACTGAAAGTTTTCTTTGTAATTTGCGGTCTATACTTGGCGATAATATGGCTACCTATAGATAGTAGTTATCAATTAATCATAAACAGGTCATTCCGTTCAGTAATAATAATATTAGTTACATGGGGCTTGTATAATTTAGAAGATATCAATACAACTTTTTTTGATAAAATACAGCAAACCCTGGATATAGAACTCGATAAAATATTAATACCCTTTGTTTCTAAATTCTTAAGAATCATCACATTGATTTTTGCATTTACCATTATTTTGCAGGAATGGAATTATCCTATTGGCAGCTTAATTGCCGGTTTGGGTCTGGGAGGTTTGGCATTTGCGTTAGCTGCCAAGGATGCTTTAAGTAATATCTTCGGGGGAATAGTAATCATTCTTGATAAGCCGTTTTCTATCGGCGATTGGATAAAAACTTCCAGCATTGAAGGAGTTGTAGAAGATATAACATTTAGGAGCACGAGGATAAGGACTTTTGCCAAGGCGTTAGTAACAGTGCCAAATTCAACCTTGGCCAATGATTCTATAACTAATTGGTCGAGGATGGGCAAACGCAGAATAACATTCAATTTAGGGGTGGCGTATTCAACACCGGTGGATAAATTAAAAACTTTAACAGAAAAGATAAGGAAGATGTTATATAATCATCCTGGCATTGATAAAGAAACTATTTTTGTAAGGTTTGATAGTTTTAATGAAAGCAGCTTGGACATATTCTTGTATTTTTTTACGGTTTCCACAAACTGGTCAGAATTTTTACAAGTGAAAGAAGATATAAACTTTAAAATATTGGAGTTAGTGGAACAGGATGACATAACCATAGCGTTTCCCAGCAGAAGTCTCTACATTGAAACGCCGATATCCATTAGCAGCAAATAGCAAAGAGTGTCACCATAACGAAAGCCATGAGTGCCACGCTGACGGCATCGAAGTTAGATCCAGCGGTGATATAAAGGTGGGGACATCAGATGGAACTTGCTGCAACACCTTTAGACCCAAAGGCAAACGCTAATAAACATTGACAGAATGGGCAAAAAAAGACTGTATAATATGTCGGCTACCTTCTTATCCATATTATGGGATAAAGGCGAGATGATTGATATGGAGGCCATGAAAAGGGAGCACATTACCGTACCCCTTATTAACAAAACAAATGTGGTTTCATGAAAATTCCGTAGGCTTTGAAACACAAAGGATTGCTGGTTTTTTGTGTCCCTTTATAAACATGGGAAATGCGAATACTGCTACTTGAACACCACACTGGGGAATAAGCCCTATGTGAGGGTGTATGTTAACACTGATGAAATACTATCCGCAGCGGGGAAATACATACGGGAAAGGGCGCCGGAAATAACCGTTTTTGAAGGGGCTGCCACCTCTGATCCCCTGCCGGTGGAAAGGTATACCGGCTCTCTTAAAAAAGCCATAGAATATTTCGGGGCCAGTGAGCTGGTCAGATTTCGTCTCGTTACCAAATTCACGGAAGTGGAGAGCCTTTTGGACGCCCGGCATAACGATCATACACGGTCCCGCTTCAGTATAAACACTCCCCATGTAATTAGAAAATATGAGCATGACACCCCTCCGGCGTCGAACGCATCGAAGCAGCACGCAAGGTGACGGAAGCGGGATATCCCCTTGGCTTTTTAATAGCTCCCATCATCATCTACCCTGGCTGGCAGGAGGATTACACCAAACTTGTCCATAACCTTAAAAAAAGCCCTGATGCCGCTGAAAGCAATATCACCTTCGAGCTCATCAGCCACCGCTTCACCGCCAGGGCTAAAAAAAGGCTCTTAGAAGTCTTTCCGGGTTCCAGCCTGCCTCTGGAGGAAGAGGAAAGAAAATTTAAATACGGCCAGTTTGGTTATGGCAAATATGTTTATCCAAAGAAAGCACTTCAGGAGATGGATTCCCTGTTCGACAGGGAACTGGAAAGAAACTTTCCGGGCTCACGGGTGGAGTATTGGTGTAGTGTTTAGCGCACTGGAAATTGAATTGCCATTTTCAACACGATTATTCCTTTTCCCCTTCTTCGGGGTGCCAGTAGTCTTCGGTGCGGAATACTTTGCGGCTAAAGCCGTCGTATTCGTAGTCCTCCGCCCGGTCTGGGGAGACTTTGCCTTTCAGGTTGCCGTTGGCGTAACACCGCAAAAGCAAAGAGCCAGAAGAAACGTCCCCTGACTCACTCTCGCTAGCCCTTTTTGGCATATACATCACTCTCAAAGTTTTAGCATTTTGTCAAACATGTAAAAAAGGGAAGCATGAGAACCGTCAGAGTGTGTGAATAATCCACTCTACGCCAGCCCCAACTTCCACTA
>CAZXQO010000056.1:0-15042 GCA_964643075.1 uncultured Peptococcaceae bacterium
CCGTATGAGCAGGAAGGGCAATACCATGTACTGGCCAGGGCTGCAATATGTGGTTATCCGCCGCTCCGGCTGGCCCGGGCCAATTTTCTTCGAGCACACCTACAGGATAAGATGAAACGGGAATATTTCCCTTAGCAGTGGGAAGCAGAATGATATGCCTTTCAGGTACCAGATATCCCCGGAGCAACAGTTTCTTATCTGCAAGCTCAGTTATAATATTTAATATATCCCCATCCGGTAGTGCAAAAGAATCTGCCGGCACCCTCTTTGACGACCCGCCGTGTCCATTTCCCGGATAATAGGAGGGGCGGTTTTCAGCCCACACAAAAAAATGCCCTGCTGTCCGTCTGCCGGCAGATGTAACCCAACAACCGTGTAGTATAAGCAAAATATAAAAACCCCTTGTGCCGACAAATGTATTATAAAAGACGCTAATCTTGCGGTAGCTTTTGATCTGTAATTATTAGCATATACTAATGGTGTCAATACTTCTTCATTTTTATTAGGTATGTGCAAAAAAATTATTATATGAACGGGCTTTTTTCTCTCGCATGATCAAGCACCAGCCGGTGGAGTGCCCTTGTACAGGCTACATATAGCAGCTTTTCAATAATACATAATATTTCTGGCGTGCTATAATGTATATTAGTTCAAAACTTTTATTATATATTAGCCCCCGAACAGCTAAAAATTCATGTCGTCTGATTTATATCTCTAACAAATTTACATGAGCATGTAATGTTTAAAATCTACATCTTTGCCGAAAGGAATGCGCCATGGGAAGAGTACTTGCTATTAATATCAGTCATGTTAAGGGAATTGAAAAAAACAGCATTGAACAGGTTGAGGTTATTGAAGGATGGGGTCTTAAAGGAGATGCTCACGGCGGTGACTGGGACAGACAGGTAAGCATTTTCCCGGTGGAGTCCCTGGAAAAAGTGCCTCCTGAAAAAAAAGAGGAAGTATTTAACGGTGGTTATACCGAGAACATTACCATAGCAGGCATTATGCCATCCGATCTGGCCGTTGGTAATTTTGTCAGTATTGGTGAGGCTGTAATAAAAATTTTGCACATTGGCAAGGACGAGTTCAAAGAGCACGGGCGTCCCTATATCGTCAGCCGTGAGGGCCGCTTCGGGCGGGTAACCAAAGGTGGCCTGATAAGAACAGGAGATGCGGCCTACGCCTATTCGGACAGCGAAGCCTCATTTTTACAATGTGTTCAGGAAGGTAATCTCCCGATGGTGCAAATATTTCTGGATGAGGGCATGGACCCTGATGCCAGGGACAATTATAATGCTACTGCATTGATGCTGGCAGCCAGGAACGGTCATGCCCATGTAGTGCGGGCGTTGCTGGACAAAGGCGCCGATGTGAATGCTAAAAGCCAGGATGGCATAACTGCACTGATGGCGACCACTTACATGGGGCATACCGGGATTGTGGAAATGTTGCTGGCTGAAGGCGCTGACACAACCATGCGGAGCGTCAGTGGGCTGACAGCATTGTCCCTGGCCCGGGAAGGGAAACATGAAGCTGTTGTTCGGATACTTGAAAGTTCAGGAACTTAAGGCGACTCCAGAGCTACATCCACCGCTTTGGTCCGACTGCTTGCTTTAAGTTTGCGCTAATCGGCGACTCCTGCAGTTTTAATTAAACCAAGTTTTTCGTAGGCATAAATAGCAGCCTGGGTGCGGTCGCGCAGCCCTAAACAATTAAGAATATTGGACACGTGATTTTTTACCGTTCCCTCGCTAATATAGAGCTTTTCGGCAATTTCCCGGTTTGTCGCCCCGGTGGCAATCAGGCGAAGCACATCCATTTCGCGCTCTGTAAGATCGCGTATGTCATCCGGAACGGCGGGGGTATGGTTTGATTTAGTAAAGGTGCCCGTTGCTACGACAGATTCATTGTGCCGCCCGGGCGCAGCTGAAGTATTTTGTGAAGTCAAAGGGACGCTGTTAGTTAATGTCCCGACGAGCTTGCCGGCAACCGTGGGTTCTAGTTGGTAAATCCCTCTATGAGCGAGTTGTATAGCCCTGGCTAAATCATGGGAGGGAATATCTTTGAGCAGGTAGCCACTTGCCCCCGCGATCAATGCTTTAACAATGTACTCCTCGTCATCGAAAGTGGTGAGCATGAGTACCTGGCAAGCGGGCAACTGCCGGCGCACGTAACCGGTAGCTGTAATTCCGTCCATCACAGGCATCCGCACGTCCATTAAGACAACGTCCGGCAGCAGCCGAAGCGCCTGGTCGACAGCCTCCTGTCCGTCGACCGCAGTTCCCACCACCTCTATTCCCTCCTGAATGCTTAGCAGGGAGGCCAGCCCATCCCGCATAAGTTCCTGGTCGTCCACCACCAGCACGCGGACCGGTTTAGATAGTTGATTGGTCATACAAGCCTCCTCTCCCCCGCCATCAGGGTCAGCGGGTTCCCGGGTACGGCAATAAATAGCTTCGTTCCTTTGCCGGGAGCGCTTTCCAGTTTTATCAAGCCATGAATCAATTCCAGACGTTCCCGCACTCCTTTTAAACCATAATGAGTCTCATCTTTTCCCAGAATACCGGTATCAAACCCCTGACCATTATCGACAATACATAGACTGGCCTGTTGGTCGTTAAATATAAGAGACATCGTAACGTGACTGGCCTGCGCATGTTTTTGAATGTTGGTCAGGCCTTCCTGGGCTGCCCGGTACAGGGTCATCAGGGATTGTTGAGAGAAACCTTCTTCACAACCATCAATCTTTAACTCAATAGATAGCTGGCTGCTTCGCAAATTGTCGGGCAATCCGTTTAACGCCCGAACCAGGGAAAAAGTCTCCTGGGTATTGCGCAGGGCACCGACCGAGCGCCGGATGTCCTGCAAGGCTTCACTGGCTGAACGCTTGGCATTCCTTACCGCCTGATCTGCCTCCTGCGGGTTTCTGTTCCTGAAAGCCATGGCTTTTTCGAGCTGAACATTGATTACAGTCAGATAGTGACCCAGGCTATCGTGAATATCCCGGGCCAGCCGATTGCGCTCTTCTATCGTGGCCGATTCAGCCACTTTTTCGGAGTAATCCTGTAATTGCCTATGGGAAACTTCTAATTCACCCAGAAGTTTTTCCACCCGCAGCCGGTTGGCCCGCTCCCGTTTGGCCTGATAGGCCATTACAAGAAAAAAGGCAAGGGTTAAGAAATAGAACAGATCCGGAGTCATGTCCTTATATTTATCAGCCCACGCCAGATCACCATGACTCAATTCGATAATCCGATCATGCGCGATATGAACACGTGCAATCAGATACATCATCCAGATTAGGCCCGTTAAGCCATAGCTGCGACCGGACAGTACAAAAAATATAAAAAATACAATCAGAAAAAGAATAGGTTCGTGAATTAAACCTAAACCGTCACTAAAGCTAAACACCACGATTACCACAGACCGCACAAACTGCAGTATAGCCACGGTTAGCCGGGAAGGTTCTCTGTCCTGTGCTTGATATCGATACTCCAAGCTGTCCAGGGCAACCAGAATTACAACGCCAAATAATAGTGCCAGGCCACCCCACCAGGGTAAAGGGAAGCGGTAAGATCCTGTCAGGGTATAGTAGATATATATACCTGCAACCCCCAGGTACAAGCTGGCTGCCAGCCAATTAACTTTGGGGGGAATAAGTTGACGCCCCCAATTAAACCAGTTTTGCTTTAGTTGATTCATAAGCTATTCTCCTGTAATCCAAGTATACTACCTATTAAAAACCGGTTCAATGTGCCTGATGACAGATGTATTAGCCAAAAGTCATGCTACTTTTGGCTATTTTTTTGCAAATAAAGCATGACCTTCAGCAGCAGTAAAATGGTCCTTTTAGCACACCCAAAAGAAAGTTTCAGCCGTTAGACTATAAATAAAGGGTTGGTTAGTGATGACCGCCCGGTATTATTTGGGGCTAACGAGGATTGACTAATAAACTAAAGAGGGGGGTACGTGTGCTTCTCCCTTTTCAATTTTGTCCGGGCAGAAAAGAGAAAAGCGCACAAGCAAACAGGATGAACAAGAAAAAAACAATACTTGTCCTTCTGGTGCTCATTTCACTGTTAAGCCTTTATTTCATCTGGGCCAACGTGATAAAAAGGCCGGAAACACAGGATAAGCCTGCGGTTATCGAGGCAAAGCGGGTGGAAATCGTAAAAGCAAAGCGTGAAAAAGTTACGCTCCTTTCAGAACTCTCTGCGACGCTGCAACCCGGCGAAGAAGCAAATGTTTCTTTTGAAGTACCTGGCCGCGTTGTGGAAATGCCGGTTAAGGAAGGGGATCATGTTAGCGCCGGCCAGGTGCTGGCCAGGCTGGACGCCAGCGATTACTCTGTGCAACAAAGCCAGACCGAGACCGACATAGAAAAAACAATGGTCAAGTATCAGCAGGCCAAAGAAGACCTTAACCGGATGGAGCAATTGTACAGCCAAAAAGCGATCTCACAGATTGACTACGAAAATGCGCGAAATAATTTTATTGAAGCTGAAAAGGACTATCTTCAGGCTCAGCAGGCCTATTCATTAAAAACGGATAAAAACTTACTGAAATCTCCCATTAGCGGTACGGTCATAGCCAAGCTTTCATCCGTCGGACAATTGGTGCAGGCTGGAGATCCCGTGTATAGCGTGGGGCAAGTCAATCCTTTACAGGTGCTGCTGCCGGTGCCGGACCGCAATATATCGGCCTGGCGTGTGGGAAATGTGGTGACCATTTCCCTTTATAAAGAAAGCCGAAAAGGGAATGTTATACACATTTTTCCGTCAACCAACCAGGGCACGGGAACGATCAGTGTGGAGGTGACTGTAGACAATCCGAAGCGGGATTGGCACCCGGGGCAGGTGGTCACGGCAAGCCGCGCCGTTACGGAAAAGGAAGGCCTGTTTGTGCCCGTGGAGGCCGTGCTCAACCGTGGTGAGGAAAAGCCCTATGTCTTTCTGGCGGCCGGGGGAAAAGCGGTAAAGACTGCTGTAACCACCGGTGAGTTGTTCGATAACCGGCTGGAGATCCTCTCCGGCTTAAAAGAGGGCGAACAAGTGGTAATTCAGGGAGCAGACAGGCTCTTTGACGGGGACCCGATCCAACCATCGGGGGGGTCGCAAAAATGATTGAATATCTAATAAGCAAGCGAAAAATAACCCTTCTCTTCTTCTCTATGATTATTGCCACCGGTATCCTGAGCTTTTTGCAGCTTCCGCGTCAACAGGAACCTGACGTAATTGTTAACCAGGCAATAGTCAAAACAATCTATCCCGGAGCCCCGGCAGAAAAAGTAGAACAGACGGTTACAAAAAAAATTGAACAGCATATTAAAGAACTGCAGGGAATCAAAACAATCTCATCCTCTTCTGCTAATGGGTATTCGTTTATTTTGGTAGAGGCAAATGACGGAGTGGACTACAAAAAGAAATGGGATGAATTGCGCAAGAAAGTTAAAGACGCAGAGGCCGACCTGCCCGACGACGCCGAGCAGCCTATCATTAATGATGATTTAAACCGTCAGGCCATTTACACTTTTAATTTGACTGCACAAAGCCGGGAGCGATTATACAGCCTGCGTGAAACAGTGAATATCTGGAAAGATCAGTTGCGCACGGTCCCGGGTGTTGCGGATGTGAGCATCGGGGGATTACCGGAACAAGAAGTGCGTGTCGATGTGGACACGAAGAAGCTGCAGCAGTTCGGAATCACCTGGACCCGGGTGATGGCGGCGCTGCAGGAGGAAAATGATAAAGCCCCCATTGGGGATTTGACTATAAAAAACCGGATCTACCAATTGAAACTGCCGGACACCTACAAGCTGGAAGAACTTAACCGGGTCATTATTACACGCAGCACCGACGGGTTCCCCGTTTACTTGCAGGACATCGGACGGGCGTACCTGACCACCGAAAGAGTCAAGACGTATGTTTACCACAATGGGAAGCCAGCCATCGTTATGGGCATCATCGTGGAGAAGGGTACTGACATTCCTTCGCTGCAGGCCCGTGTGGACAATATGGTGCAGACCCTGCAGAAGTCTTTGCCAGTCTGGGCAAAAGTGGAGCCGGTATATTCGGCAAACAAGGAGATCAATACGCTATTCGACGATCTGACGCGGGAAATATTAATTGCCGTAGTGGCCGTACTTTTTGTCTGCACCCTGGGACTGAATTTTATCACCGCCCTGATGGTGGCCGTAGCCATTCCCATTTCTATGGCGTCAGGCCTGTTGTTTCTGCCATTTTTGAACATAACCCTCAATGACATCACCATTTACTCCCTGATTATGGTGCTGGGGATACTGGTGGACGACGCCGTGGTGGTTAACGATAACATTGAGCGCCGGCTCTTTATGCTCAGGGAATCGCCATATTCTGCTTGTGTCAACGGAGCCGGGGAGGTTTCCATTTCCATTGTCACGGCTACCATGGCGACCATTTTTTCTTTTGGCCCCCTCTTGTTTTTACCGGGAGATGTTGGTCAGTTCATCAGGCCGATACCCATTGTGATTAGTCTGACCATGCTGGCCTCCATGGCCATGTCCCTGACCATCATTCCCATCTTTCGTCAATGGTATGAACGGCGAAGGCAAAAAAAGGCAGAGGAGCGAAAACACTCAGGGCTTTTAGGCAGGCAGATAAATCTGCTCACCCACTGGTACGCCAATAAATTGATGCCACGCATGCTAAAACATCCCCTGCGCACCGGCCTGATCGGAGTTTTGCTCGGCACCCTTGCCTATGGACTGATCCCGTTAATCCCGGTGGAACTCTTTCCGGACAAGAAACGAGAAGAACTGCCGCTATTAATCAGCCTGCCCCAGGGCAGTGATGTGCAATACACCGAACGCCTTACCAGGGAATTGCAGGACTGGGTAAGCCGGCAGCCGGGCGTCAAAGAAGTGACGGCCGTTGCCGGCGCCAGGGCCGGTCTGTGGTACGGAAAAGGTGTGGAGTTGGAAGACGTGGCTGACGAAAACGCCATGATCATGGCCAAGCTGGATACCCAAAAGGTCAAACCGCAGGAAGCAGCCGACAGGTGGAGCGAGGAATTTAAACAAAAATACCCCGGTGTAAATATAAACCCGTCAATTTTGAAAGACGGCCCACCGGTGGGTGATGCGATCACTGTTCATATTTACGGTGATGATATCGGAAAACTCCGGCAATTATCCCAGCAGGTTAGAGACAGGATATCCAAGGTACCCGGCGCCCGCAATATCCAGGATAATTTCGGCATGGACCGTTACGCCCTGGAGTTCCAGGTAAGCAAGGATATGATGGATCAAAAGCTGGTCAATTATAACGACCTTTCCAGCACCCTGCGCCTGGTCAGTGAAGGTAACAAAGTAAGCGAGTTTGACAATGGTAAAGATTTAATCGACATAAGATTATACGCTGAAAAGCCCGAAGAAAATCCGCTGTCGGTCTTTCAGCACATGACTGTGGCCAACGCCCGGGGTGAACAGATCCCTCTGACTGAAATTGCCGCCATCAAGCCTTCATTTGCAATTCAAACCATTCCCCACCGCAATCTTTCGCGGGTGGTGACCATTACCGGAGACGTGCACAACCGCACGGCCACGGAAGTGATGAATGATGTAACGCGGGTCTTAAGTAAAATGAAATTACCGGATGGGTACCGCTGGGAAATTGGCGGGGAAACGTCGGAGCAGACGGATATTTTTATAAATCTTGGCAAACTCTCCATAGTTGTGTTTTTCCTTATATTGATCCAAATTGCCATGCAGTTTTATTCCATCAGCCTCCCTTTCCTGGTGATGAGCACGGTTTACCTGGCTATTGCCGGCAGTATGATCGGCCTTTTTGTGACTCGCACTCCGCTGGGTTTCATGAGTATGCTGGGATGCATCTCGTTGTCCGGTATAGTAGTACGGAACGGGATTGTTTTGATTGACTTTATAGAAGAGGCGCGTAAGACCGGGACCGAACTGGTTCAGGCTGTAATCCAGGCCGGAGAGGCGCGCTTGCGCCCCATCCTGTTGACTTCAATGACAGCAATAGCCGGTTTAATGCCCCTGGCTCTTTCCGGGGACCCGCTTTTTACGCCGCTTGCCACGGCCATAATATCCGGTCTGCTCTTATCCACCCCACTGACGCTGATTGTGGTGCCGTCTCTTTATACCGTGCTGGCCGGTTGCAAAGAAAGGATACGGGCAAAGAAAGCGCAAGAACGGGCGGATAGGTGAGTATACAAAAACAAAGGGGGATTTTGGTGGATAAGAAAAGGAAGAATTTCCAACTTGACATAGCGATACTATTTACCTTTATTATTGCTGTTTCAAGCTGTATAGTCCTTTTGACCGGTGATCCGGACTTTAACGTCTGGGGTTTGCGTCGAAGCATTTGGATATGGATTCATGCGGGAGCAGGTCTGGCTCTGTTGACCGGCCTTATAGTACACATCGCATGGCACTGGAAACAAGTAAAGGCCTCTTTTTTTAAAAGCATGAAGCAAGTCCGCCAAAACCGGGCTATTACCATAGGATTGCTATTCTCTTTTGTCTTAACCATTTTTTCGGGACTGTTTATATGGTCTACCGGTCCCAGACCGGCAGAAAGTAGTCCTTTCGCCCATAGTTTAGCGTCCCATTTCGCACACCATATACACCAGTTCAGCGCTTTGCTGATGTTTGTGCTGGTTGTTATTCACTTAACTACTCACCGAAAATGATTATTTTCAAATCACCTGAAATAACGATTATATTCAGTAAGAATGTCGGATTATGTATACAATTGAATATTGCACACTTAAATACAATGTGCAAAAAGATTGAGCAGTTCCTCCTATTTTCATTAGAAATGATTACCTTAAGACAACAAAGGTTTCATAAAACTTCTTTCATAACTGATTATACAGCGAGTTTTATCTGCATATTCAAAGGCAGTCTGGCATGTGGGATCTACTTTTATTAACTCCCGGTATTTCTCATATTCGGCTAAGGATGGAAAACTAAAAATTGCAATAGCTATATTGTTTGCACCCTCATGAGGTAGAAAATAGCCGTGATGTATTCCGCCAAACTTATTAACAAGGGGTATCCACATTTTTGCATATTCTTTAAACACATTTAATTTATAAGGATCTATGACGTACTTTAAATAACAAGAAATCATAATTTTTCTCCTTTTCTTTTCCAGGATCTATATTTTTATTCTCTTATAAACCAATTTTACCTTTTTTGAGTAATGAACATATCAAAGAAATTGTAAATCAAGAATCATCTTCTATCGCAAAAAAAGGAGAACTTCTTTGTTTATGGAAAATTATTGTAATATGATTATGCATCTAGAAAGGATTTGTTAAGATGAAAATATTTCAAGTTGATGCTTTTACTGACGAACCATTTAAAGGAAACCCTGCCGGAGTATGTCTGTTGGAAAAAAAAGTGCCGGATTCATGGATGCAAAGTTTTGCTATGGAAATGAATTTGTCTGAAACTGCTTTTTTGCTAAGAGAAAATGATTGGTTTAACCTGCGTTGGTTTACTCCGAAAACGGAAGTTGCTTTATGTGGACATGCAACTTTGGCCAGTGCTCATATTTTATGGGAAGAAAAAATTCTAAAACAGGGTGAAGAAGCCAAGTTCTATACATTGAGCGGTTTATTGAAGGCAAAAAAGAAGAGTGATTCTTGGATTGAGTTGGATTTTCCGGCAAGATTTATTGAACCGGTGGCAAATCAAAGAATATTAAACGAAGCATTTAATATTAATCCATGTTATGTGGGCAAATTTTCAACTCCTAATGGTAATTTATATTTGATGGAAGTTCAAAATGAAGAAACCATCAAGAATCTAAGCCCAGACTTTGAACTGATAAAACAAAGTGATGCGAAAGCAATTATAATAACCAGCATTTCAAGTTCAAATAATTATGATTTTGTATCACGTTTTTTTGCTCCCGGAGTCGGCATAAACGAAGATCCGGTTACCGGCTCGGCTCACTGTTCTCTTGCTCCTTATTGGGGTAAAAAACTGGGCAAGGATGAACTGGTTGGATTTCAAGCTTCAGCCCGAACCGGAGTCGTTGGGTGCGTCTGGAGTGGAGAAAGAATTGTTTTAAAAGGTAACGCTGTGACAATTTTCAAAGGTGAACTATTAATTTAAATTCACATAATGAGATAATCGATAGGAAGAGAAGCCATGAACCATGTACAAGCTCATTACGAAAACCTACTAGCCGAACATTACTCATGGATGTTCGGTGATTACATGACCAAAGTACGGGAGAATATGATTTTTTTCAGGGAACATCAAATATTGCCGGGGGATAATGGCAGGGCTATTGATTTAGGGTGCGGCAGCGGATTTCAATCGGTTGCCCTGGCCGAGTTGGGTTTCCGGGTACTTAGCATCGATTTTAGCCCTTCATTGTTAAGAGAGTTAGAAAACCGCCGGGACAACCGGACCATTAATATCGTACAAACCGATTTGCTAAACTTTAATCAGTATTATTCCCATGAAGCCCCAGGGGTGATTACCTGCATGGGAGACACTTTAACACATCTGGACTCCTTAGAGACTGTGGCCACCCTTCTTCAACGGGTTGGAGACAGTCTAAAACAGGGAGGCCGGTTTGTAATCACCTACCGTGATATGACACGGGAACTGAAGGGGCTTGATCGGTTTATTCCGGTACGTAGCGACGAAAACAAAATTATGACCGCTTTCATGGAGTATTTGCCGGGTTATGTAGTGGTCCATGATTTGGTTAACAAAAAGTCTGCGGATGGTTGGGTTTTACAAAAAAGCAGCTACAAAAAGCTCCGTATTGGTGTAACCTGGCTTAAGGAACACCTCACCACCCAGGGCATGCAAATTGAATATGAAGGAACGGAAAAAGATTTTACTGTTCTTATCGCGGTAAAGCAATGAAACAATATTGCCCATGCTTTTCGAGGTCAGGTTACAGTGACTCTTGCGCACAAATGCCATTAGGAAAAAAGCAAATATATACTTGACAAGAAAAATTATATGTGGTATTATCAGCGTTTAAGGCAATTGTTTTTTACGGTATAGTCTGATATACTACTTTTTAGAATGCCAACCTTTCAATTTTGAAAGAATACGCCCTAAAAAGGAGGATATTCAGATGCAAGAAAACCAGGTTAGCCTTACTGCAATAATGACCGCCTATATTCGTGCCCACCATGCCATGAATGATACCCCCAAAATTTTTGACGACTTCCTGGCCTATCGTTTGATACCGGAGGAGCGACGAGCACTCATTGAACAAAATTTAACCAGCGCTCTCCAGCTTAATAATCCTGAGCGTACCGCGTCATGCTCCGGCCAGACGCCCACCTTAACGTCTTTCATGCAGGCCATGGGATTGCCAAATGTACTCAGCCGCGCAAGGTACACGGAAGACAACCTTGAAAAGGCTGTAAAACAAGGGGTGCGGCAGTATGTGATCCTCGGGGCAGGCATGGACACCTTTGTTTTTCGCCGCCCGGATTTGCTGGATCAGCTTCAGGTGTTTGAGGTTGACCACCCTGCCACACAAGCATTTAAACACAATCGATTGGCCGAGTTGAACTGGGAATTGCCGAAAAATCTACATTTCATTCCCATAGATTTCACCAAAGAGAGTCTGGCATCGGCACTCACCCGCTCATCATATAATCCGCAGGCCAGAAGCTTCTTTAGCTGGCTTGGCGTCACCATGTACTTGACCCGAAACGAAGTGTTCTCAACACTGCGTTCCATCACCGATATTGCCCCTGCGGGCAGTACGGTTATTTTCGATTACTTCGCACCAGAAAAAGCGGCTCCACAGACGCAAGAGATACTGGAGAATTTACAAAAGATAGGCGAGCCGATAAAAACGAACTTCGACCCGTCAACGCTGGTCTTAGACCTCGAGAGTTCAGGATTTCGTCTCCATGAAAACTTAAGCCCATCCGATATCCAGGAACGCTATTTCCAGGGACGCACGGATGGCTATTACGCATGCGAGCATGTGCACTTTGCGCGGGCAGTGGTCGAATAACATTATGTGCAATTCCGTGTTCCCCTATCTGCAACATCTCAATCTATTGTAAGGCTGCACTTCGAGTTGTTCCGCAGGCGAAAGGTCTATAACATTCTTACTGGTTCAGTAATTTTTTTATTTATCCCTTGGAATCCCATTGGCCTTTTCATTGGAATATCACAAAAGGATAGAAAATAACAGAATTGTTTCGATCCCTTCACATAATCACTGTACAAAGGAGGGATAGCGTGAGTAATTTTAACTGTGACTCATATTGTGGGCTTTATTTGGAGAATGGAAATGATAATTTATATTTGCGATGTTTAATGTACTGGTATATCTTATGTTGCACTTTTTTAACATTGTGCCTAGCACCGGTTTCATTAAGCCGGTGTTACATTACATATTTGATATGTGCCATAATCTTTTATACAGATAACAGGAAATATCCGCTTTCTTTGGTAATACATGGTTACAGAGAAAACGTAAACCCCAACACCAACATCATCACCCGGGAGTGGAATGCCCTGAATTACATTGAATTTTTTGAAGGTAGCCATCACAAAGACTATATTAAAAAAATAGATCATCAACTGAATTCTATTTCTCCTAAATTAGAGGAAATTCCATTTACAAAGATGTATATGATAATTTAGTAGAGTAGACCCTGGCAGGATACCCGTAGGTACGGCCTATCAGTTTGCTCCCCGTTTCCTGCGGGAGTGCCTCACTAGTCAGACCATAGATAAAATGCCAGAAAGCCCCTCATCTAACCGTACGTGCGGTTTTCCCGCATACGGCTATCCGACACCATTCGCATCAAGCATTCACAGGATAGTCGGCGGTAAGACTGTACAGCCCCAGCTTTCTAAGGGTGCTGTAGACCCCTGGCTTAAAGATCTTGCTGAACCGCTGACTTGTTTTACGCCCTACCCTATAGAATCTGCCGGTAACATAAAAGTCAATATCGGAAAACAATCTTTTGGTAATACAGAGTTTGAAATATTGCCTCCAGCCCCTTAGCACAGGGTTGAGTTCTTGTATGATTCCGATTATTCCATGGTAGAGTCTTTTCCGGGATATAATTTCCCTGATTTGGTCCCTTAGCTTTTTAATCGCTTTATCGCTGGGATTTAGTCGGACATTAAGTCTTACACCCTTTTGAAGGTAGATGTTGTATCCCAGGAATGTAAGGATATCACCATTAGCCAGGTTAAGCTGCCCTGTCTTTTTCTGATTTAGGCTTAGCCCGATAGGTGTTATAGCTTGTTCAACATCCTGTTTTATGGGGTTACCTATATATCGCGCCATTACCACAAAATCATCAGCATATCTAATCAAGCGAGCGTTGTATTTTTCACGTGGTCCGCCAGGGCTGTACCAGTATTGGTCAAGTTTATTCAAGACAATGTTGGCCAATAGTGGTGAGATAACTCCGCCTTGTGGCGTACCCTGCTGGTTTTTGCGCCCTTGACGCGGTCCGCGTGGTTCTACCACCGGCGCTGTAAGCCAGCCTTTTATGAGTTCGATTATTTTGCTGTCTGCAATGCGCTCTTTTATGCTGTCCATTATTATTTGGTGTGGTATATTGTCAAAGCATTTGGTCAAATCGGCGTCGTATACGGCGGTATATCCTTCTTTGATATTTTGCACGATGGATTTAATTGCCTGGTGTGCACTGCGTTTCGGACGGAACCCGTATGAGCATGTATGAAAGTCTGCTTCGAAGATGGGCATGATTATTATGAGACAGGCCATTTGTATGATTCTGTCTTTTATTGTGGGTATGCCCAGCGGTCTTTTGCTGCCGTCGGGTTTGTCCAGGTATACACGCCTTACCGGTTGAGGTTTGTAGCTGTTGCTGCGTAGTTCTTTTTTGATTTCTGAGATATAGTTTTCTACGCCGATTTTAGTTTGTATTTCTTTAAAGGTAAGGCCGTCTACTCCGGCAGAGCCTTTGTTAGCATAGCATTGTTTCCAGGCGTACATCAGGATGTCATTCCGATAAAGCTTGTCATAGAGGCTGTAAAACCGGTATATTTTCTCCTGTTTGGCCTTGATGTAGAGTTTACGCTGAAGGGTTCTGGCTTTTTCTTCAATTGTTGACCGTGTTAGCTTAAGTGCAATCGGTCGCCATCTCCTTTCATGTAAACTTAGGTGAAGCAGTGCCCCTTTTCTCCGGCGGGTTGCGTTGTCCCGTCAATCATTGATAGTATGGGCACATCCGACTCCTTATGGGGCAGGCTGGGAATTTCGGCGCTAACCTTATATCCCGCCTTTCAAGGTGCCACCTATAGCCCCAAAAGGTCTCCCGTGTTCCTCTGGTAAACCTTGGATACGTGCCGCCCCTAATCACCACGGCTGTCCTTACCGCTGCATGTTCTCATTTCTTCACGGTAAGTTGCAGGCTTCCCCATGTTGAGGCAGGGTCACCGACAACAACTGCGTTTTCGAGGCCACCACAGGTTCGCTTGCGCTACGGCCCATATCCTGTCAAATGCCTTGCGGCTTTTTCGGGCAGCTTAACGGCTCGGGTCACCCCTGCCCGTTTGCCCGTGACTTCACGGTGAATGAGAAATTTCCGTGACAGGTACGTTTCAGCCTGCTGGTTTACCAGAAACTTTCACGGCGCACCTCAACTTTCGCAGGTTGAAATTTTTAATCGATCCTTGAAAAATACGGGTAAAGAAGCAATAAAATGGTCAAGGAACTCATTTATCCTCTGTTCAGATAGGTGTAGAAACTCCATTAGGTTATTTTTCAACAAATCCATAAGTAAAAACAGGGCTTGTGCAAAACTAATATCTTTTACTTCGTCACAGCACATATAGAAAAGGTAGCCAAAGCTTCTTGAGTCGATATTATTCCTGGTTTCTAATGATAGCATTATATAGCGGCAGAATACTATTGTTGTATGTGCCACCATCATATCGTAGGAACGGCCTTGGAATTCTTTGGCTAAATGTAAATAGGATTTTGTCATTTTGAAGAAAACTTGTCGGGTAAAGGACTGGCGCGGTAACGGTTTCCGCCCCGTTTCCAGCCC
>CAZXQO010000057.1:0-15008 GCA_964643075.1 uncultured Peptococcaceae bacterium
GGTTGGCGCCAGAGGAAGTGCTAACAGCATTGGTTAACGCAATGCAGGGGGACATGCGGGAGTTGAAAGACAGCATAAAGGACATGCGAAAGGAAAACAGTGATAATATCAGGCGGCTGCATCAGCGGTTTGATGACCTGGCGCAAAAGGACCCTGTTTCCCGCAAAGAGTGCGAGGAGTGCAGGCGGGAGTGCAAAAAGGGCGGTTATCCTGTATGGGTGACTGTGCTCTTTTCTTTGTGTGTAGGACTTGCTGTTTTCATTATAACGAGAGGGTGAAAAGATGCGAACCTGTAAACCGATACACTACTTACAATATGATTCCCGCTGGGGCAGTATCATGTTCTCCAACCACGGAGATCCCAAGCAGACCATAGCCTCCAGCGGGTGTGGGGCAACATCGTTCGCTATGGTGTTAGCCACGTTTCTAGACTCAGTTCACACGCCAGTGGACGTGGCCGCCGTGATAGTCGCCAACAGGTATCGGACTTACGACAATGGAGTTGACTGGGGATGGTTCCCATTTGCGGCAAAACACTATGACCTGCCATTCAAACAGACAAGCAGTACTGATGGGGTAATCCAGGCTCTCAAGAATAGCGCCTTGGTGGTGGCTAGCATGGGACCAGGTTATTTTACCCGCTATGGCCATTACATCCTGCTTTGGGGACTGGACGAGGCAAACAAGCAGATCCTAGCCAATGACCCGAACAGCACCGTTCGCACCAAGGCCAGTTATGACCTGTTCAGACAGCAGGCCGCGCAGTATTTCATTTTTTATGCACCAAAAGGGGGTAATGATGTGTCAGGCAACCAGGAAATGAACCCTGTAACAATCAAGGCTGGCGACAAGGAAATAAAGGCCGTTGAAATTGGCGGGCGCGTGATTGCGCCGGTCCGGGCCCTGGCTGAAGCCCTGGGGCATGAAGTTACCTGGGATGAAGCTAAACAGAGGATTGTTATTAAATAGGAAAGGTAGGTGATGCCCTATAAATCCTAATCCGGCTGCGATGGTTAGAACCAACCCTATATGACTAAGCCCTGGCCGTGTGCCGGGGCTTAACTATTCCAAAATAAAACTAACGGAGGTAATAAAAATGGATACAAAGCAATGGTGGGAATCAAAAACTGTCTGGGGCGGCCTGATTGCCGTTGGCGCGGCTGTGGCTGGGGCATTTGGTGTGACAGTTGATGGGGCAGCGCAGAACGAGATCGCTGAATATGCCGTGGCTATTGCCGGGGCGATCGGTGGACTATTGGCTATTTATGGCCGGATTAAGGCAGGCAAAACAATAGGCAAATGAGCGAAAAAGAATTGGTCATCCTGACCAAAATAGTCTCCAACGTTGAAAAAATCAAGACCGCCAAGGACAAACGGGAAATCATTCAGCTTTATGAAAACGTGCGGCTGTTGGCCTTTTCAGGGCTGGAGTTGCACAAATAAATATTATTAACTTTCTAGACCCCTGGGCTGTGGCTCAGGGGTTTTTATGTTTTTGTGGGGGTACCCCTGGCGTGCTGGTCCCGTACGCTGACCAGCACGCCTCAAGTTGGGTGACTTTGCGCCTCGCAGGGTTGTTTAAGCGGACTTGCGGATGGCCGCCGTTTACTGTGTGAAATGCGCCTCCCGTGTTTAGTCCCCGCGGGGAGGGTCAAGTTTCGTCCGGAGCTGTGGCCACGACTCCAGACCATTGCGCTTTGCCGGGGGAGCGCTCACCCGGTAGGATATCCTGCTACCCCGCTGCTCTGCGGGGTTTCGCTGTCTACAGCTCGTCAGGCAGGCTTTATGATTTGTATGTCATCCCGCATAAAACCGCATTCACCGTGTACCACTGTCAGTTCGCAGAAGGTTTCACCATCGACGGTGCGCCAGGGGCTACGGTTCCAATCGTCAACCTTTTGGCCGCATATGCTACAAGTAAAGGCTTCGTCGTGGGTGAGCTCTTCGCCATTTCCATTAATATACTTAAACATTCTTGACATCCTCCTTTTAATCTTTTTTGCCAAGCAGCGCAGTCACTGCCAGGTACCCAACAGCTACGGCCAGGACCATTTGTTGCCACCAGGCAGCCCGTGGAGAGTAGGTGAAAAGCAGTGATGCTGCAAGCAATCCCCGGGCACCGACCAGGTTTGATATTTTAATATTTTTCATATATACTATGGAGTAGGGAGTGGAAGGTGGGAGGTGTTCTCCTCCAAACCTTCCGGGCTACTAGCGACGTTTTCCTTTACCGGAGGGGCGTCGCTTTCGCTTTCCCTTCTTCCGCTTTTGCCACCATCCGTACAGGTCCTTGAGGACTGTGTAGATGAAGACAATTAGCGGAATCCACCCCATAGGCGTCACCTCCTTTCTGATTAATAGTATAAACTATATATCATAATAAGTCAATAACTTTTAGATAAAAAATATAAACAAATTTTCATAAAAAAGAGCCCGTTAGATTTCTCTAAGGGCTCTTTTTCTTGTATATTCGCTTGTGTTTGGTTCCCCACTGGGTTTGATGCAGCCGGCTTCACGGGCGAATTCACTGATCCGTTCCCACTCTTCGTCTGTTGCTTTTATTCCACGCATTTTTCGGGGTGGGGTTGAAGCTGTACTGCCGGGCTTTCTGCCAGCTCCCGGGCGTGCGCCGCCTTTTGGCATATGACCACCTGCCTTATGAATAAAAGTATAAACGAATTAAGAGGGAATTGCAAGTGTGGTTAAGATAATTTCCCCGTCAAAATTAATACACTTAACACAATCATTGTTGTTATTGATACCCAATATAATATTTTCAAGATCATTTTAGAGCCATCCACTTTCTCTAACCTTCTCTTCAGTCAACTTCCATTCTATCCTTATCGCCAGAGGTTTTAATTTATATAATTGATTATTCTACTACCCTTTTTATATCTAGTAAAATTTAGTATAATAATGAAATTGATAGCAAATAGAAGTAAATAGGAGCTATTTAGCCGTAAATGCAAATGTAAGTAAATTAGAGTAAATGCAAGTAAAGAGGTGTAAATACAAGTAAACAAATCGACACAAATCGATAAAATAAGGAGGAATAATTTAGTGGCCGGTAAAGAAATTATGACAATTGAAGAGGTTGCAGAATACCTGAAACTACATTATTCATACGTTTATAGGTTAGTTTCCTCGGGGAAAATACCAGCCAGCAAACTGGGAAGAGTATGGCGAATTGACAGGAAAGATGTCGATAAATATTTTGAAGATCAGCAGAAAAAATAGAGGAAATGAAAAGTCAAAAAAAATATAGTCTTTCCATGCGCAGCAAGTTGCAAGTGCAAAGACTATTGCATCGCTAATTGACGATAAAGGAATATAATATTATTGTCAACGATATACCTTTAAAAAAGAACCCTTCTTCCTTTTGGCCTTTTGCATTGGCCGAGGAAGAAGGGTTCTTTTTTGTTTATGATAGACCATTAATCCGGCCACAGATAATCCACGCTCTTCCCCAGGGCCTTGGCGATTCGTTTGGCTGTCTTTAGGTAAATATCTTTTTGATCGCTAGCAATCCTGCTGATTTCAGACTGATGGATGCCTGTCCTCTTAGATAATTCCTCTTGTGAGATTCTCTTAAGCAGCATGACTTCTCTTATCCTGTTCATAACTGCGATTTCTGCGGAATCTGGCTGTTTCCTGTGAGTGCGAAAATTATGAGTATAGACTCATAATTTGTATTAAAATGGGAATATATTTACGATAGAATTAATTGTCGAAAAATGTCGCGAGAGATGTAGTTCGTAAAAATTCATTATTCTGAATTTTGTTCGATTAATAAAGTATAAGGGTTGGGTTAACTCTTGGCGGTAGGTGGCGATATAGCCAAGCTTCGGAGAGGGAAAGGCTGGACACAGGCAAGAATGGCTGAAGCTACAGGGCTTAGCCGCGGATATATCGCAGCTATCGAAGAGGGGAGGGTGGTTCCTAAACTAAAGACATTAGCGATTATTGCTGAGAGGTTAGGGGTTGGAGTAGAAGAACTCAACAGAGGGGGAGACAATGACAGAAATTGAAAAGCGGATTCTTGTGGATGCATACGAGAATACAAGGAATAATTTGGAATACACAAAACAAATAGAAAATATAATTGAGCTAGGGCAAAAAATAATAGAGCAGCTTGGTTCTCAGCGATTATTATTTTTGGAATATAAAAGACTGGTTGGCTTTGCCAATGGGATACACATGAGAAATGTCTACAGTGTTGGCTTGGAAGATGGTCAGAAACTATTTGAATAGCTAGTATTAAAGTATAATGAGCACTGAAAAATGGTGCTCATTATACTTTAAGGTCTTACGCCTTTGAATTTAATTATGATCGACGGCCCTTTGCCGTCTGTGGTTTCAAGTGGTGGAGGCGGGGGGAGTCGAACCCACCGTCCGAAAGAACGACCACAGGAGTCTCTCCGAGCGCAGACTATGCTTTATATTTCGCGCCCTTGGCGGCCACAGTCAGCCTCCTTAGGTACTATCTCGATGAGAGTCCCTTCAGGCCTCCGAGAATTGGCCTAAAAGCAAGCCCGTTTAAATGACGCCCCAGCCCAGGCCACGGGCCCAGCGCGGGTGAGACGTTATCTGCAATTAAGCAGCTAAAGCGTATTCGTTGTTGGCAATTAAATGTTTTCCACCGTATTGCGGGCAGATGGAACCCCGGCTCGCTACTCCTGCCACCAATTCCCCCGTCGAAACCATTACGCCCCCATATTAAATTTTATGATTGCTTCATGCTTTCTTTCCTGGCGCGGTCCATATCCCTCTTGGCATCTTTTTCAGCCAGATCATCCCGCTTGTCGTACAATTTCTTGCCTCGGGCCAGGGAAAGCTCTACCTTGGCCCAGCCCCGCTTGAAATACATCTTCAGCGGGATAATAGCCAGCCCCTTTTCCCGGGATTTGCCTAAAAGCCTCATCACTTCATGCTTGTGCATCAGCAGGCGGCGTACCCGCTTGGGCTCGTGGTTGAACCTGTTGCCCTGCTCGTAAGGGCTTATATGCAAATTGTACAACAATAATTCGGCGTTATCAACCTTGGCATAGCTATCCTGAAGGTTCGCCTTGCCGGCCCGGAGCGATTTGACCTCGGTGCCGGATAGTTCGATGCCGGCTTCGAAAGTTTCCAGTATATGATATTCGTGACGGGCCTTTCTGTTTACGGTTATAATTTTCTCCGACATAGGCTGCCCCTTTGACCGCCGTTGTATTTCCTAAAGAAGCGGTAAAAATTATTATAACCTATATGAAGTAATTATTCAACTTGTATTATAACTCTAGAGTGCCGGAAATTTCCTGCATAGCTTCCAGACTAAATCAAGAAAAGTGGTGGGTAAGTCCCCCATAACCGCTTCCAAAGACAGGCTATGTTTAATCAGGTTGGCGTTTTGAAGGTGTGTCAGTTAAAGTGCTAAAGCTTCGTTTCTGTTCATTGACTTACCTCCGGTTTGTGAAGCGGTTATAATATACCGTCCAGCAAATTGCTGCCTGGTTTGCGCTGTAAAAACTTGCCCGTGGCCCTGACAGCAATCCTTCCGTCGGGTAGCAGTAGCCTGCCCTCCATGATGTGCAATCTGCCCCTGCCGCCTGTTTTCTCAGATTCTATGGTCAGCGGCGTTTCCACAGGCACTGCCAGGCTGTAGCGGGTAGTCATCTCGGCGGTCATGACGCCTATATCTTTTAGCCACAGCCATTGAGCCATGGTTTCGTCCAGCAGGGTGGCGATAAGTCCCCCGTGCATAAAGCCGTTCCATCCCTGGTACTCTTTGCCGGCGGTAAAGGTGGTGCGGCAGATGTCGTCCTGCATGGTAAAATTCAGTTTAAAGCCTATGGGGTTGGCTGGGCTGCAGCCGAAGCACATGTGTGGGCTTACATCAGGTACGCTCAATCCGGTTCAAACCTCCTTAATCTGACAACTGGTGAGACTGCGGCCCGTAGGTCGCAGCGGCAGATACCAGATTAAACTGGTAACCCCATTATTTTACTAAAAAAAATAGACCGTGACAAATCAAATAAAGCCGGTCGCTATACAGAAGCTGGTTTGTTTCACCCCGGGAATTCCTCCGGCGTAAAGTCGTGGGAGGTCGATTATAGGCATTTTTTTTGTTGAATAACCAGCCTGTGTTCGGCAGGATTTTAGCGCCAATATAAAGAATGACGCCTTCGGAGGTATAATAATTTTGGATCTTACGGCATTATTTACAACAGCATTGATAGTTGGTTTTTCCGGGGCCATGATGCCCGGGCCCTTACTGACCTTCACCATTGCGGAAACCGCCAAAAGGGGATTTGTGGCCGGACCGCTGATTGTACTCGGCCACGCCATTTTGGAACTGGCTCTGGTGTTAGGTTTGGCATTCGGGCTGGCGGCGGTTTTCACCATGGCCGGGGTGACAAGGGCCATAGGAATCGTAGGGGGTCTTTTCCTCATTTACCTCGGCTGGGGGATGAGCAGGGATGCCTATTTGGGCAGGGTATCTCTTGACGATGCCTTAAAAAATAAAGCAGCACATCAGGATCATGGGGGGAATGACGGCGCTAATGACACATATCAGCAGGCAGATAAGAAAGTAGCTGCAGGTGGCATACACCCTGTGTCGGGGGGCATTTTTTTGAGTCTGTCCAATCCTTATTGGAGTTTATGGTGGGCTACTGTGGGTCTGGAGTTTATCAACAGGTCAATGAAATTAGGTTTGCCGGGTCTGAGCAGCTTTTTTGGCGGACACATCATGGCGGATTTGATCTGGTACAGCCTTATTGCCGGAGCCGTAGCAGGGGGCAGACGTTTCCTGACCCAAAATCTTTATAAGGGTATACTGGTGGTTTCAGGTCTTTTCCTTATTGGCCTGGGTGGGTATTTTATCTATGATGCAGTGATATGATGTTGCTTATACCGGGTAGAATAAGAATATAAAATTTGCCGGGGGGATGTATATGTCAGTTATTATAGCCGGTTTATGCCCTCACCCGCCCATTATGATTCCCGAGGTGGGTGGTAAGAGGGCTGCAGAGGTGGCAGAGTCACAGCAAGCCATGCTGGAATTGGGGCGTCGGGTTAAGGACAGCGGGGCCGAATTGCTGGTGTTTATAACGCCCCACGGGCCAGTGTTTAGAGATGGCCTGGCTATTAATATCAGCCCTCGCTTAAAGGGTGATCTGGGTAGTTTCCAGGCGCCTCAGGTTTCCTTTGACCTGGAAAATGACGTGCTGGCTGCCTCGGAAATAAGGTTAGCCGCCGGAGAGCAGGGAGTACTGGCCGTTGAGATTGATGCCAAAGCGGCCGCCAGATACGGTGTGGGGATCGAACTGGACCACGGTGTCATGGTGCCTCTATATTTCCTGCAGCAGGCCGGCCTAAATTTACCCCTGGTAGTGGTTTACATGGGCCTTTTGCCCTTTGTACAGCTTTATAAATTCGGTATGGCGGTGCAGGCTGCATCCCGGGCGCTGGGCAAAAAGACAGCCCTGCTGGCCAGCGGTGACCTTTCCCATCGCCTTACCCCCGATGCCCCTGCGGGTTACGATCCGGCGGGCAAGGAGTTTGACCGTGAGTTGGTCAGCCTGCTGAAAAAGGCCGATGTGGCAGGCATATTGGATATTGATCCGGAACTGGTGGAAAGCGCCGGCGAATGCGGTCTGCGCCCCATTATTATGATGCTGGGGGCGCTGGAGGGATTGTCTGTTGACGCAGAAGTCCTTTCTTATCAGGGCCCCTTCGGAGTGGGTTACGGTGTAGCTTCTTTTATACCCGGGCAGCCGGATAAAGACAGAGAATTCGTCTCACAATTGGAGCAGCAAAGAAAGAAGAAGGTGGCCAACAGGCGTTCTGCAGAGGGTTTTCTGCCCTCCCTCGCCCGCTCGTCGCTGGCTCATTATCTAAAAACGGGCAGAGAGATGGAACCGGGCGGTACCCAGGCGCCAGCCGAGTTTTCCGGCCGGGCGGGTGTTTTCGTTTCCTTAAAAAAAGAGGGACAGCTGAGAGGCTGTATCGGCACTGTCTTTCCCCAGCATGACAATATAATTGAAGAAACTATTAATAACGCCATTAGCGCTGGAGTGCGGGACCCGAGATTTTATCCGGTCCAGCCGGAGGAAATAGATGAACTGGAAATATCCGTGGATGTTCTCAATGCTCCCGAGCCGATAGAAGGGCTAAAAGATCTGGATACCAAAAGATTTGGGGTTATAGTTAAATCAGGCAGGCGTTCGGGGCTGCTGCTGCCCAACCTGGAGGGCATTGACACACCGGAAGAGCAGGTGGCCATAGCCAGGCAGAAAGCCGGCATCGGGCCGGATGAGCCGGTGCAGCTGGAGAGGTTTGAGGTGGTAAGGTATAAATAGTGCCGCAGCGAGGCCCGGCAGGCACGGAAGATATTCCTCCCTGAAGACTGGGGGTTGCGTTCATGCAAGAAGCACGGTTTTACGAGAAAAGTGACGAAGGCAAAACCTTTTGCCGTCTCTGTCCCAAGCTATGCAATATCAGGCCCGGCCACAGGGGGTTTTGCCGGGTCAGAAAGAATGAGGAGGGTACTCTCTATACCGCCAATTACGGCCAGGTGACGTCCCATGCCCTTGATCCCATTGAAAAAAAGCCGCTGTATCATTTTTACCCGGGAAGCTATATTCTGTCCCTGGGCACCCTGGGCTGCAACCTCAAATGCGGGTTTTGCCAGAACTGGCAAATCGCCCACGGGGAGCCGGAAAGTATCTATGTCAGCCCCCGGGAGGCAGTGGATGCGGCAGTTAAGCAGATTGAAAAGGGCTATCCGAACATAGGGCTGGCTTATACCTATTCCGAGCCGCTGATGTGGTATGAATATGTCTACGACACATCCAAGCTGGTCCGGGAGGCCGGGCTGAAGAATGTACTGGTGACCAACGGCTATATTAATGAGGAGCCTCTTTTGGATCTGCTGCCCTATATGGATGCCATGAACATTGATGTGAAAGGGTTCAGCGACCGGTATTACCGGGATACCTGCATGGGCCGGCTGGAGCCGGTGGTCAGGACCGTGGAATTGTCACATCAGGCGTGCCATGTGGAACTGACCACCCTGCTGGTGCCGGGGCTTAATGATGATCCCGGGGAGATAAGGGAACTGGCTCAATGGGTGGCGGGGCTGAACAAAAACATCCCCCTGCATTTTTCGCGCTATTTCCCCGACTTCAACATGGACCTGGACCCGACACCGCTTGAATCATTGCGCGCAGCCAGAGATATTGCCCGGGAATACCTGAATTACGTTTACATTGGCAATGCGCCCCAGTTGGACGGCGGCAAGACACTGTGCCCCGGCTGTAAAGATATCCTCCTTGACAGGGCCGTCTACAATACAAGGGTGGCGGGGATAAAAGGCGGCAAATGTGAAAAGTGCGGCGCTGAAACCGGGATTATAATGGAATAACAAAAAGCATCTTGTTGATTTTGTCCGGGTTATATCTCAATGCTGAACACCTCTTTCATATAGCGCCTGCGATATGGTTCAAAGTCAAAATACATTTTAAGTGTCAGCACCTGAAAATCTATCCTGAGGTCCTCATTTTTGCTAAATAATAGCCTGCCGGTTTTTATTACGCTGGATTGAAAAGAAAGCGGCGCGCTGTTGAGTACTCTTGCGTCCACAGGGAAATTTATAAGTTTTTCCAGCTGCATTTTCAGGTCAATCTCATACAGGGTGGGCTCCTGAATGTTGTTTTGTACAATGGAATATACATGTCCGGCTGAGGAATATAGCAATAAATGAAAAATAAACAGCAATATTATAAAAGAGCTTTACCGGCTAAAGTGATTTGATATAATATGTAAATACGGTAAGGGAGGTTTCTTCCATATCAGGTAAAAAAGGAGTGTGTTTTGGTGAGTAAAGTTTTGCGTATTTCATTGTGTTTGCTGCTGCTCTGGCTGGCTGTAATGATGTCGGGATGTGGGAGTAGCAAGGAGACTTCTGCGCCCGCCGGGGACAAGGCTTCTTCCGGGGAAAAAGAAGTTTCTGCGGAAGAACTAGTGGCTAAGGGTAAGGCCGTAAAGGGCATGTCTTTCGAGTACCAGATGAAAATTCCCGGTGGCGAGGGCGATCTTACGGTTAAGACCTGGATGAAGGGCAAAAATATCCGCACGGAAATGAAAAATCCCTCTGGAGAAGGCAATGTAATAAGCATAGTAAATGCTGAAAAGGGCGTGGCCTATTATTATCAGTCGGATCAGAAGATGGCTACCAAGGTGGATATCAGTCAGATGAAGCAGGATCCCAATACTCCCCGGGATCCCATGAAAGATCTGGACCCGGTAAAAATGAATAGCCTGGGCAAAGAAACCGTTGATGGGAAAGAGTGCATAGTCTATGAAGTTTCAGGGCAGGACAATTCTTCCAGCAAGGTATGGATCTGGGAAGAGTACGGAATTCCTATAAAGTTCGAAATGGTTTCAAATGGACAAAAAACGGTAATGGAATATAAAAATATGCAGGTAGGCGATATCCCGGATTCAATGTTTGAACTTCCCGCAGGTGTTAAGATCATGAGCTTCAAAATGCCGGGTCAATAATAGGTGAAGTTTCAGGGCGCCTCCCGACGGTTAAGCTAGTATTATTATATAGCTTGCCGGGGAGGTGTTTTTTATTTATGCGCCGGTGATTTATTGAAGGGACTAAAATGCTATTGTATTTTTATGCATGGATATGTATAATTATAAAATAATGCATAATAGGCCTTGTCTTTTCGTTAGTCAAGTAATATAAAGAATTCTATAGTATCAGGGGGTAAGAAAATGATTAAGGTGGGCATCATAGGCGCCACCGGCTATGCCGGGGCTGAACTGGTAAGGATAGTATCCCGCCATCCCGGTGTGGAACTGGTGGCCCTGACCACCCGGAACTATGCGGGTAAACCTTTCTGGGAAGTATATCCGCATCTGTACCAGTACGTTAATCTGACCTGCGAGGAAATGGACCTGCCCGGTTTGGTTGAAAAATGTGATGTGGTCTTTACTGCACTGCCACACGGGCATGCCATGCCGGTGGCCAGGGAAGTGGTGCGGCAGGGTAAAAAATTAATCGACCTGGGGGCGGATTTCCGCTTATATAATACAGCTGTTTATGAAGCCTGGTACAAGGTGGAGCACACTGCCGGTGACCTTGCGGAGCAGGTGGTATACGGATTGCCGGAGATTCACCGGGACAGGATAAGGCCGGCCAGGATACTGGCCAATCCCGGCTGCTATCCTACCAGCGCCATTTTAGGGCTGGCTCCGCTGCTCAAAAAATGCCTGGTGGATACTGCCAGCATTGTGGTGGACTCCAAATCCGGAGTTTCCGGCGCCGGGCGGGGGCTGTCCCTGAATACCCATTACTGCGAGGTAAATGAAAATATAAAAGCCTATGGGGTGGCTTCTCACCGTCACACCCCGGAGATTGAACAGGAATTGAGTGCCCTGGCCGGTGAGGAAGTGGTAATATCCTTTACACCGCACCTTATTCCCATGACCAGGGGAATTTTAAGTACTAGTTACGCTAAGCTGAAAACCCCGCTGGAGCAGGAGGAACTGGCAGCTATTTACCGGGATTTTTATGCCGGGGAACAGTTCGTGCGGGTGCTGCCTGCCGGCATGCTCCCACTGACTAAAGCGGTAGCCGGTTCCAACCACTGTGATGTGGCAGCGGTGGCTGACCGGAGAACAGGCCGGGTAGTGGTGGTTTCCGCCATAGACAACCTGATCAAGGGTGCGGCGGGCCAGGCGGTGCAAAATATGAATATTATGTTTGACCTGCCCGAGGATAGCGGCATAGCCGGGCCGGGCATGTATCCATAGACGTGAGAGGTGAGAAGTGGGATGTGGCTCACTTCCTGTTACGAAGGGATGGTTAAATGATGGATTTTGAAATTATTTCTGGCGGCATAACCGCTGCTAAAGGTTTCTTGGCCTCAGGCGTGGCTGCCGGTGTTAAATATAAGGATAAAAAGGATATAGCACTGATTTATTCGCAATGCGATGCAGTGGTGGCCGGAGTCTATACCACCAACAGGGTTAAGGCTGCACCGCTGCTGCTGACCATGGAGAGAGCGGCCTCCGGGAGAGCCAGATCAGTTGTGGTGAACAGCGGCAATGCCAATGCCTGCAACGGTAAGAGAGGTATGGAAGACGCCCTGTCCATGACCGAACGTGTTGCCTCCGCCCTTGGCATTCCGGTTGAAACTGTGCTGGTGGCCTCAACAGGGGTTATCGGTCAGAAAATGCCCATGGCCAGGGTTTTGCCCGGCATTGACGCCGCCGTTGAAGCTTTGGCCAGGGAGGGCGGGACGGACGCTGCCAAGTCCATCATGACCACGGACACTACCTTGAAACAGTTTTCCGTCAGCTTTGAGGCTGGCGGTAGAAGGGTTACCATTGGTGGAATGGCCAAGGGTTCGGGTATGATTCATCCCAACATGGCCACCATGCTTTGCTTTATAACCACCGACGCTGCCATTGAGCATAAATGCCTGGAAAACTGCTTGCGCCAGGCGGCGGACAGGAGCTTCAACATGGTCTCGGTGGACGGTGACACCAGCACCAACGATATGGTGCTGGCGCTGGCCAACGGCGAGGCGGGCAATTCTACCATCGGCGGTGACAGCCCCGACGGCGAAATATTCGGGCAAGCCCTTACCGCCGTTTGCACGGAACTGGCCAAAATGGTGGCAGCGGACGGGGAGGGAGCTTCAAAACTTATCGAAGTTCAGGTTCTCAATGCCGCAACTGAAAAGGATGCGAGGATGGCTGCCAGAGCAGTAGTATCCTCAAACCTCTTTAAAGCAGCCGTCTTCGGCCGGGACGCCAACTGGGGCCGCGTCATTTGTGCGGCGGGCTATTCCGGCGCGGAATTTGACCCCGAAAAGGTGGATATTTTCATTGGGGACGAACAGGTGGCCAAGAACGGCGCCGCACTGGAATTCAGCGAGGACAGGGCTACGGAGTTTCTGTCCCGGGATACTGTCACTGTAACTATTGATTTGAAGGACGGCAGCCACAGTGCCACCGCCTGGGGCTGCGACCTTACCTACGATTACGTCAGAATTAACGGCGACTACCGCTCCTGAACGTGAACGGGGACGTTGTTTACAGTTTACATGTGTGGGAAGCAAGGGGAGTGATTGGAAAATAGATTTTCTTTTATAGCTGATTTTGCCACACAGGTGTCATGTGACATTTAGATGGATGAAAATAGTGACTGTTTTTTGGGCAAGTTTCTATTGTTAAATTATTAGAACAGAAGGAGTGACGATATTGCCTAGCCCTCTGGAGAAGGCCGCCATACTGGTGGAGGCCCTTCCTTATATAAAAAAATTCTACGGCAAAACAGTGGTTATCAAATACGGCGGCCACGCTATGATTAACGATGAGCTCAAGCAGGCGGTACTCACGGACGCCGTACTGATGAAATATGTGGGTATGCACCCGGTGATCGTACACGGCGGCGGGCCGGAAATAACCTCCATGTTGAAAAGGCTGGGCATAGAGTCCAACTTTGTGGGGGGCTTACGGGTAACAGACCGGGAGACCATGGCCATAGCGGAAATGGTGCTGGTGGGCAAAATCAACAAGGAAATAGTGGCCTTGCTCAACAAGTACGGCGGGCGGGCCGTGGGCCTGTCCGGCAAAGATGCCAACCTGTTCCAGGCGGTGAAAAAGCCGGGCCGGCTCAGGCAGCCGGATGGCTCCACAGAGACGGTAGACATCGGCTTTGTAGGGGATATCACCACCGTTAACCCCGGTATTGTGGATACCCTGATCCGGGAGGGTTACATCCCCGTGGTGGCCCCTGTGGCGGTGGGGGATGACGGGGAAAGCTACAATGTTAACGCTGATTATGCCGCAGGAGCCCTGGCCCAGGCTTTGAAAGCAGACAAAATGATCAATCTTACCGATGTGGAGGGTATATTGAGGGACAGGAGCGACAAGGATTCTCTGATATCGACGGTAACAGTGGATGAGGTGCCGGGGTTGATTGCGGAGGGCGTGATCGAAGGCGGTATGATCCCCAAGGTGGAATGCTGTATCGCCGCCCTGCAAGGCGGAGTCAGTACCACTCACATTCTGGACGGCCGGGTGCCCCACTCCATATTGCTGGAAATATTCACCGACAGGGGTATCGGCACCATGGTGTCAAAAGTCAAAAGTCAATGAGAACTGGGAACCTTAGATCTTGGACTCTCGACCTTAGACCGAATTTTTAAAGATGGGTGGTTTGTTTATGAATACAAAGGAAATTATCGCCATGACCGACGCCTATGTAATGCATACATATGGCCGCATACCACTAGCCCTGGTCAGGGGGGAGGGGGCCAGGGTTTGGGATGCCGAAGGCAGGGAGTACCTCGATTTTGTCAGCGGCCTGGCTGTCTGTTCCCTGGGTCACTGTCACCCGGCGGTGACCCAGGCTATCGCCGCTCAGGCCCGCACCCTGATGCATGTGTCCAATCTGTACCATATTGAGCCCCAGGTCAAACTGGCCAAGGTGCTGGTGGAAAATTCCTGCGCGGACAAAGTGTTTTTCTGCAACAGTGGTGCGGAGGCCAACGAGGCTGCCATTAAGCTGACTAGGAAATATGCCAAGAAAAATCTGGGGCCGGACAAATATGAAATAATCACAGCGCTAAAGTCATTTCATGGTCGCACATTGGCCACCATCACGGCCACCGGCCAGGCCAAATACCAGCAGGGGTTCGAGCCACTGCCCCAGGGCTTTAAATACGCCCCCTTCAACGACCTGAACGCCCTTAAGGAAGCCATCGGACCGCATACCTGTGCGGTGATGCTGGAGCCGGTGCAGGGTGAGGGGGGAGTCTACGAGGTAACGCCTGAATATCTGGCGGGCGTAAGGGAGATTTGCAGCCAGCACGGGCTTCTGCTTATTTTCGACGAGGTGCAGTGCGGTCTGGGCCGCACTGGCAAATTCCTGGCCTACCAGCATTACGGCGTGGAGCCGGATATATTCACCCTGGCCAAAGCGCTGGGGGGGGGGGTTCCCA
>CAZXQO010000058.1:0-13722 GCA_964643075.1 uncultured Peptococcaceae bacterium
ACATGGAAAATGCGAATACTGCTACTTGAACACTACCATGGGCAATAAACCCTATGTGAGGGTATATGTGAATACTGATGAAATACTGTCTGTGACAGGAAAGTATATTCAGGAGAGGGCGCCGGAAATCACCGTTTTTGAAGGTGCTGCCACCTCGGACCCCCTTATTCCGGCTCCCTTAAAAAGGCCATAGAATATTTCGGAGCCAGCGAACTGGACAGGTTTCGTTTCGCAACCAAATTCACCGAGGTGGAGAACCTTTTGGACGCCCGGCATAACGGTCATACCCGGTTCCGTTTCAGCATCAACACTCCCCATGTGATTAGAAAATACGAGCACGACACCCCGCCAGCGGCAGAACGCATCGAAGCCGCCCCGGAAAGTGGCGGAAGCGGGATATCCCCTTGGTTTTTTAATCACTCCTATCATACTTTACCCTGGCTGGCAGGAAGACTACACCAAACTTGTCCACAACCTTAAAAAAGCCCTGGGTGATACCGCCAAAAGCAATATCACCTTCGAGCTCATCAGCCACCGCTTCACCGCCAGGGCTAAAAAGAGACTACTGGAAGTCTTTCCGGGTTCCAGCCTACCCTTGGAAGAAGAGGAAAGGAAATTTAAATACGGCCAGTTTGGTTACGGAAAATATGTTTATCCAAAGGAAAAGCTTCAGGAAATGGATTCCCTGTTCAGCAGGGAGCTGGAAAGAAATTTTCCGGGTTCGCGGGTAGAGTATTTGGTATAGGTGTTTCCATTTAATTGAATCTTTATGTGTAAACATAAAAATGTTGTCCGTTCAATTATCTTAGATTTCTACAATATCATTTAACCGGGAAAGCAGGTCTCATTATACAAAATAAAAAATTTGTACATAGTTCTCAGTTCTAATGTTACCTACCTATACCATTATTTAGGACAAAAAAATCTTTATTCCTACATTATATCTTGTGTATAGGTTGTATGGAAATTAGTAATCCATAGTATCTAAGCCTTTTCAATCTTGATCCTGCTGCCATCTCCCTGTGAAGATGGTGGATCAACAATCAGCCTCTTCGCCATCCTGTTCCTGAGCTCAGGCACATGACTGATGAGTCCTATGACCCTCTCCTTTTTGCTCAGGCGTTCAAGAGAGTCAATGACCGTATCCAACAGATTATTGTCCAGGGTGCCAAAGCCCTCATCAAGGAAGAAGAACTCCAGTGGACTCTGCCCTTTCAACTGTATCTGCTCAGACAAAGCCAGTGCAAGAGACAATGAGGTAAGGAAAGTTTCTCCACCTGACAGCGAAGTAACCATTCGATGAACTCCTCCGTTTGCATTATCCCTTATAATAAAACCGGCATCGGTATCCAACTCCAGAGCATACTTATATTTTGTCATTACCCCAAGTGTTTCGGAGGCTTTTGCGGCAACATAACGGAGCCTTTCTTCCGCAATAAAATCAATAAAGCTATTGTCCTTCCCTCTTTCTGCCCGCAGAAGTTTCTGTATCTGCTCAAACAAGCCATGTTTGTTTGTCAGTTCGCTGTAATTTTTATTTAACTCCACCCACTTGTCATGTTTACCCTTCAATATATTAAAGTTATTCTTTGCAACCTCGCTGCGAGAAACGCATTCTTCCTTAAAAGCTGCCATTTTCTGATAAGCAGTACTTAAATGATTCCATTCCTCTTCTGTGATGCTGCGAGAATTCAGCTTCTTTTGCACCATACCCTTTTGGGCCTGTATATTTCTTTCGGCTTGTTCAAATTCATTGATTTCATCGTTCAAAGCTTTTTGCTTTTCTTTTGGAATTACGGATCTTTCCACTTCATCGCTATCAGCAAACCCTTTATCCAGGAGAAGAGTTTTCAGCCTGTCCTGCTGGCTTTTAAGACTCTCGGTATAAATATTTCTTTGATTCTCCAGTGTTGATTTTTGGGTAGTCAGTTCATTATGTTGTGTTTCCAAAGCCTTTAAACTTTCCTGATACTGCTTTTCAAGCTCAACATACTCCTCAAGCCTTTTATCGATACGCTTGATTTCTTCTTCGATATTTGCATCGCCAGCCAATTCCTTCAGTTTGATTTCCTTTTCTCTTATTCGCTTTATAAAATTACTACTATCCGCCTCTACTTTTACATTTTCGCTGTTTAACACCCGAATTTCTTCGTTCAAATTTTCCAGAAGAATTCTCTTATTATTTAGGGATTGCTGTGTCTGCTCCATTTGTATTTGGAGCAAATTCATTTTGCGGTCATTTTCTGCAAACCTATTCAGTTCGGCTGTTACACTTTCAATTTTATATTGCTGCAAAAATTCCAGGTGCATCCCGTGTTTTTCCTGATATATTCCATATGCGGCCCTCAAGGCATTTTCCGTTTGCTCCCTGTTTTCCCGGTTTACTTTTAGCTCAGCTACTATGCCGTTTTCATCCAGCCCGTATTTGGACAACTGCTCATTTATTTTTTGAATCTCTACCTTGTATGCTTCCTGCTTTTTCTCCCAAACCTCAATGGCTTTGAACTTTTCTACAGTTAAGCCGTTCATCCTGTCCAGTTCAACACGTAATTGTTCCAACTCCATGACACGTAATTCTGCAGGCAGCCTGTGTTGTGCATCACTGTATTCCTTGATTTTAAACTCCAGTTCCTGGGATACTTGATTCATCTGCTCCTTTAAGGCTTTTATCTGCTCGACTGCAACAAGATATTCTTTTTCCGCTTCTTTTAAAGCCTTTTCAGCATCAGCAAGCCGCTTTCCGGCAATCTCCACCTGTTGTTCAATCGCTGCCAACTCAGTACCATCTGTTTGGGCAACAGGATTGGGATGATGCTCCGAACCGCAAACCGGACATGCCTCGCCCTCTTTTAAATTTTTGGAAAGCATATACGCAGTATTTCGATCCATCGCCTTGACTGCATGCTCTAACTCCAGCCTGGACAGATTATAAATCGTCTCGGCTTTTGATTTTCCGACTTCCAGAACTAATAATTTTTCTCTATACTTCTTCAAGGTTGACTGCTGACTTGCAAGCCTGGAATTCATTCCATCCAGTTCATTCTTTCTAAGCTTTAAAACATCGCAAACCGCTTGAAGTGCATGATTTTTTTCCTTGTATTGAAGAACTGAATTTCTGTCTTCCGGCATCAAACTTTCATGTTTTTGTTTTTCTTCGTTCAAATCGTTCAGAGCTTTTTGAGACAACGAAATTTTTTCTTTTATCTGATAAAGTTTCTGCTCTAACCCGGTAATAACACCATTCAACGCTTCTACTTTTATATTGAGTTCATTTACGTTTCCGCTGAGGGTCTCCACTTGATTTTCAAGCTTTGCTCCCTCTTGAATCTGCTGTCTGTATTCCGGATCAGTTCTCAAATGCCCCATTTCCTTATGAAGTTGGCTCAAACCATGCTCCAGTGCCCCGATCCCCTCTGTTTCCTTAGCAATAGCCCCGCTCTTGTTCGAAATGTCCTTCTGAAACTTTGTTGACGCCATCTGAAGTTTATTAATTTTTTCCCGGATAGATATTAATTCTGCTTTTATACCAAGGGCATCAGAAAGCCTTGTCTTAAGAGCGACCATTTTCGGCTGTTCTGTCACTGCTTCACTCTTAATAACCTCATACTTTTGTCTGGTCTCATTCAAGCCGGAAATAACACCCGGCAGTCTGACCATTACTTCCTGCAGCTGTTTTTCTGTCTCATGGAGCTTCGAGGACAGTTCATTGTTTTTATAAATCATTTCCAGCAGCCCATCCGCTTTCACTGCCTTCTCAAACTGCACCCTCTTGGCGTTGACAGCCTCTCTGGAACCCATATGCCGCTGTTCCTTTTGATTGACAAAAGCAAGCTCCTGAACAAGCTGCCATACATCCTTCGCTTCGTTATATTTAGCATCCAGCAGCTTCAGATCTTTTTCAGCCCTGGCTCTTTCCAGCACAGCCGCTTCCATGGCCTTTTTAGCTTCCTCTAGGGCTTCGTCCGAGGCATCCGCATAGGCGGTTAATTCTCCTGACAGCCTGTCAATCCGGCTTTTAAGACTGGACATCTTTCTATTCAACTTTTCCCAGAGCTGTTTCCCATACTCCTCAAGATAGAAAATCCTCTCCAGCATTTCCCGCTTTTTTGCATTGTCCAGCAGGAGAAATTCCTGAAAACTGTTCTGGGGCAATACCACAGCCCGTGTAAAGTCATCATGACTCAGCCCCAACAATTCCTCAATATTGGTGCTAACCTCCGAAGCTTTGTCACATACCGGGATTTCACCCACCTGGGTGACTTCAATCAACCGGACAACTTTGGGCTCACAGGAATTATCTGAACCCTTCTTCCGCTTATATGTCCTTTCAACCCTGTATGTCTTTCTGATGTTGTCTTTAAAAAGCTCAAAGGTAAAGGATACCCTTGCAGTATTTAAATTTGAATTAATAATACCCTGTGTGCCTCTTTCGGCTCTCTTCACCTTACCGTACAAAGCAAAGGTTATGGCATCCAGGACGGTGGATTTGCCACTTCCGGTAGGGCCGAATATACCGAAAAGGCCGGTTTCTCCCAAAACATCAAAATCAATTTTTTGAACATCACGGAAGCTTTGCAACCCTTCTATTTCAAGAAGCTTCGGTCTCATCTGCAGCGCCTCCGTCCATCAAATTGCCCGATTCATCTTCGTCATTCAAAACCTCAATGAATGCTCCCATCAGTTCCTGTGAGATTTCCAGTCCCATCCTGTATTTGAAATAATCCTTGAACAACTCGTCAATTTTTCTTCCTTCCCTGCTCTGGGGACTGAGAACTTCAGAAACTTCGGCTTTCAGTTTGGGCCGGATGTTAATGATGCCCGGATGTAAAGTCCTGAGGCGTTTTTGTTCTTCGACAGTAAAGACCCTTTCTGTCACAATCTCAAGGTCAATCCAGGCATTTTGATCCCTACCTTCTTCACACCACTGGATGGCCTGTCCGATTCCTTCTTCTGCGACCCATCTCCTGAGGGGTTTCCCGCAGTTAAGATATACAGCATTTATTTCTGCCTTTTTTCCCGGAACGGCATCAATAATATATACTGCCTTGCTGTAATCAGCCTCTGAAAAACTGTACGCCAATGGCGAACCGGAATAATATGCAGGGCAGGGCGCACCCTTGATCTCCTGTGGACGGTGCAAATGACCGAGGGCAACAAAATGCGCCTTTGCAGGCAATACCCCGGGATCAACCGTCAAAGCTCCACCAATCTGCAGGGTTCTTTCGGACTCCGACTCCTTTCCTCCCCTGATGAAAAGATGCCCCACTGCCAGGTTTACTGTGTCGTCCCAGAATTTCTGACCAAGAGATGAAAAAATGCTACCTATTTTTTCGGAATAAGCTTTTTGGAGTATGCCTTCATCAGCCTGTTGAGAAAGCAACTCTTCCAAACGGGACTCGGATGGGTATGGAAGGGTAATGATTACGGCATGATAATCGCAGCCGGGAACACAAAGCTCCAGCCAACCAGGCCCGGATGCGATTATCTTTATGTTCCCTCCGCTGATTTTATATAAACCCGCATCACTCCCGGGATAGCCAAGGAGGATGATGCCGTTTTTATATGCCAGTGGGCTGGCCGCGCAAAGCCGTTCCGGATTGTCATGATTTCCCGCAATCACAACAACCGCCCTCTTCCCTCTGTCATTCAGCCTGTCAATAGCTTCATAAAAAAGTTCCTCTGCCGCAACAGAGGGGTTATATGTATCGTAAATATCACCGGCCACCAGAACCAAATCAATTTTCTGCTCTTCCACCATTTTACACAGACAATCAATGAACTCCCGTTGTTCTTCAATGCGGTTGATCTGTTCCAGGGTCTTGCCCAAGTGCCAGTCGGATGTGTGCAGTATTCGCATGGAGCACCTCCTTTTTTAGATATTACAATAAATTTTTATCATACGCTTATCATTTGGATTATAGTCAGGTTTATCTCCCCAAATATTACTATCCATAACCTCAATATTTGTCATTTTGGAAACATTAAAGCTTGAATGCCGGCGTCTATTTCGTCAGGAATCAGGCCGGGTCTCATATTCCTCTGCTGCTACTGCTGACCCGTGTTAATCTAAAAGTAAGAAAATCCTTGCTGGAAATTCAGCTGTTGCATAAGGAAACCATGTTCAAGCCGCTTGACAATTATTAACAGGTACTGCAAATACAACCCATCTTACTACTACAGCATAAATTTATCCTCTGAAGCTAACAATAAAAAGGTTCCAGTACTACCAGCTTCTTCTTTCTTGTTTGAGCATTTCGCCATATACCAGCAAATTCCTCTGTTTCGGTTTTTGAAATAAAAATACCTTTCACATTGTGAAAAATGCGTCGCTGGCAGCCTGGTATACTGGTATAATGAGAAGACAAGGAGGGATAGACCCCCGGAGGAACGGCGAAGCCTATCCGGCTACCCAGGTGGAATGCCAGAAATGACCAGGTCATTCGTTCTTTTTAATAATAGGGCTGAATACCTTAATATAAAGGGCATAATTACCCCATTAATGTGGACGCAGCAATTATGCCCTATCATTCGCTCTGAATATATCAAATTAATACATTATCATTAAATTGGGTTATCCAAAGTAATGAGAAAAACAAAAAACCCGCAATGCCTTGACACACAAGAATTGCTGGATTTTTGTTTTATTCTTTAAGTTACGGAAAATATGAGACCAGGATTTATCTCCGGCGTATCCGGCAGGGGAGGTTTTTAATATTAGGGGTTCCGAACTCCTTGCCCAGCTTTCCGATGGAGGTAAGCATATTAAAATTTGATTTTTGCCAGTCGAACTGCTCCGACGCTTCTCCCTCCGGGAACCACCATCCCAAGGCCGCGTTGATTACCCGGGGATGGACGGCATCGGTAATGCGTGCCACCTGGACGATTTCACCGTATTTAGTTTCAATAACAACACTGTCCCCGTCACTAATCCCACAGACTGCCGCCGTTTCAGGATGAATATCAACTAAGGGATGCGGCCGTTTTTACCTGAGTTTCTCAACCCACCGATAGGAAGAAAGGAGAAAATATCGGCTCTTCGCGCTGATTAAAATCAGCGGGTACTCCGGATCTTCCTTCTCGGGCAGACCGGTATACTCGGGCAGAGGTTTCAGCTTGAACTTCTCAGCGGTACTCAGTCTCAATTCAACCTTGCCGGTGGGCGTGCGGAAGCCCTTTTCCTGGTACGACCTGAAATGGTCGGGTCCCTTTAGATAACCTTTGGCTACGAATTCATTGTAGGTTAGACCCGCCGGGCGGACCAGGTCTTCCAGGAATTGTTCGTAATCTTCGTGCCATAACTCCACCGGCGACACCCGCTTGCCCAGTTCGTTCATGATCTTCATGTCGGGCCAGCACTCCTCCGGCGGTTCGACGATCTTCGGCCGGGCGAATATCATGCCGTGTCCGATCCCGTAGTGACCTATATCGTTCATTTCGTACTGGTGGGCCACCGGGAAGACGATATCCGCCATAGATGCGGTGGGAGTCATAAATATCTCCGCCATGGCTATAAAATCAAGGCTCATAAAGGCTTCATAGGTAGTCCGGCTGTCGGCCCAGGTCACCAGCGGGTTGCAGCACATACCATAGTATCCCCTGACCGGGTAAGGTATTCCCTCCAGCACCGCCTTGCGGAAATAGGCGGATGACACCGTCATCAATCTGGGGATAATGCCGTGGTGGGCGCTAATCATTTCCTTGGCCTTGGTGGGAATTAAATCGGCCCTTACGAATTCACCCAACCTCATGATTTTGGGGTCGTGGGCATTGATATTTCCGCCCGGTACCTCAAGGTTGCCGGTAATGGCCATCAGGCAGACCAGCGAGCGGGCAGAGTCAAAGACATAGACGGAGTGTTCGATGGCATTACCCAACTGGAGAGCGGCGGGCTTTGCTGCGGCGTACATCCGTGCGGCCTGGCGTATCAGGTCTGCTGGAACCCAGGTGATCTCGGATACCGCTTCCGGTGAATACCGTTTTGTTTGCTGGGCCAGGTCCTCGAACCCATATGTGTATTTTTCCACAAACTCTTGATCGTAAAGTGATTCTTCGATGACGACGTGCAGGAGACTCAACGCCAGCGCCGTCTCCGTCCCCGGCTTGAGCTGCAGCCATAGATCGGCCTGGGAAGCCAGCTCGGTCTTGCGGGGATCGACCACGATCATCCGGGCGCCTTTTTTAAGCTGACCCAGCGCCATGCTGCCAATTTGACCTTCTTCGTTGGAGGATAGAATGTTGCTGCCGAATGAGAGAATGAGGCTGGTAGGGTTGTGGAGGTCGGCAACCGGGTAAAACCCGCAGGTGTGCATACCTGTGATCTCCCTCGGGGCGTGGCATACATCCTGAGAGGCAATGACATTAGGCGAGCCAAAAATATTGGCGAGGCGAATCAAAACGAAATGCTCCAGCCCCTTGGGCATGCCGGCACCGAATCCGACTGCCCGCGCCCCGTATTTTTCCTTGATATGAAGCAGATTTTTTGTAGTTTCATCGAGCGCCTCTTCCCAGGAAATACGCTGCCATTTCCCCTCGCCGCGTTTTCCCGCACGCTTAAGAGGATATCGGAGACGATCCGGGTGGGTAAGACGATCAGCCGAGACCTTGCCTTTATAGCAGGTGTATCCATGATTCAAGTAACCCTGCGGATCACCTTTGACCTGTATGATCCGGTTATCCTCGACACCAACCAACAGACTGCAACCGCCGTGATCCATCCGTGCGCAGTGAGTTTTTACCCAACGAATCTCCTCCGTCATAGAAGCCAAACCTCCTCTTAATTCGTATTAAATGCATTATGCAAAGTAGCTCACATATATAATAACACCCTCAGTCCTTGGTATACAAGGGACTACGGGTGTTTAATGTTTACCGCCAACAAAAGAAAAATGCGAATACTGCTACTTGAACACCACCCTGGCAACAAACCCTATGTGAGGGTATATGTAAATAATGACGAGATATTATCCGCAGGGGAAAATACATCCAGAAAGAGCCGGAAATCACAATTTCTGAAGAGGCTGCCACCTCCGATCCCCTTAGAAACCACAATGAATTATTAATGTAATATGGCCGGTTTGGTTACGGTAAATATGTTTATCCAAAGGAAAGGCTTCAGGAAATGGATTCACTGTTCAGCAGGGAACTGGAAAGAAATTTTCCGGGTTCATGGGTGGAGTATTTGGTATAGGTGTTTCTATTAACCGTAGTTACCGGCAGGTAAAAATCTGCATAATCAATTGCTATCCTGAGGAGATCACTATCCTTCCTACAAGCATGCTTTCTCTCCAGCACCTTTTTGTTAGATAATACAAAACTGGATTTCGGTATTGCCCCGAAAAGTCTACCTCGCAAGCCCAAAAGTGCTAATATTAGATTCAACCTCAACATTTACCGGAACGTTGGGGAAAATTTCCGCCCAGTTAATACTTTTAAATTTTTTTGCGTCGTGCTGTTTAAAATTTTTTCCAAAGCCGAGGTAATCAACACCGAGTTCTTTTTGTGCTTTGTGAATGGCCCCTTGCACTTGTCCGGCGATGACACGTGAAAAGACCTTCTCCAACTTATCTATATTTTGAGGGTTGGATAAATCCAATTGTTCTCCTTGTTCTTGATTTACATTCCCATACGTTTTCAACTTTACCATGTATCGGAACTGTCCGTTTTTAATGACGGGGGTGAGGCGAACAGATTTTTTGCTTACTTGATAAGTATAAACGCCCTGCTCCGTTTTACCCTCCACCGTGGTCTTACCCCTCCCGGTAATCCAGTTTGCCGCCCGGGTTTCGTCACCATTAAGCCATCCGGTTAACTTCCACTCTTTGAACACAGCCCCACCCTCATGCACAGTGGTTTCAACATTTGCCGGGCGATAAACCCTGGTTGCAAAACCGTTGCCGTTGCTGCTGCGCAGATCGCCAACAAAATCATAGAAACTCCTCGTCCGCATTAGTGAAAAATCCTTTTTCAACTGAGTTGCGGCTACATATTCTCCGGATATGGATTTTTCGAACCGGGGTTTTGCGGTTAATATATCCTGGGCCTGGCCGTTTTGAACAAAGTCGAGACGTAAACGCAGTGCGACTTCCGGGTGTTTTTCAAAGAAGTTTGATATGTTGTTGAAATTCCGTCTGGCCAGCTTATCGCCGATGATTAATACCCTCAGGTGAGACAACGTAATTGTCCGGGAAATTTTAGATTGCAGCTGTTCCATTGCTTCCTTGATGCTTTCCGCCTCAACTGTTTCCACGATCGTTGCGGGTGCAAAGGATTGGTATTTTAAGCCCAACGGTTTGATAACTTCAAAAGTAACCTTATACATCAATGGTTCGGCACCTTCAACCGCATCCAGTCCGATCGCGGTGACAAAGGCTCTATTGCTGATATCCCGGATGTCCCAGCAGCCGCTGTTAAGTAACAGGGACAACAAAAGAATTAAGGAAATAATCATTTTTTTCATCGGTCAATCCCTCTTTGCCCGTAAAATTGAAATGAGTAAAGTAAGCAACGGGATAACATATAAAAAAAGCAGCGACGGAATGAAAAAGTGTTCACGGACGGTTAGAGCCCACGTGTAATTGGGAAGTATATAGGTTGCCAAAACAATAAGGCCAGCGACGGAAAAGACAACTAATTTTCTGTTCCGCAAATTGAAGACTTGGATAATCCCAAAGGAAAGCAGGTAGATAAAAAGACACATGGTCGTAAAAATGCCTATCAGCCAGGGTAAGGTTAAAAACAACTCAAATCTTTCAACGGGAAACCCCGGCAGTTCGATGAGAGAAATGGTGTTAATTACCGGCCATAACGATTCTTTGATATTTTCATTTCCCATAATCCCGATGGGTATGACAGCAAAGATTAGGGCTAAAAGGTTAATTGAGTTAATTCCGATCAAAGCTGGTTTTGTGGCTTTTTTGACATCGGTGAGAAAAGGACTCAAAAAAAGAATGATTTCGACCCCCTGCAGGACGCCCGCAAAATAAACAGCGCCTTTCAGGACCGGTAATATTCCGTTGCTCAGCACGGGAAGGAACTGCTCCAGTTCAACCCTTCTGATCGCCAGAATGATAATAAGCAACAGCGGCAGGATCAGAAAGGGCAGCATCAATTGAAAGAAACGGATTACCGCCGGCAAACCGTACGAGACCAGCAGCGCCGCCCCGGCCGCAAGAATAAGCATGGGTACGAGGGAAGGTGTTTCCCGCAGGAACAAGATTTTATTAGCCGTGCTGAAGTCTTTAAAAAGCAAAGTTAAATACACGGTCCAGTAGAGGAGATAACCCATAACAATAGCGAAAGCGACGGGCCTGCCCCATATTTTTTTGTTGTACTGGAACAGGTTTTCCCCGGGAAACCTGGAGGCCAGGCGAACCAACAAATAGGTTGCAATGGTTGAAATCAGGCCGCCCAATAGGATGGAGAGCCAGGCGTCCTGTTGGGCAAAGTCAGCCATCCCTTTGGGGTCGGTAAATAGTTCAAATTCAATGACGCCGACAATGAGGGCCGCGGCCATGACCTTTGGATCCAGCTTGTCCCGCAAGTTCCCCCTTATCTCATCACTCACCTTCATCACCCCTGTCTTTATAATTCGCCATTGGCTTGTACGTTTCGTCCCGGGCCATGACCACCGTATTGTCCCGCAATACGGTATGCCCCCACCCGCTTGCCTCCAGGGGGGCCAGGGGGGTCATGTAGGGGATGCCGAAGGATTTCAGCGTAACCAGGTGAATGGCGATGTAGAAGAAGGCGGCCGCGAAGCCGAAAAGTCCGAGAAATGACGTCATGATCATGGTAAAAAACTGAATGACCCGGACGGAGGAGCGCAAGTCATTATTCGGAATGGCATATGAGCAAATGACGGTCAGTGTGACGATCATAACCACTGGTGCAGCAATTATATCGGCAGCCAGCCCTGCCACCACCAGCGTAACTCCCGCAAGCAGGGCAATGGTAGCTCCGACTTGGGAAGGGATTCTGATTATCATCATCCTGACCGCTTCAACAACTCCCATCATTAAGAATGTTTCAAAATAAACGGGAAAAGGGGTGCCTTCCCGGCTAGCTAAAATTGCAAATAAAAGGCCGGTAGGGATCATTTCCGGGTTATACGACGTCAAGGCGATATAAAAACTGGGCAGGGAAGCAGCGAAGATAAACATGATATACCTGGCCAGGCGAAAAAAATTCGATGCGATATACCACCGCCGGTAAGCGTCGTCCGGTGTGTCCATCAAGTCGAAGAAGGTGGCAGGCGCCAGCAAAACGTCAGGACTGCCCTCGACGATGATGGCGGTCCTGCCCTGAACCAGGGCGGATTCCGCAATATCGGGTCTCTGGGTAGTTTCTATTTGGGGAAAGGGGCTTGCGTTGGAGTTTTCCAGGTTCCGCTCAACATAGCTGCTGTCTAAGATCGTCTCCGCTTTTATGGCTTTGATCCGGTCCTTTATTTCAGACACGATACCGGGGTTCGCCCGGTTTTTAAGGTAGACTAAAGCGATCTTTCTTTTGGAAAAAGTCCCCGCTTTAAATAGCTCACAGACCAGACCGGCATCCGGCAGCCGTTCGGTCAGCAGAGACAGGTTATAGGAAAGATGTTCGGAAAACCGTTTTTTGTTGCCCCGCAACAACTGTTGTTCAGCACGGGGTATTAATTCAACCAGTGAAATGTGCGGTGGATCTTCACATGGATTTGGTCCCGGTTCCAACTCGGCTTTATGGGAGTCCGGGCTTTCCATTTGAAGCTGTCTTTTTTCTTTAAACCGTTGCAAGAAGCCGAACATAAACCGCTCCCGCTTTCGTACAAGTTTTACCACGGGGAAAAACGAGTGGCTTTTCTCTCCCCTTTATGATGGTCTGAACCCGGATATTTTATGTAGTCTTTCCATTTGTATCAGAAAAAAAGCATCGCGACTGATTATATACAGTTAACGGTGCATTTCTATTTGAGAAGGAAACGGCCTTGTCGATAAAAAGAGAATGGCCGTTTTTATTTCGTTATCTGTACGAGTTTTTGCCATTATTACCGGAAACCAAAAAAGAGATGGCGCATAACCATCCCTTTTGATTTCCAGTCACCCATTAATTCCTTGGGTTCCAGGACCGCCCCCCGGCAGATAGTATCCCGGGTGACGACTTCAAAGGCAAAATCCAGCGCTTCCCCCGGTGCGCCTGCCGCAGAAAAAGAAAACATGAGGAACAAAGCCATCAAAGTTAAAGAGGCCTTTGCCAAAGCCTGGCCCATGTATAAGGAACTTCTCAACATTGAGCCTACCGCACCTTTCAAGGTCTGGCTGATTAATCTGGAGGGGGGGCTTGACGGCGGCGCCATCTGGCATAAAAAAGAAAACAGGTGCAGCATCCTGTTGAAAAAGACCCTGGACGATAAAAAACTGCAGTCCACGGCTGTGCATGAGCTCTTTCACTGTTTCCAGTTTTACATAGGACACAAGTTCCGCATGGATGATCATGATGTCAACTGGCTCATGGAAGCCACGGCCAAGTGGTCGGAGAACTATGTCTATCCCGATTATAATGTTGAACATGAATGGCTTAACCTTTTCTTCAATACCCTGGACAAAGAACGCGTTTATTACAATAATAAAAGAGAATACATCAGCTACATGCTTTTCTTTTTTCTGAGCCAGTATCTTGGCAATGATCAGCATATACTGGAGGGATAAGGTAATCTATATCCATTTGATATATCTTCTCTTGTACATTGTT
>CAZXQO010000059.1:0-13432 GCA_964643075.1 uncultured Peptococcaceae bacterium
CGTTGGGGTCGGTGACCCGGGTGAGCCGGCCCTGCGGGTTGTAGCCCAGTGAGGTAAGGTCGCCACGCCTGCGCTGGCTGTGGCGGTGGCCGTCCCGGTAAGGGTCCAGGAGCCTGCGTCTTTTTTGGACGCCGTCACCACCGTCGCGCTGTCATTCGTGCAGGTGTTGCCGAAGGCGTCCTTTAAGATTACCTTGGGCTGCTGGGCGAACTGCCCTCCGTTGGCCGCGGGCGCTGTGATATCCTGGGTCAGGGTCATTGACGCCGCAATAGCCGGCACAGGTGTTATGGTTACGGTATTGGTCGCCGGGGTGTTGACCCCTGCGACGCTGAACGCTATGGTCTGAGCCGAGGAGCTGTTCAGCGCCAGGTTGGGCGAGGCCACGCCGTTGGTGAAGGTCACGCTGATTGTATTGGGCGACGCGGTCAGGGCGATTGCGTTAAAGCTCCCGTATGTGCTGTCCGGCGCTGCCGTGTACCCTGATATAGTCACATCATGCGCGCCGGTAAACGTGGTGTCGGTATTTCCGAATGAATCCTTCACCGTCAAGGTAATGGCGTTATCTACACCAGCAGTTGGACCCGACGTTGCTTCGGAGGCCATTGCCGTATAGGCCATAGATTTCACCAGTACTCCAGCGGTAGCCCCAACACCGCTTAAGGTGAGATTCGCGTCACTGCTCGCGCTATCCCTTAAGGTTGCTCCGTTAGCTGTAATCGCCGCTCCGACTGCAATGCCGGTTGGGTCTGAGTTGCCCGCCGCAACGGTATAGCGGAAGATGAGGGCGCTTGTACCTGACCCGCTTATGTAGTCGGCATTAACTGTGCCTCCGGTATCTAAGGTTATTGGAATGTACGGCGTGCCCCCGCCAGTGTTTACAGTAACCGGCTCATTAAAGTTGACGGTAAAATCCAGGTTCTGTCCCACGCCATAAGTACCGTTGGCCGGAACACCAACGGAAGAAACTGTGGCTGAGGGAGTGTAAGTTATTATAAGTTGCGGCCGGTATGATGCGTCCTCATCTGCGCAATAAGCAAAGTCATTATCGCCTGTGCTATACCCGGTTAAAACGAAAGTTGCCATCTTGTCTCCTGCAACCTGGCTGTTGACAAAGGATGTTACATCAAATGTTTTCCATGTACCTACAGATAAACTGGTTATACTGTTGTCATTGGTAACAATAGAGACATCTTGAGTTGGTATTGTTGTCAAAGCTTCCGTCCAGTTGTCAACATTTGAGCCGTATAAATTTACAGTGGGGGAATTGTCGACGTATTCAATATTTATATTAAATGTCGCACTGGTAACCGTACCACTAATGGCACTCAAGTCAAATTTGGTGTAAGATTTGAAATCGGTGATACTGTAGCTTTGATAAGAACCTACCCAGTTCACTGTGTAGGGCGGTACGGTTGTAGTATCACCATCGGGATAACTACCTTCGTTAGATTTGCAAGAATCCAGGGAGGGATACAGGGTAGCCGTATCCGCATATGTCACAGTATTGTTTGCAAAGAAACAGAATAACAACACTGTGATGAAGAGTAATGGCAATAATCTCCTGTAATCGTGCATTTAATCACCTCAGATTTAAAAAAAACAAACAACAATTCCTGGCAAAAAGCTTGTTATATTTGGCCTTTCAGGGCAATGCTGTTTGTTTTTTAGTATAATTATTAAATGGAGAACTTAACTTTTTAGCTGCTTGCCCTGGTTACGGTAATGGTGTATGTATTTTGGTCATTACCGGGCGTTGTTACAACTATAGTGACGGTGTTCTGTCCCACATTTACGTTAATCGCCTGCGACGTCTGGCCGCTTGGAACAGTTTGGCCATTTACAGTAATGACGGCACTGCTGTCCATAGCGGTAGGAGTAACAGTTACTGAGGTATAAGAATTAGGTACATTTGCGGTATACGAGAAACGTGTCGGGCTAAATTGCTCGTTAGGATTTACCACAGTCCTTAAGTATCTTAAAACAAACTCTGATAAAACCGCGCAGGTTCCGTAAATCTCCATTTCGGCCACTGAAGCGACGCCCTTGTTGATGTTAAGCCCTTTGGTCACGTTAACTCTCACATACCTGGCTTGGGCGAATGAAATCGTGCGGTCGGTTACACTAGCGTTATTGCTGGTAACCGAGTCCAGATTACTAAAGCTGGCATTATCCAGGCTTCCCTGGAGAGCGTAATCTATCATGTTGTAGGACGGCGATTGCCAACCGATTGCCCCCATGTGCTTAACAACCCATCTTTGAATATAATAATTCTTACCTAAATCTACCTGAATCCAGCAGGGCATGGCGTCGCACAGCCATCTGCTGAGCGGAGTCAGGGTGCCGTCCACAGCCTTGCCGGCAGCAAAGGGCGACACATAACTGCTGGAAGTGGCGGTCTTGTTAAGAGCCACGTTGTTCATATATCTTCAATCCTTTCCGTATGTGTGTTTAGAAGAGCGCGGTAACTTCAACCATTTCTTTAACTTCTGGCAGGATAATCACCGGCTATGGCGATGTAGAAATTCATGCCCGGTATGGGCTCGGTCCCCAGCAGGTTGGGCAGTGCAAAGGTATTGATGCCGTCACCGCCGAACTGGTTGCCCAGCAGCGAATACAGGACATCATATTGTGAAATGTTAAGCAGCCGCCCGTCGCACAGAAACCAGACCATGGGCTCGAAACCGAAGGGGAACAGTTCAACCGCACCTATAAATGTTTCCATAATATCTTCCTCCTGTGAAATACTCAGTTAAACCATGACCGCGCTTAACTTCTGACCGGGTATAAACCCATGGTGGCCATAAAGTACCGTGCTCCCGGCTGGGGTTCGAAGCCCCTCAGGTCAGGCAGGGCAAAAGTGGTGGTGCCATTACCGCCGAATTTGGCGCCGATCAGGGAAAACAGGGCGGTATTTTGCTGTATCTGAAGGATCTGTCCTTCGCAAGGCAACCAGCCGATAGTTGTGAAGTTGTAAGGCAGTAATCTAATTAAGCCTATAAATGGATCCATGGAATTTTCACTCTCCCATCAAGTTTGATGAAAACTTAAAACACTAAGCTCTGCTGGGGTATACGCCGTTGGCCACGCAGATAAAGTACCTGACACCACCCCAGCCCATGGCGGCGGGGCGCAGGTCAGGCAGGTTAAAAGTGGTGGTGCCGTTGCCGCCGAAGGTGGTGCCAATCAATGAGTACAAGGTCTGGTTGGTGGAAATTTGCAGGACCCGCCCGTCACACAAGGCCCAGTTAGTGGGCTCATACATGTACGGGAACGCATTGATTTGTCCTAATAACGGTTCCATAACAATCACTCCTTTTTATTTTAATTAATACTAACAATAGTAAAAACTAACATTAACAATCTTTAGCAGAGCAGTGTTGCTTGGAGTATAGTGCTCGATCCGGTCACGTCCTGACATAGCGGCCGATGCCGCCAACTCTTCGAAAATCATTAATCCTCAAGATAGTTCCCTCCTTGTTTCTTCATATTGCCTTTGGAATAAAAATGCACCCAGCATATACTGCCGGGTGCATTCTACCATGCGGGTTTGGTTTTGTAGTCCCCCGACGGGGGACAAAAGAGGGACAAAAAACCACTTTTTTTCAAAAAATATGGACCGGTTTAAACTCCGGCCCGGCATATCCCGTTCGGTTTATGGTTTTACTGAAGAATTCCCAGTTCCTGCGCCCGGCCAGCTTTACTCCTCTGCGCTGGGCCGAGTCATTTTATGCTATTGCGCCAGTTATGATGGGCCGTGTACTTAATGCTGCCGGCATTGACGAGGATCCTTTCATGCTCATTGTTTACCTCATGGGTGAGAGTATCGATCCCAACGTTAGTAGAGAACGTCTGTTGTCACCTTGGGTAAAAGCAGCCAATTCCCAGGCATAAAATGACATTATGTAACATTTATGGTAAATCGATCACGCATGAACAGTTTCTATTAGTTTGTCAATTCTTACAAGTGATGTTTGAGGTATCCCCTGATATATTGAAGTGAAAAATGGCAAAGTTCCTAGGCCATTTTAATATTCGGCACATTGATATTAGAATCGGCGAATGTAAAAGGAACAGATAACTTTCCAGAACAGCAAGAGAGAAGAATTCTATTCTCCTCTCTCTGTTTTTAATTATTCAACTACTTTATTAAGCGCATTCAATATTACCGTAACGGCTTCAGCCCTGATGGCATTGCCCCCGGGCCTAAAGGTGTTGTTCGGGTAGCCCTTGATGATTCCATCTGCAACCGTGGCCGGATTTAAGGTCGTTGTAGTTATTGACAATGCGGATGTGCTGCTACTCTTTTATCAGTTCAGGCATTAAGTCAGCCACGGTTTATTTGTCCGATATATTGAGCCGTACTTATGCTTCGCTTTTTCACTATATTATTCATCCTTAGATAGGAGTAACTGTAGTAACTACACTGACTCCCTCTACTCCCAGAAAATCTCCGCTAACAGGAATTGACAACTGGTTTAGCACTTCTTCTTTAGTATATACTGCAGTTATTGGAACCCATACATCAGTAGCGCCTACGGAGGAGTCCACATTATATAGTATCCATGTTTGAGGCCCCATAAGAATTTTAGCAGTAAATGGTGAATTTATTTTTCCATTATTAATAGTAACTTTAATATCAGCAGAATCGCCGGCTTCTATTCGGATAGTATTGGAAGCTTCCCATGTCCGGCTTTCTTTCTTGCTCCAGGACTGGCTTGCTTCAAATGAAGCTTCTCCTGATACCGTTACCTCTGACTGTCCTATAACTGGCAACCCAGCTTTTACTTTAACTGAAACACCTACATTTATACCCTCGTTGAAAGAAAATGAGAAAACTTCTTCCAGTGTTTTACTATAATTTACAGCTACATCAACTGCGACTTTGGAGTCCGAATTATTTACACTTTGCTCATAAGCTAATATAGGATTTGTTACAAGATCAATATTTGAATACTGGAAGTCTGTGATGATTACATCAACCGGGTCAATATCTAATACTTTTTTGATGTTACTGACAGTAATATTTATAGCTGTCTTTTGAAAATAGTCATTCATACGGGCTACAATAGTTTGCATATTACTGTTGTCAAATAAATCGAGATTTGATCCCAGTTGCTGTTCTACATTAATACTTGCCATTTTATACCTCCTCAAATTTTATTATTACCTATTTCTGATTATTCAACTACCTATGCCTAGATGTTGGCTGTGTCAGCAAAAGTATTGCCTTGCTTAGATGCAAGTTTAAATGTTTTCACCAGCACAGTGGCAAACTCGGCCCGAGTAATGATGTTGTCCGGCCTGAATGTTCCATCAGGATAGCCTCTGATTGCTCCAAGGGAAACTAATTTCGATGTTCGCTTGTGCCCAGTGACCGGCGTGGTATGTCCCTGCCGCCGCGGTGGTATCTGCAGTCACTTGATCATCGCCAAGCACATGGATACGGCCTGCGCTCCCCGGCTCAATTTCTTTCTGAAGATCAACCCCTTTCTGTCCAACCCCTCACGCATTTGACCACTCTCCTCCTTTTTTCTTCATGGTTTGGGGCGGACAAGTTCCACCTGGTGTCAACTCTCATCGCCTTGGGCCGCCGGAAAGAAGTGACTTCCACCCGGCTGTTGCACCGGTTGATCTTCCTTTCGCCTATCCCGTCGTCCGGCGCTATGCCCAATGCAAAGCATTAAAAAATGCACCCAGTATATACTGCCGGATGCATTCTACCATGCGTGTTTGGTTTTGTAGTCCCCCGACGGGGGACAAAAGAGGGACAAAAAACCACTTTTTTTCAAAAAAATATGGGCCGTTTTAAACTCCGGCCCGGCATATCCCGTTCGGTTTACGGTCCTACTATAGAATTCCCAGTTCCTGCGCCCGCTTCACAGCGTCCCGGCGTCCGTCCACCCCCAGCTTGCCGTAGATTCTGGCAAGGTAGGTCTTGACTGTTTCCAACCCGACGGACATTTCCCTGGCGATGGTCCGGTTATCCAGGCCCGCTGCCGCCAGGCGCAGCACGGCCAGTTCCCTGGTGGTGAGAGAGTCGCACCGCGCAGACACCGCTTGCAACCCTGGATAACGCAGCACCGGGCTCTCACGCAATAAGTCGAGCAATCGCCTGACGTAGCCCGCCTCGCCTTCCGTCAACTTCCGGCTGCGGGACAACCGCCGCAGGAGGACCAGCAAGAGCTCCCCTTCATCTACGAAGCTGCGCAGGTAGCCGTTGTCCCGGCCCAGGGCCAGGTTGCGCCGGAGAATTTCCAGGCTTTCTGCTGTCCGGCCCACAGCGTCGCGGGCGATGGCCAGCAGGTTGGACACTTCGATGGTTTGGGGCAGCCACTGCTCCTTTTCGGCAAAGACCAGCAGGCGCTCCAGGAACAGCAGGGCCTCCTCCCGCTGTCCCCGGGCCAGCAGTACCCTCGCCAGGGTGGTGTGCTCGTAGGCCCGGGCGGTGCTGAGGTGGTCGTAAATGTCCAGGCGATTGTGTGCCAGCCAGGCGTTAACCGCTTCCGTGTCGCCCGCCGCCAGATTGATGCGTGCCTTGAGGGCGGCCAGGGGGAACAGCCACTGCAGCCGGTCAAGGGCGCGGACTTTCTTTTCTCCCTCCGCAGCCACTTTCAGGGCCGCCGCCAGGTCGCCGCGGGCCAGGTGGATTTTGGCCAGAGTGAACAGGGCCGGGACAAGAGCCCCGGCTTCTTCCGCCCTTTGGGCCTCCTCCATTCCTTCCACCAGGATCTTGACCGCGGCGTCGATTTTGTTCCATTCGTACAGGGCCTCGGCGTTGGCCACCAGGGCGTACCCGGCGCGGGCAGCAGGTTTAGCCAGGCTTCGAAACTTGAGGTAGGCACCGCTCTCCATGGCCCGCGCCTTCTCTTTCAGGCGGCCGAACCATCCCAGCGGCCCCCCCAGCAGGCTGGTTCCCAGCGGTTGCAGCGCAACGCTCCGCCCGTATGTGAAATCCCTCTCCGGGGCCTGGCCTGCCTGGGACAGCCAGCGCAGGGTTCCCGGCACATCCTTTCGTTTGACCGCCAGGTATGCCCTGAGGACGGCCATGTCCACGGCCATATTGTTCCTGCCGCCCCCGGGAAGCTTTACGTTCGCATCACGGCAGGAATTGTCGGCCCGCTCCAACCAGTGCTCCACCCCGGCAGTCCGGTTGGCCGCAGCGTCGGCCCAGGCCTGCGCCACACACAGGGCGGGGCTTTCGTTCACTACTTCGGGCGGCAGTGCCTGCAGCCACCGGAACAGGGTCGCCGTTTCGCCCAGGTTCAGCATTTCCAGGACCAGCCGCTCCACCAGGCAGGCCGCCTGACCGTATTCCTCCCCCTGCAAGAAGTAATCGACGGCTTTAGCGGTCAGCCCGCCATCCTCGCACCAGCGGGCGGCCTTGCCACACAGGCTGCGGATCTGTTTCGGGTATCTCTCCTTCAGGAACCCCTGTAAGAATTCGGCAAAGAGATGGTGATACATGTACCACTGGTCGTCCAGGCAGGCCACAAAACCGCATGTCCTTCCTAACGTGGCGAGGACGGCGCCGCTGTCCGGCCTTCCGGTCACCGCCTGGCATAGCGGCCCGGAGAGATGGCCGAGAATGGATGTTTGCAGCAGGAATTCCTGCACATCCGGCCCAAACCCCTCGAACACCTCTTCCAGGAAGTAGCCGGCAAGAAGGCTGTCTCTGCCCCCGAAGCGTTCGATGGCCGCGGCTTTGTTGCTGCTTTCCAGCAAGGACATGGCCGCCATCTGCATGCCGGCGGCCCAGCCGCCGGTACGGCTGGCCAATTTTTCGACCTCCTCGCCGGTGAGTTCTATGTTCCGCTGGCGGTAAAAAGCCGCCACTTCCCCGGCGGCAAAGACGAGGTCCCGGTCAGTCAGCTCCGCCACCTGTCCCGCAGCCCTATGACGCGGCAGGGAAAGCGGCGGCTCTGCACGTCCGGCGATGATGAGATGAAATTGCCCGGGCGCGTAACGCACCAGGAACGAAAGGGTCTCGTGGACAAGCGGCTCGCTGATGGCGTGATAATCGTCCAGGACCAGGGCAAAATCGAAGGGTATGTGCGACAGGTCGTCTATGAGCAGCGAAATGGCCGCCTCCCAGGGCGGACTGGTTGAGGAGCGCAGCATGGGCTCCGTCTCTACGCCGATGTCCGGCTGCAGGCCTCTCAGGGCGGCTGCCACATAGGTCCAAAACCGCACCGGGTCGTTATCGCCGCTGTCCAAAGACAGCCAGGCTACGGGAAAATCTTTTTTTCCGGCCCACTGGGCCACGGCGGTGGTCTTGCCGAACCCGGCGGGGGCTGTCACCAGGATGAGTCTGCCTTGCAGCATCCCGTTCAGACGGGTATGGAGCCGCGGACGGTCCACCAGGCCCGACAACTCGCGCGGCACCAACAACTTTGTCTGGAGCAAAGGGATCTGGAGAGCAAAATCGTTTAAGGGAATAACCTTCCGGCTCATGACGCCACCTCCCGATACTGTCCAAACCACGGCAAGGAATAGATTAGTTAACCTGGCTAATATATCCAGTTGCAATTTATACCTAATTCGTCAAAATACGCCGTTTTCCTGCCTACTGCGCCAGAATTCACGAGTGCTCGCATTAGACGGCAGGGTCTTCGAAAATCCGGATCTCCTGGGATCTGAGAAACAATAACAAAGGGAGGTATCACCACGATTAACCGAATACCCAACAAATCCAATTATTCAAAGCCCCTTTCTTTTTGCCAATAAAGGTATCGCCAGCACCGCTCATACCACTCGCAGAAAATAAAAGTATTCGCCCTAAGAAACTAAAAGACAGGTAAACCCAATGGTATAACCCGTCTTTTAGCATAAATAGCTAATCTTCTTAAACTGTTTTCCCTTTTTGGATGATCCTGGCATATAAAAAATCACCCTGCACTGGCCTTCTGGTATTGCTCTATCGAATACGGCCTAAGGGAAATATCCAGGTCAATTCCCCGTGTAAGTTCCTTGCCGGTAAATTTATTTTTCTTTTCTTGATTTTTGCGAATATAGCACGCTTTTCTGCAATCGCTTTACGACAAACAAAAGGAAAATGCGAATACTGCTACTTGAACACCGCCTTGGACAACAAGCCCTATGTGAGGGCGTATGTAAATACTGACGAGATACTGTCCGCGGCGGGAAAATACATCCAGGAGAGGGCGCCGGAAATCACCATTTTTGAAGGAGCCGCCACCTCCGATCCCCTGCCGATGGAAAGATATACCGGCTCCCTTAAATTTACTTATTATATCAATTAAACCATCTTGAGGTGGAGTATCTGGCGGCATTTTTATCGGCTGAAGTGACTGTTCTATTTTCTTCAGAATTAAATTTAGCATCACTATACATTGTGCCTTGAAATGTTATAGAGTGATCCATACGCAAAACATGGCCCAATTCATGCGTTATGACACTCTGAATGTCATACGCATCGGACTGTGCGGAATTAGCAAACTTATAATAAGTGTTACACGTAATGTCACATTCTATGACATGTGAATCTGTTATATAGGAGTGACATACTGCAATATGTCCTTGATCTATACCGTAATCATTTTTTGTTATAGTTTTTACTCCGTTATAAGATGCATCAGTAGCTGTTGTATCAACAGAACTTTTATATAAAAAAGGTAAAAAATCCCCTGCCTGGCTATCCAGCCCTGCTTTTTATCCAGCGTACAATTTGTTTTCGGGACAATTTGCCCTCGGCAACAGCAAATCCCAGCTCTACCAGCTCGTCTTCCGTATATGTTATCCTATAATCATTGTAATCCAACAAAATTAACATGAGGTATATTCCCATTCTTTTATTCCCATCAATAAATGGATGATTATTAATTACTCCATAGCAAGTTGTGGCGATTTTACTCTCTATTTCAGGGTAAAGATCCTGTCCATCAAAAGTAGCTTGGGCATTATGCACAGCAGACTCAAGCAGCTTAATATCCCGCACTCCAGGAGCGCCGCCGGTCCTGTGGATCATCTTTTTGTGCAACTTCAGGATATAATCAACAGAAAGCCTCTTCATTCTGCCAGCCTCTTAAACGCGCCGAAGTTCTTCTCTAAGATTTCATCGGCAATTGCATCAAGTATTTGCTGGCTCTCATAATCCTCAAAGTCAATAATCAGATACCGGGGCTTATTATTTTTCATCACGATGACCTTCTTTTTCTCATCAACCAGACGTGCAACCCTAGAAAAGTTTTGGTTGGCTTCTGAGATACTTACAATGCAATCAGTGTTAACGTCCATGGAAACACCTCCTAATTGAATTCCTATATACATTATACACTATTTAGGATGTATTTATCCTACAAAAGAAAAGAGACAGAGCCCTCTCCCTGTCAATAACCACCAATTCATCCCCTGCCAAAAAGTCAGTTCCCAAAAGGAGCAGTCAGCATATTTATGCTTCACAGAAAGCCTAACCCTTAACTCAATGCCGGTAAATTTATTTTTCTTTTCTTGATTTTTGCGAATATAGCACGCTTTTCTTCAATAGCTTTCAACTGTTCCTGGCTTGGTTTTTTCTTTATCTGCTCAATGACGGACAAGACATCCTTACCATATAAAGTCGGGGTTGGCTGGAGCTGAGTCCTAAAAAGATAAGTGGACATTTCTCTTTATAACCTCCCTCTACGATCTGTTAATATTATTCTATGGAAATATTTCTATCTTCTCGTTCTCAATCTCATCTCTAAAATGGGGCGCCAGATTATCTTCAACCATAAGGTTGACTTTACGCATTAAGGCTACTTCAAGCTCCGACCTAAGTGTAAAAAAAGCTTGAGAAAACATTTCACATGTTCCTGGCCAATATTCAATTATAATACCGACATAACTATATAACTTCTTCTCGCCCCTGGCATAGTCTCCAAAAACTGCGGCTTTGACTACACCATGCTTTTTTAAAATAGGGTATGCAATTTGCTGAACGGTTGGAATATCGAGTTCTGGCACTTCTCCTAGTAACGGCTCAAGAAATTTCACGGCTTCTCTAACTTTTTCCGGAGCCAGATAACGTATAATCTCAATTGCTCTTTCACGCACATCTGTGGCATCTCGTTTTCTGCGTTCTTCCCTTACTTTTTTCTGTGCCTCAAGCGCTGCTTGCTCTAGTTCTTCGTATGTAATGCCGGCTTCCTTTGTTGCTTTTGTGATTCTGTCAGATAACTCACGGGCCCTGGCTAAATTTAAGGCGCCTGGCTTGTTTACGTTTAATTCGTTTAATGCCGTACTTCTTCACCCTTATCCCCCCTCCGGCAGGTTCCTTATTTTTTCCAGACAGTAGTTAGCAATCAGTAGAAAACGGAGTTTGATTTCGCTGGAGGAGCTGCGCCGTTGCTGCTGCGGCCGTCACTAGGTCCTGGTCCATGGAAAAGCTGGTATACTTGTTCAAAAATGATTAGTGTTTTCAGATACTATTGTTCGGTAACCCTAATTTTTTATTCCAACCACTCCCACCAACCAGTTTCACCACTCATGTTCAAGCAAGTCCATTTACAATCGTTATATTGTCCTTTCAAAATGGGATATTACTATATCAATTTTGGTGTCCTCCGGTGGTAAATTGTTAAAGTCCACCTGACTGATTACTTCTTGGGGGAACCAGTCAATACCAGGTGTTCTTAAATGCTTATCAATCGATTCAGCACCACCCATAAATAAAACTGTTCTAACATCAGGCAAGGTAAGCGTACTACCCCTTCGCATATAAAAGATATTTGGACGAATTTCTGTTCTTTTTATTTTACGGAGAGTATCATGATCACTATGATTGCCGTCACACCAGTATATTTTGCAATCACCATTTTTAATGTGATGAGGGTGATAATCTTTAAATTTTGGAAAGTAACCAAAATCTCCACACTGAAGAATAATGCCTGGCTTCTTATTGTTTATTAAAGAATATAATTTTCCCCACTCGCCATGGACATCTCCCATAACCATAATTATGGGGGGTATTGACAACTCTTCTTTCTCTTTCACACAAATTTCTCCCATTAATTATTGCTTTTTAAATCCAACCGAATTAACAAGTACATTATATAATTTGCGGGTAGTGTCATTGGTACTGGACTACTAAATAAAATAAGTTAAAATGGGTATATTAAATCTTGGTATAAGCCGATAGAAATGAAGTAATTTCATCTAGGAACAACTTCGCATTTATGCAAATACTGCTACTTGAACACCACCCTGGCTTGTAACCAATTAAAATCAAAATCAAAATCAATAAAAAAGCCGGTATCCTATAGTAGGAAAAACCGGCTTTGTGTATAAGCACTTTTTTTATATTAAAACTAAATTTAAGCCTGTACGTGAATAGTTCCCTGCATATATCCATCCTGGCTCATTGCCCAGCCGTTTGCCTCCAGGTCGCACGGGTCAACACAAACCCATTTATAGTCCCCTTCTTTTTGCGGTATAAAGGTAATCGTGGTAACTCCCGGCGTTCCTTCCTTCGCAGCCCCTTTAGCCTGAATGTTCAAACCAAGTGCATATGAAGTCAGACTATGGGGCATGTCATCATAATTGTAAATACTAATCCGAACAGGAACTCCCTTTTTCAGAGTAAAATCAGCCGGTGAAAACGCATCATGCATTTTACCGTCGGAACCCGTTTTACCTCCTGGTAAAACCTTCAGAGTGAGGTCGGCCACATCTCCCTGTTGATTTACATCAGGTGCAGGGTTAGACACTGTAGGAGAATTATAGTAGCCACCCATCATGCCACCCATGCCGCCGTAGCTGCCGTTGCCGCCCATCATATAGCCCATCGAGCTACGCATGTAGTTCAAGTGATCCTGCCATGCATTAGCCTGATCCGCTGTCATCAGGCCGTTCTTTTGTGCCTGATCCAGCCATTGCTGATGCCAGCCAAGCATTTGGCTAAAAAATGATTGTTCCTGTGGATTTTGCGTATTCTGACTCCCGGTTATCGCCCCGTATGCAGTTGGAGCAGCCAGGGCCAAAGCCAATATACCGGCAGTCACCAGTAACCATACTTTTTTCTTCACCATAATAACCCTCCTGAAATTTGATTTTCTCTAAAACTTATACTACAAAAAATTTGTCACAATTTTGTCACATAGAAATGACAAATTTTTAACACCTAGAATTTTGAAAAAGGTTTGTAAAAAGAACGATGCTGCACGGGAGAAGCAGGCCTGCCATCCCTTGATAAGACATTCGTATGGCAGGGGAAAGTTTGGGTGGGTAGCACAAAAAATCCGGGCACCAAAAGTTAACATATGATCTGTTAGTACACAGTGACAATTTTGTTAAAAATCTTTGTTATGATCTTTAGAAATAATTTTCCAGCTACTCACCCAAACAATAAGGTTGCATCCGAATAACTACTTAGTAGGTGAAAAATCTGAAAATGAAAGAGGAAGTAAAAAAGTTACAGAGCTCCCCCAATTAGGCG
>CAZXQO010000060.1:0-13144 GCA_964643075.1 uncultured Peptococcaceae bacterium
ACGCCCGTCTTTAGCCAGTGCAGGTAGCACGGCTGGCCGTTTCTTTGGTACCTCACAGCAAATGCCCCTTCCTTTACCCGCATGCAGCTGACAAGGCCAAAGCTGGTATAACCGCACCAATCTTTGCCGCATATAGGACAAGGCGGATTTCCTTTTACTCCGGCCTGTATATACTTTTCCTTTGGATAGCAGTGTTTGGGATTTTGCATTTCTGCTCCTCCTTCCCGTGTAATTACATTCCATGTTACCTTTCAGTGCTTTCCGGCAATGAACGCAAAAGGAGGACAGAAAGGAATAATCTATTCCCAATTGCGTCCTCCCATGGCAATTAAGCCATATAATAATCAACTTTCTTGCTTTCAAAGGTTTTATCCCAATCTTTTACATCATGCCTTTAGCCTTAAAGCTAACGTGTTTCATATCCCCTATAATAATGTGATCTAATATCTCTATGCCTACAATTTCCCCGGCCTCCTGCAGGCGCCTGGTTACATCTATATCTTCCTTGCTGGGAGTAGGATCTCCGCTAGGATGATTGTGCACCAGTATTATCGCCGCCGCGCTGCGCCGGATGGCTCCTTTGAACAATTCCCTGGGATGAACCGCCGAAGAATTCAAAGCGCCTATGGAAACGGTTTCCCTTGCTATCACCTGGTTTTTAGTGTTAATTAGTAGAGCACTAAAATGCTCACGGTCCAGGTGGCGCATTTCTTCCATAACCAGATAAGCCGCATCTTCCGGGCATTTTATGCAAGGTCTTTCCTGAGATGGTGTTGCCGCCAGCTTGCGGGCTAACTCAAACGCCGCTGCCATTACAGCTGCCTTGCTCCTGCCAATGCCGGGTAGTACGCTAAATTCTTCCATGGTCATAGTCGATAAATTTTTTATGCCTTCTTTATTAAGAGCGTTTAGGGTTTCATCTGGAATATTACTGGCCACTATAGTGGCCAGTAATTCGTCCAGCCCTGCCCCCTTGACTCCATAGGCCATAGCTCTTTCCCTGGCAACCTCCGCCAAAGGTTTGCTCAAAGGTTTGCTATTATTATTTTGGTACATTTCTAATTCTTTTTCGGACCAAAGCATTTTTCTCTCCTTACCTGCCCGGGCCTTGCGGCACCTGTATTTGGCAGGTGCCGCATCGTTTTGCCCGTGCGGGGGGCAGAGTAATATTAATGTTTATTTACTTTTAGGCCAGTTTCTTTGCCTTTTTAACTGACAGACCATTATCAACCCTTACAAACAACGCTTCTAGTTTTTGGCCCTTGCTGCTGTTTTGGAATATTTTGGCCACTTCTCCTTCTGAAAAAACAGCCGTCCTATTACCATCGCCAGTCTCGCACCAGGTCCTGAAAACACCGTCCTTATGAACCTTCGTTTTCTCCAAAATCACTATGATTCCGGATTTAAGGTTCTTGTCGTCTTCATAGCAGCTATCATTTTTACATTTGCCTTCATCATCGTCTTCGCTTGCCTGGGCAACGCTTAACATCTCTTTCGATTTACCGGCAGAAATGCAAGCAGCATATAGCCCTAACATTGCGATTATGCCTTCATGGCGCATGCTCAACCTGGAAGATTCCGCTATGGCCTTATTGAGTTCACATCGCAATTCGGCTTTCCTATTTAAAATAAATTCTTCAGACATCCTACCATTTAGAGTTGAATTTACATTTAGCATTTCGTTTACTTTATGAACCCATAGTTCAGACTCTGCATGCATTTCCGGTAGTTCTTCAAGTTCCTTAATCATATCCTGAAGCTTTTTGTACATCTATCTGGCCGTTGGCTCTATGACCAAGGCCTTTCACCCCTTTCTTTGTGACGTTTATACTAAAATACTAGACTTTTCTTTTAATCTTTTAATACTCCAATTTTTTCAACTTTTCATCAGTTGCTTTTACTACTCTATTGTAAAAATCTACTAACTTATCAAAATTAAAATACCTTGCAGTGATACTTTCAAACGGCAACGCATTACGGATAACCAACCATTCATCACCGCCATCAATCTGGTTAATGAAAGCTATATTCTCAAAGTAAAATGCTTGCGCTAAACACCAATTACCCTTACTTAACTCAGAATACAGATCTTCTAATGTCTCACAACGGCAAAAGGATTCTTTTGTAAAAGGCGGATCATAGGCATTCCTAATCCATAGATTACGCTTACCTATTTTCAGCCATTTTTCAATTAAGTCCTGTTCGTTACTCTCTTCTTCATCTATCCGCGATTCTTCCATGATATCGGATACGGGCTTTGCCCGCATCCATTCACCTCCTTAGATGTTTGGATTACGGGCATTTGGCCGTATTGTTTAACTATAAAGGCTATTATTAATCATAATAAATACTTTCACGTTGATCCAAGTTTCTTACATCTTGAATAGTGTCGCAATATATTAACATTTCCATAACTCGCATAGTATCCTGATCAAAAGTATCATCAAGTGTAATCGAAATCGACAAATTATTTATTCCCTTTGCATCCTCAGATATTTCTACAGTCCATACACAATCATAGAAATGTCTAACCATTACCTGTTTTAAGCCAAAATATTTTAAGTTACCTTTCTTATTGTTAAAATGATTTCTGCCCTTATAATGTTCTTTTTTAAATTCATCGAGTTTTAAATTTCTGTTTAATATCCATTTTTTTAGGTTTTTTTCCACACTGCGCTCGTTAATTTTCATTTTTATTTTATTAATAACGCTTTTAATTATTTGCACTTCTTACGGATACGGGCCTTGCCCGCATCCATCCACCTCCTTAGATGTTTGGATTACGGGCTGTCAGGCCCATGCTTATTTAGCTTTTAATTGCCCTCTCGGTCAAAAAAGTAAGCTTCCTGGCTCTTATCTTAATTCTTTAGAGCAGCCATTTGTGTCGCTAGTACCCAAAGGGCTTTATTGAGCTTTATATTGTTGTCAATTGACTTTACTGGTCGCGTTGACACCCTTTTTCCAGTGACGGATCTGCCGCGCTGTCCTCCCTTGATTACGTTTTCCTGTATCCGGCTAAAGGTGGTCCAAAGATCTTTCCCTTCGTCAGCATGACGGCGGACCGACAGTGCCTGAACAGGAGAAATTGGCGCTTTCTCTATGTCGTCGTATTTTAAAGTCAATGCTGCCGCTGCAAACGCCTCAGCTTCCGGAAGTATCAGATGCGTTGACTTCATCGTTTCTATTGACTCTTTGGCTGTATCAAAATCATCAACTATACTATAAGCAGCATCAATTACATCGCTCACAATATCCCCCCTGTGCGGGATGCGGATATCTTCCACAGTATCTCCTAAGACCATACCGTTTTGACATACGAATCTGAAGATACCGCACATCATCTGGTATGATGATGTGCCATCGTGAGAGTTGATAAGCACAATTTCATATGTTTCTTTATCCGCAAGTTGATTCGCATGACGCAAACGAATCATATGCTTTGTAAAATTTCTCTTGTTCTCATCCCGCGCTCTGGATTGGGTGGCCAAAAATGGCTGAAATCCTTCCTTCCTTAAACCGTTCACGACTTCAATGGTAGGAATATAGGTGTATTTATCTGAACGTGAACCATGTTTTTCTTCTGCAAATATGCTAGGCGCAAACTTTAAAAGTTGCTCATCTGTCAAAGGTCTATACACATAAAAACCCCCTTTTGTTATTTTTGCTAAACAATAAAAAAAGAGGATGGCTGGGACATAAGTTGTCCTCTTCCATCCTCTTCTTTGGTCGTTTGGGACCGTTTTGGTGCCTTATCCCGGTTTTTTTGTTTCCAGGATAATTGGGCATGTTCTTTCTACTTTATTATTACTGATATGCTTTTTCCCGTGGTCTGATGGCTATTATCTCCACCGTCTGATTTGTAAAATCATAGGTAAAAAATACCCGCCAATCTCCAACTCGTAGTTTAAATACTCCCGGAAGTGTTTTGACTTTTCCAATTTCAATTTCAGGCGGAAAAATCTCCAGCTTTTTAGTTGCTTCTTTAATTCGCTTTTGGGTTTGCCGGTCAAGAGCGTGAAGCTGTTTCAAAGACTTCCGGGAAAAGCCGACATCAAATACCGAGCTCTTTCCATACATCTTCAGCACTCACTTTCTTGCCCTCTTTAAGATCATTTAATCCCTCTATTATTTCTTTTTCGTCTTCCGGTGAAATGTTAACCTCGGGCCAGGCCATGGAGTTTAATATTACCCACAATGCCTGTACCTGCTCGTTGCTTAAACGGTCAATAAGGGCTTTGACATGTTCTCTTTCAACGGCCATGGTAATCACCTCAAGACTATTATATCTTAAGGATACCATATTAATCACCTCGTTTTTTCATTCTAGCTTGCTTTGGCACGGTCCAGGAAGTTAATCCTTTCCGCCACAATTTCAGCAGCCTTACGGCGTGTGCCCTGGCTGTCGTCATAGGAACGGATCTGCAGCCGCCCCTTAACGGATATCAGTCTCCCTTTACCGAGATGCTTGATGCAACTCTCCGCAAGCTTTTCCCAGGCAATTATGTCGATAAAGTCCGCTTCACGCTCACCATCGGCGTTCTTATAATCACGATCCACCGCCAGTGTCATTTTCGCTACAGTCTTTCCACCCGGTGTTTGGTTTTCTTCCGGGTCCTTTGTAAGCCTTCCGATTAACCATACTTCGTTCATCATTTTTAACATTCCCCTTTCATTTTTTTGTTTAAAATGCAAAAAAACACCAAACGGGTTTTGTAATAACAAAACTCTCTGGTGTTTCACATTTCCTTGCTTACAAATTTTAATAATATGCTCTCAATATCTTGGTCGGGCACACTTCTCCCCGGCCTTTATACTGCCTTTTTCAAGGTCCCCGGAACCTTACGATTCAGCCGAGCACCAGGCCGTCCGGTTAGCCTATAGTGCCGATTAGGGATAGTCATTTTCGCCGGTCGCGTGCCTCCCGCAGGGGTCCCTTGCCTGCACACGCTTTTCTTGGACCGGAGAGCCCCGTTCTAGTGGGGCCAGACAGGGTCACATCCTCGCTCAGCGTTTTTAGATGTGCCGTTTTGCCCGTCTTCTTACGTGCGGGTCGTGTACGCCCTTAAATGCTTTTCACTATTTAAGGATAATGACGCCGCTTTTCACTTAAGCGTCCTGCTGTTTACGGTACACCTGCTTTTCGCTGGGACTTTCCGCAAACCCTGGTCTTTCAATTACTGCAAGCTTTTCGCTTATATGCAATAATTCCGGAGCTTCCATCCGAACCAAGCTGGAGTTGCTTGATTGAAAAACCTTGCTGATAAACATATCTTTGTTTTATGGAAAAACCTTAATATTGGAAAGTTAAAGTGTTTGCTTTTGCTTAGTTGATATATTAATTGGGCAGTTATTATTTGTCAATATATTTTTTATTGCCTATGTCAAAAATTGTAGCATTGAATATCTTTTTCATTTTATCCAGTTCGTTATTAACCTGTTCTGTAACGCTTAATTTTTCTGCTATCTCCATGTCAACAAGTATAGTTGCATTACGGTATTTTTCATTTTGTTGCATTCCCAGCACGTCTTCAAAAAAACAGAGGTTAACGGCTTCTTTTTCTGATAGGTTGTTTTCCACCAGATAGATATTTTTTCTGTATATCTTTAATCTTTGGTCTATTCCTGTTGTGAAGCTCAATTTGTTATATGGTATACCGGCCTCCTCGAAGGCAAATATACCACCGGTATCCACCATGTAGAGAAAAATATCTTCCTCATCCCGGAAAACAACCCTATTTTCGCATAGCAGCCCCATTACCACGCATTCTTCTATTAATGATAAGCAGTTATCTTTATCCAACCCTGCTTTCTTAATTATTTGCTCCGGTGCCGCCACCAGCATTTCATTTACAGCGCATGTCACTCCCAGATTCATTTCGTTTAGCACCCATGCTCGGAATAATCCGGCCATCGTTTCCTTGAAAACATATCCCTTAATTTCCGGCTCCATTCCTTCATCCAGGTCCGGTCTTATGTTATATCTTCTGCCTATAATCTTTTCCAACTGTTTGCAGAGATAAAGGGTTTCGTAATTCTTTGATAATTGCATAAATAACGGGCAGCAAGAACCTGGCCCGCTGCCCGTCACCCCCTAATTAGTATTTTCTACCGGGTCGGAAATTAGATTTGAGAAACTAATTTCTCTGTTCATTAAGATTATATCCGTTGTAAACCTTTTTCCATTTGGTGTGTATATCTTTGCCTCTTCAACTGTAGGAAAAATATATATATCCGCATCCGTGTTGGGCTTCTCACCGCGTCTTGGTGCATCAATGAGCAGCGTGATTTTGTCCTTCTTTTCACCGGATAAATATGTCATTTCAGCATTAACATTGTTCTTACCTTTGCCGCGTTTTGCCTTAATAAGGCTCCATTCCAACCCAGGCATTTCTTTTTTTATTCTACCGTAAAATGCCCCAAGCATCGCCAATCTGCAGGCATCATTTGCACTTTTGGGCAACGAATAGGCCATACTTATCCACAGCTTAAAGGACATACTTGGTGTCGAGTAAGTATTTACTTCAATACATTTAACCAGACGGGCTCTCCACATCTTTGCCATTAGCTTTTGTGTTCTTCCCCTTGAATGGCCAATTAGCAGCGCAATTGTTGACACTGGCAGATACTCTGCTTCACCTAAATACTTTAGTACCTCAAATATGATACTGTTATATTCAATATTCATTACTTCAGCAGGATATTTTAAGTATCTAACTGCCGTTCCTAAAGCAAATGCACTATCCCTGCTCAATATCACTCACCACCACATCAGCGTTCTCTCCCGGCTCAGTAATATTTACAGGTTCGCTGTCGGCAGCTATTTTTTGCACATTATCAAACCCGCCCAAAGCTTTAATTTCATTGCCCCCATTAGACTGACTAAGCCTTTTAGTCCTTTTTTTGGCACGCTCACGTCTTCTGTCATTAATCCTGCCGGAATCGTATAAGATCAGGTGAAGGCGACGTTTGTCGCCGTCGAAATCCATGACTTGCAACCTGATATAGTCACCAACACTATACCTGTCGGTTTTCTTGTAATAAACCCGGCCAATTATACCGGGCTTGATTGTTACAAAGGCCAGGTTGTCCCTTATTTGGGTAACCTGGCCGGCCAGTACTTCGCCCCGCTTGTAGTCATGTTCTTTCCATGGATCAACGGGCTCAACCTCTATATGCTTTTTGTCCTTGTCCAGTGCGGCAACAGATACCTTAATGATTGCACTTTCTTCATATTGCACATCCAGGGGCACACCATCGGATAGTCTTGCCTTATCCTGCCTAATTCTTACGATGACGCCACCGCCAATGTCAACGTAAAGGTGCCGGTTAACCACCCGCACCAATGCATTTATTTCTTCGCCCATCTCCAGTTGGTTAATTAACCTGGTGGTGGTACCTTCCACCACTTCTTTTCTGCTGCATATTACAGCAGAATTCCTCTTTTCGATTCTCCTGATTTTGCAGGCAATTCTTTGAGTTACGAAATCATTCAGCGGGGTTCCCTCGGGCAAGCCAGATTCTACAGCACTACACAAACCGATTATGCCTGGCTTATTATCAAATGCCAGTTCCCAGCACTCAACATCACCGTTTTTATCTCCGTTTGGCTGCCTCACATATTTTATTACTGCTTCAACCGCTGTGCCTCTTTCCATGGCTTCGTAAAGGTCGCCCCATACGTCAATATCACGCAGTTTGGTTCCTTCTGGTGCAATTTTGAATTCCATGTATACCATCCTTTCGTTTTAAAAAATAGGTGATGAAACATTAAACCCCTGGGTGTCTGTGTCGTCTGACTCTACCCGGGGGCTTTCATCCTCATTAATCTCGATATTTTCAGGCTGTTTTTCTTCTTTGACATTATCAGTTCTTATATCACTTTCGCTCTGTTCCGTGTGAGGTGTTTCCTGAGTGTTTGATTGTTTAGCTGCCTCCTGCTGACTTTCCTCTAAGTCCGTGTCTAGAATGTTTTTTCTCATAGCTGCTGCTCCCTGATTTCCTCCCTTCGCATGGTCTTTTTTAATATCCCAAAACAGTGAGCCGGCGCCAGCTGCAACAGCACCATCTCCGTATACTTCAGTCGCCGGCAGTTCAATGTCCAGAGTCCTGGGTGGTATATATTCTGATACTGGCCGGGTGCCGCACTTCTTTATTTCCACGGCCTGAGGCAGTTCTACCCAGCCTAACTTTCTCATAAACATGGGCTTGCTGGCCTGTACGTCCGCAATGCAGAATTTAGTGTTCATCTCCTTAATCTCATACTTTTCCATTAGCTTTCTTTTGCCTATTGTTTCGGTTTTTTTCGCCAGTTCCAGCGTTTCTAACGGAGTTGTTACGTCTTTCCGGTGTTGTTTTATTTTTACTGCCGCCTCGCCAAGCTTGTTGCTAAACAGATCTTTTGTAACCTCGTCGTCCGGGGCTACGCCCAGAAGGAGTGATATTGGCGTACTGGCCAATATATTTCTTGCACCCTCTATGCCGTACACGTCATTAAGTTGGCTGCGTCCCTGTAGAATGTATTGCAACAATATGCCCAGGCTTCTAGCGGTGGATATTTTTTCTGAGAACCCGGGTATTTTTCCGATGTTGGCAACCTCATCAAATATACAGCGAACGTCTACCGGCAGTCGCCCGCCATTATTCGCAGCCAACTCATATAGCCGGTTAAAAAGGAACATATAGAAGACTGACAATATTGGCTTTAAAACCTCACTACCTTTAATCGGCAGAATACAGAAAAGCGCAGTTTTCTTTTTTCCGATGGCGGCCAGATCTATTTCGTGTCCGGACATTAAGGCGGCTAGCGACCTTGTGGTTATAATCTTCAGCTTGGCGGTTAAGCCCGACTTTGCTTCCTCCAGGTTGGCGCTGGCCGTTCCTCGCCAACGCTCGTATATGGTGGCGCTGATTTTCTTGTCACGGTAGGCGCTTGAGAATACCTGCTCCAATTTCTCCTTGCTCCAGGAGGCGAGGGACAGCACTGAGCGCGGGTGTGCCTGTTCCGGAGGAAATGCATCTTTAAGCAGGCCGGACAGGGCTTCAAACAATTGAATTTCTTTGTTCATGAAATAGCCGCTGGTATCCTTTGCTGCGTTCTCTATCATGCAAGAAGCCATTTCTGCTATTTCTTCGTCGTTGCTGCACTCCATTATTGGGTTCCACTGGTGACTGCACTCCGGATTGACAAGGTTAAATATGCGCACATCATATTCCCGGCTCTCAAGCCACTTGCCCATAGTTTCCAGCAATTCGCCCTTGGGATCTATTATTACCAATGATTGCCCGTCCTCCACACCGGCGATTATATTGTTCCTCACAAACGTATAGGACTTACCGGAGCCAGTCACGCCGTATCCTACCACATGACCTGTAAGACCCAATTCGCCCTTTCTGGTGTTTTTACCGGGTATAATTCTTAATATTTTATTGTCCAATTCTCCCAGCACAACACCGCCGGAGCCTTTTCGGGGCGGGCCGAATTCACAGAAGTGAGCCACGTCGTCCGGGCCTGCCCACCTGGTTGTCCCGTAGGCAGGATTATCCACCACCTTTAAACCGTGCACATGCCGGGCATCGTTTTTGTTAGCATGCAGCTCACGCAGCCACTTATTTCTGGTGTACATGACCAGGGTGGGGATTAATATACCGCCATTTGCATATAACCAAACTGTGCGGATGGCGGGCACGGAAAGCTCCGCATCGGTTTTTGTCATCCAGGTCCAGGAGACACTTAAAGGATGGCCCATGTACCAGGACAGGTTATTTACTTCCGATGCCTGTTTACCGGCTAATATTGCCCTGGTGCTGTGTTTTATATTGACCGCAAAATCATACAGGGCGGCGGAGGCTGATCCCAGAAGCCAAACGTCGGCCACATATGCGACCGGCAGTATAACTGTTGCTGCAATAAGTATCTTTTTATTTTTCCAAAGCATTGCTGCCAACTTTTCTTTAACTTCATGAACATCAATAGGAATCTGTGTAAAAATTGTTTCTCTGAAAAAAAAGTCACCGGCCTTTTTGAGCAATAGCTTCACCTCCCGCCGCTGTTTCATAAGCTTCCAGCCTTACGGCTATTTCCTCACAGTCGCAGCCCATTTGCTCCAGTATTTTTTTCGAAACATAAATAACACCCAGCGCTCCTTGCTCCCGGGTGTCTTCGTTGAATCTCACCTTTTTTTGTGTTTCCTTGTGGCGGTGGAATTTTGTTATATATCCCCCGGGTTTTAGAAAGCTTTTATCCGGGGCCAACTGCATAGTTATCTCATCCGTGATGCCCATTTTATTTATGGTCGGATTGGTTAAATAAACACTGCCTATGCGATCCAGATTGTCTTTAAACAGCACCTTATAGTCAGTGCTTTTCCTTCTGCACATGATAATTTCAATGGCTGTCATTTTCTTACCCCCTGTCTTGCAAATTCGAAAGTAATTTTTCCCTGGTTATCAATAACCAGTGCCGCGTCGAATTTATTTCCCTCTTTTGATTTAGATTTAAAGCCCTTAATTACTCCAGTTTTTCTATTAGTTAACAGTGTTTTTGCCTGGGCTGGGCTTATTTTTTTGCCGGCTATTTCCTTCCAAATTACAAATTTGCACCCATCTTTGTACCCGATACAACCGTAGCTTTTGGGATATTCAACCACGTCACTGGAGCAAAGTGGGCATTTGCCCAGTAATTCTCTTTCCCGTCGGCCAGGTTGCTCTGCGGGCTCCTGTTGTTTTACCAACTCCACGGTCTTTCGGGTGAGGTCAATAATACCTGTCATAAAATCTCGCGGACTAACCTTCCCGGCTTCAATGTCAGCCAGTTCCTTTTCCCACTGGCCGGTCATTTCGGGGCTTTTGATTATCTCCGGTACCTTTTTGATCAGGGATATGCCTTTTTCTGTAGGCAGCAGCGTTTTCTGTTTTCTTTCGATGTATCCTACTTTTAAAAGTCTCTCGATTATGGAGGCCCTAGTGGCCGGGGTACCAAGGCCGTGGCCTTTCATGGCTTCTTTCAGTTTTGTGTCCTCCATGAGCTTGCCGGCGCCCTCCATAGTGGCCAGCAGGGTGGCCTCGGTGTATCTTTTAGGCGGCTTCGTTCTCTTCTCTAAAACCTGTGTACTATCGTTTAACACGGCTTCGCCCCGGGCCAGTTCCGGTATTGCCGCATTTTCGTCATTTTCTTTTTCTTCGCCATGTTCCTGTTGTTCTGCTACAGGGGCATATACCGTTTTCCATCCTGGGTCCAACTCCACCCTGCCGGTGGTTAGAAATGTTTCGCCCTCAACTTCGGTAATCACCCTGGTTTGCTCGTACCGGGCCGCAGGAAAGAAAATGGCCAGGAACCTACGGACCACCAGATTGTATATTTTGCTCTCGTCAGGGGTCAAAGCTCCCGTGTCGGGCTTTGTTTCCGTGGGTATCAGCGCTGTGTGGTCAGTCACTTTCCCATCGTCAACATATCGTTTCCCCGGTGCGCCGGCATCATTTGCCACCCTTGCGAATGTAGCGTATTCTTGTACCATGGCAATGGCGGCAAGTCTTTTACCCAGGGTTCCAGCCAGATCCTTTGTTAAGTGCCTGCTCTCCGTACGGGGGTAAGTTATAAGCTTTCTTTTTTCGTACAGCTCTTGGGCAATTTCCAAAGTCCTAGCTGCCGGAAGACCGTACTTTTTGTTGGCCTCTTTCTGTAAATCGTTAAGGTTAAATAATAGAGGCGGCAGTTCAGTTACTGCCTTTTGTTCTACGCTTGATACCACAGCGGGCCTGCCGGCAACTTTCTCCTGGACCGCCGTGGCTGCTGCAGGGTTGTCAAACCTGTCCTGATCTTCTTTAAACCATTTGCCGGTATAGCTTTGACCGTTATCCTTGCTAAATATCGCATACAGTTCCCAGTAAGGCACAGAAACGAAATTATTTATTTCCAGCTCACGGTTTACGATCAGGGCCAGGGTGGGGGTTTGTACTCTGCCCACAGACAGTAAATTGTTGTGTCTTACTGTGAAGGCCCTGGTGGCATTAATGCCGATGAGCCAGTCGGCACGGCTGCGGGCCTCCGCCGCGTGGGCCAGGAGGTCCAGGTCAGCCCCCGGTCGCAGTGAGGCGAAGGCTCTTTTAACCGCTGACGGGGTTGTTTCCGAAAGCCACAGCCGTTTGAATGGCTTTTTACAGCCGGTAATATGGTATATGTACCGGAATATAAGCTCACCCTCGCGTCCGGCGTCACAGGCGTTAATGAGGAGTCCAATTTCGGAGCGTTTTACCAGTTCTTTGATAACTTTTAACTGTTTTACTGTTTGAGGGACGGGCTTTAACTTGAAATTTTCCGGTATAATTGGCAGTTTTTCTAACTCCCACTTCTTCAGCCCACTATCGTAGTCTTCTGGTTCCGAAAGGGTTACAAGGTGCCCTATGGCCCAGCTGACCAAATATTCGTTGTTTTCCATATATCCGTCTTTTTTGCTGAATTGTCCGAGCACGCCTGCCAGATCCCGGGCAACTGACGGCTTTTCGGCAATAATAAGGCTTTTCACTGAAAACCACCTTTCTTTTCTATCCTATAGGTCAATGAATAAAGAAGGATTTATGCCTGATTTCTTTTCCCCGTCAATTATTCGCTTTTCCTTGCCGGCAGAATAATGCCGGTTTTCTTCTGACGTTATGTTTAATGCTGCTATTAACGCTTTAATCTCCTGCAGCGTTTCCATAACGTCCCTTCCCCTGTCTATCCATTCCCTGGCCACCTTACTGCGTTCGCCGTCAGGGTATTGAAAAATTGGATGATTGGCGGGCAGTTTTATGGGCAGGGTTCTTATTTCGGTGTGACCGCCCTGCGCCTTACCGTTTCTCTTGTTCACGGTATTTTTAACACCTCCAGTCACACCGTCAATAATTAATCGGTGTTACCGTTCTTTGAGCCGTCTTTCCTGCCTTTTTAGGTTCTTTTTAACCTTTTTGTCACACCGCTATATTATATAAGGAAGAAACGGTGTGACGGTTTGCTCTTTCATGCCCCATGCCGCCTTGTTATTTCTGTATTTTGCCGGTATTACCGCATGGCTGCCTTTACCTCCTGGCCAGCTTTCAAAAAGCCTTCGGCGTTCGCCCACTGGGGGTTTTCTATAAAGGTTGCGGCAGAGAACATTGACTTCAGTTC
>CAZXQO010000061.1:0-12967 GCA_964643075.1 uncultured Peptococcaceae bacterium
CGCCGATGGTACTTGGGATTTATCCCTGGGAGAGTAGGTCGTCGCCGGAATAAATTTTGAAGCCCTGTGGTTTTATAATCACAGGGCTTTTGTTTGTGCGAAGCTATTTTTACTTAAAATTCTATTATGTAAATCAGAAGAATTTAATCGGCAAAAACATATACCGCAAGGGGTATATGTAATTATATTGCACACATAGTTTACCAAAATGCTGTACCGGTGTTAAACTTGCTATTGACAAAAGGAAGTTGTGATGATATTTTTCATATATACCCCGTGGGGTATATATGGTTGGTTGAGTTTTGTTTTACTGTAACGGCTATTGTGAGCATTTATATTTACAACCGTATACCCTCTTGGGTATTATATCGTTACACAAAGGAGAGAAGAGTTTATGCATTCCGGTACGGTATTGATTATCGGGGGAGTGGCCGCGGGGACCAAAACAGCGGCTAAGGCTAAGCGTGAAAATCCGGACTTCAGGGTGGTGGTCCTTACCAGGGAAAAACATGTGTCATATGCTGGCTGCGGCCTTCCCTACTATATCGGGGACGTCATCAGGGAAGAAAAAGAGTTGGTGGTTAGGAAGCCGGAGGACTTCCGGACCGACAACGACATTGAGATTGTTACAGGCTTTGAGGCGGTAAATATATTACCGGAAGCAAAAAAGGTTGTGGCACGGGACGTGGCGAGTTCGGAGGAGAGGGAGCTTAGCTATGACAAACTGGTTCTGGCCACCGGGGCCTCGCCGTTTATCCCGCCTGTGCCGGGGGCGGGTTTGAAAAAAATATACACGGTTCGTACGGTTTCGGAAACACTGAAGATGAAAGAACTAATAAGCTCAGGCGAGGTTAAGTCCGCCGTAGTGGTTGGAGGCGGACTAATCGGCCTGGAGATGGCGGAAAACCTCTCCCATCGAGGTGTTAAAACCACGGTGGTTGAGCTTGCCGGTCAGGTGCTGCCGCCCTATGATTATGAAGTGGCCCTGCATGTGGAGAACCATCTCAGGGAAAAAGGTGTGGAGGTTATCACAGGGACTGCCATTACAGGTTTTAAGGATAATGGCCTGGGTGGGGTATCAGCAGTCTTAACCGAAAAAGGAAGCTTTGGGGCGGATATGGTGGTCCTTGCTGTGGGGGTCCGGCCCAACGTGGAACTGGCCCGTAAATGCGGCATCGCCTTGGGTTCAACCGGAGCCATTGAGGTAAATGATAAAATGGAGACCAATTTCAAAGACGTATATGCCGTTGGTGACTGTGCCGAGAACTTAAATTTGATAACAGGGCATTCATGCTGGTATCCCATGGGTTCAACGGCCAATAAAACCGGTCGTGTTGCCGGGCAAAACCTCTCCGGGAACGGACAGGATTCCATGCCAGGTGTGCTGGGGACCTCAATTGTTAAAGTTTTTGATTTGCATGTGGCCAAAACGGGGCTGTCCGAAAAAGAAGCCGAGGCTCTGGGTTACGATGTGGAAACTGTGCTCGTACCGGCCAAGGACCGCGCTCACTATTTCCCCGGCAACCGGGAAATAATAACCAAGCTGATCGTGGACCGCGGCAGCCGGCGCGTGTTGGGCGGGCAGATTTTCGGCGAGGGAGTGGTTGATAAGCCGGTGGATATTCTGGCTACCGCCATTTCTTTCGGCGCTACGGTGGATCAACTGGCTAAACTGGACCTGGCCTATGCTCCGCCGTTCTCATCCGCCATGAGCACAACAATTGTTGCAGCCAACGTGATGATTAATAAACTGGCTGGAAAATTTACCGGTCTGTCCCCTCTGCATTTGCTCAGAAAGAAGGAAGAAGGGGCCATATTCCTGGATGTCAGGGAACCGGAAGAATTTTTCCTCCGGGCCATATCGGGTTCCGTTAACATTCCCCTGAAGGAACTGGCCGGACGTGCTGACGAACTGGCTAAAGAAAAGGAAATAGTGGTTATCTGCAAGGTTGGTTTGCGCTCCTATGCCGCCAATTTAAGACTAAAAAAAATGGGTTTCAATAGAGTTGGTATTCTTGAGGGGGGTATTAATGCCTATCCCTACGAAACAGAATAGGAGGATATATTATGCCGGATAAAGTTATCAACGCCAAGGGCCTGCAGTGCCCGGGGCCTATTGTTCAGCTGATGAAGGAAATGAAGGATTGCTCCCCCAAAGATATTATCTGCATTGAGGTAACGGATTACAGCTTCAAAAAGGATGTTGTAACCTGGTGCAGGAAAACCAATAATGAATTGTTATCAATAGAAGAACAAGAAGGGGTGTATCGGGCCAGGATAATGAAAAATTAGGTTATTGGCAGTTTAATTAGAACCGATATTGATTTTTAACCATATGACCTATAAAATTGTCCTGAGGTGTGCAGGTTATGCTGACGGCGGGACATGACAGGAAGTATAGCAAAATTGGTATCATGGGCGGCACATTTGATCCCATTCATTACGGTCACCTGGTGGCCGCCGAGGGTGCGCGCCACCATTTTTCCCTGGATAAGGTCATTTTTGTACCTGCCGCCCGCCCCCCGCACAAAACCCAAAGGGTAATCAGTGGGCCTGAACACAGGTTGCAAATGACCTCGCTGGCCATAGCCAGCAACAGCAGGTTTGAGGTGTCTGACCTTGAGGTGGAGAGGGCTGGCCTTTCCTATACCATCGATACGGTGCGGGCCGTGTCGGAATTGTACAGTGGGGCAAAAATATATTTTATCACCGGGGCGGATGCGGTACTGGAAATACTGACTTGGCACAAGGTGGGTGAGTTATTGAAAATGGCTGTGTTTATTGCAGCCACCCGGCCAGGTTACAGGCTGGAAAGCCTTGCGGGGAATTTTCGGGGAGTTCTTGATAAAGCCAGGGGTAATATAGCCACTATGGAGGTACCTGCCCTGGCCATTTCTTCGACGGATATTCGCCGGCGGGTAAGGGAGGGCAGGCCTATAAAATACCTGTTACCCGAACCGGTGGAGAAATATATTATATCGACAGGTTTATACAGGTAAAAACGGCTTCCAGTATTTTCATTGTAATAGTGTTGGATTTGCATTATAATTATCACGTTACAATTCCATACATAGACAACGTCGTCGTTCATAAGGCAATGAAGCCCGGGTTATGTTTCCGGGCTTTTATTTTTTTTCGGGAGGTTCGGTCATGAGAATAATCCTAGTTGCCTTTATTGCTGCTGCAGCGGTGGTAGTATTTCTTGTTCTGGCCATCGACAGCCGGATTGTGTTAGCAATTTTGAATGCAATGTTGATTTTATTGCTGGCTGCCCTGATGGTCAAATTATACAAAGCTAAAATAAGCATGATTACCTCAGCAGCTATGCAAAGGGCTGCAGACTGGCAGGTATACCACGGGGCCACGGTGGAATCGTCCCTTCCTGCAGAGCATAGGGAGATTCTCCTGGAAATAGGCAGGCTGTCCCAGCGGGCCAGGACTTTCGCGCGGGAAATTCACGTTACCGCCCACCAGGTGAGATCAGCCTCCCAAAAGATGGAGCATACGGTGCAGTCTGCAGGGGATATCAACAGCGTTTTTGCAGGTGTACAGGAATTGGCCCTGAAGGTTCAGCGGGACGGCACTGAGTTTGAAGACGAACTGATGCACGGAACGAAAATTATTACCGAAAGTATGTTTACCTTAAACGGGGTATCGGCCACCATAGAGGAGATAACCATGGAGCAGCAAAAGGTCTCCAGCCAGGTGCACTCACTGCATGATGCCGTTGCTGTGGTAAGAGAGGTGGTCGCATCTATCGGCCAGATATCCTCCCAGACAAAACTATTGGCCTTTAATGCTACCATTGAGTCTGCCAGGGCTGGTACGTATGGCGCTGGTTTTAGTGTGGTGGCGAGGGAAATAACCAGACTGGCAGACCAAACTGAAGATGCTCTGAAAAATATAACCGGTTCTCTGGATAGGATTAGTAATGAATTTTTTCAGGTGGTGGAAAGTACGGATAAAGGACTGGCTTCCGGAGAATCGGGAGTGCAAAGAATTATATCCGCCGCCGATATGCTCAAGGATTCCATAGATATGATGGGGAACATAAATGCCGGTGTTGTTGATGCTTACAGGGAAATAAGCGGTAGCTTGCAGGAAATGGCGGCGAAACTGAATGAAAGGAGCTCTGCCCTGGAGGACATCATTGACACCGGAAAATTGCTCCGGGGTGTGGCGGAAAACCTGGAAGAGGCCGTGAAGAATACTGATTTTAAATATACCGTAGATGACAAGTCAGTGAAGATTATAGAAAAAATAAGGGGGCTGCTGGAAAGTCTGGCGGTTCAGCCGGAGATAACAGGCATGGATTCGGAACTGCACAGCGGCAGGCTGCCCGGCGAGATGACTTCGAACCCCGAAATAGAGGCGATCTGGTCAAATGATCAAGACGGTAATTTTGTTTTTTCCAAGCCGCCGGCAGGATTGCCCAATGCTTCCACCAGGGAATGGTGGCGCCGGGCTATTAAGGGTGAGGTATATTTATCTACGCCCTATATATCCGCCATCACCCGGAAGCCTTGCATAACGGTTTCGGTGCCGGTAAAATCCAGTGGGCGTGTAATAGGCGTCCTTGGTGCGGACGTGGGACTGGAAGATGCTTAGGAAGGGTAGAAAGGTAGTTTATGAAGGTCTGCAAATGTATTATAAAACCATAATCTTTACATAAATTATAATGATTCAAAAGCATGTTATTAAACTGTTTTAAAAAAAATCCTATAGCCAGATTTGGTAAAATCTTTGTTTTGCGATAGCTGCATCAGCCCTTTTTATTTTGCAAATAATACAAGTATCAAAAGCAGCAATGAAAGAGGTGAATCTTTTGGTGAGAACCCTATATGTGGGTAACCTCCCCTGGGCTACCAAGGCGGAAGATCTGGAGGAAACATTTTCCCGGTACGGTGAAGTAATAAGCAGCCGGGTGATTACCGACCGGGAGACCGGGCGCTCCCGAGGTTTTGGTTTTGTTGAGGTGGCTGATGATGATGCAGAAAAAATAATAGCAGCGCTGAATGGGGCGGAATTAAACGGCAGGCCGATAACGGTTAACGAGGCCAAGCAGCGTGAGGAAAGAATGGGATAATTCAGTACAAAGGAACCTCCGTATAAAAGGAGGTTTTCTTTTTGTTCTGTGTTCAAAGGAAATCGACTTAATATCACGAAAATTTATCAGTGTAGAGAATGGGTACAGCTAAAGGGACCCAGATGGAAGGACTGAAGCGGAGGTCAAAGTTGGACAGGGAAAAAATAATCAATGTGTTACGTAGCACAATGCCGGAAAAGAGATTAAAACACTCACTGCAAGTGAGTGAAACCGCGGCACACTTGGCCATGAATTATGGCTGTGATCCAGGTCGGGCAGCTCTGGCAGGCCTGCTGCACGACTGTGCCAGGGACCGGAGCGATGCAGAACTTTTAAGTCTGGCCGGTGAATACGGCATAAAAATTTCCTTCGTGGAAAGCAGGTGCCCGCTTATATTGCACGGGCCGGTGGGGGCAGCTCTATGCAGGGATCGTTTTGGTGTAGAGGACAAAGAGGTTATCCGGGCCGTGGCCTTGCATACCACCGGCTCTCCTGAGATGAGCCTGTTGGAAAAGGTAGTTTATATTGCTGACAAAATTGAGCCGGGACGGCGTTATGACGGTGTGGCCGTGCTCCGTGAAGCAGCCCGCAGGGGTCCCGATGAAGGTCTGGTTGCCTGTCTGGCGCATTTCATGTATTATTTGATCAATAAAGGAGAAATAATTCACCCGAATATGGTTAGCGCATGGAATATTATGGCTCTTAAGGTAGCCGGCAGGAACTTTTGAGCATGCTCCGAATATATTATAAAAAACCAATAATCAAGGAGGAGTGGCGATTGTCGTTAGATCCACAGACACTGGCCGGTATTGCCGTACAGGTTGCTGAGGACAAGAAGGCCTATAATATCACCATGTTGGATATCAGCAAGATTTCTATCATTGCCGACTATTTCATTATCTGTAGCGGGAGATCATCTGTTCATGTACAGTCTATTGCAGAGGGCATCGTAGAATCCCTGACAGAGGACTTCGGCCTGAAACCCCGCAAAGAAGGATTGAAGGAAGGGCGATGGGTGCTTTTGGACTATGGTGACGTAGTAGTACATGTTTTTCAGGATGACGAACGGCACTTTTATAATCTGGAACGTCTGTGGGGCGATGCGCCTGTGGTGGAGATGTCGGCCCAATAGTCTTTTAAATCGGGGACATTCCTTCTTGAAGGTGTGTCCTCTTTCCTAAATTGTTGTCGTTGACAACACAAATGCGCATATTTTATAATTGGTATTGTCAAAATAGAGGAACAACATTGATGGGGAGTAGTAAGCAGGCGCGGGTTTTGCAGAGAGCTGCCGGTTGGTGTAAGGCGGTAAACCCGTGCTGATGAACTCGCCTCTGAGTTGGTCGGGGGAACAGGTACTCCGATTCGGTGGTAACCGTTAACAACACACACGAGTGGGTAAAGTTATGGGGCTGTGGCGCAGAGGGAGCGCGCTTCCTTGGCATGGAAGAGGCCGCGGGTTCGATTCCCGCCAGCTCCACCAGGCAATAACTTACCAACAAGGGTGGTACCGCGGGTATATTACTCCCGTCCCTTATTGAGGACGGGAGTTTTTATTAGGAGGATCATGAATTGAAAGAACGCTATGATTTTAAGGAAATTGAAGAAAAATGGCAGAAGTCCTGGGAGGCGGAAAATCTGTACGAGGTGCAGGACTTCTGCGACCGCCCGAAATATTACTGCCTGGAAATGTTTCCCTACCCCTCGGGGAAGCTGCACATGGGGCACGTCCGGAATTATTCCATCGGTGATGTAGTGGCCCGCTTTAAAACTATGCAGGGCCATAACGTGCTGCATCCCATGGGCTGGGACGCCTTTGGGCTGCCGGCGGAAAATGCCGCTATCAAGCACGGCAACATGCACCCCGCAGAATGGACCTATGAAAACATAAAAACCATGCGGGAGCAGCTCAAACAATTAGGTATCAGTTATGACTGGAACAGAGAGATAGCCACTTGCCACCCGGGCTATTACAAATGGACCCAGTGGCTTTTTATTCAGTTATACAAGCACGGGCTGGCCTATAAAAAGAAAGCGGCGGTGAACTGGTGTCCCTCCTGCGCCACCGTGCTGGCCAACGAGCAGGTTAAGGATGGCGCCTGCGAACGTTGTAAAACCGACGTGGAAAAACGCGAGCTGGAGCAGTGGTTCTTTAAAATTACCAGCTATGCGGACCGCTTGCTGGACGATATCAGACTGCTGGAAGGCTGGCCGGAAAAGGTCAAGATTATGCAGGAGAACTGGATAGGCCGCAGCGAGGGGGCGGAAATAAACTTTCCTATCGAGGGGCTGGAGGAGAGCTTTACCGTTTTTACCACCCGTCCGGACACTGTTTTCGGCGTTACTTACATGGTGCTGGCGCCGGAGCACCCCCTGGTGGAAAAAATAATCAGCGGCAAACCCCAGGCCACAGAGATCAGGGAATTCGTAAAGAAGGTTAGAAATTTAAGTGAAATTTCCCGCACCGCCGCGGACGCGGAGAAGATAGGCATTTTCACGGGCGGATACTGTATCAACCCTTTAACCGGCGACAAGGTACCCATTATGGTGGCCAACTATGTGTTGCTGGAATACGGCACCGGTGCGGTAATGGCCGTGCCTGCCCATGACCAGCGGGACTTTGAATTTGCCAGGAAATATAATCTGCCCATCAAAATAGTTATTCAGCCGGAAGGGCCGGATCTTGATCCGGAAACCATGACTGGGGCTTATACCGGTGAAGGCAGAATGGTTAATTCCGGACCCTTTAACGGCACCCCTAATGAAGAGGGTATTGCCAAAGTAATAAAATATCTGGAAGAAAAAAATACCGGGCGGGGAGTAATTAATTTCCGTTTGCGGGACTGGCTGATTTCCAGGCAGCGCTACTGGGGTGCTCCCATACCAATGATTTACTGTGACCACTGTGGGGTGGTTCCCGTGCCCGAGCAGGATTTACCGGTACTGCTGCCCGGGAACGTGGAATTTAAGCCTACTGGCCGCTCACCCCTGGCGGATAGCCCGGATTTTGTGCATACCACTTGCCCCGGTTGCGGCAAGCCTGCGCGCCGGGAAACTGATACCATGGATACCTTCATGTGTTCTTCATTTTATTATTACCGCTATACCAGCCCCCGGGAAGAAAACGCAGCCTGGGACCGGGACAAGGTAAACAACTGGCTGCCCGTGGACCAGTACATTGGGGGTGTGGAGCACGCCATACTGCACCTGCTCTACTCCCGGTTCTTTACCAAATTTCTGTATGATATCGGACTGGTTAAAAACATCGAGCCCTTCACTAACCTGCTTACCCAGGGCATGGTGCTGAAGGATGGCACCAAAATGTCCAAGTCCAAGGGTAATGTGGTGAGCCCGGAAGAAATAGTGGCTACCTACGGGGCGGATACAGCCCGCCTGTTCATACTATTTGCAGCCCCGCCGGAGCGCGACCTGGAGTGGAGCGACCAGGGGGTGGAAGGTAGTTACCGCTTCCTACACCGGGTGTGGCGGCTGGTGGCCCCCCTGGTGGATGACCTGCTAAAGGCCCCGCCCAGGCCTGAAGGGAAACTGGTGGGTGTTAACCGGGAGATGCGGCGACTTACCCATGCCACCATCAAAAAGGTGACCGAGGATGTGGGCAGCCGCTTTAATTTCAACACGGCGGTGAGCTCCATTATGGAACTGGTAAACGGCTTATATCAGTTTAAGGAGGTGCCGGAAAGCGACCGGGACCCCGCCGTCCTGAGGGAGGCGGTGGAACACATGTTAATCCTCCTGGCACCCTTCGCCCCGCATATTTCCGAGGAGTTGTGGCGCGGCACCGAGCACGGGGAAAGTATCCACAAACAACCCTGGCCGGAGTATGACCCGGCTGCCATAGTGGAGGACGAAATAACCATTGTTGTACAGCTCAACGGCAAGGTCCGGGAAAGGATGCTGGTGCCGGCGGGCATTAGCGCGGAAGAAATGAAAAAGCTAGTGTTGGACCAGCCTAAAGTACAGAATATGCTTGAGGGCAAACAGGTGGTCAAGGTTGTTCCGGTACCGGGAAAATTGGTAAATATAGTGGTCAAGTAGCATCTTCTGACCCCACTCCAGCGGTGGGGTTTATCTTTTTCAGGGTAGTTCGGCTGATTTCCAAGGGGAACAACGTAGTATATCAGCGGGACAAGTGTTTTTATACGCAGTATGTTGTGAACTGTTCAACAAGCCCAATGGTTAAGGGATGTATAATAACCTTCGACTTAACAGCCGGGGGTTGTTTCTTTTTATGGAAAGCTGATGGAAGTACATGTAATGTATGCTTTCCTAAAATTTTTACAAGCATAATATTGACCGTTTCTACCTACACCGGCAGTTCGGATTTCCTGACGCCAGCAGGCGTTCCTATTTTGAAAAATAATTTGCTTGCAGCCAATTATTATGATATCATCTAAGCAATTATATAGATGTCTATACAGGTTGGTTATTATGAAAATTAATTTTAACGACGAAACAGAAAAAATTGATAAGAGCTCAGTTCTCCCGGTTTATTATCAGCTGGCAAAGATTTTAGAGAGAGATATTTACGAGGGTAGGTATAAACCCGGGGAAACATTACCGGCTGAACATGAATTGGCTGATAAATACGGCATCAGCCGCATGACTGTGAGAAGGGCCATTTCAGAACTTATTAACGCCGGGATGGTATATGCTGAAAAAGGCAAAGGCACCTTTGTGGCCAAGCCAAGGCTGGAAAATGTTATATTTGAGCTTAAAGATTTTCACGAAGAGATAAAAAAGATGGGTATGAAGCCCAGTGCAAAGCTTCTCAGCGTCAAGATTGTTAAGGCTGATGAAGTGCTGGCTAAAAAACTGGAGATTCCTCTCCATACCAGGTGTTTATACTTCCGACTTCTTTTATCGGCCAATGACGAACCATTAATTTACGAAAATAAATATGTGGTATATGCCAAGCAAAAGCCCATATTGGAGTCGGAGTTGAAAGATCCTTCCCTGTCAGGTCTGGCTGCCCTTCATGGGGACCATTTTCCCATAATAAGCAAAAGGGTTTTGCATGCTTCGGTAGTTACCGGGGAGGAATCATCTGTTCTGGAAGTGCCGCTTAATACCCCTGTGTTTGTTGTTGAGCAGATACTTTACGATACTGAGAAAAAGCCCATTGGATGGGGAAAATCGGTATGCCGGGGCGACCGGTTTAAATTTACCAGCTATATAGGCTGGTCGATGGATAATGGCAAGGTATAATATAGAGTTTGAAAACAAAGGGGTCTGTAAGATGAAAGATGATTTGATGAATGCCGTTGCCGATTTGGATGAGCAGAAAGCGCTTGCCCTGGTTAAAGAGAGAATCAATGAGGGCTGGACATCCCTGGAAATAGTGGAGCAGTGCCGCCTGGGAGTGGAAATTGTAGGCAAGCGTTATAGCCAGGAAATATATTATCTATCTGATTTGATTATGTCGGAAGAAATATTAAGGTGCGTAATGGAAATACTGGCGCCGTATTTTCCCGAACAAAGAGGTAAGAACGGAATTAAGATAGTCATGGGAACTATTGAAGGGGATATACATGACCTGGGCAAGAATATTATAATCTATTTATTAAAATCCGTGGGCTTTGACGTAATTGATCTGGGAGTGGATATTCAGCCTGAAGTTTTTTTAAAGAGTATTATTGAGACAAAGGCCCATATACTCGGTATTTCGGTGTTGCTGACTTTTTCCATAAATTCAATAAAAAAAGTGGTAGATCTTATAGATGAAGTAGGATTGCGGGATCAGGTAACCATCATTATCGGCGGTTATCCTGTGAATGAGAAAATCAGAGAGTATACCGGTGCGGACTATTTTGAGAAGGATGCCATGAAAGCGGTGGAACTGATCAAGCGCATTGCCCGGGAAAAAGAGCTGTAACAATTAGTTGCTATTCAGACCCCCATGCCGCTGGCGCGGTGCCATCAAAGCATGAAAATCCAGGACACTCTATGTCATTCTGAACAAGATGAAGGATCTAAGATCTTACGCTAACGCTCAGGATGACAATATAGCTGACGACCAGGATGACATTTCTCCGAACTTATTTTCAGGGCAGTAAGTAGTGAATTATGCGCTTAATTCCGGTGAGGGTAATTAAGCTTATTTTTAAGGTAAGGATGTATATACATCTAAACATACCTACAGGCAACCTCGAAAGGAGAGTAATCTTTCAGCACTCTGTTTTAAAAAATATCTGTTAAAGGGGGGAGTTTATCAGATGTCAGGCAGCCGGACTTTCAGGTCTGGCAAGTATATGGTAAATCCGGTGGTATACCGGCGCAAAATCGTCCCGGCCCTGGGATTGGCTGCCTGGAAGTCCCGCTTTTAACCGGGTTCACCGGATGGTTACAGGCGGGGGAATAACGGTTATGAAGTCTTTAAAATGAAGGGATTACTGGACTAAAACAAAGGGGGGTATTTAATAATGGCTGGTGACAAAGAAAAATTGCTGCGTGAGCGAAAAGACAGGTATATTACGGCTATGGAAGTTGGTAAGCCGGATAAAGTGCCCGTCCGGCTGACACTTTTTGAATTTTGCGCCAAATATGCCGGCTATAGTCTTCAGGAAATTTACTACCAATTGGAGAAAAACATCGACTGCGTTAATAAAATTCTGGCTGATTTTGATCTGGATGCCATCATTGGGGCGCCCAGCCTTTGGTGGGCAGGGCTCCACGACGCCACTGGCGCGCGGTTCCTTAAATTTGCGGGACGGGAGCTCGAAAAAAATACTCAGTTCCAGTATGTTGAAGGGGAATACATGCTGGCAGAGGATTATGACGCCTTTATTGAAAACCCGACGGAGTGGATTGTCAATACTTACCTGCCCCGCCTGCATAAAGAGTTTGCCGAGCCCGGTTCTTACCGTGCCAATATATCTCTGGTCAAGGGCGCTTTTGGTATGGCCACAGTGATGGGCATGATGCAGCAGGCCTGGGCAAATTGGAGCAAAGAATACGGAGCCGTACCGGCTATGACCGGTCTTTGCAAGGCTCCCTTCGATACCCTGGGAGATACTTTGCGCGGTTTGAAGGGTGTTATGATGGATTTACGCCGCCGTCCCGAAAAGGTTGCCGCGGCTACGGAAATGCTGGTGGCCCATAACATTTACTTTGGTATGGCCACCGCGGCCGGCGACACCGAGTTTCCTATATTCATGCCGCTGCACCGGGGCAGTTTCCCGTTTCTGAATCCCAAACAATGGGACGAGTATTACTGGCCCTCTTTGAAGAAGGTTATCGAAGGCCTCTGGACCATCGGCAAGCGTACCATATTCTATGCCGAGGGCAACTGGACACCCTATCTTGAAAAAATTGCCGAATTGCCGGCCAAGAGCATCGTCTTCCATGTGGATATGACCGATATGTCCCAGGCCAGTAAAATTCTCCGCGGCAGATTCTGTATCAGCGGCAACGTGCCCAATACTCTTTTGTCGTATGGCAAGCCCGGGGAAGTGCGGGATTATGTGAAGCGGCTAATTGATGATTATGCCGGCGACGGCGGGTTTATCCTCGACGCGGCAGCCTGTATCCAGGCGGACGCCAGTGAACACAATATCAGGGCGCTCATCGAGACGGCAAGAGAATACGGGGTTTATTAATAAAAAAGCAGGGGGTAATAAATATGACTGAAAATACGTCAAATAATATTTTTAAAAACCTTCCTCCGGGGGTTTGTGTGCCCTGGGAGGAAAAAGCGAAAGAACTGGGAGAGATAAAGGGTGATCCGGAGATTATCAAAAATGAATGGACTAAACTTGACGCCCTTACTTACGTCTATCTCTGGTATTGGGTACACAGGTAAAAAACACGGGGACGGCAGAGTGTGTGAAAAATGGTTAAACAAGTTACATAAATCCACCATAT
>CAZXQO010000062.1:0-11001 GCA_964643075.1 uncultured Peptococcaceae bacterium
TAGCTATAGCCATAGCATCGTCCAGGTTGGGATAAACCACTACAAACTCCTCGCCACCATACCGGGCCACCACATCGGCTTGCCTCACATTCCCTTTCAGGTATGCTGCAAATTCCTTAAGAACCACGTCTCCAGCCTGGTGCCCGTAAGTGTCATTAACATTTTTAAAGTAATCTAAATCAGCCAGGAGTAAAGAAAAAGGAACTCCCGTATCCTTATACCGGCGTTCCTGCTCAGCCAGGTATTCGTCAAGATATTTCCGCTTATATAAGCCGGTAAGGTCGTCTCTGGCAGCATTGTCTTGTATTTCCCTTAGCCTTGATGCTTTGGCCCTGATCCTCATCACTGCCTCTTCATCCAGAGATGGAATGCATTCATCAGCACCAGCTTTATAACATGCTGATTCGTCTGCTTCGCCAACGACCGCAATAGGTATGTGTGAAAGCCCAGGGTCACGTCTCAGGTTCTTTATCAACTGGCAGGCTTTTTGAGATGCCGGCACCAGCACGGCAGTTGGCGACGATGCCAGCACTTCGGCAACACTTAAACAACTGCGTACACCTGGTAAATTTCCCAGCGCCACAAAATCTGCCGGGGCATTGTTTACTGAGAAGCCTGTAATTTTACCTTGCAGCTCCATTGAATGCCTGTCAGGCGTTTTGATTGATACCTTGTCTTTCTCCTGCGCATCATTTTTACTTCCACCCTTTAAAAATGGTAGCGGTATTTTCTTTGCCAGCAGGGAAGTATACTTCTTTTTTTCCACAGTTACTACCCGTTTATTTTCCTTGCTTTTAATAGTTTGTATATTGTTGTTTACTTCACCGAGAGTCGAAGGCTTGTTTATTTTTTCAAGTATCTTCTCTACGGTGACTTCGTTATAAACATAGTCGTAAATTCCAAGAGGCACACTGTTTTCAACTAGTTCTTGCGCCGTCTGGTCACCTTCATCACCTGCAAGTAAAATTACCCTCTTACCCTTTTCTCTGATGGTGTATAGGGTTGAAAAAAGATCTCCCTGGTCTCCCGGCAGTTCTTCAGAAATGATTACAGTATCGTAGTCGTCTCCTATTTCCGCAAATGCCTTACGGTAATAAATAACATTGGTGACTTTAACTCCACACGCTGGGTTTTCATCCGTATAGTCCAAAAGTGCTTTGTCAAGTTCCTCAATACCTGTAGCCATCAACACATTGACCATGATTTTTACCTCCTAATTATTCAGCACAAGAAGCGGATCTATCCAGTGGTCGCCCTTAATATCTTTTATTCCAAAATGGAGGTGTGCTCCATCAGGACCTGATGGCTTGCAATGCCCGGTATAACCTACCTCGCCAATCTGCTGCCCTAGCTGTACTTTTTCATTTCGGCTTACAAGGGTTTCTGACAGGTGGCAGTAAGAATACTTGTGAATCCCGTCGTCTATACAAATATAATTTCCTGAAAGGTCGTCATAACTGACAGCCGTTACCTCACCGCCCGATACTGATAACACCGGCGTTCCTGTTGGTGCTGGTATATCAATGCCATAATGCATACTGTTAGTCGAATCTCTCCAGCCAAAATACGAACTGATATATGTGTAACCAGGCACGGGCCATACCACTGCAGAATCTTTAAACTGCTCGGCATACTGCCATATAGGTTCTGCATATTCACTCTTACAGCGTTCCTCAGCGTCTTCACCCCTAAAGCCACCATAATAAGTTAATACGTTAAGCGTAGCTGTCTTCCAGTCACCCTGCCAATTCACGCTTTTTAATCCTAATTCTTTAAGCATGTATGCACCACAAAGTATCTGTGCTCTGGGATCATCCCGGTCCTTTTCAGTGTCGAAGCCTAATAGCTTCGAGTAATGTTGCCAGTTTTTAGGTGAAAACTGCATAAGCCCATAACAATGTGTATTTGGATTCTCATTCTGGGGATTAAAACTGCTTTCCTTAAATGCCACAGCTGCCAGGAACCACCAGGGTATGCCATATTTGCCTTCTGCCTCCTTAAAAAACGGTATCAATTCCGGCGGGATCATAGCTGTCGAGGCAAAATTGGATATGCCAACATTATTTATAAGCCATTCCAACCTCTCTTTCTGATTATTAAACCCTTCCGATGCTTCCATTACCGCTGTACGGTTCAGCTCGGTATCATCGTTAGCTTTTAAATTATAGGCTACCTTTAAATAATCATTTAATCTCTGCCATTTATTGGGTAGGATTTGCTGTACATTATGAAACTTTTCGTATGTTACAGAGCCGCCATCTTTAAACGTCTCTGTAATCCATTGGTAATGATACTGATAGTGGCCGTAGATGGTATATGCTTCTACAAGGAGGTATACATTATGGGTTTCAGTTGTGCCATCTTTATCAGTTGATATAACCTGCGACTCCTTATAATAAAAATATGGATGCAGGTCATTAGCAAATTCATCACGTTTTTGATGCGGTATATCATCTTTACCCTGGGTGTACGCCCAGTAAACCGCCACAGAGTGAACTACGTACCATTTCAGGCTCAATTCAAAGTCATGCCGGTAACGGTCCTTCATGCCACCGATAGTTGTTTTGCCTGTGCCGATATAGTAAGGTTTTTCGGGGGTGCTTTCATATTTATCGCCGTCTTCTGGCCGTACCGATTTATCACTGACCAGCCATGTGTCTTTTGTGTTGTATTTGTCGCAGAGAGAGTTGTAATCTTTTATAATTGCTGCATCCTCTGGAGATTTTTCAATTCCCGTTAAGGCATCTTGCGGCGCCATGGCGCTGTATATTGATGCGATTAGTAAAATTGCCAGTATAACGGCCATGGAAAATATAAATATAACTGGCAGGTATGGTGCCAACAATAAAAGAAGTTTTTTTGCCGCGAATTTAACAGCCTTTACTGCGAGCTCTTTAGCCTGCTTCTTTAGAACGTTTTTCAAAAGTACTCCCCCCTAAAAAAAGAAGGCGCACCGTAGTGCGCCCTATCTCCACCGGTGCCCGTCCACCGTTGGAACTATATTCTGCAGCATATTATCAGCCATTCCAGTCGCTTGTTTTCTATTCTGGGCCACTATGGGGGTTATACCCTCTGTTGCAGTTACTCCTGCGCTCTTTTTAATGGCCTCCATGTTAGTTTGGCTGCCGGTTACTTCCCTGAATGACTGCCCTATCGTATAACCGTCATTGTTTCTATACGTGTCAACTGTTTGTCTTGCAATACTGCCGGCTGATACCGCAGCGCCGGCAATCCCGGCCACTCCCCTTGCTGCCATTCCCGCCACTTCTTTTCCTCCAGGAACGGCTGAAAACATAACACCAGCCGTAGCCCCTGCCAGTGCGCCCGTGACGCCTGCAGCCGTTCTTGCCAGGTTTGCAGCCCTCACCATGCCGAGACCTGGGGAGTTGTTTTGATGTGGGCCAGGAGCTGACTGGTTTATTGAATTTGATTGATTTGATCTGGCTGTGGATGATGGCACCGCCAGTCCCGATTGGGTCGTGGAGTAGCCCGGCGGGACATTTGTTCCCGCTTTGCCACCAATACCTGGCACCCCCGGTGGCCCCATCGCATGCCCCCCAGCCGGTCCTCCAATGTTTCCGGTTGCACCAGCTGCCATGGTTGCTATGGGAGATGGAAAACCTCCCGTCATTACAGGTGATGACGCATTACCCCCCGGCATTGCCTCTGGTTTAATACCTGGTGTGTTTGTTGAGCCTGCACCAGGGGATGGCAATTTCATGGGCATAGCTGTGCTTGCAAGATTTCCCATGCCGATTGCAGAACCAAATCCCATAACACCCATTACTTTTGACGCCGCGCCTGCCTCATCAAATCCTGCCATTCTGGTAAATATGCCCTGAACGCTGTTTCTCAACATTTCCGATAGGGGCAAAATAATTGCCAGCCATATAAGTAGATTGAACCAGGTAGTTCCTTGCTTTACGTCACAGAAAGTCAAGAATATAAGAATGCACAGCGCATGGGCGGACTGCATGAATGCATTGGATAACAATTCCCCGAACCATATCGAGTACGCATTGACGTTTTTATTTATTGCCCACATCCAAGCCATTAAAGGTGTAAAAACATAAATTGTCATTAAGGCGACCCGTCGCATTTCGTAAATAACATTCAGCCAACCCTCTATGCCGCAGAAAACCAATTTTACAAATGCGGTACCCAGAACGGACCCTGTTGTGAGATTCGTTATTACAGAGTCACCTGTTAAACTTAAGCCACTCAGGTCCGCCGAAGATGATTTACCGCCGACATTTGCTGCAACAATCTGCAGGGCATCAACCAATGCGTTGTTGATATTAAAAACCACAAAAAACATTGCAGAGGCACCGGCAATAAGAGCAATGGCGCCTAACCAGCGCCACATGCTTTCCATTGCTTCTTTTCTGGCCATTGGGTTGAATGCACCTGCCATCATTAATTTGTAAGATGACAAAATAACTGCGAACAGGGCGAATCCACCTGTGGCCGCAGTCATTCCCACATACCATCTCTTTAATTTATCCCAGTCATAGCTTGAAAAAGGGTTCATTTCTTTGTCCTGCTCAGATATGCAGTTATTAAACACTAATTTGTCCAGTGTTTTAAAGTTGCCTACCTCTTCAAGCTTTTGAAACACCACAACTATACCGTTTATTAGACTGGCCACCGACCTTTCAAACATTCCTCCTTCGTCTTGGACCTGGGTTTGTGGGATGCTCTGGTTTTCATCCGGGCTGGCCATCACCATGCTGGTAAACATCAAGGACAAAACCAGGACAAAGAGAACGGCTAATATTTTTTTACTCAATTCTCACCAGCTTCCCTTCTTCGGTAACCATGTACCTTTCCCTGACCCTTTTGCCATATTGTTTTAGCCTGCCGTCATTAAAGTAATCCGGTACCTTATGTTCCTCCCGATGAATTCTTTTATTGTAAGACAGGACCTCAATAAACCAGAAAACCCTGCCAGCCAGCCAGAAGGCAAAGAATATAAAAGCTATAAAGAGTTTTACCGCTATCGCCAAGGGCATAAGAATAAAGCCCATTTCGTTATAGCCTTCATCTTTTCCCGTCTGATTGCCGGAATGTGATTCATTGTGATCATTTTCAGTGTTCCACATTCTTAAGACGCCGCCTTCCAGTTCCTTATAGTTTGTACCCACGGCCATTCGTAAGGAGTGGGTGTAATACGTACCGCTGTTGTTGTCTTCCCCATTGTAACAAGTGCCTCCCCCGGTGCGAAAGAACTCAACATGTTCTGGCAGCCTTCCGGCAGTTTTAATTGTTTAACCACGTTATCAACCAGTGATGATTTCTGCTTATGAATAATCTGCGTCTCACAATTACCAAACACTGCCAGACCTTCCTCGTTATTCAGGAAGTCCTCTATCTGCTGGCTTCCTGCGACCAGGGAGGTTCTGTACTTCCTGCCTCTTTTGACCAGGTTCTGCACGAATTCGGCGCTGTCTTTATACTTCATGTACCACCAGGTCTCATCTATGGGCATTATTTTATCGTAGCCGACCAGACCCTGGGCAAATCTCTGCCAACTCCAACCAAGGAGTATGTACATGGAGTAAAACCTGGTAAATTTATCATTTATGCTGCTGAAATCAAAGGAGTTAACCTGGTCCCTCAAATCAACAGTGCTCTGGCAGTCAAACATGCCCAGCGTGCCGTCACGCAAAAAAGGCCTGATTATCATTTGTAGATCCTCGGTATATGATTTGTTTTTTAGATGTTTGTCAACGTCAGATAGTGTGGGCATCTCCTTTTTCACCCGGCCCACGATAAAACCTCCGTCTGTTCTGTTGCCACCTCCGGAGGTATAAAGGCTATTGGGATCAGATGTTATATATCTTTCAGCGTAAGCATCTTTAATCGCATCATCCAGATCGGTAACTTCTTGCGGACTGAAATACCGGTTAAACCTCTCCTGTAATACTGCGCTAAACAGTGAGCGCACTTCATTGACTTTATCATTGATGTTCACCTCAAAAGGCCTGCCGTTATCGTCCAGGTCCGGTTCTACATCTAAGGGGTTAATACCGGTTATGCCGTTTGTTGACACCCTTACCACTCTACCGCCTATCAGTTCCCGTACCATCCGGCTATACTCGCCTTCCGGATCGTGTATGAGTATACGTTTACCCTGTGCTGCAGGTCTAAGAACAAAATTGGTTTTGATATCTACGCTCTTCCCGGACCCTGAGGCTCCGATTATAGCCACGTGCTGGTTATCCAGGTATGGCGGGCCTATAAAAGCATCGAAAAACACCGGTGCGTTGGAGTGGTAATTAAACCCCAGCAATACCCCTGATGGGTGCGATACATCACTGTTGGTAACCGGCATCATTGCGGTAACACATCCGGTGGTCATGTTCCTCCAGTAATCGCTTATCACCGGGTTATTGACGGGAAGTATGGCCTTTATCCCGTCTACCTGCCTTGACATAAGACACCTTATCTGTACGGTGCTCGCTGCGAGGATATCATCCAGTTCATCGGACTTCATATTCAACTCTTCCAACGACCTTGCGTGCAGCGTAATAAATACTGTTACCATGAACAATTTATCCCTGTTTGTTTGTATGTGGGTTCGTATGGTTTCAAGGTCATATATTATTTGTTTTAATTCGGGCACCTGAAGGATGTCTCCACGCTTTTCGTAAATCATTAGTTGTGCCTGGGCGGAAGAAACACTTTTAGTTAACTCTACGGCGGCAGGGCGGTTCGGCACCGGATCAATATGTACGGACAGATCGACATCTCCAAGGCTAAAAATTCTGTCCAGCCAGCCGACATATATTTCCCTGGGATAAACGGCCACCACAAATGTACGTGCGTATCTTGCAGGCCCCAGGCTTAAATAATCAACATTCTCTTCAAGCCCGTCCGGACTGAAGAGATCATGCAGTTTCGGCGTGTTCATCTCCAGTCTCAAATCCACTTCCTGCTGTTTGGTCCGGTCTTTCCTGCGCCTGAATAACACGTGTATCCCCCCTCGTTTTATATAGCGACATGCCGCCTGCAACCACCAGGTCGGAAGGCTTCACTGTTCTTCCCCGGTTTAACATTCTAAACAACAGGTCAGTTATAGCGCCTGACTCCAACACCTGGGCCTGGATGCCTGCCCTTGCATACTGGCCCATTAGGTTTTCCGCACGACGGTAAAGCTCCGCTGATGCCTTACTAAAGCTAGATAGCTTATTGTCACTGATTACCACGTAGCTGCGCCTGACATTAATACCACGGTTTTGCATGAGCCCGTCATGGTAATCAATGCTGTTCATTACATATGACCTCATTGAATCGGCCATCGGCTCATTCAGGTAATTATACATACTTGCTATAGATGTTTTTGTATCGATCATTTCCGTTGTGGTAATGAGTTGAATTGGTATATTTAAAGACATGGCCAGTGATATTAAAGCTGCTTCCAGCGTATCCTGATCTGTTCCCGTCATCATGTGGTAATCTACCGAGCCAATACGCAGGTATATCCGGTGGTAACCCTCTTCAGTTATGACCACACCATTTTTGATATCCTTTATACCCCAAATATCCTGCAGGTATCTAACCTTCTTTTTTCTGGATTTTTCCTTGGAATTACCTGTGCCCCCTTCACCTTCGCCCACAGAAGAGTATCGTCCCCGGGCAAGCCTTTCCCTTTGTCGTTTTATAAGGTATGGGGTTAAAACGGCAACAAGTATGGTCATAATTAAAAACAAAAAACCCAATATCACTCGGCATCACCCCTTAAATAAAAGGATCTGGTTCTTGTATAATAACGTGCCCGGAAAATAATATACTGATCCAGCCTGAGCTCTTCCAGCGTTACAAAGGTCAAAGCAATGCCTGCCATGAGCAGCAGAGTGCAAATCATTACATTGGCTATTATGTGTACTCCCAGCAATTTCAGGATTAGGAAGGCGATAACTGTAATTATTATTGTGGTAAAAATGTATACCACCTGGCGGATTGTAAGTATGCCGCCGAATGTTTTTTCCTCTTCCATTTCTATCGGCACAGGATAAAATCTCATTTTCTCAACCCCTTATTACTGGCCTAAACCCTGGCCCAGGCCGAGTACAAGGCCTGCTACGAATAAGGCCCCTCCGAGTACAACACCGCCTATCCCCATATACAAAAACCCTTCCATGACTTGAGTCCTCTTCTGGGCGTTCGAAGATGAAAGCATAAGTTTTATTGCTATAATAATTACCGATAAAAACAGAATACCTCCGCCGACAGGCATTCCAACATCTTTAACAAGCTGGGTTATTTTATTTCCAAAACCACTGGGATCAACTGGCTGTACACCACCTGTGTTACCTGTTTCAGCTCCTATCGCTCCAGTAACTATCATGAGGTTGGTTGCGGTAATGGCTGCTGCCATTACTAATTTTCCTTTAATTTTTTCGAACATTTCTATTCCTCCTCGTTATTTGTTTAGTGATGCACCTACACCGGTAATTATGCCGACTAAAAATGGTGTGGCAACGTATAACCCCAGGCCCAGGGCGCAACAGAGCAAACCAATTAACCCGACGGTTCTTATGAACTTCACCCCAAAAAATATCCCTACAATGAGTGCTATTGATATAAGCGCAAACATTGTGGAGGACAAGGGCACAATTACCTGCCCGACAGCATCGTGCCATGAGGTCAGCAACCTTACTATTTTCGCCACTGCTACGGATGGTGGTATTGCTTTTACAGGCATCTGTGGGGCATTTTCAACTGTACTCGCTACAGACTGCAATGAAGCCTCTTCCGTTTCATTGCAATAGCCGGCATTAGCGCATAATAATAGCAAGACTAAAAACAAAAAAGTTATAATGTGCTTTGGCATTTAATCACCTCCTGACTTTTGGTATTTTATTGCTCTATCAACCACATAAAAGAACAGCCCAGTTAAGGCTGTTCTTTGCTGCATGATTTATTTAATAGTTGAGCCCATAAAAAACCCTCTGCCTGTTGAGGCAAGAGCTTTGTTGGTGTTATTTAAACAAAACTATATCCAATTTTACAGCGAGAAGTATTTTAACGCCGATATGCCGCCAACACAAATTAGTATGGCTGTGGCCATTGAGGCAAGACCAATAAGCTTGTCCGCCCTTGATCCGGTTGTCAGTAGTGGTAGGTTTAACTTTATTTTTAACAGGTAGCTCAGGTACACCCCATGGTCAGTTATCATATCCGCCAAGTAGTGTGCTGTCATTCCTATGGCAAAAGGTTTGACCAACTCCGGATGGCTCAGTTTGCTACATAAAAACCAGGCACCGATTATGGCAAGGGTTAAGCCTTCAACAGAATGGGTTAGACCCCGGTGGGATAATACCCCCATGAGCAAATATATAACGCCAAGGGCCAGTATATAGCGGTTAGGGGACCAGGCCATGAGGTAGGCACCCGCTATTATAAGCATTAACCTTTGCAGCTTTTTCATGGGTATTATCTTCAGGTTCAGTAGGCCAACCAGTAAAAGTATACCGCCTGCGGCCATGTACCAGGTATTGCCCCGGGCTATATAAAGCAATATGCCTCCTGCAGCCACCAGCAGCATTCTCAACAGCATCGCCGTTGGAGCAACCATTTTGGCACCGGTGGAATTAGGCTCGTCTAGATCAGGGAAAAGGCTTCCGGCCAGCACTGCCAGGGGTGCCATTAGAGATGCTGCCATTGTTGGCCGTATGATGATTAATACAATTGCACCGGCTAATATAAGGTAACGCAGCATTCCCCTGATCAGGTTAAATACCAGTAGTATACCAACAACCGGGAGCAAGTTCATTGAAACCTTCGCCAACAAGGCCGCCAGGAAACCAATACTTACATGGGTTTTGGCCAGCATTTGTTCATCTCCCTCTACACCCGATTTAAAAGCTCCTGCGTATCATCTTTGGAATACGTCATAACTGCTCTCGTATTTCTTTTGTCAACGGGGTTTCTCTACCGTAGCAGTTTTCAATTTCTTCGACTGCTTGTTCGAGAAGTTCTCTGTATTTTGTTTGCCTGCTTTCCTTAATTTCTTCAGAAATTATCTTACTTTTAAGCTCAATAATTTGTGCAGGCGTTAGTCCTGTTTCTTCATATTCACCTAATGCGTTCACAAAAGCCTCTTTTTTCCCCTTAGTTTCATTTTGGCAATATACTTCCCCGTAATGATTTTTATTGTTTATAGTAAATTTGAATCTCGTTAATCTATCCAGAATATTTCGCCTCCTCCACTTCAGCACCAGATGCCCCAGTATTCCGAATCTTTCCAAAACCCCTCATCGTGGTCGTAACGCTCTCTGTAATAGCCGTCCTCTCCTTCTGTCTTTACCGGGATCGTGTAACTATCGTATGGACCGCCATAGGTAGGTACAAGACCCAGGTCAGGATGTTCTATCATCATAAAGAACGGAAGTTTAGTGATTGGACATACATCAGGTACGCCGTCGGGTAATTTGGTGCTTATCATTATTTAAAACTTCCTTTCGGTGTTGCGCGGTTTCTTTGGAATGTTCACTAAGCCTTTTTTAATAAGTCAGGGTTTTCGTAGATGTTGCCTATGACTTCGCATATTTTCAAAGCGGATAAGTGGATTGGAATGATTTTATTTATATTTTGTTCCATTACACCAAACATGCCACTATCAAATTGTATTTTTCGCATATAGTTAAATGTAAATGGAGGGTCAGCTTTAATTCTGACTATATCCCCTTCCCATATCTCCCGCCCGTTCTTATCGTGGAGGCCAGTGAATTGCATTAGTGCATAGTCGTCGTACCACTTATTATCAACATATACTCTTTTTCCGAGGAAAACGCGGCCATTAAAACCTTGCAGTAGCCCATTCATTAAACCGTCTGAACCCCATGTTATTTCCTCAACGGCGTACATTTTCTTATTTTCCTTATCCCAAGCCCGAAATTTTATTTCATGCATTTATTTCACCCTTTCCTGCTTCGCATTTTTAACATTCTGTTCAGCAAGGGCCAGGCCCTGGGTAGCACTCCGGAGTGACTGCCG
>CAZXQO010000063.1:0-10814 GCA_964643075.1 uncultured Peptococcaceae bacterium
CCATTTTCATAATGTTTTGTGCCTGAGCGCAGCGAAAGGCATGGTTATAACAATGCTGAAAGCTTTCACACCCTCTTTTAAGATTAGGAAGTCGATATTCCATAAGACTATCTTATTTTGCAACTATCCGCAAAGTCAACAGAATAAAGCTGACTCCCGGTCCCATGGTCTAATAGATTCTCCACAGTGTTCGATAATGGTGCTGGCAGACATCACTATGGCGCCCACTGCCATGGGCAGGACAAATCCGAAGGAGGCCAGAACGCCCGCCGCCAGAGGCAGCACAACACATTGTAGCCGGCTGCCCAGGCTAAATTTTTACACCACATGTGCGCGTGTGACGGCATTACTTGACTGTGGGTATCTTCCATGTCTCCCATATGCGCATGCATGGAATGATGGGGTTTTTCCGGGTTTTCAGTTTGAACTGGCCTTACCGCAAATAATGTTTGGCAAAAGGAAACAGCCGACAACTTTTAGTATAGAAAAGCCTGTTTTTGTTATTAACGCTTTTTTTAATGCTGCAAAAAAAAAGAGATTGGGGCGGGTACTATCCCGCTCCAATCCGCTTTAGTATAATCCCAGGCCAGGCTACGACCGAATATTAAATACTCCCACCCATTATACCACTGTAACTGCTGTAACTGCCATGCCTCTCATCATATAGGTCATTGGGCCAAAGACAACCTGGGTCTAATTTCCGGTTATTGCTCCCATTAAGGCATGATAGGATGGATGTAGTCAGCAGCTATGCAAGCATTTTTTTAGTTGGTGTTTCTTGATGTCTCGCTAGATGTATGCAAATTAAGTAGGGGGCTTGATGTAAAATGACATTGGATTTTAAAAAAGTTGAATACTACTACATAACAGTTGACGGTCATGCCGGGGAAGGATCTAAACTGCTTTCTGTGTTTGCCGGCGCTGGCGTTAATTTGCTTGCCTTCAAAGCAGTCCCTGTGGAACCTATGCGTACCCAGTTCTCTCTTTTTCCCGACGACAGTCTAAAGATGAAAAATGGAGCGAAAAAAGCAGGACTGAATGTAGATGGTCCACACTTTGCTCTGGTAATTAAGGGTTATGATGATGAGTCAGGAGCATTGGCTGATATCTATGAGAGGCTTTCTCAGGCAGATATTAATGTGTATGAATCCAGTGGAATTGCCAATATAAAGGGAAGTTATGGCGTCGTTTTCTACTTAAAACAAGAAGATTGCGAAAAAGCTATTGAGACTTTGAAGAGCTGAGCTCCTCCAAGTATGGACATGAAGCACTCTAGGATTCGTACAGGGGCGGATATTGATCTTAGAAAGGAAAGATAGTTCGTGGCGGACGGGAATATAATTATTATCCGTCCGGCCCGTGCAGCGGATTACATGGATATCTGTCGGTTGTAAGATTGCGAAGGAAAACATATCGCCATGGAAGAATTGGTCAAACGCGCAGGTGGCTATTTCGTTTTGTCAAAGGATGAAAAATTGTTAGGGATTTATCAATCATCGTGCAATGTCGCTGTACATCCACTGTATTCACAGACGCTGGTAGAAGATTTATGCTGAAAGCTGTAAAGGGATTACTTGAGGTTTAGTTAATTCTTATATCGTTGAGACCTGTAATTTTTAGTTAATGTTTGAGATTTTGTCTTCTTGTTTTGCGTATCAGTATCGTGTGTCTATTAAATGTTACCATGCGTGTGGGAAATATACATCTATAAGGCTTTGCTCTTAACCTGATTGAAGATTCTTACGGTCTATCTGACCAAGTTTTTAGCAGAAAATTAGCCACGACCTGGCGTTACCGAGTCGTGGCTAATTTCTTTTTGAGCTACGAATAATTGGCAGTTTAAGGGGTAATGTAAAGAATTTAGTGTGGATGGTTAAGCCTACCATTTAAAAAGGATACGATTTTGAAAGCTAACAAAGTGCTAAAAATATGTGATTTTGCGTGTTAATTTACCTTTTCAACTCCAAAATGGAACCCCTTATCCTTAAAGCAAGGCCTTTTTTTAATGAGCTGGGGCGATCATGAACTACTTTTCGGTTAATAATCATCAAGCGGGTTTCGAACTTTGTAGGGACGCATCATTTCATTGTCTTCGTGATCTAGGAGGTGGCAGTGCCAGACATACCCTGGCTCTGCGGCAGGATTGAATGGAAATTCATTAATGTCGGGGACGGAAACAACCACATCTTGGGGAGCAAAGCGTACCCGGATCGTCGTTACTTGGCCGGGATAGGCTTGAATTGTATCTTTCCAGCCATTTTCATGAGCCGGTGGGTTGATTGGTCCATCCAGCAGGTAGGGTTCTACAGGCAGCACCTTAGTCGGATGATCAAAAGGCGGCTGACCGTTTAGGGCTAACCAATCATTTGTATATTGGGCAACCAGGAAGTCCTGCCGACTGATCAGCCTGAATTGAATCAAGTGGAGATGGATGGGATGGGCACCTCTTGACAGGTTCACGAGCTGCCAGTCCTCTGTCGCTCCTACCAGCGGAAGTTCGGAGACAGGAGCCATCCATTTCTGACCGTCCAGCAAAAGTTCCAATGGTCTGGTAGGGTTGCCGTCCACCATAAGGGTTAAAGTGCGTACTTTATCAAGACACTTGAGCGGAACCAGAACATTCAGAACTTTTGGCAGTGGTGGCGGTACAACAGCGGGTTTATTAAGCACTTTAAACTGCATGACCTGCCCTGTTGTCTCGGGATCAGGAGCATTTCCGTTGGGGAACGGTGCATTGGCCGTATTGGTCAGAATTAATTTAGTGCCGGCCGACAGCTGGGAGAAATCCACCAGGATATCTGCCCGTTCGCCAGGGGAAATAAGCAGAGAAACGAGCTGTACCGGCTTCGGCAGATAGCCGCCGTCTGTTCCGATTTGTTTAAAGGGCGTCTGGTTGGAAAAGGCCAGATTATAGAAGCGGGTATTGGAACCGTTTAAAATTCGAAAACGGTATTGCCTGGGTTCAACATCCAGATTAGGCCATACCTTGCCATTGACCATTATGGTGTTGCCTATAAAGGCCGGTCTCCAGTAGGGATGAATATCCGGATTTACTCCATTATTCGGAAATAACAAGGAGCCGTCGTCAAAGAAAGAACGGTCCTGAATAACAAGGGGTATATCATATTTGCCGTGGGGCAGCTTGGAGTGTTTCCCATCCAGGGGGTTGTGGGGATCGCGTAATATATAGAACCCTGCTAACCCCATATAGACGTTTAGGCGGGTGAGGCCCAAGGCATGGTCATGATACCAAAGGGTGGTCGGTTCCTGCTCATTAACATAGTGATAGCGGGATTTAATAAAATCAGGCCCGGTGATAGCTTCTCCGGCAGTAAACCATGCTTCCGGATAGCCGTCGGAAGAAGGTTCCGTCTCTCCGCCGTGCAGGTGGGTAACAATAGGCACTGGGCTTTGGGCCAAGGGAAATCCTGGCGGGAACGGTGGAAACGGCGGCATCGGCATTCCCATTTTGTTGGGATCGGCCCAGTGAATAGTAGGGTCTACAGCTAGGGGATATGGTTCGGTTAACTTGTTAATCCACTGCACATTGATCGGTATGTGCCTTACCGCCTCAAAAGTTGGGCCGGGTGTAGACTTGTAATCCGATATTATCTCACCGGTTTCAGGGTCCCTTACTTGGCCGCCATAGCCCCAGACAGTTGTCTCAGGAAACCCTTCAGGTAATAATTGTTGGGTGAATTGGCTAATTGTCACCCGGTAATTATGACTTTTTACTCTGCAGGTTTTAGGATCTTTTTCCCTAACCGGCTTAAATACCGGTGGAGTAACCAGCTGGTTTACATACTTTGGAATAGTATTGGGTTCAAGCGGATTAGGCATAAATTCCTCAGCTCCTTTGAGATTAACATCTTAATCTAAGATATAGATTATGCTTGTCTACTTGTGATTGTTACTGCTTCTGGAATCTCAAAGCTCATCAAAGAAAAAATTTATGCCGAAAATCGATTACACTTTCTCCGGCACAGTCATCATAAGGCGTCAACTGGGAATATTTGCCCATTAAGTTGACGCTTTCCACCATCTGCACCGGAAAATGCGAATACTGCTACTTGAACACCACCCTGGGCAATAAACCCTATGTGAGGGTATACGTCAACACTGATGAAATACTGTCTGCGGCGGGAAAATACATCCGGGAGAGGGCCCCGGAAATCACCGTTTTTGAAGGGGCTGCCACCTCAGACCCGCTGCCGGTGGAAAGATATACCGGCTCCCTTAAAAAAGCCATTGAATATTTCGGGGCCAGTGACCTGGGCAGGTTCCGTTTCGTTACCAAATTCACCGAGGTGGAAAGCCTTTTAGACGCCCGGCATAACGGACATACACGCTTTCGTTTCAGCATCAACACCCCTCACGTGATTAGAAAATATGAGCATGACACCCCGCCGGCGGCAGAACGCATCGAAGCCGCCCGTAAAGTGGCGGAAGCGGGATATCCCCTGGGGTTTTTAATAGCTCCCATCATACTCTATCCGGGGTGGCAGGAAGAGTATACCGAACTTGTCCATAACCTAAAAAAAGCCCTGGATGATGCCGCTGAAAGCAATATCACCTTCGAACTCATCAGCCACCGCTTCACCGCCAGGGCTAAAAAAAGGCTGCTAAAAGTATTCCCCGGCTCCAGCCTGCCTCTGGAAGAAGAGGAAAGGAAATTTAAATACGGCCAGTTCGGCTATGGAAAATATGTTTATCCAAAGGAAAGACTTCAGGAAATGGACTCCCTGTTCAGCAAGGAGCTGGAAAGAAATTTTCCGGGTTCACGGGTGGAATACTTGGTGTAGGTGTTTCCATTTAATTAAATCCTAAAAACCCCCTGCCTGGATGCAAGGGGATAAAATTATTGACATGTATACATTTTTAAGCCAGCGGGTTTGAGGGGTTTGGTGGTATAACCGGGGTTATAGTGGTAACGAGCAGCGAATTACTGAGTTCAATGGAATAAATGACTCCGGCGGGGTTGGTCAGTTAGTTACCGCCGGACTGGGCATAATTAACCGCCTTGACCTCGAACTGAAGATTAAAGCGAATTGTGTAATCGTCAAATATCAGTTCTCTAGTGAGGTTGTTAACCTTCTGCCAGTTAAAGGGTGGTGCTGGTTCGTTAGTATTCTAAGAAATACTGCCGTCAACCTTCTTTCGTTAAAGGTAAACAACAGCAGTATGGTAGAGTTTATAAAAGCTGCTGATAATAACTCTTTACGTATTTACTTTTAAAAAAATTTTAAAATATTTTAAAAGTAACATTTTACATTGCCTCTAAATAATATACATTAACAGCCAGTATATGTATATATTGGTAATGCCGATAAGTTTTCGAGGAGGTTTTAATATGGCAGACCCCTGTCAACAATGTTCTTGTATACCGTACCGCGATATATGTTGTTGCCCGCCAATTAACGGAATCAGTGTAATACAGCCAGCCTGTCAGACTCTGGCTGACGGTAGTGTCGTTAATAACCCCTGCTTTAATTCCGTAACCAACAGATCAACGTGGACTTACAAATTTTTCACGGACTGCAACGCACCCACAAGGGGTATTAGCAGCGTGGCAATCCCCGTTTGCGAAAGAATTTCCCAAAGTGCGGTTGTAGTTGAGGAACAAATAGACGGCTGCAATCCATTTACTCCAGTAGCTTTTTCTTTAAGCACCACCGATCCTAACTTCGGTACCGCCCCCACGGGGTTTCAGTTCCTAAAAATTGAAACCAGTGAAAGGTATGATAAAGGCGTTTGCGTTATCTACCGCATAACCATTTCAGGAGACTTTCCGCTCGCAGCACAGCCTATTTTTATTAAAGCGGCAACCCAGATTCTAACTTTTCAGTGCGACGGTGATTTATGCTTTATAGTACCGGCTTGCATTGCTACTCCTGAGTTGGTTGTCACTAAAGATTGCAGAGAAATATTCACTGACAACATGGTAACATTTGAATATGTGAACACCATCAGCAACGTGGGCGAGGCAACGGCCAACAATATTTTATTTAACGACCAAATAAATTATAACTCCACTAGTATAACCATAGGCACCGTATCGGTAACTCCGCCTCTTACGGTCGATACTTCCATACCTGGCATTATAAGAGTAACCGGAAATATTGGCTCTCTGGCACCGGGTGGCACCACTACCGTAACCATTCGCGTTCCCATATCAAACGTCAGCGCGCCCGGAAGATATACAATAAACAACACCGTCAACGTCAGCGAGGATGGTAGCCAATCTTCCGACACCTGCACCCTTATTCTTGAGGCTGTACAATTGACCACAGATAAATGCTGCATACTGTCTGATACCAATCTGGGTACATTCAGGTTGACAGTGGCTAGTGTCGGTGCCTCGCCGGCAACAACGGTAGATATAAATGACTCACTGGTAGTGCCGTTAGGTGTTGTGGTGCAAATGCTTGACTTTGATGGCTGCATTGCTACCTTTGTTGATGGTAGCCCGGTACCTTTGAATACTGACATAACCAACAGGCTAATTAATATAAGATGTCCTGGCTTAGTGGTACCTGCGTCCGGCAGTATCAGCAAGAATATCAGGTTCAGAGCTGTATCGACAACAGTTTTTGGAACTGCACAAATTCTCAATACTTTTGACAAGCTAAACTTCACCAACCCTACCCCGCAACTAATCCTGGGTGCCGGGCCGTTACCCGTTAGTGCTAGTATCAACGTGGTTACTACCCTACAATGTACAAGGCCGTGCATGTAATATGCAAAAAAACTAATATTGGTTTAAGAACTCTAATTTGTGATTATGGTATATTCTTTAATTGAGGGATCAGCCACCCTCATTTTTTTTGCTCATTCACACTTTTCGTCTTATCCAAAGTAATGAGAAAATTAAAATCCCGTAATCCCTTGAGATATAAGGATTGCGGGATTTTAATTTTATTCTTTAAGTTGCGGAAAATATGTTTATCCAAAGGAAAGACTTCAGGAAATGGACTCCCTGTTCAGCAAGGAGCTGGAAAGAAATTTTCCGGGTTCACGGGTGGAATACTTGGTGTAGGTGTTTAGCGCACTGGAAATTGAATTGCCATTTTCAACACGATTATTCCTTTTCCCCTTCTTCGGGGTGCCAGTAGTCTTCGGTGCGGAATACTTTGCGGCCAAAGCCGTCGTATTCGTAACCAACGTAGGTTCCGTCATCGAAGTAGGCATTGGTTAACCGCCTGGCACTGTCGTATTCGTAGTCCTCCGCCCGGTCGGGGGAGACTTTGCCTGTCAGGTTGCGTTGGCATAACCGCAAAAGCAAAGAGCCAGAAGAAACGTCCCCTGACTCACTCTCACTAGCCCTTTTTGGCATATACATCACTCTCAAAGTTTTAGCATTTTGTCAAACATGTAAAAAAGGAAAGCATGAGAACCGTCCCCATGCTTCGTTCTTGCTTCGTTCTTGCTTCGTTGCCGTTAGTTTTATGCGCAGGTATTTTAAGGCTCAACAGGCAGCGAATATCTGCCAGTTGAGCCTTTTTTTCGCGCAAAACTTCCGATTGGCCCCTTCAAGAACCGTCCCAGTGTCTTTTCCCTTATTGGTCTGCCCTCCCCTTGTCTTCTTTGAAACAAGGCAAAAAGGCAAGCCCGACCCCTGTCTCACTTGTTATGGTTTTTGGCATATTTTAATTTTTTTGTCTGTTTTGTGCTTAAATGCTCTTTTATAGGCTCATAAATCTCAACAACTTTTCTGAAGTCCTTTCTTTTCCAAGCATCAATTGCTCTATTTTCCGCTACCTTTAGCATTTTTTCTGTTAGAGCTATCTGTTGTTTTTTTAATTTTCTTTCTGAGATTTTTTTATAATACTGGTATTGCCCTGTCAGCGCGTCTTTTCCGTGTGCCTTTATTAAATTGGCTAAATCTTCAACAGCCTTCGATATGCTTCGCGGGTTGCTTGCTTGATAAAAAGGCAAAACTTTTTCACTGCTCGTGGAACTCTCTATAATGTCGCTGACTTTAATCCTCAATGTATTTTGATAATGTTCCGGCAATAGCCCAATTTCTACATATATCTCATAAGAAATTTTCTCATGATAGACATTTAAATAGACTTTTTTAGTTTGAAATTTGACGCAATATGGGTCTGAAAAGAGTAACCTATATCCATAGTCACTTATCAGATATCCAAAGTGCTTCTTAACTTCTTCTTGAAAACCAAATCAAGCCATTTACACGTAACATTTTACATTCCCCGGCAAAAGATTTATTGGTATAAATAACCATATATTTTTTAACTTCCTGGCATATTTTATCATTGCCAATTTTCGTAGGATTTCCGAATCCTTGAGCAAGCTGACTGTTGGTCAAATTTTAAAAGATGTGATTAAATCTAAGTGCCAAATGTCCGGTAAACAGCGGATTTCTTATATTTTTGATTTTGATTTCAAGTTTCTCAATGCATTAAATGAAATCAGTAGATATGCTCATTTTGGTATTTATGGCAATTGAGCTGCAGAACTTTTGATATCACAAACTTGTCCAGAAATTACTGGATCCATTCCAGCTTCATAAAATTTTAGTTGGTAACCGGTTTTAGCGTTATTATATCTATCTGCCCATTTTTCTGCTAGTTTATCTGTTAGCGATCTTTTAGACCCAATTACCTCAGGCAATACAGATTTAGGTATTTCATTTTGCAATCCTATATCATTTAAAAAGTGGTAATAATCCCAATCCGGATTTGATTTAGGTCCCCAGCCGGATCTTTCAATACCCTGTTTGTCAACTAATCTTCCGGTGGCCGTTACTAAATCCATGAAAAGAGCTTTAGATTCACTACTACCTCTCTCCACCGCAAAGAATTGCAATTGGGCGGAAAATGTTTTAAGTCTGTAGTCCCCATCTACAGCCAGTGGTCTGCCCAAATAATCTCTGTAACCCCAGGCATTTAGATCTCTTTGCAATTGCTTGATGTTTGACTCGGACCAGTCATCTCTTACGTGGAGGTACCAATTAGCTGTTCCGGGGACTGTGCCTGCTGTATCGTTATACTTGGGGTCCAGTTTTACTGCTCCCAGCGGGCGGCCGAATTCGTCGTTGTTGTAGTGGGCCGAGGTTTTGCCGCTGCTGCCGATGACTTTGTCCACTGTGCCCAGGTCGTCGTGCTGGTAGTACAGGGTGTCCCAGTTATCCACGTAGGCAGTTTCTGTTCCCGAGGGTATCCAGCCGTTGTCGTGGTCGTCCAGGGCTATGAAGTCCATGCTGGTCAGGTCTTTGCCGTAAGTGTATCGCTGGATCTGGCTGTGCTCTCCGTAGCTCATGAGCAGGTTGTCGTAGGGTTCGGTGAAGTCCACTACGTTGTGCTGGATCATGTAGTACCGGTTGAACTGGTGGTCCCAGCCGGGTTTGGGGTTGCCTGCGTGGCTGGGCGGCCCCGGGTTTTTGTTTTTGAGTTCCTGCACGAATTCCGGCGGGCCGCCGGGTCCCGGCGGGAATTCCGGCCGGTTGTTGTGTTCGGCCCCGTGGTTTAAGTCGGTGATAACCTGTATTCTGTGGCCTAGGCCGTCGTAGGTGTAGGTTGTTTTGTCTCCGAATTTGTTTACGGCTTCGGTCAGCCTGTTGGCGGCGTCGAAGGTGTAGTTGTTGAATACTTTGCCGCCGCTTCTTATTTCGGTAAGGTTGCCTCTGTTGTCGTAGCTTAGTTCTTTTAGGTCTCCGCCGTGGTCATATATTCCGGTGAGCCTGTTCAGTTGGTCGTATTGGTAGTATTTTGCTTCGCCTTTGCTCTGATCCTGGTCGATCATGGCCACGCGGTTGCCCAGGGTGTCGTAGTAGTAGTTGCTGCTTTCGCCGTTTATTTCGCTTACTTTGACGAGCTGGTTTAAGGCGTCGTAGCTGTAGGTTTTTGCTTCGTCTTCTTCCAGTTCGTCTTCGTCTGTGTTACCTTTCTTTATGCTTGTTTTATTTCCTGCCGGATCGTATTCATACTGGTAGGAATCGGTTGTTTTTCCCCCTGGATCCTTGTGGGTGAGGGAGATGATCCGGTATAGGTTGTCGTAGTCACGCAGTGTTTCGGAGCCGTTGGGCAGCAGTGTTTGCACCAGTTTGCCCGCCGGGTTGTAGCGGTAGGTGGTGGTCCTGTTAAAGGCGTCGGTGACGCCGGTTAGCCGGTCCAGTTGGTCATGTTGATAGGTTACTTTGCTGTCGTCCGGGTAGGTGATACTTTCTTTCTGCCCGGTGGCGGTCCAGGTGAATTGCTGCACCCGCCCGGCAAAGTCGGTGACTTTCTTTATTCTCCCCAGGGGGTCCAGCTCTATGGTGTTTGTGCCCAGCCAGTCGGTCATGCCGGTGACGTGGCCCTGGGGGTTGTAGTTAAGGCTGACCTGCCTGCCGTCGGCGTATTGTATGCCGGTTAGCTGGTTGTTTAGATCATAGTTAAGGGTTGTGGTGTAGCCGTCCCTGTCGTTTATCTTCACCATGTTGCCGGCGGGGTCGTATTCGTACCCGGTGGTGTGCCCCATGGCGTCTTCCATCGCCACCAGCAGGTTGCGGCTGTCGTAGCGGTAGTAGATTGTTGGGTGGTACCTCCGTCAAAATGGAAGAAAAAAGCCATTTGCCGGTCCGATGCAGCACGAGCGAACGGCTTAATTAGATTGTTAGGTGGTACCGTGAATCTCAGTATTCTTGACAGGCGCTGAGATGGTTGTCAATGTCCCCGTTCAGCCTTTGCTTCACGGGTCTGGCAGATACCCTGTACCGAAGAACATCAAAAACCCTGCGTATATTTTTTGAATATATCTGGAGGGATAAGGTAATCTATATCCATTTGATATATCTTCTCTTGTACATTGTT
>CAZXQO010000064.1:0-10395 GCA_964643075.1 uncultured Peptococcaceae bacterium
GCTCTCCTTGATAAATTTTCCCATTTTCACCCCCTGAATGCCGAGAGGCTATTAAACTATTCAGGAGTCAGAATGAGAGAACCGGTGAAAACAACAGGAGTCAGATTGAGAACTGTTTATCGTCTCAATATATTCTGAATTCTGACTCCTGAATTCTGAATAACTGAATTCAGCACCTGTCATCAACTTGCAAAGCCTTGCCCGAAATGCCGTCCGCCGGTGAAGGCAGTTTCTGTACCGGCTCGGTGAGCAGAAACTTGCCCTCTGTTATCCATTCTTTTAATATGCCGGAAATTTCTCTGGCCTTGGGATAGCTGGACAGCGGGGCGGTGGGTATTTCCCTGTCATTAACCATGATCTTGCCCGATTTTAGCTGAGCGTAGCTTACCATGCCCAGATTGCCGGGAATGCGTTTGGGATAGCCGTCACTGTAATCCACCACCTGAGTATATAAATCCTCATCCCTGGTGGCGGCATACAGAGCTATTTCTTCGTTTAAAATGGGAATGGGTATGCCCACGCCCACTGACAGGGTGGCGCCGTAGCCTATATAGCTGGTGCCCACCAGCCATTTGGGGCTCATTTCCTTTAGATTGCCTATTAGTGCCAGGGTGCCGCCGGCAGGTCCCAGGTTTTTATCATCCTCATCCTTTTGAATTGATGGGAAATGCTGGGTGCCGTGCCAGGCCACGTATCCCGCGCCGCCCCCAAGGAAAATCCGGGTGCCCTGTCCAATGGTCATAAAATGAGGATCTTTAAGCAGCGGGCTTAACTGGCCGGAGGTGGAAAAGTGGGCGTTGCCCAGACGGGGCTTGAGCATTCCCATGTAGGTGTAAATTGTCTGGTTGCTTGTGTTGACGGCGCAATTATAATTTTGATAGCAGTTTCTGGGGTTGAACAGAAACGCTTCATTAATGTCGTTAATAGTGATGGTGGTTTCCAATTCCTTGCGGGGGTAGCAGTGGGTGCCGTAGCTGGTTGCTTTTAAGCGCACGGCTTTTCCTGCAACCAGATCCTGAATAACGTGACCCCCGCCGTATCTGAACTCACCGGGGAAATTGTTGTTCAGCGGGTCATCCTCGGGAACCTCGGTGGCTCCAATGTAGGCGTCAACTGCAGCGATACCTGCATAAGCGGGCACACCGTTTAGCCACACCTTCTGCATTCTCATTCTGGGAGCCGAGTGTCCGAAGTTTAGGAAAGCTCCGGATGAGCACATGGGGGCAAAGGTTCCGGTGGTTACCACATCTACTTCCCGGGCGGCCCGGGATAGTCCTTTCTCCTCCACCAGGGCGATAAGCTCTTCCGCCGTTACCACCACTGCCTGACCTGCTTTAATTTTGGCGTTGATTTCTGCGTAGGTTTTTTCCACTGAAAAAGCTCTCCTTTCGACTTTGTTGTGAACATTCCGACTTTCCGCAGATGCGGGAATGAATTGGGGACATTCCTTCGCGAAATTGTTAAAAAGTAGTGATTTTATGTTGTCTAAGAAGGTGTGTCCCCTGACCTCTGACCTCTCTCCCAGATAAGTAAAGCCTCTTCCCGAGAGAAGAGGCCGTAATATCCAGCTTCCCTCTTATCTGTCAGAAGTCTTCACTCCTGCAGGAATTAGCACCATGCTTTATGTTTCCATAAAGCTGGTTGCCGGGTTTCATAGGGCCAGTCCCTCCACCACTCCGGATAAGAGTACATATTAAATTTAGTATTGAATTTAATTACAAAACAAGTCTATCAGCAGTACCGGGCTTTGTCAATTACATTTTATACAGGTAAACAGGGGTATTGACTTTTACCAGTCGTTTCTAAATTAGTGCATCGTGGTAGGGCGTAAATTTTCTGGCCACACCGGTTTGTTCTGCTGCGGCAGTTACTGCCCTGGCCACCACTCTGGCCACTTTGTCGCTGAACACCGAAGGGATAATATTTTCCGGCCCCAGTTGCCCGGGTGGGATTATCCCGGCCAGGGCGTAAGCGGCAGCCAGGTACATATCTTCATTGATGCAGCTGGCGTGGCAGTCCAGGGCTCCCCGGAAAATGCCGGGAAAGGCCAGCACGTTGTTAATCTGGTTTGGATAATCTGATCTGCCGGTAGCTACTACCCCTACTATATCGTATATATACTCCGGTGCAATTTCGGGCTCGGGATTGGCCAGGGCAAATACTACGGGACTGCTGTTCATTTGCAAGATATCTTCACGGTTGAGCAGGCCCGGCCCGGAAACTCCGATGAATACATCCGCTTCGCCAAGCACTTCTTTCAGAGAGCCTTGTTTACCATGGGTGTTAGTGTTTTCGGCCAGCCAGGTTTTGGCCCTGTTTCCCGGAGGGGTATGGGGTCCAATGGCTCCCTTGCGGTCGCAAACCACAATATGCACAGCTCCGGCCTTCAGCAGTATTTTTGTTATGGCCACGCCGGCTGCGCCGGCGCCGCTGAGTACGATGCTACACTGGCGAATATCCTTGCCCACCACCCGGAGGGCATTCAGCAGTCCGGCCAGAGTTACTATGGCAGTGCCGTGCTGGTCGTCGTGGAAAACGGGTATGTCCAGTTTCTGGCGCAGGGTTTCTTCTATTTCAAAACATTTGGGCGCAGCGATATCTTCAAGGTTTATGCCCCCGAAAACCGGAGCGATAGCAAGTACAGTACTGATTATTTGTTCCGGATCCTTAGTGTCCAGGCAGATGGGAAAGGCATCCACGTTGGCAAAACGTTTAAATAGCACGGCCTTTCCTTCCATTACCGGCAGGGCGGCGGTTGGCCCCAGATTGCCCAGCCCCAGCACCGCCGAACCGTCGGTGACTATGGCCACGCAATTGCCTTTCAGGGTAAGCGTATAGGCCAACTCCGGGTCCCGGGCGAGAGTTTCGGAAACCTTTGCCACCCCTGGGGTATATATCAGGGCGAGATCCTCCCGGTTTTCAATCTGGCGTTTTGGGGAGACTTCCAGTTTGCCTCCCATGTGCTTAAGCATTACCCTGTCCGCGATGTGGATAAGTTCCACTCCAGCCAATTTTTCCAGCTTAACGGCAAGCTCCTTCAGTTTTCGGTTGGAGGGCATGTGTACCATTATTTCCCGGACAACGTGGTCGCTGGCGGCAGTGAGCAGGTCTATTGATCCCACGTCGCCCTCCTCTTCAGCGACTGCCGCCAGCACTCCGGCCAGCGTACCGGGTTTGTTCTTCAGCCTGAGCCGGATGATTACGTTAAGTGATGTTGCCATGTTCAGCAGCTCCTTGTTTTGCGAATTGATGATTATTATTAGTTCTTATCGATGGCATGGGGAAATTATAGCAGACTATATGTTTATTTCAAAGCTCAGGCTGGAATTGGGGTGTTTATTTGCAATTGGCTGCCTCCAGTGCGAATTGTTCAGTAAGCCGGTTGATGGCCCTTTTTTCTATACGGGATACATATGATCTGGAAATACCAAGTTTTTTTGCAATTTCCCTTTGGGTCAGCCGGAAACCTTCCTTTAAACCAAAACGCAGTACCAGTACTTTTCGTTCCTGGAAGGATAGGTTTACCAGTCTCTTCCATAATCTCTCCTGTTCAAACTGAGAGGATACTATGTCGGATACAGTTTCGGCATCGGTTCCCAGTACATCGATGAGAGTTATTTCATTCACCCTTACGGTTTATCTGTGCAAGTTTGGGATGAAGCACCAGTGCAAAATCATCATCATGCTGGTGCTTTTCTTTGCGGTACTCTGCATACTCTAAAACCGATTTAAGTAAGCTATTTCTCTTTGCCGGGTTTTCTGTTTTATAGTACAGGTCAAGTACGTTTTCAACCTCCGGAATAATTTCCTCACGTGCTTTTTTATTTTGTTTTTCTTCGTCTATGCTTTTTTGGGTGTCATTTATAGTCTCTCTGATGTTATGGAGTTTTTCGGCTATTACCTGTGACCTTTCAAGAAAAGTTTCAGTATTATAAATGCCGCGTTCCAGTAAATCATGCAATCTATCCTTTTGGGATAATGTTTCTGTAAATTCTTTTTCTAAACGTTGAAGTGCCTTTTTCTTAATGTCTATAATATTGGTTGTTTTACGTTCAGTTTTCCTCTTGGATAATTCAGCTTTGTATTTTTCTTTCCACAGGCGTAGCCCTTCAATAATTCTGTTTTCCACGTATTCAAAGCGGGTGCTTTTATTAACGCACCTGGTATTATAGCAAATTATATGCGGCTGCTGGTTTTTATACGGCCTTAAGACCATTGAACTGCCGCAAAGAGAACACTTTATTAGACCGGCCATTGGATTTGTTATTCCGTTTTGCAGACGATAAGGAACATGGTATTTTTTGCGTAGAATTTCTTGAGCTTTTTCATATGTTTCCATAGAAATTAAGGGTTCGTGTTTGCCTTCGACATCTATCCATTCAGAACGGGGCCTGGTACGTGTTTCTTTCTTCTTGTCAGGTCGTATTGATTTTTTAATTTCTTTTTTTTTCCATTGAATACGCCCAGCGTAAACGGCGTTTTTTATGATAAACAAAACGGACGAATTTTTCCAACCACGGTTAGTAGCTGTTTTATATCCCAGCCGGTTTAACTCATTGGCAATTTTATTGGCGCCCATGCGCATATCAGGGTCATCACTTGTATACAGCTCAAAAATCATCTGAACAACCGGGGCCTGTTCAGGGTGGGGAACAAGGTACCGGTCTTTTTTCCCTTTACTTTCTATAACATAGCCATAGGGAGGACGTGTACCTATATAGTTACCTTCGTCCACAGAGCCTACGCGTCCCCTCTGCAAACGTCGATTTATGTATTTCAATTCTTTGCGGGCCATGAACTCTTCAAATTCGACGTATTCCTCGTCCCATTCGTCGTGCAGGTCATAAACCTTACGGGGTGTGATTATCTTTGTGTTAGAGCCCTTGAAAGCGTCAAGGATGGCCCCCTGGTCTTGCATATTGCCCCGGCCAAGGCGATCTATATCCATGCAAAGGACGCCGTCATAAAGGCCCTGTTTGACCTCCTCAAGAGTTTGCTGCATTAATGGCCTGTGTATGAGACTTTCGCCTGATTCTAATTCGCGGCGTATATTTATTATGTTGATTTTATTGTCTTTAGCAAATTTTAACAGGAATTTTTCATGCTTCGCCAGGGTTTCTCCTTCGCCCCTGGCTTCGGCCTCAAGGTCAGCCCTGGATTTTCGTAAATGCATTAGGACGTGTTCAAAAGCGAAGATCAACTTTGTCACCTCTACTGCTTGACGATGTATGTATGTAAGAGAAGATTATCCCGGTGGGTAGCAAGGCGGGTAGGCCGTTGAAGGATGATTAAGCATTGCCCATCGGTACCAATAACTAACTAACCAATGTTGTCGGTAGAGAGGGGGCAAGGGGATCACCGGGCCAACTTCCCAAAACCGGCAATATTAGCTGCAATATAGGCAACGTCTGTGGATATATCATCAACCTTGTTTTCGATACGTTCAAGCCTGTCGTTATGGACTTCCCTGGCTTCATACAGGGCGCGGATTCTGGTTTCAACTTCGTTTTCGATGAGGGATTCCGTGCGTATAACGGTATCTTTAACTCCGCGCAGGTCTGATTTTATAGCCATCACCTCTATTGCTAACATATCCTGGGATTTTTCTAGGCTATCCATACGGGTTTCCATTCGTCCCTGTCCTTGTTCCAGGTTATCCATGCGGGTTTCCATGCGTGACTGACCGTTTTGCAGGGACTTAATGTCAGTTTCCATGCCACCTAAACGGTTCTCCGTGCGTGCTTGGCCTTCTGTAAGCAATTGTAACTGTTTTAATACCAGGGCCTGGAATTCTTCATTGATCATGATTATTCTCCTCTTTAACAAATGGAAAAAGCTAAGGCGTGGCTTTTCATAGTACCTTCTGGCGTAGGCGCTCATACTCATCCAGGCTAATATCAATGTCGCGTAGTATTTTTCGGATGAGCCCACACTAGGTCCTCGCCTGAATGAAAAGGAACCACAGTGCATCTGCTGTCCGGGTGCCCCAAAAAACATGGCTGCCTACTTGGCGTTTTTGCTCAAAGCCCAAATACTTCAAGATACGCCCCATAACTGCAGCAGAAATGATGGCTAATTTCGTCATAAGGCTATCTCTAGCTGATGTACTCCAACAAAATCGGTGACCTCAATATCGGTCAGATTTTTTACTTCAATGCATAATTTAATAGCCTCTCGTATGCGGGTATCAAGCGTATCTATATTGTCAGCCTGTGTATGGCAACCAGGAAGGGCAGGTACAGAAGCAATATATTTCCCATCTTCATCTCTTTCGATAATAACAGTGAAACGGTATTTTTTCAAAATTAATAACCTCCCTTGCTATTGATATTATCCCCGTGGAAAGTCATTTCTTTATATCTCTGGAAAAATTCAAATTAATTTTAACATGTTTCACATAAACGTGGCGACACTCAAATGTAAAAATACCCCAACTTTTAACATTTATATTGGTAGTACTAAAAACAATTAATAATTTTTTCGGCACGAGAAGCTTGTGGTCCCGTGCCGAAAAATGTTCATGAGTTTATATAAGATTCTATTATATTGATTTCTTTTAATCTATTAAAGATCTGATATACTTTAATAGGCAGGATGAATATACCTATCATTAATGCTATTGAAAACTTAAAACAAAAGAAAAAAACCCAACCAATTATTGGCATAAAAAGAAATATTTCTGGAGTAATTTTATTTAAAAAAGACCAACCCCAAGGAATACCGGCGAAAAAAAGTGCTCCAATGAAAGTAAATAAGACTGGCGAGTTATTATAACTATAAACAAACAAACCAATAATAAAAGCAACGACAGTTATAACTGTGTTTTTAACGAGAATATTTTTATCATTTTTTAATCTTAGTAAGTTACAGTTATCACAAATGGGTATGGTATATTTACTGGCGCATTCCGGACATAATCCTTTGCTGCAATCAATGCATTGGCCTACGGCATCCATATCATAATGTTTATGACATTTCATATATAAGCCCCCTTAGAAATAAAGTAATAACTAACTATTTACTATTAAAAACAAGTAAAAAATATCTACTCGATAAACATCACCCCACGCATAAAATATCTTGAATTATTACAGGTGGCTTACAAAGCAAGGCGACATTTGAATAGTAAAAATGTCCCTGCTTTTAACTTTAATACCTGTAGCACGGAAACAATTTCTGAGAAAGCCTAATTTTCTCCACATGAAAGGCTGAGTTACTTTAAAGTATTCGGCCAGTTCCCAGCAACTACGTAGCTTTAGTTCATTTACCGCATAGATTAATTTCGCATCCGGAATGACATAATCAGTGGCCCAGCGCATGGCCTGGGATTCATCCTTAATTAATAAAATATGCTCGTTATGATTATTAACAGTCAAAAAGTTGCTGCGGACGCCGGCGAAATGGTGTCCGAGTTCATGTGAAAGTGCGACAACGTGCTTACGGTAGTTATTTTTTAAGGAGATGTCAAGCAAAATACAAGGTGCAATATCGTCAAAGACGTACAACCCGGAAAGTTTGTTGGTAGTTGCACCTGCAAGATTTTTGTAATAAGGACCTAAAGCTTCCAGCATGGCAAGTTCTAGTAAATTTTCAAGCATTGACAAGTAATGTAACCTCCTGGGACAGTAAAATACATAAAAATGTCGAAAAAACGAAAACCACTACATTACTGTAGTGGTTTATTTGCATTCACCATTCCTTTTTTCTGATTCCTTTTTTTTCTTCCTGGATTCCTGTATCCCGTCAATTATAATATCCTCCAACGCTGGTGTTACAGATATTTGAGTATCATATTCAGAATAGGCAGCCATAGGGGTTTTTAAGAGATCCGGTGGTGGTGATTCCGCAACTAAATATAAATTTTTCTTATTCATTTTCTTTTCAACTAGAGCATCAAGCCAATCAATAAAAATATCCAATTCTTCTGGCTTGAGATGCTGTGATAATTCTAAAAGTTTATGTTGTTTTTTTGTTAGAAAAGCTGTTTTATCTAAATCTGGAGGAGTGGGGTCATTAGTTCGACATAAAAGATAATCCACAGAAGTTTCAAAAATGTCCGCTATTTTGGAAAGCATTTCAGCATGAATTCTTTTCTTTTCATTTTCCATGTCATAAAGGTGCGTTGGGGTTATGTGTAACATTTCAGCCAATTTGGGACCAGAAAGCTTCTTTTTTTTACGCATTTCTTTTATACATAACACACTAACGCTTCCTTTCAAGCAAATAGCTTTATTAATAATACCAAAAAATAAAATATTAAGCAAAGAGCAAATGGCTGTATAAATTAGAAAATTAGAGTAAATAGCTCAAATCATGGAATATATAGAGCGAAAAGCTCTATATAGAGATTGAGAAATACAGCCATAAGCTATATTATGTCATAAAGAGGTGAATATTATGCAAAATTTTTCTGAAGCAGTAATAATAGCAATGGGAAAAAGGCACATAACAATTGCGCAAATAGCAAAAATGTCTGGTTATTCATGGGCTTATATTAATGATTTGCTAAAAAATAAACGTCGCTGGAATGAAGAAACAATGAACAAGGTTAGTATTGTCGTTGGCTTGAAAATTCGTTATCAGCTTGATGAATTATCGGCTAAAGCATCTGGTGAATAATCCTTTTGAAAGGAGGGTTAAATTCCCTTATGCAAAAAATAAAAATTTTCGCCGAAAACGACCCTGGCGTCTTAGAAAATAGCCTTAACCAATGGTTGAAAAAGGGACGACCTCATATTCTAGCCCGCCGACTGGAAAGTGACGGCACGGAATACGCCTATAATCTCGTTGTCCGGTACTGTACAGAGTTAAAAACAAAGTGGTTTTATGCCGACGACATTGCGGTTATGCGTGAGCAAATAAACCAATGGCTTGAAGAAGAAAAACCACAGGTAATATCAGAACAAATGGTTGTAGATGGGGCCGAATGGGTTTACGTATATGTTTTTTGGTACTGTTAGTTGGTTGACTAATATGCCCAGGTATCCAGGGTAGCGTTAAGCTTAAATCAAGCACAAGATCAAGATACCAATCTGCTTCCGGAAAATCGTAAATGAACAGCCGGAGCAAGTATATACAAAAAATTACCAGCTGATAGGTGGTGGCAAACACGATTGCTGTTGAATCAAGGGTAGTCCCTGTTGATGCTAAGCATAAGCATATACAGGGTGATGTTATGAAAAATGTTAAGGAATATGACAAAACCATAAAAATTGGTAATACGACCATAAATTTTGTAGCGCCGCCTCCTATGACCGAGGAGCAAACAGAGAAAATTCAAGATGAAATCAATGCGGCTGCGTGGGCGATTATTGATGAAATGATTGACAAGGGCCTTACGGACGACCCGATATTTACTGGCCAGTCGAAGCCGTTGCCACGAGCTAAAATATAGAAGCGGCCATATTATAAGCTTCAACATTCTCCCTAAAAAAGGAAATACCTGCCAAACGTTAGTTCCTAAAAATAGGCTTATCGGGATGTGACTGCCGATGAAAATATCAGAAATAAAAATCGACGATGAGATTTACCCGAGAGATCATTTCGACCCGGAAACTGTAAATCGCTACAGCGATGCCATGGACGCCGGTGCTATATTTCCCCCACTGGTGGTGATGCCGGATGGTTCTCTGCTGGATGGCAGTCACAGATATGAGGCTTATAAAAAGGCAAACGTGGAAGATGTTGAGGTAACAATAGAGGAACCGGACGACCCTGCCGCCAGAGCCGTTGAACTGAATTTAAGACACGGCAAACCCCTCTCAAGACGTGAAATCCGGGAACTGGCCAGGAAGTGGTATGACACCAGGCCGGTAACAGAGATAGCCGGTGTTTTGGGAGTAACCAGGCAGACAGTTCAAAACTGGGTGGCAGACCTGGCAGCGGAACGTGAAGAAGCCAGGGAAGAGATCAGGGGAAAGGCTCTGGAGATGAGGGCGGGGGGAAAGACGCAGGAAGAAGTGGCGGAAGAGTTAGGTGTACCACGACCAACGATAACAAGATGGGAAAAAAAGGGATGTTCAACTGTAAAAAATTTGACACTTGAACAAACAGAAAATAATAATTGTTATTTAGACAAATCAGGGCGTGAGATATTTATCAGCAAAGGTCTTGGTAGTGAATATGGAACCTTTTGGCGTTCCTCTGCTGGAGGGCTCCACCGGGTCAAGTCACCGGCAATGCCTATGGTGGCAACCCAGGTGGAAGCACAAAGAAATCTTGATGAATGGGCAGAGAAAAAAGGGTTGCAACTGGTAAACTCGGGTATGAAAAATTTGACATTTAAGCAAACGGAAATATCGGATAATACCTTTAACGAAAAAGAGCTTATAAAAGATATAGCCCAAGGTAAGGACATAGAAAAAGAAACAATCCCTTATAGTGGAAACACCATCC
>CAZXQO010000065.1:0-9943 GCA_964643075.1 uncultured Peptococcaceae bacterium
CGTTGGGGTCGGTGACCCGGGTGAGCCGGCCCTGCGGGTTGTAGCCCAGTGAGGTGGTGTTATTCATGGGGCCGGTGATTTTGACCGGCTGGTTCATTTTGTTGTACTGGTAGGTGGTGGTAAGTCCGGCGTTATCGGTAATGCTCAAAGGCATTTTTCCCTGGTCGTAGCTGAGTACGGTGGTTCTATCGCCGGGCAGGGTGTAGGAAAGCATCCGGCCCATGGCGTCATATACATAGGTGGTCTTCTGGCCCAGGGGGTTGGTAATTTCTTTTACATTGCCGTACTGGTCATATTGAATATTGGTTTTATGTCCGGCTGGGTCGGTTATACATGTCATATTCCCCATGTTGTCATAGCTGTATGAGGTGGTCTGGTTCAGCCCGTTGCGAATAGAGGTCAGGTTGCCGTTGCTGTCATAATTGCACTGGGTTGTAGTCCCGCTGGGATATATGGCCCTGGTAAGCTGGCTGCAGGCGGAACTGTACTCGAAACAGGTTTCGGAACCGTCAAAGGCTGTTATTGTAACCAGGTTGTTTTTGCTGTCGTAGCTGTATTCCGTTTTGTTTCCATTGGGTCTGGTTACGCTGGTGAGGTTGCCGGCACTGTCCCAGGTGTAGCTGGTAACGTTGTGCAGTACGTCTTCCATACGGGTGATGTTTTGTTTATTATCATATTCATAGGTTGTGGCATTTCCGTCCAGGCCCGTAACCACGGTTTCCTGCTCATCGGGATATGAGTATGTACGTTTGGCAATCCCGTCGGACTGCACGGATTGGCTAACTTTCCCCTGGCTGTTGTAGGTGTAGGTAATGGTATTGCCCAGGGCATCGGTTATGCCGGTGAGACGGTGGCTGCCGTCATAGGCGTAGGTCTGTGTGGCCCCATTGGGAGCTGTTACCTGCTCCAGGTTTTTATTGCCGTCGTAGGTGTAGGTGACAGTTCGGCCCAGGGGGTCGGTAACGGTGGTCAGCAAACCGTTCTGGTAAGTAAAGGTCAGTTTCCGGCCATAGGGGTCCTGTACGTTTTTCAGGTTGCCGCTGCTGTCATAGGTTAAGGAAAGACGGTTGCCCTTGCGGTCCTCAATGGCGGTCAATTTGCCGGCATCAGCGCTCTGGCTGCGCCATGCAGCCTTGTAACCTTCATAAAAGTAGGTTACGCCTTCCCCGGTTTTAACGGTATAGTTACTGCCGCTATGGCGGGTAAGGGTTCCCGTGTTACCCGGGGCGGCAGGGGTATAGTAGCCGTCATCCAGATCATAGTAGATGAGCGGGTCCCCGTCGCAGGAGTCCACCTGGCCCTCGGGGTCGTTTTTGGTGTAGTTGTAGAGCTGGTTGTTGCCGTTTCCCCGGTACTCTACAATTTTAAAGTCTTCGAACATCTGCAAATACTGGTGGTAGCTGAATGTCCAGTTGTAGCCCATGGGGCCGGGCTGGTTGCTGCCGGTGTTGTATACCCTGGTCATGGGCAGGGGCAGCTGCCTGCCGGGCACGGTCAAATCGGTAACTTGCAGGTCCACGGAGCCGCTGGCCGCCGAAACGTGATCCTGGCTGTCCCCAAGGCCGTTCAGTGATTTAACGTCCGCCGGTACGCTTTTGGGTGCCAGGGAGCCGGCCATACCGGCCATATTGCCCGGCACAGGCGGTCGCATTTGTCCCCAGCCGCCCGGGTCCAGGGTGCCAAAGGGATCGATAAACCCGGGGGCGGCATAGGTTTGCCGGGAGGAGTCAAGGCCCGCATAAACCGGGGTTATCATGCTGCTTAGAATAAAGACCACTACGGTAATAATACTGACAATCTTACAGTATAATTTCCTGCTTCTCATCATGACCTCCTTGAGAATAGCGTCGCGCGAAATTCTAAAAAGGCCGTCTGAAAAACAAATAGACACCTTCCCGCGGCTTAAGCGGGAGGTGTCTATAAAACGAATGCAAATATTGTTTTCCACGGCAACCCGGCTGTCATCGCAGGTTTTTTCCCTGCATTAGACCCGCAGCTTTGCGTCCCCGCCTTTCGGCGGGTTTGCCTTTTCGCTGGTATGCGACATTTTTACCATATTTTAGACAGATTTAACCATATTTGCAATAAGACTATTTTCTCATATTTATTGGGTATTCGGATTTAGTTTGGATCCTCCTGAAATGTATAACTGGATGCGCCAGTTAAAATAAGCAATAGACATACCTGATCCCGCTGTTGACATGTTTCGGTGCTGATTGTTGTAGTAGAATGGTGAGAATACAATAATCATTAAATTTAATCAACAGACACTCTTACATCAATTAACCCAACAAAATCAACTTAAAGAAAAGCCCGCAACCCTTGACACACAAGACATTGCGGGCTTTTCGCTTTTCTTTTAACCCCCGGAAAATGCGAATACTGCTACTTGAACACCACCCTGGGGAATAAACCCTATGTGAGGGTGTATGTGAATACTGATGAAATATTGTCTGCGGCGGAAAAATACATACAGGAAAGGGCGCCGGAAATCACCGTTTTTGAAGGGGCTGCCACCTCAGACCTGCTGCCGATGGAAAGATATACCGGCTCCCTTAAAAAAGCAATTGAATATTTCGGGGCCAGTGACCTGGGCAGGTTCCGTTTCGTTACCAAATTCACCAAGGTGGAAAGCCTTTTAGACGCCCGGCATAACGGACATACACGGTTCCGCTTCAGCATCAACACCCCCCATGTGATTAGAAAATACGAGCACGACACCCCGCCGGCGGCAGAACGCATCGAAGCCGCCCGTGGCGGAAGCGGGTTATCCCCTTGTCTTTTTAATAGCTCCCATCATCCTCTATCCGGAGTGCAGAAGGATTACACCGAACTTGTCCATAACCTTAAAAAAGCCCTGGGTGATGCCGCTAAAAGTAATATCACCTTTGAGCTCATCAGCCACCGCTTCACAGCTAGGAGCCTGTCTGAGAATTATAAAATAAACTAATCTCTATGACGTGTACCACAAAATACAGTGACGATTTGAGTGTGATTATCTATATATATTGATTGAGCTGGAATAAGCTGTTAATAAATGTTCGGGCTGCTAGGGCAAAAAAAGGCTGCTGGAGGTCTTTCCGGGCTCCAGCCTGCCCCTGAAGGAAGAGGAAAGAAAATTTTAATATGGCCAGTTCGGATACGGAAAATATGTTTATCCAAAGGAAACGCTTCAGAAAATGGATTCCCTGTTCGACAGGGAACTAGAAAGAAATTTTCCGGGTTCACGGGAGGAGTATTTGGTGTAGGTTAATAATACATCTTAATATAGTCTTTATCAAACAACTCTTGTCCTGAAAGCTTGTACGTAACATAGATAACTTTACGAAGCATTTCAGGTATTTTTTACGATTGCTCTTTTGAAACCTTAAACCTAACGGAAAAGGTTGTACCCATAGAACCGGTTTCAATATTAATAACGGCGTTATGCCTGGCAGCAATGCTATAACAAACCGCCAACCCTAAACCCGTCCCATTATCCTTGGTGGTGAAGAAAGGAGTACCGATCTTTTCAAGTACATTGGACCCGATCCCATGACCCTGGTCCTGCACTGATAAAACCACTTCATTGCCGTCTGTGAACGTCCTTACAGTTAGATTCCCTCCGGGTGACATTGCTTCCAGCCCGTTTCGAATAAAGTTAAGCAACAGCTGGCGAATTTCTCTTACATCCAGGGGTAAGTCAGGAGTATCCCCCAGTTCCATATTAATATACTTTTCGGAAACCCTAGCATCCGCCTGAATTAAATCGAACATTTTTCCCAAAATTGTATTTATATTCTGGGTTTCCATAACTAATGTCTTATTTTTAGCTAGAGAGAGGAAATCAGTAATTATTGAATTCGCCCTGTCAAGCTCATCGATCATGAGATCAAAGCTATCCTTGTATTGGGTGAATGCATCCTTATCTTTATACAGTTGTAAAAAGCCTCGTACGCTAGTCAACGGGTTTCTGATCTCATGTCCGATACCGGCAGCCATTTCCCCTACTAAATTTAATCGGTCAAGGTGGGCTAGTTCTCTCTCATACAGCTTGCGTTCGGTGATATCAGTAATAACAGTTTTGTACAATATATCGTGATCACCAGCACTCTGATGAGGGACGCTTAGGAGTTGCACCTGAACCGGCGCGCCACTTTTTGACGCCAGGCTTAATTCTGTGGTCACTTTTTCATTTGTTCTCCTGCAACGGTGCAAATGGTCCAGAAACAGCTTTAGATCGCTTTTAACCACAAGAATATACATCGGCATACCGATTAATTGAAACCGTTCTAAGCCTATCAAGGATGCACCCGTTAAGTTGATCTCCTGTATGCAGCCTTTGCTATCGATAGTGACATAACCCACCGGGGCAAAGTCATAAAGAGAAGCATAGCGATTCCGGGATTCTTCCAACTCATCCAGGGTTTCCTGCAGAGCCTGGCACTTCGCCTCCAAGTCCAGCTGTTTGGTATCCAATTCATCTCGCAAATGCTGGATTTTACCCTTGTAAGAACCTTTAATAGAGTGCAGGAACTGGCCGGACTTCATTATCTTATTGTTAGCACTCTTTTCGAACATTGTCACAAATATCACCTCCCAAGAAAATAACACTTTCTTCCGGGCACCAGCAGGCGATCCGTCATGTTTCCGGATTTATGGGTTTTAAGCCAAGGGTTTTGCTGAACTTTTCCGCGCCCTGACATGCTCAGTCACGTCTTCAATAGCCATCAGGATCAATTTAGTTTGGTTATCCGATCCAACAATCCGGCGGGCATTGACAAGCATCTCCTTGTAGCCGAGGTGCGGAAAATCATGAGTAACTGCAAAATCTTCGAACAAAGTATTGTTACAGAGAATGTCCTCCAAAAGTACCCGTAATTGGGGAATATCCCACTGCCGATTCCCCAGATCAAATATACTCTTGTTCACTGTTTCCTCCGGTGTAACCATGAAGGTCTGATAGAACGCTTTATTCGACGATTTTATATGCAAACCGGCGTCGAGAACCAGGAGCGGTTCCCGCACGGTTTCTACAATCGCTTCCGCATATTCACGGGCCTCCTGGGATAACGCGAAGCTTTTTTTAACCGTATCAATATCGGCATATGTAATAACAACGCCATCTATTTTGTTCTCCGTGGTCCGGTAGGGGCGGATTTGCACAGAATACCAGCAACCATACCGGTCTTGCACTTCCTGCTCTTTGCTGATGAGGGTATCGATAACTTCCAGGACCGCTTGCTCTAAATCAGAGTTGTTGAAATTTGTATTGATATCGGTAATCGGCCGTCCGACGTCAGTGGCAATCAGGTTAAATGCTTTTTCCGCCGCGGGGTTGAAACGCCGGATATGCAAATTATTGCTCAGCATGACGACCGGAATATTGATGCTGCGGAATAAATTAAACAAATCACTGCTGATTCTGCCCAATTCCAGGTTACGGTTTTGCACCTCATCATTTAATGTCATCAATTCTTCATTGGATGATTGCAGCTCTTCTTTGGCGGTTTCCAGTTCTTCATTCATACTTTGCAATTCTTCGTTGCTCGATTGAATTTCTTCGCTGGCGGCCCGGAGCGCCTCATTAGTGAACTCATGCTTTTCAATAATGCTTTGCAGATTCTCTTTCGTAGCAGCAAGCTCATGTTCCAATCTAATTAGTTCGCTATTTTTGTCCTCCCATGTCGCCTGTTTCAATCCTGCTACAGCGCTGGTATTCTCCCCCTCAGGCAACGCTTGAGGGACAACTTTCTCAAACAATACCAGAAAGTATTTTTCTTTGTTGGGCAGCTCCCCCATAGGGATCACATCAACATTGACACGATTGGTCCGACCATTACTAATAACATGCAAGCCTTCTTTTCTGACGGGGATATTCTCCTTCCGCGCCTGGTTAATGGCACTGTGCAGCCCAAGGGACAAGCCGTCCCGGACCATTTTAAAAAGTTTCAGGCTCGGCGTTCCGGAGGCCGGTTCGAGATAAGCTCCGGTGCGGCCGCGAAACTGAATAATTTCCAGATCATTGTTAATAACCACACCGGTCGGGGCATATTGGCTCAGGACAATCCGGTCGGCTTCTTCCAGCACGTTATACTTCAGACTGGCATCCAGTTTATTCCGGCTGGTCTTCTCGCGGTTTTCTATTGCCGTCGCCACATACTCGCTGGCGGTAAACTCGGGTATAAAAGGAGTTGCAATGGCTTTTTTCGAATAAATCTTGTACTTTTTGTCCACCAGATTAAACAAGTTTGCATATGCGCCAACGGACTCTGAAGACCCCAGGAAAAGAAAACCTTTTTGATTGAGAGCATAATGAAGTACCGGAAAAAGCTTCTTTAGCATAGCCGGTCCGAAATAAATGATTGCATTCCGGCAACTGATCAGGTCCAACCGGGAGAAAGGAGGATCCTTGACCATGTCTTGCCTGGCGAAAACGCACATATCGCGAATCGTCTTAGTGATCTGATAGCCTTCATCCACCTTAACAAAGAAGCGGCGGAGACGCTCAGGTGAAATGTCAGCCTTAACGCTTTTCGGGTAAATGCCTGCCCTGGCCTTCTCAATGAGCGTCTCATTAATATCCGTGGCAAATATCTGGATGGGGGTATTGAAAGCATCGTCCCCCAAAAACTCAATCAATACAATTGCTATTGAATAAGCCTCCTCGCCGGTTGAGCATCCCGTCACCCACACCCTGAGAGGCTCCTCAGGCGTCCTGTTTTTCATGATGGCCGGAAAAACCAGGCTTTTTATAGTCTCAAATGCTTCGAAATCCCGGAAAAAGTTAGTGACATTAATCAGCAAGTCTTGATATAATTCCGTAACTTCCATTGGGTTTTGACGCAGGTAATCGGCATAGTCGCCCAGCTTTTCGATCTTAAGCAAGACCATTCGCCGCAAGATACGCCTTCTTATAGTTAATTCCCTGTACTCGGAGAAATTTGTGCCGCTGGCTTTTCGTATTATGGTAAAAATTTGGTTTAGTTCATCGGTGTCGGCAGAAAACAACTTGCCGGTTTCTGCCCCTTTGGCGTCGAAGATACTGAAACGAGCGATTTTTACCAGTTCACCGGCTATTTCTTCTGATGATAAAATAAAATCCACAACACCAGTAGCGATGGCATTGAGCGGCATACTATCAAACTTTGCCGTTTGTGGTTTTTGAGCAAAAGTAATGCCTCCGGCGTTTTTAATCTCTTTCAGTCCCCGGGAACCGTCTGCAGCTGTTCCTGATAAAATTACGCCAATCGCCTTACTGCCTTGATCCTTTGCCAGTGATTCCAAGAAAAAATCAATTGGCATATACTGCTTTGCTGCACAGGGCATCAGGTTCAGGACTCCTTGAGAAACAGACATGGTCTTGCCAGGTGGAATGATATAGACATGGTCTGGTTTCACAACCGTTTTATTTTCCACCTCGCTGACCGGCATTGAAGTAACCTTAGAGAGAATCTCGGTTAACGCGCTCTTGTGTTTGGGGTCCAGGTGCTGAACGAGTATAAAGGCCATCCCGGTATCGCCGGGCAATTTTTCAAACAGCCGCGTAAAAGCCTCCAAGCCCCCGGCGGAGGCCCCGATACCGACAACAGCGCAGGGTTCTTTTCCGGACCGTCCATCATTGGTGAATCCTCCGGCGACACCATCCTCGCCGGCTCTGCCTACAGGTAAATCCTGCTGCTCCTCTTTTTGATCAATACGGTTTTCTTGACCTGACTCTTTCTCCTCCATAATCCTCATCCCATCTTTTCAAGTGATAACCCGTTATTGCGATTAATAAATAAGTTTCAGATTGAATGTACTGGGGACCTATCTAACCCTTCGAGAATTTACTTCGAGACTGGAAAGTCATTGTTTCGAAATATTTTTGCAATTGAATAATGAGTTAGACAGACACCGGCAAATAACCTTTGGAGAATATGTCGGATTATGCCAGGGTCAATTTTTTTATTACGCTTTTAGCTCAGCAACCCTTCACCAAAATCATGTAATTGTTTTAAGGAGGCTTTACAAGGCACACACTTTCTTATACTAAGGAACCCTCTACACGACCGGGGTACGGGTAGGAGAGCATATAAATATTCGTCTGGAAGATATCAACTGGGACGACCGGCAGATTATTATAACTAAGTTTAAATATGCAATGTCTTCAACTAACAAATAAGCAAATGGGTTCAACTAACAAGATTAAATTTCCCTAAACAAAAACCGTGGATAAAAGATATCCCCGGTTTTCCCTGCAAAAGTTATTTTTCTCACCCTGTGGGTAATGGCTAGTAGATAGGATAATAACCAATAATAGTTACTGTACCCTGGTTTTCATAGGTGGAATAAGCAACCATCCCTTCAACTTACCAAATTTGCATAGGCTTTCAAATATATCTAATTCTTCCTTAGCAAACTTAATAAATGTATGTCGCAAAGGATCGTTAGTAGTTATTGCTCGGATAGTACGAATGTGACTCTCTAAAAAGCTTTGAACGCCGGTGAAAAGCTGTCTAAACATCATTTGATCATCCATTATCCCAGAATTGGCAGTTACACGAACGCTTTTGGGAGGTCTGTTCGGTAGGGGTAATTTAAATGTGTTCATTTCTTTTTCCAAATCGTCGACTTGTTTTTCCAGAGTCTCCTCCAATCCCTTTTTAAGAATATACTTAAAATCAGGATCGTGAGCAAAGTTCAGGTATATCTGGGTTTGTTCTATAATATCATATCTGGAAATTAACTGGTCCCATAATAAAAATGCCTCTCCGTAATCCAAAGCTGGTGGCTTAGCTGTTTCAGCTTTTCCTATATGCAAATCACCAATTTGTACCATTTTTCATGCAACTCCTTTAATGAATTTATATAAATATCATGCTTTACCTATGACATGAAAATTCGTGCAAAAATATGCCAATAAGTGTTTCACATTTCAAATATATAGCACAATATCAAGACAGAAAATGATGCCTCTAAAATTAGATGAGCATAACAATTTCACCCCGACAAATAATATACGCCGGGGTGTTAATTATGACTTTTATGCCCGCAAGGGTTTATTTTGAAAGTGGTGCTCTGAATTTTCCACTCGGGAAACAATTATATGAAGAATTCAACAAACTTAAAATACCTTACCGGATAATCGGCAGCCACAACCGGGTTACTGGGTTACCGGGTAAAACTCCCCAGGAATCCTATTTTGAGGCCAAGCGAACCCTGGTGGTGGGAGTGCGCCGGACCCTGAAATTTGAAAGCTGCAAGCCCTCCGCCCATTATCAGTTACCGCTGTCCACCAGTTGCACCGGTAAATGCGAATACTGCTACCTCAACACCACACTGGGGAATAAACACTCCCCACGTGATTAGAAAATATGAGCACGACACCCCGCCGGCAGCAGAGCGCATTGAAGCCACCCGGAAAGTAGCCGGAGCGGGATATCCCCTGGGTTTTTTAATAGCGCCCATCATCCTCTATCCTGGCTGGCAGGAGGATTACACCGAGCTTGTTCACAATCTTAAAATAGCCCTGGGTGATACCGCTGAAAGCAATATCACCTTTGAGCTCATCAGCCACCGCTTCACCGCCAGGGCCAAAAAAAGGTTGCTGGAAGTATTCCCGGACTCCAGCCTGCCCCTGGAGGAGGAGGAAAGGAAATATAAATACGGCCAGTTCGGCTACGGCAAATATGTTTATCCAAAGGAAGCACTTAAGGAAATGGATTCACTGTTCAGCAGGGAACGGGAATGAAATTTTCCGGATTCGCAGGTGGAATACCTGGTGTAGGGTTTCTATTGACCATTAATATCTTCCTTGCTATATACACTAAATTCCGACCGGTTTTTGCAAGACAAAAGAATCGTCCTTATGTCTTTGTCCTCGTATCTGTCTATCTTTTAACAAACACGGAAGGGAAGCATGAGAACCGGCAGAGTGTGTGAAAAATGGTTAAACAAGTTACATAAATCCACCATATATGAT
>CAZXQO010000066.1:0-7955 GCA_964643075.1 uncultured Peptococcaceae bacterium
GATAGGTTCACGATTTGGACAGTATAGGGCTATGAGGATTGTTCACGTGTTGTTACATGGAATCTGTCATGGCCTGTTTGATTGTGCGCACATTTTGGCATGAGAGTCTGCATGCCTGTCCCTTATGGTGAAACAGCCAGGCTATCGTTTATATAAACCGGCAAAACAACAGTTTTTGGAAAAACTATCGTTAAATTATGCATAAATCGGCTACAATTTTATGTTTGACGGTCAGTAACACTGTGTTATTGCTGAGATGGAAAAAGCAAATTCCTATCATGCAAATTCCTATCATGCATTTGAAGACGACCCTTTGTTGGCCGAAGCATTGTCAAACAAGGTACCGGCGCTCTGGCTGAAAGACTGGCCTTATAACCGCAAACTGCCAACTGTAAAGGGTTGGAGGACAAATACAGATAGGGTAATCAGGTTTAAGTCCTGGGTTGAAGTACAAAAGGCCGTGATAACCAGCAATCCGGATTTAGCTGCTCAAGCTTTCTTCGAGGGGGAATGAGAAGTTTATAAGAGTAAACCTTGCCGGTGCTGATTTCACTGGTTCGGATCTCCGTGAGAGTAATTTTACCGGCGCGGATCTGCGCGGTGCCATTTTCGACCATGCCGATCTGCGCGGCTGCGATTTTACCGGCGCGAATATCAATGACGAAACAAGTTTTATTGCGGCCAGGCTGGATGGTGCCAAAGGTTTGCCTTCAAACGTTCAAACGGTCAATGTGATTTCATTAAAACGTAAACAAAAACAAGTTGATAAACGGAGGTTTTTATAGTGAACTACAAGAAAATAAGCGTCTCAGTTAACGCAACAAAGGAGTTATTAGATAAACTGAATGATGATGGTAGCATACCTTTTTGTCAGGTTTGCGGTAAATGCGTTGATGTAGGCGGGCAAGTAGACCACTGTTTTCCTTATGTAATCGACGGTAATCGCTGTAGTGAACATAGGATTGATTATGACCATAAGGAATTGGTGGATAAACTGAATAATTATATAAATTACTGTGAAGAGCAAGAGCGTAGTAAATATTAATTTTTCGCTAAATATAAGCCCGTTTCGCTTTACCGGTTGTGGCCAGGTTCGGATCTCGTCGGCCATCGCTGGCCATGCATGCGCCGGTGCAGCTTTGCAGCATAGTCTGAAGCCTTGAAAAATCAATGAAAAATCAAGGTTTTTTAACAATTTCGTACGCTAAGGGTCCGGGTACCGCCTTGACCCAAGACAAAGCGTTGATAGAGGACTTAGCATATACACGCCGATTATTTCGTCTGACTGGAGGAATACTCTGTGGAAACTATGTCAGCAGTCGATGACATAGAAACCGCTATCTTCACCAAGTCGCCCCTGGTTAGTTCAGGGCCTGACAAAGCCACGTAGGAACCAGCCTCTTCCCACCAAAGGATTGGCCCTCCGAACTCCGGTTGGTTGTTAAGGAAGTGCCCCAGAATATTGTTCCGCAGCTTTATTGTCTCACCTTTCTTTCGTGGGTCGGCAGCGAGACCGCTACCAGCAGGCCCGTTGAGCACAGATAGCCCAACACTACCATCCTTTGTACGATAGTTTACTGTGACAAAGGCCGTTGGCTCTTCGCCTCCGGTCGGATGTTCCGGAACCAACCCAACAGGTACCACGGTCGGGATGAAGATGGAGAAAGAGACCTTTTGGCGGACCTCAGCTAAGCTAGCCCAGTTGCGTGGACTCGGGCTAGGCAATGGCGGACGGCCACCATTGCGTAAATCGAAAACATGGGCTTCCGGAGGTGATGTGAATGAGAAGACCCCAGGGTCAATAGGAATGTTATATTGGATGCGCGTCACCTCCATCGACCCTATCACGCTACCATCTGTTGGGCTATATTCAACAGCTTTTAGAAGGAAGAATGTCTCCTTGTCAACCCAAATAACACGCCGGCCATTGTTCAGTTCAGGAGCAGAATTGGAAAAACGATTTGGTAACCCCAGGTCAATCACATAAGCAGGTCGCCCTGCTATGGTTTCTTCTCTCTGGAGTCTGGGGTTAGGGGTATTATAAAGATCGACAACTTGACGTAGAACATCTGCTAGACCGACTTCTTTCTGGCCCCAGGGAGCAAGATCATCCATCTTATGTTGTAGGGAAGCCTGAACGATAGTAACAGTATCCCCTTGCTGTCTCCATTCACTATTGCCATCACTGACAATTGTGCTCGTGCTCTCGTCTGTTGGCACAGTTCCGGTCCATTTCGATTCAATTCGCCACCGCCCAGGCTCTTGATACCAACGCTTTGTCTCAGCATGAAACTTCCTCGAGCATGACCACTCGTTAATTTTTTGAGTCAGTGTGAAAGTGCGGATACCCGAATTCTTACTTAACACCATGGCATCCTGGGCTCTGTTCAGTATTTCTTGCGCGTCCACCGGCCTCGGCTGAGCTATCCCCGAATAGAGACCTACAACCACCGCCAAGAGTCCCATAATTGCCAAAACCACACGGACACGGTAGAACCCGAACCAACCAAAAATTCGCAGGCGTGGTGATTCGGTAGCAGAGTTTCGTTCTGCTAAGCGTGTACTGATAGCGGGCCACAAATCAACCCCTTCTGGAACTGCTTTCTCTAAGTGTTGCGTGAGAAGACTGATCATCTTTCGCTCGTTATTGTTTTTCTTCACAAGAATCCAAACCTCCTTCTCTTGAAGACCATGCTGCGAAACTCTCGCCCCTCAGTCACAGGTTCTGAAACAGGAAGAAATCCGGTGATTTGACAAGGGCTTGACGAAGCTTTATTCGGGCTGTATAGAGGCGCCATTTGACGGTACCTAGTGGACATTCAAGAGTCTGAGCGATTTCCGACTCCGTCATCTGAAGATAATATCGTAGCAACAAGGTTGCCCGTTGCTTGGGAGGAAGTGTCTGAACTATGATGTCAAGTATCTTCCGCATTTCCGCAAGCAGTGCCTTTTCCTCAGGTCCTGGCTCTGTGTCAGGTTGCTGCTCTAATATCTCCTGAACTACACCGCCTTTCGTTCCTCTCCGGCTCATGTCCCTGACTGCTTTGGTCGCTCTGTTCACTACTATGCGGTAAAACCACGGCATGAAAGGGCGACTCGGGTCAAACTGTCCAATGCGGTCATAGACAATGAGAAAGGCATCTGCTACCAAATCTTCAGCCATCTCACGACTGTTCGTAATAGCATAGGCAATTCGTATAGCACGGAGCTGATGGAGTTGCACAAGGGTTTCGAGACCTTTAATGTGCCCCTGCTTAAGTTGCTCAATAGCTTTTTGTTCCTCGCTGATCACGTCGGGTTCCAATCCTTTCTTTAAATGTGTGCAACCTACAAAACTCCGAGCCCTTGCGTAGCAAGGCATCCAGGGCCAGATAAAATCAGTTTTACCCAACAGTCTATTATTCATTTTACAACATTAAAATGCATTAAAAGCAGGAATTATAATCGTTGCTCGTCTCCTGCCAGCAAGAGCAAGATAGGCGAGTGGTGTGATTGTACAATACTGCCCCGAGTGCAAAGAATTGATCCCAAACAGCTTACCAGTCAGCGATTCAAATTCAGAGATCACTATAGAATATCCCTCACCTATGCGATCCTCTAAACCTGCTCAAGTAATAATGCTAACCGAAATGGACAGGGAACAAAAAGAACTTTTTGATGCTCTCGACCTTGACAAATATGTTGTTTAGTACAACGTTCTGGAGGCTGAATGCCTTGGCATAAAGGATTCTTAAAAATAAAAACTAATATTTCGTAAAGTCATGCTAGCAGTACCATTAGCTACCAGCCGCCAACGGCAATTTTGCAGGTCTCTCTAAATATATTATCCTTAGCAGCAGTCAAAAGTTTGGTTTATCTAAAATAAAACAAAAAAAAGCCCCGAAGATTAATAATCCCCGGGAGCTCCATAGATTCCACCTCTTCACAGTGGCCACCAGTGCTTACAGGTCAGCAGCTTGTAGAAATCCGTTTAGGAGCCTAAAACAGGAACAGCATATACATGTGTAGCAGGCCAGATTATTTGTCACCGAATTCTAACTGACATTGTCCTCGGTCGAAACCTACCAGGTTGATAGCCGGAGACTTGCAATGTCATGGCGGGTGAGTGCGGCCCCGGAGGGAAAAAAAGCCTATTTTGAGCGCACCAACAAGCACCACCACTAGCAAGAGACGACTTTACGATAAGTCTAACCTTGTCAGAATTAATTGCCAAGAGTATGACCCATCCGCGATATAGTTTTGAGTATCTAAATGAACAGAGCCTATGCTTTCAACAGGGATGAGGGTAAGTGCAAAGTATGCGGCCAAGTGTGCCTAATCTTGCATCGACCCATAAAAACTATCACAAGTTGATATACAGCATCAAGGAATCCAGATCCTAGTGAACCCAGATTCTGGTGGCTCTGAAGCCCCCGTCGGGGAGTCTCAATCCAACAGCTCCTATCTCGATTCCCTGGGTGAGGGCGGAAATATGACCAGATAACGGTAAACCATCTTTGGCAGTGATGACCTCCAGTCTTTGAGAAAGCTCAATTAATTTCTGACCTCGTTCGGTCTTTACTGTCAAGGTATTAGGCTTTTCTGAAACCTGGTCTGAAACTTGGTCGACCGTTCCGTCCAGTCGGCCAATGTTGACAAAAACCCACCCGCTTTGTGCAAGCAAAGATCCGTCCTCGAGCGGCGTGCCTTTAACATCAACCCAATCGTTAAGTTCGATGGCTTCGAGAGTAACATCGAATTCCTTCCAGACCACCGCTTGAGCCGGGAACCTTATCTCCCTAACTCCAGACGCTGATTGCAGGACTATCCCATCGGATTTCTTCGTAATTACCTTTCCACCGGCGTACGAAGGATCGGGCCCCTTCATCTGCTTTACATTAGTTCCGGGTACAATCGATTTTTCCCCTGAAGACCCAATGCCAGTTGTTGTTGAAATTTCTTGACTCATAATATGATATACTCCTCCTTTTTCAACCTTAGCAACAACCACAATTGTTTGTTACCACCATGTTGGTTATAACCCCTTGAGAGAGTGGGGCAAACTTCAGGAATAAAGACTTGGTAAGGTCGACCGTGGCGCTTGAGCTTGGGCCGGTATCTACTCTTGCGGCAGTATAATAGATGTTACAGTCCTTAGAGAACATATATACAGTGCCGCAGCTGGGACTCATGCCGCAGTACCCGGCGTATTTCCAGGCAAATCCCCATTCATAAGAGTGGCATGTACAGCAGGCGCCTACGCCACAGTAGGAAGAATTGCCGCATGGTGTACTGCAATTATTCCCTTGACAACAGCAATTGTCACATCCGCATGGATCGTTGTAACAACAAAACCAAGTTGCACTTCCCTTGCAACAAGACATTACTTATCACTCTCCTTGCTTAATTGTTATTCAGATAATAAATGCGCATAGTTAGTAAACTCATGAAAACATGAAAAAGTTTGCTTTGTTATCAACCTCCTCACCCTATACTTCTCTCTCCAAAGTGTGCTCCCTGTGGCGGATGACCTGCGCTGTCTCCAATATCCATAAGCTTTACGGAAACAGCGTTGATATCCAGGCGCTGGCGGTGACCGGATAGTTTGCTTCACCTAAAACGTCAATAACTACGACAATAGTATCAATTGCATAACCTACGATCTATATTGTGAACAGTTATTTGCACCTAAAGACTGGAAAGAATATAATAAAAACAGCATTCTCCCCTGCCTTCGGGTACGGGACTGTTGCCTGTCCTGGATGAGGCTTTACTTGCCGGTGGGCTCTTCCAGGACAAAATACTTTTGCAGTCTGCTCAACGCCTGCTTTTTCAGACTATGGACTGCTGATCGCGATAGACTTAGCTTGCTGGCCACTTCCCGTTCAGTGAGCCCTTCCAGGACCGTTGCTGTTATTACTTTCTGCTGTCGTGGTGTCAGCAATGAGAGGACTTCCTGGATAAACAAAGAATCTTCCGCTTCACTTAAAACGTCAGCTGCCGTAACAAGAGTATCAATCATTGATATTTCTTCATTATCAGAAACACCATGATCTACCGGACCATCCAGAATCAAAAGCTCATACTCTTTCAACCGCCGTTGCTTTTTCGCCAACCTGCTCACTTCGTGACGCAGACCAGTTAAAATCCATGCCAGCGCCCTGGCGTCTTCTGTGTCAAAGACACGGGTACAAGAATCAAGCGGCAAAAAATAATCGTCAAGTGTAGTGTGCCAAATTTTTTTCACCTCCTCGGAGCCAAAATCCAAAATTGCCCTCTACTATATAAAAAGAAAATTGACCCCTTTTTTGCGCACCCCCATCCGGAAAATTTTTTAAAAATTTTCCACAGGCATTACCTCTAAACTTGATGTGATGATTTCTTCCCCGTTGAGTTAAGCCTTTAATGATTACCTCTAATATAAAAAAAGATGGGTTCATTAAATCAACCCATCCTAAAAAACTTACAAAGGTTATTATTTGTAACATTTAATGTTGCTCAGCATCCATAAAATCAAATCGGAACAGGCACCTACATAACCTAGTTGGAAGCCGTACTTTTTGATAAGCGGATAAACACAACGAACCAATTGGTTAAACGCTTCCATATCGCCGTTTTTAGCTCGAAGAGCTAATTCTCGAAACCCATGTATTCTTTCCAAAGCAATCAGCCTCCATTTGTTTTTTCTGTACCGCTAAATAACCGATCATGGACTACCTGCCAACTCCCTATGGCGGAAGCCGCCACCAGCAAACCATTAAGCACGCAAAGCGGGACGTTTTTTACAGTAAAGCTCCCTTCAGCAAAATCGGCCAGTAAGACAATTCCCTCTGCTACCAGCACCACAAGGCAACGAGTAGAAAATCGCTTCAAGAAACTGAGCTCCTTGACGAAATCAACCACCAGGACAGTCGCGGCCACCGCACCGGCCAGAGTGCCCAGAGAAGCATAAGTGAACAGATCCTGCATTCTATCACCTCCCGAAAAAGACAAAAAAGATCCACCACACGAAAACGGGCAGATCAAAAAAATATTGGCGGCAGCCGGGCTATCATAATGCATCACACACCTTAGATCCCATGGCTTTGTGTCCCCGCTTTTCAACGGGTTTACCTTTTTCAACCTTATTTACCTTAATTTACTTATATGGACGAAGCAAATAGGAACTATGTTCCATAATCACCATTAACCGTCACACCTGGACGACTCCAACCCTGGCATTCACGGATTATAGCCATAAATACGTGAAAACAAATCTCTTATTTCCCTGGCCTGCCCGGCCGCTTTTACCGAAAGTTCCAAAACTAGCTCACGTTCTGACGCCTCTTCTGGAAAGTCATCAATACAATCGACATAGGCAATAACAAGAGCATGCAGATGCTGTAAGCAACTCAAGAGATGTTGGCGTTTCAAGACACTCACCTCCCATCTGTGCGCACCCGCTAAACAACCCCTTATTATATAAAAAGAAAATAGCAACCTTTTTTGCGCACCCTTAATCATAAAAATTTTAATAAATGTGGAGCCCGGTGAATACGCGACGTTCAGGCAAATCGGCGAGGCAGGCGGGAAAGTAAAGAAAGGCGAAACCGGCCACATCGTGGTCTTTTGGAAATGGAACGAGTTGGAAGACGGGGAATCCGGCAAGACCGAAAAGGTTCCCATTCTGCGGTATTACAAAGTTTTCGAGATTAACAGGCAATGTGAGGGGATGAAATCCCGGCGCAAAGACTGTGAGACATACGACCATGATCCTATTGAAGAGGCGCAGAAAATAGTTGAAGGCTACAAGGATCGCCCCCCTGTAACCTTCGCACCTGGTAAAGCTTTTTACCGCCCTTTCACAGACAGCATAAGCGTTTCATCTTATCCTGTAGGTGTGCTGGAAGAAAATTTGCCCGGTCCAGCCGGGGCTGCGGACAACCACATATTGCAGCCCTGGCCAGTACATGGTATTGCCCTTCCTGCTCATACGG
>CAZXQO010000067.1:0-7781 GCA_964643075.1 uncultured Peptococcaceae bacterium
AGAAGATCCGGGGAATTGTCTAACCCCGTTTTGGGAGGACAAATGTCCTTATTTATTTTCTACATATTTATATCATGGGCTCCATTCCATCTCAATTCCCCCGCCAATGTTCTGATCCAATATGTCCTTAAGTCCAGCGATTTTCTTTTTCCCGAAAACTCCTATAACAAAATTATAATAGTAACCTTCGATTATGAATTTGAAGGGATTTTTTCGGGTTTATTTGATTATTGTTCAAACAAACGAGCCACAATATGATCGGCAATACGCATACCTGCCCGGTGTAATTTTACCAGTAATTCTTCGTAAGTATCCTGAATCAAGCCTTTCTTTATAGCACTGTAAAGAACGAACAAAGTTCCCAATATTTCAATGTCAGCCCCTCGGGCATAGGTCCTTGCCTTACGGTCATCCAAAAGTGCCGCCTTGGCATTTTTCTCTTTTGCCAGTACAATCACTTCCGCTTCACCTGGATCCAAATTCCCTCGCAACAGACTAATGGCTAATTGATTTTCAACTTTCACTACCCGGATAAAATCAGCGTTGCGAACTTCTTCTGCTCCAGGCAAACCTGCCCCTCGTTCCACAACTTCGACATATACGGCCTCTGGTATAAAAACTTCTCCAAAAACTGCTTTTAAAAGGTGAAGATACCCAATTTTACTAAGGGTAATCAGCGGGCCGGAATTACTAATAATCAAAGATATCCCAACTCCTTACCCACTTCTAATTCCTTCTCCAAATCCTCTATATCGTAATTGATGAAGACTTGTTTTCGGGCTAAAAATTCGGAGAATTCCCAGGCTGTCATGTCACACATCTTGGCAGCTTGGCCAAAGGATAATACTCCATCCGCAAAGTAAGACAATGCTAGTCTCTGAACTGAATCGGACTCTAATTCTTTCAGGCGGAACCCGGCTTTCAGCAGGCTGTCAGGTACCTTGATAGTTAAATGGTTTTCCTTCATTTCACCACATCCCTGCATCATAGATTCTTCTTTTATTATATTACTAGCTTAGCATAATTTAGTGCAGATTCTTTGGTTATCAACTCATTCACCCTTGTATGCTATTATATCACTTACAATAAACAGTACCAAACAAAGAACTATCTGGTATACTTTTTATATTCGGATGTATATGCCCGGGTTTTGTTATGCTATAATTCAGTATTGCCGCCGGGGATAGGGATTTTCCCGGTTAAAGGAGACCAGTGAAGATGATTGATAAAAAACAAATGGCCGGGATGATTGACCACACCCTGCTGAATGCGGTGGCCACCGGGGAGGATGTGCGGCAACTTTGCCGCGAGGCTCTGGAATACGGTTTCGCATCGGTTTGCACCAACCCCTGTTACGTGCTGTTGGCCGCAAAAATACTGGCCGGTTCCGATGTGGCAGTTTGCACTGTAATCGGATTTCCACTGGGGGCAACCTCTTTCGCCGCCAAGGCTTATGAGGCGGGGGAGGCGGTGCGGGCCGGGGCCTTGGAGGTTGATATGGTTATCAATATAGGCGCTCTGAAATCCGGCCGTTTTGAAGAGGTAAGGCGAGACATACGGGCAGTGGTAGAGGCGGCTATGTCCGAGAGGCAAGACGCTTTGGTTAAGGTTATCATCGAAACCTGCTATCTGACCGGTGAAGAAAAGGTTGCCGCCTGCAGGCTGGCCAGGGATGCCGGGGCACACTTTGTTAAAACCAGCACCGGCTTTGGAACAGGCGGGGCGACGGTGGAAGATGTAGCCCTGATGCGGAAAACAGTGGGCCCGGACATGGGAGTGAAAGCTTCCGGCGGTATCAAAAACGCCCTGCAGGCCCTGGCCATGATCGAAGCAGGGGCCAGCCGTATAGGCGCCAGTGCGGGAAAGGAAATAATAGCGCAGTTGACAAACTTCTGCCCATTGCGTAAAATCTAGTATTAAAGGCTAGCGGAGCCATGGGGACGGTTCGAGCGTCCCCGAAGCGTAGCGAAGGGCCGAAGGGAAGACGATGGAACCGTCCCCGTGGCGTAGCGGGCATATTTAGTAAAAGTGTTGACCGGGAAAAGTAAGTGTATCATCTCAGGAGCAGGGAGGAAGGGTCCGGGACTGCAAGCCCTTCCCCGGGAATACACCGAAAGAACACCCGGGAGCGGCGCCTGAAGGCCTGGCTGGCCTGTAGGGTGGCACGGCGGCCCCGTTAAAGGCCTGATAAGAGGGAATTATTCCAAACAGGGTGGCACCGCGGGAACTGCTCCCGTCCCTGGCCAGTATTTTTTGCATGGCCGGGGGCGGGGGTTAATTTTTTAAGGAGGTTTAATAATAGATGGCTATCTCCAGACCCAGAGGAACCGGTGATATTCTTCCGGGGGAAATTCATAAATGGCATTACCTGGAGGATACCTTCCGGGAGGTCTGCCGGGAATATAATTACGAAGAAATCCGCACCCCCATTTTCGAGCATACCGAATTGTTTGAAAGGGGAGTGGGGGATACAACAGATATTGTGGAAAAAGAAATGTACACCTTTCTTGACCGTGGTAAGCGCAGCATCACCCTGCGTCCGGAGGGAACGGCTGCCGCAGTCAGGGCGTATCTCGAAAACAAACTGGGTGCCGGGCCGCAGCCGGTAAAGCTTTATTATACAGGACCCATGTTCCGCTATGACCGGCCTCAGGCCGGCCGCTTCCGCCAGTTTCATCAGGTGGGGGTGGAGGTGTTCGGCTCCCGTGATCCGGGGCTGGATGCCGAGGTCATGGCCATGGCCATGGATTTTTATACCCGGCTGGGTTTAAAGGAGCTGGAACTTCGCATCAACAGCGTGGGCTGTCCCCAATGCCGGCCTGTGCTGGGGGAAAGGCTGCTGGAATTCTTCCGGCCCTCCCTGGAAGAGCTTTGTACTAATTGCCAGGGACGTTACCAGCGCAACCCCCTGCGTATTCTGGACTGTAAAAGCAGCCGCTGTGGTGAGCTCTCCGTGGGCGCCCCCACAACCCTGGACTGCCTGTGCAACGGGTGCGCCGAGCATTTTGCGAAGGTTAAAGGATATCTTGATTTGCTGAATATATCGTACGTTGTTGATCCCAGGCTGGTAAGAGGCCTTGATTATTACACCAACACCGCCTTCGAGATCATGGCCACGGATATTGGTGCCCAGAGTTCCATTGGGGGCGGGGGCCGGTATGACGGCTTGATGGAGGCCTGCGGTGGTCCCCCTATTCCTGGTATAGGTTACGCCTTGGGCATGGAGCGCATTATTCTGACCATGGAGAGCCAGGGCGCCGCCTTTCCGGAGAACGGGCCTATCGATACCTTTGTGGTTTCCGTTGATCCGGAGGCCGAAATGAAGGCATTTGAAATACTTTTTAAATTAAGGAAAAACGGCCTCAGTGCGGATAAGGATTACATAGGACGCAGCCTCAAAGCCCAGATGAAATATGCCGGAAAATTGAATCCCCGCTATACCGTGCTGCTGGGCAGCGATGAACTGGTCAGAGGCACGGCCGGATTGAAGGATATGGCCAGCGGGGTGCAGGAAGAAGTGCCGCTGGCCGGGCTGGTTGACAGGATTAAAGGGCAATAAGCCGGGGGCAGGACACCGCACCAATTTTAGTAAAGTGACTATACGAAAAATGTTTGACCGGGAGGAATAGATAATGTCTGAAAGTATGGGTGGATTAAAAAGGACCCACATGTGCGGGAATCTGAGAATCGAAGATGTGGGGAAGCAGGTTGTGCTGATGGGCTGGGTGCAGAAGCGCCGGGACCATGGCGGGCTTATATTTGTGGATCTGCGGGACCGTAGCGGCATTGTACAGGTGGTTTTCAGCCCGGACACTTCCGCAGAGGCTTTTGCCAAAGCGGAAACGGTACGCAGTGAATACGTGCTGGCCGTTGAGGGTAAGGTGGTTCCCAGGCCGGAAGGCACCGAAAATCCCTCCTTGCCCACGGGCCAGGTGGACATCAGCTGTCAGGGGCTAAAAATATTGAACCGGGCCAAAACACCGCCTTTCTATATTGAAGACGGCATAGACGTGGATGAAAACCTGCGCCTGCGATACCGCTATCTGGACCTTAGAAGGCCGGAAATGCAGCAGGCCATTATGTTGCGCCACCGGACCGCCCAAATAGTGCGGGATTTCCTGGACCACAACGGTTTTTTGGAAATTGAAACCCCCATGCTTACCCGCAGCACACCGGAGGGGGCCAGGGATTATCTGGTGCCCAGCAGGATCAACCCTGGTCGCTTTTACGCCTTGCCCCAGTCCCCCCAGTTGTTCAAACAGATACTGATGGTGTCGGGCATGGACAGGTATTTTCAGATTGTGCGCTGCTTCCGGGATGAGGATTTGAGGGCTGACCGGCAGCCGGAGTTTACCCAGATCGACATGGAAATGTCCTTTGTGGATGTGGATGACGTGATCACATTAACAGAGGAAATGGTGACCTCAATTTGTGCCGGGACCATCGGGCTGGAACTCTCCCACCCCTTTCCCAGGCTCAGCTATACTGAGGCCATGGACCGCTTCGGATCGGACAAGCCGGATACCCGTTTTGGTATGGAATTAACGGATATAACCGATGTGGCTAAAAACTGTGGCTTTAAAGTGTTTTCCGCCGCAGCTTCAGGGGGGAGAATTAAGGGCATCAACGCCAGGGGCTGCGGGAGCTTCAGCCGCAAGGAGATAGACGATCTTACCGCCTTTGCCGCCATTTATAAGGCCAGGGGGCTGGCATACTTTATAGTAAATGCAGAGGGTGTAAAATCACCCATAGCAAAATTTTTCAGAGAAGAAGAGGTTGACACCATCCTGAGCCGTCTGGAAGCCCGGGAGGGCGATTTACTGCTCTTTGTGGCTGACAGTCAGGAGGTTGTGGCGGCCTCCCTGGGGGCAATAAGGGTGCATCTGGCCGAAAGACTGGAGCTGATTCCTGAAAACCTGTTTAACTTCCTCTGGGTAACTGACTTCCCGCTGCTGGAATATGATGGGGAGGAGCAGCGGTTTGTAGCCATGCATCACCCTTTTACCTCTCCCCGGGAGGATGATTTGGAGTTACTGGAAAGCGATCCGGGCAGGGTAAGAGCCAAAGCCTATGATCTGGTGCTGAACGGGGTGGAGGTTGGTGGCGGCAGCATACGGATACACCGCCGGGATATACAAGAGAAAATGTTTAAAGTAATTGGTCATACTCAGGAGGAGGCCATGGAGAAATTTGGCTTCATGCTGGAGGCTTTTGAATACGGGACCCCTCCTCACGGTGGCATAGCCTTTGGTTTTGACCGCCTGGTAATGCTGCTGGCAGGGAAAAAGAGCATCCGGGATGTTACTCCCTTTCCCAAAACCCAGAGCGCAACCTGTTTGATGACCGGTGCCCCGGGCACGGTGGACCCGGCCCAGCTCAAGGAACTGCATGTCCGGGCTGAGGTAAAGCCGCCCAAGGCTATAAATCAGGCGTAAAGGCATCCATATTATGGAGTGATAGACGAAAAAGGACATATTATGTCGATCCAGGCATGTATAAGAAGGCTAAATATTTTTTATAATATAATCAAAACAAAGCACTATTTGTCTGCACTTGCCACGGGTTCACCGGTATGGTAACATAATATATGTAAAGAAAAACACCCTGCTATGTGCGTGATCACTCTGAAGTTTTGAGCCAACACTGCTTGAAAGGGAGCCTGGGCTCTGGCTGTGGCTTACATGCCCTTGAAACACCAGGGAAGTAAAAATCAATCAGGAGGGCACCCACCTGTTTGGAACAGGTTCAAGGAAACATTGGGGTTTTGACGGCATTAGTGGGGTTCATTACGTATAAACAAGTTTTCGTACTCTGGATCAAAGAGTCGAAAGCTTTTTTGTTATTTGTCAGGCCTTTGCAAAAACAGATTGCAGGCTGGATTATCTCGCTAACACCCTGTAAGATTCTGTCCCCAAAGGTCGGGGATTAACAGGCTGTAAAGCTCGAAACCCTAAAGGGAAAGTTTAGCTAGCGAAATCAGAGATTTCGAGTTTCACTTTTAAGTTCGCTCTGAGGGTTCGGTAGGGGAATAACCCCTTCCGAACCCAGGCTCACTTATATTTTGACGGAGGAAGCAAATTGGACAGACGTTTTTCCCGTACCGAACTTTTGATCGGCAAGGAGGGACTGGCTAAACTGGCAGTTGCCCGGGTAGCCGTGTTCGGGCTGGGCGGGGTTGGTTCTTTTGCTGCTGAGGCCCTTTGCAGGGCTGGGGTGGGAGGGTTTATTCTGGTGGACGGTGATGTGGTTGATATCAGTAATATCAACCGTCAGCTGCATGCCCTGGATAATACCGTGGGCAGGCCCAAAGTGGAATTGATGGCCGGCAGAATGGCTGCCATTAATCCTGCAGCGTCTATCAGTACATGCTATCTGCGCTATGTACCCGGTGATGGCCAGAAATTTTTCAAGGAAAGGCCGCATTACGTGGTTGATGCCATTGACGATGTGCCGGCCAAGGTGGATTTGTTAAAGTACTGCGTGTCCACTGGTATCCCGGTGCTATCCAGTATGGGGGCGGGCAATAAACTTGATCCCACAGCATTTAAAGTGGCGGATATAGCGGCCACCTCGGTTTGCCCTCTAGCCCGCGCTGTCAGAAGGCGGCTCAGGCAGGAGGGGATTATAGAGGGGGTAAAAGTAGTGTATTCCACCGAAAAGCCCAGGATGGCCGGCGCCGTTAACAGTGGCAGCATTTCCTTTGTTCCTCCCGTAGCCGGATTTATTCTGGCGGGTCTTGTGGTTGAGGAACTGTTAAAGGCGTTATAGGTTTTTTAAGGTAAATGAATTGACAATAACTTTTAGGGAATATTATAATTTAGAAAGAGAAAGGTATTGATTACATTAATTTACATATTATTTCACTATAAAACCGGACATAGTAGCCGGGATTATATATAAGGAGGGAGAGGAAGCATTGGCCAGCGAACTAATTCAATATTTGTCCGATGCCAGCATTAAGGATTTCCTAGGCAAATCAGACGTGCCGGTGGTGGTTGATTTCTGGGCAGAATGGTGCGGACCCTGTAAGATGATTGCCCCTGTGGTGGAGGAACTGGCCACGGAATATCAGGGCAAAGCGTCGGTGGCAAAGTTGAATGTGGATGAAAACCGGTCTACGCCGACGGAGCTTAAAGTAATAAGTATTCCGACATTGATTATTTTTAAAGGCGGCCAGGAGGTTGAACGCTCCATAGGCTTTAAAACCAAAAAAGAATTGAAAGCAATAATTGACAAACATATATAATAGCATGAAGAAGCGCGTGTAACCCACGCGCTTCTATTTTTTTTTGCCTTCCCGGGTATTATTTAATTAAAAAAATGACCATACTATTAGCATCTTATATTTTACACGGGAGGTGAGTTTCATGGTAGGAACACCGTTGGCGGATTATTTCAGAAAAGTTAATGACCGCTTGCCTGAGGAAGCTGAACGCGTTTTACTGGCGCTGGTGGATCAGGGCAGCATGAATAAAGAGGAATTGTCCCTTACTGCAAAGGTTAAGAGGGCGGTTCTGGATCATGTGGTGATGCAGCTTTACGCCCTTGGTCTGGTGGAAGTGTCTACAGAAGGAAAGAGTAAAATATGCAGCCTGACCAGGCTGGGTGATGAATTCCTGAACTTGATCAGAGAAGCCGGTTGATAACAACCGGCTTTCTTATTGACTGACTGGAATTGACTGGAAAACAGGTATATATAACCGGCAAAACCTTCGCGACAGTGCGACAGGGGACGGCAGAGTGTGTGAATAATCCACTCTACGCCAGCCCCAACTTCCACT
>CAZXQO010000068.1:0-6533 GCA_964643075.1 uncultured Peptococcaceae bacterium
ACGCCGCCAGCGTTCGTCCTGAGCCAGGATCAAACTCTCCATAAAATCTTATAGAGATGTTTTCTCTTTAACTCTTTTATTACCTCGCTTGGCTTGTTGCTTTGACGAGGATTATGGTTTTTACCATTAATCCATCTTGCTTTACTGTTTAGTTTTCAAGGACCGCTCCGGCGCTGTTTAGCACTGGCAAGAATTAATTCTACTACTTTAGCTCTTCTCGGTCAACCGGTATTTTATTCCACCCATCTGACCGGTTTTTATACCGGCTTTTCCGCCGGCAAGATGTAATTTTATCAGTTTCTTTCCTTACAGTCAACCGGTAGTTTTTCCCACCTGACAGCCGTTCCTTTCACCAGACTTTTGGCCCGGCTGCTTTTTTCGGCGATTACCGCCAGCAAAAATATATACTATCGGAATCGAACCTCTGACCTCTTGAATACCATTCAAGCGCTCTCCCAACTGAGCTACATCACCATATATACTACGGCGACATCCCACTCTCCCAAAGGTCATCCCCCAAGTACCCTCGGCGAGAAGCTTAACTATTAAGCAAGGTACTCCTCTGCAACGGCCTTTTATAGAGCTATCGCCTAAGATACAGGCCGGAAAGCTGCTTTCGGTGCAACGGTTGGTTATGAAGTTTTAATCATTTGAAATATGATAAACTAAAGAAGTGACCAAAGATCTATTTAATTATGAAAGGAGAAGGGCTATTGCAACTGGAACAGCTCCAGGCTTTTCAGACCTGGTTTAACCATTACGTAAAAGGTTTTTACTGCAAAGACCCGCAAATTCAGACAGCAGTGGTTCTTAAAGAGGAGCATACCCTCCGGGTATGCGGAAATATCATCCGCATAGGCCGGTCGATAAATCTGGAGGACAGGGATCTTAACCTTGCGGAAGCCATCGCCTTGTTTCATGATGTCGGGCGCTTCCGGCAATTTACACTCTATCGCACGTTCAACGACCGCCGCACCCAAAACCACGCCTTACTCGGACTGGAAGAACTGGAGCAAGGTAAAATACTGTCCTCCCTGGAGAAGGAAGAACAGGAACTCATTAAGAAAGCCATTGAATATCATAACCTGTGCGATTTGCCGCCGGAGCTGCCGGAGCGCTGCCGGTTGTTTGCCAGACTGATCCGTGATGCTGACAAACTTGATATCCTTAAGGTATTCATTGAATATTACGCCCGTAGGAACAGCGATTTAAGCCTTGTGCTGGAATCCAATTTACCCGACACACCCGGCTACTCGCCGGTCCTGGTGGAAAATTTGCTCCAACAAAGGCGCTGCAGTTACAATAACATGAAAAACCATAACGACAGAAAACTACTGCTTCTCTCGTGGATTTACGACATTAATTTTACTTATACTCTTTTAGAGATTTCCAAAAACGGCTACCTTCAAAAAATAATTGACAATCTGCCGGATACCGGCGATATCCGGACGGCCTATCTCCATTTACAGGCTTATATGACCCAGGGCAATGCAGACACCCACTATAGTACCAAGCTTATTTAATACCTGTTGTAATGAAGCTTATCGTACAACAACCTGTTTTCATCATAGGGCTTCTTTTCTTCCGCCGGGTAGCCAATGGCAATAATGCATTCAACGCTAAATTTTTCAGGTATTCCAAGAATCTCTTTTATATAATCTTCCGCTTTTTTATCTCCAACGTGGAATCTTTTTCTCACCTGTATCCAGCAAGACCCCAGCCCCAACGACTGTGCGGCAAGCTGGATAATTATCGATGCTATTGAAGCATCCTCAATCCAGACATCACATGCTTTTGGATCTGCAATAACAACGATACCCAGGGGAGCTCCGTCTAAAAACTGTGAGCCATGCTCCTTGCATTGAGAGAGCTTCTTCAGCAATTCTTTATCGGTGACGGCTACAAATTCCCAGGGTCTTATTGACCGTGATGATGGAGCTAACAGGGCACCTTTTAGTATTATTTCTGTTTTTTCCTTTTCTACAGCTTTGCTCTGAAACCTTCTAATGCTCCTTCTTGATTTTAACAGGTCGAATAACATACATACTTCCCCCTCTTTATATGTAAAAATACAATATATAGTATTCTAACTGCCGGAGCACTGAATATCCATGCTAAGAATATCGCAATCCACTTTTGGGACCAGCCCTTCCTGCGAGGCCCGGCCGAGCAGGGTGGTTACAGCCTTATAACCTGTCTTGCCCAGATTTTCGCTAAACTGGTTTACATAAAGATTTATGTGCGCTTTCGCTACTTCAAGAGACAACTCCTGGGCGTGTCTAAGCACGTACTCCTGCGACGCTTGCGGGTGTGCCCAGGCGTATTTGACCGATTCCCGAGTCCAGCCGGTTATAGCGGATAGATCCAGTGACCTGCTGACAATGATGGCTCCTAGGGGAATTGGCAAACCGGTATCGGCCTCCCACCAGCTGCCCAGATCCGCTAGGAGAATCAGCCCATACGAAGGATAGGTAAAGCGTGCCTCGTGGATCACCAGCCCCGCATCAACCATGCCATCGCGCACAGCCGGCATGATTTCATGAAAAGGTAAAATTACTATCTCGCCCACCCCACCCGGCACGTTTTGAGCTGCCCACAACCTGAACAGCAAGTAGGCGGTTGAGCGCTCACTGGGAACCGCCACCCGTCTACCGGCCAACATCGCCGGACCGGTGGCAGTGCCTGCTCTGTTTGATGTAAGTATCAGCGGCCCGCAGCCTCTGCCCAGCGCTCCCCCGCATGGCAGCAGCGCATACCGGGACAACACCCAGGGCAGTGCCCCATAGGAAATTTTGACCACTTCCGGTCCGTTGGGACCGGAGGCCAAACTGTTTGTAATGTCAATATCCGCATAGGTGACTTCAAGCTTCGGCGCGCCAGGTATCAGTCCGTGTACCCAGGCGTGGAAAATAAACGTGTCGTTGGGACAGGGAGAAAAGGCGATTTTCATGCAAGCACCTCCGACAATACTGTACTGGCCGCTTCCAGCACGTCCAGAGCCTCTTTGATTCGCCATGCAGGCCGGTCACGGGGACCCACCAGGTTTGAAATGGCCCGGAGTTCCAAAACCGGCACACCGCAATCGCTTGCCGCAAAAGCCACGCCATATCCCTCCATGGCCTCGGCGGTGGCCCCCGGCACCCGTGCGGCCAGTTCTTCGGCACTCTCAGCCGTACCGGTCACCGTGGATACAGTTAGCACCGGGCCGGTATTGACCGGCAGCCCGGCCGTGAGCAACACCCCGGTTACAGTGCTTACAAGGCCGGCATCGACCTGGATGCGGGTGCAACAGTAGCCCAAGTCGTCCAAACTGCTGAAACCTTCGGGGGTCTCCGCTCCCAGGTCGGCGGCGATGATCTCGTTCGCCACCACCAGGGACCCCACCTCAGCCTTACCAGGAAAACCTCCGCCTATACCGGCGCTCACCACCAGGCCGTACCCGGCAATTGCCAACACCCTGGCCGTGTTGGCGGCAGCCGCTACCGGACCGACACCCGCTGCCAAAACGTCAAATTTTCTATCGCTGTGCAGCCCGCGCAACACCGCTTCCCTCTCCGCCGGGACAGCGGTCATCACCAGCACACGCATTCCCGGTTGCCACTTGAATGGATTTGTAATGTTCGGTTTTATTCCTTGCAAACCCAGATTCATTTTTTCTCCTTTATATTATTAGAAATTGTCTTCCTTATAGCACAAAAGACCCGCTGAAAATTTGTAAATCGCAATAATTATTCAAAAGAGAGCAATATACAACTCTCCCTTAATAATAACAACTATTTTTTCCAAACGCTATCTCACTCTTCGGTGACGGGGCACACGGCCAATTTGAGTGGCAGCCCATCCATTGAAGTGGCGGATATATCCTAATAGTTTCAGGGAACGCGGAGGCTAGAAATTCAACGCCTTTTATGGCTTCCTCCTTTTGGTTGGTGTAGGTCCCCACTTCGGCCATGCTGTAGGCCCATCCTATAAATGCAATCTTAATGCTGGCAACATGCAAGGCTTTGGGTATAATATTATAAATGATCTGCCAATGCCTAAAAAGACGGATTACTGGTAACCCCAATATGCAATAAATTCCAATATCGTCAGGTCCCTAATGAAATAGAAGCCGGCTAAGTGGCAGTGTAATATATACATTGACTCCAGCGGTTGAAAATGCCTTTCGTAACCACGTGCGTATACGCCACGGCCACTATTCCGCTTATAAGAAGGTAACCGGCTAACCATCCAAGAAGTTAATGCGGTAATAAATATGCATTACTAGTACTACAGCGTAGTATTGCTTATTTCGATATGCTCGCTACGCCATGGGGACGGTTCCATCGCTTTCCCTTCGGTCCTTAGCTACGCTTCGGAAGCGCTCGAACCGTCCCCATGGCTCCGCTAACTATTAGTTTACGCTGTAATACTAGTTAATCAGCTTCAACTGCGTTTCTGTGAATACCGGATATAACCAATGTGCAAAGAGATTGCCATTAAGCAGCCTTTTTGTAATACTACAGGCATGGTGATGAAAATGGATGTTGTGGTAGCAGAAAATCTGGTTAAGGAATATAACGGGTTTCAGGCGGTCAAGGCTATAAATTTTACGGTGCGGGAAAGAGAATGCTTCGGATTGCTGGGTCCCAACGGCGCCGGGAAATCCTCCACCGTCAGCATGCTTTATGGCTATTCCCCGGTCACCTCCGGCAGATTGTTAGTACTGGGCATGGACGTGTCCCATGAGTCTCGCCAGGTGAAGCGGCGCCTTGGTGTGGTCCCCCAGGATAATAACCTTGACCCGGACCTGAAGGTACTCCAAAATCTTCTGGTCTATGCCAGTTTTTTTGAGATACCTGCACGGGATGCCCGCTCCCGGGCTTTGCATTTGCTGGAATTCTTCGGTCTCGAGGATAAAGCCGGAGCCAGGGTGGACAGTCTCTCCGGGGGGATGAAGCGAAAATTGACCATTGCCCGGGCCATGCTGAACAATCCGGATATCATCATCATGGACGAGCCTACCACCGGGCTGGACCCCCAGGCCAGGCACCTGGTTTGGCAGCGTTTGCGGGGACTTAAGGACATGGGGGTAACACTGGTTTTGACCACCCATTACATGGAGGAGGCCAGCCAGCTTTGTGACCGGCTGCTTATTATGGACCAGGGTGAGATACTGGAGGAAGGGGAGCCCTATGCACTGGTATCCCAGCATATCGGCCGTGACGTGGTAGAAATAGGGAATGGCGCGGTGGTGATGGATGATTTGATGGCCAGTGTGGGACATATGCTCAGGGATCATATGACGTTAGGGGAAAACCTGTTTCTTTACCCCCATGACGGCCAGGCACTGGTCAAAGCGCTGAATGATTTGCCCATTCTGTTTTCCCATCAACTGCTGCGGCCAGCCACACTGGAAGACGTTTTTTTGAAGTTAACCGGGAGGGTGTTGGTATAGTGAGCGGCCTGTACAGGATAGCAAGGTCAATTTTTCGATGGGACATATCCCCTCTGGTATGGAAGGTGTTTTTGCGGCATTTAAAAGTCTACTCCCGCAACTGGAAGGTTAACATGTCCTTCAACTTTGCAGAACCCCTGCTGTACCTCACCGCCATGGGCATGGGACTGGGGGCTTACGTGCAGCCCATGGAAGGACTGCCTTATTTAAACTACCTGGCCCCGGGACTGATTGCTTCTTCGGCCATGTTTGCCACCATCTATGAATGTACGTACGGCACATATATCAGGATGGAATATCAGAAGACTTTTCAGGCCATGCTGGCCACCCCTTTGTCCATGGATGATATTATTATGGGGGAAATCCTCTACGGGGCATTTAAAAGCACACTTTACGGCACTGTCATTTTGCTGGTGATTTGGGGTTTGGGACTGGTGGCTTCTCCCTGGGCGGTACTGGTACCCTTTGTTTTAATCGCAGCAGGGTTTGTTTTTGCCCTTATGTCCCTGCTATGGACCGGACTGGTACCCAATATTGATAATTTTAATTATTTTTTCTCCCTGGTCATGACTCCGCTTTTTCTGTTTTCCGGTGTATTCTTTCCCTTAGGCGGATTGCCAGAGATAGTCAGAGAGGTCGTCATGTACAGCCCGTTGTATTATGTGGTGCATATAACCCGCAGCCTTGTATTGGGGCAGGTCCAGTGGTCGTTGTTGCTGGACTTCGTCAAACTCCTGAGCGGTATCGCCATACTTTTTCCCTTTTCTCTTTTTCTGATGCGCAGGCTGGTAATAAAATAAATAATTATAGTTCCAAACTACATGGCCTAATTAAAAGGTCTCCGTAAATGACTCAATGGCCTAGCCGAGGTAAAAATATGCAGTAGATGTTTGCGTTACATGATAACGGGATGATGGGATGATGGGATGATGGGTTTGAAGAAACCAATTGAGAGTTACATATTTGAACTCAAAATGAATGGCAGTTTTAATTAGTTTTCTCATCAAAATTATAAGCCCTGTGGCAATAACAGTACCACAGGGAATAATGAAAGGGGACACACCTCTTGCAGAGGAATGTCCCCAATCTTATAATA
>CAZXQO010000069.1:0-5939 GCA_964643075.1 uncultured Peptococcaceae bacterium
GACAATACTTCTCCCGGGGATGGAAACAAACAAAGTAAGCGAAAGGAGTGGGTGGCACTGGAAATAATGACGCCTACACAATTAATCAGGCAGGCTGGACTGAAAACCGGTACGGTAGTGACCCCAACACCATGGAAGGAAAAAGAGCCGGGCAAAAAGGTACGCAAGTCAGAGGCCAACCAGGTGGAGGTAAATGGCCACGTTGGGGTAGCGATGGCTGACCATGATCTGGAGGATGTGAAGGATACCCGGTGTTGGTTGTGTGGAGGAAAAACAGAGGGTAGGGGCAGACCGGTAAAAAAGGCGATATTGGATACTTTCACCGACCGGGACAAGGCACGGGTTCCTGCCTCAAAATCTGTTTGTGCTGGCTGTGCCTTCTGCCTATCTTATTTAAGTCTGCGGAATTATAGCACGCTGGGCACTTTGGACGGTTTGACGCACCCGACAAGGGCGGCAATACGGGATATTCTCCTGGACCCGCCAGAACCCCCTTTCGTGTTGCTTATAGCTGTTAGTGGGCAAAAACACCTGCATTTCAGGGCGAAGGTGGCGTATTCCCGGGACGGGTACCCGGTGCAATTAGAGGAAACGCCGGTATGTGTTGAAAGGCCGCTGCTCCGGGCGTGGCTGGAGACTATAGAGGAGTTGTATACAGTGTTTACAAAGGAGGAGATACGAACAGGCAGGTACGGACAAAACAGGATCAGGCAGTTCGGGATTGACAGATTTCAGGCGGTAGAGGGGAAGGTCGCGGCACATAGGGGCACGCGGCTTTTTGATTTGGCGGTATTTATTGCACAGAAGCTAGCGGAGGAAGAGAAACAGGAAGCGCCGGCGGCAGAGCCGGAGAAGGAGGAAAAATGTACTACAACTTTGATACAGACGACGAGCGGGCAGCTGCAGCTAGCCTTATAGTTTATGCGATATACCGGAGCCGGGACACGAAGAGGTTTAAGATATCCCTGGATATGTGGGGTCAAATTGAGAGAGCGGTTGTCAGTGCCAGCAAGAGAGCCTTTGATTTGGCTGATTTTATGCAGAAGCTGAAGCCAAAGCTGCAGTGTCCGACAATTCAGCCACGATGGGCCAGGACTATACCGGAGGGCGTTGTTAGTATGAAAATGATGGGCGACGGGTCGTTGGTACAGGTAGAGGACCGGGGCAGGCGGCAGTTTCTGACCGACGTGTTGGGTGAGGTAGACCACCGGGCAGTGCTTGACTACCTGTACCGCAAGGCGGCACTGATTGTGCTGCTGGTAAGAGACAGGTTGGAGAGAGAAAAACCTATTGAGGCTAATTTTAAGACTGAATTTGAGGGGGATTTTATTGATGTCGAATAATATTAGGTTGGATGGCACAATTACGCTGCTTTCTCCGTTGTCGCACATTGGCGAGAGTTCCGGACCAGACTCCTTTTTGAGTCAAGACATAATTATTGGCCCAGATGGGCGCCCGGTTGAAGCTTTTATCTACAGCGGTAATGCCTATCGCGGTATCCTCCGCGACATGGCTGCAGCCTACATGCTGGACAAGCTGGGCGGCCTGCAGTTGCCCATAGACACATTCTATCTGCTTTTCTCTGGCGGTTCCTTGGGGGGCACACAGAGTATCGACATCGACCAGGCGCGAATGTACCGACGCAACATTCCTATGCTTTCCCTGTTTGGTGGTGGGGTAGGCAATCAGATACTGGCCGGTAAAATCAAGATGGGTGCCATGTACCCGTGCGTGGCCGAGTGCCAGCGGGTGCTGCCGGAGAACATGAGAGATCCGAATGCTCCATCATGGAGACAGTGGACCTTCGAAAAAAGCTTCACCCGCATGGATGATGCCAAAAACGAGAATAGGCGCAAACACCTGGCAGGCAGTGAAAACGACGGACTGCTGCCGCAGGGACAACAGACACTATTACCCGGCGAGGTTCCGGCACCGGAGTCCGCGAAGAAAAAGAAAAAGGACGACCCGCCGCAGCAGATGCGCTACACGGTTGAGATGCTGGCGGCGGGCTCTGTTTTGTATCAGCGGATCGATTTATGTGACCTGTCTGATTTGGAGTTAGGCGCGTTTGTGTCAGCGCTGGTGGAGTTTTCAAAGGCGTCCTATATTGGCGGTAAGAGTGGCACAGGGCACGGGCTTGTGGATATAGAGTACGAGTGGCGCAGACCCGGGGAGAAAGAGTCCCAGGGCAAGTTTTTGTCTGTTACCTCTGACTGCTTGTGGCTATCCAATCCTGCCGAGGAGGCCAAAGGCGTATATGATGACTTCTTGGTCAAGCTGTACGACCAATACCTGGAGGATAAGGCAGGGGAATTAAAGCAGTTGCTGGCGGCAGGTGGAAAATAATGCAGCCAATTAAAATTACAGCACACATGCAAGACGGAAGGGTGGCTACGGTTGATCCGTGGCTGCCCTTGGATGGTATCCTTGCCGGGGTATGGGTCAAGCGTAACTACCCTGAACTGGCATATCTGACCGTAACCGATACCAAGGACCTGATAATGGCCGAACTGCCCTTCGAGCGCCGGGGCAGTGGTGAACTTCGGTACTGGGCCTGCTCATTTAACACGGTAGCACCTCTCCATGAATACGTCATGCACTGGCATAAGAGGCAGGATGATAATTGGGAGAAATATATCGACTTTAAGGGCAAGCGAGGGAAGATAGATAACAAAAGCGGGAAGTTTAAGGCATACCGAATGCCCTTGGTAATCCAACTATTTGACCGGCTGGAGTGGTATGCCGTAGGCGATCCTGATGCGGTGCTGGACCTGTGCCGGGATGTTACTCACATAGGCAAAAAGTCTAGCCAGGGTCTGGGCGCCGTGGACCATTGGGAGGTTGAACCCTGGCCGGAGGACTGGAGCGTAATGCGCGGCTGTAACGTGACTCGTGCTATACCGGCAGAGATACTGCCGGAGGGGGCCATGGGGCGAGTGGCGCTACAGGCGGTTAGGCCGCCGTATTGGTTGAGTGATAATCAAATGGTTTGCGTGATGCCGGAGGTGCCCAATGCAAAATGATAAAATAATTACACGCCTACCGGCCTTCAAAAGGAAGTTGCAGCATGCCCGGGATATAATTGCCGAGGCATTAAACCGGTCGAGTAAACCATACCTATCCTGGAGTACCGGCAAAGACAGCACTGCCATGCTGACGCTGGTTAGTGAGCAATATCGCGATATACAAATTATGCGGTATGACAGTGGTTATGAATTACCAGAAAACGATGCTTATGCAGAGTATGTATTGGATGCCCTTAGACTATCTGATAGACAAGTAAGCATTGTGAGGCCACCAGAAGATCCTTTAGACGCAAAAATTAAAGTAGGATATTTCGATCTTAATGCCATAGCCAAAGTTAATGAATCTGTAATGATTAAGCCTATACAACAATGGGCTATAGCCGGAGGATATGATCTCTCTTTTATTGGCTTACGCAAACAGGAAAGCCGGGCCAGGCGCATGATGACAAAGGTTAATGGTCAACTTCATTATTGTAAAAAAAGAAAAATCTTACAGTGCTACCCTGTTTCTGATTTTACTGCAGAAGAGATATTCGGCCTGCTTGATTATTTTGGGATAAAGTCCCATCCGGTATATAAGAAAACAAAGTTCAAGCCGCGCGAATGGGTACGTGTCAATTGGTATATAGTCAGCGCAGGGGCCGAAGATGGTTCCCTGGCATGGTTGAGATATTATTACCCTGATATATTTGCTAAATTTTCACAACGATTACCTGAGATAAAAGGTTACGTTTAGCCCGCCATAGTGCGGGCTTTTTTGTTTTTTAAGGGAAAACTTATTAAAACCCCTTGACGACGTACCACGATGGTGGTACAATAAGGATATAGCAAGGAACTACACAATATCGCGGCCCGGCGACAAGGGCGGAAGGAGAATTGAAATGAAAAACTTAGTACTCAAAAACGATTTTCACAACTCGGAGGTAACTTTAAGGGTCAACCATGCAGGAGAAATCGAAGTTGATGACGTGATTAAACTCTCAGCCGGTCAAGTCAAAAAAGCTCAAAATACCCTTTGTGGTATTGATGGATGCCTTTGCTCCGGCGAATTAGGAACCCGAGCTGGTTGGCATCAACTGGGTGACCAAGAAGTAAAGCTTTCTGAGAATGTTGAATATGACCGAAACGGAAAAATAATCGGCGCATCTTTATATATCGAGAAGATTTGGTAAAAACAAAACCGGGCCGGGAAACCGGCCCTTTAATATAAAACAGGAAGGATTGATATAAATGGCTGATAAGCTTGATAAGTATAACCTGACCGAGACGGAATCCGGGGGGCTGCTGGTACAGTCAGAATCGATGGGCACCAAAGAGGTGCAGGTCCCTGATGGTAATCCCATGGTCATTAACGGGGCCTGGTATATAAACTCTTTGCCCAGCCATATTGTTATGGAGCGTATGGATGGGACATTGGCAAAGTTTTTTGTTACGCCATTTCGCGGTATCAAGGAGGCAGATTTAACCCTGTATAAAGGATACCACCCGCGTAAATCCAAAGGTCAACCCCTACCAGACTACCTGTACAAGTTCTACGGCCTGGCACGAAACGAGGAATCCCTGTCTGAGGTGATCCGGGTCAGGGTGTCGCCGTCCGAAAAAGGTAAGCTGGAGACTACGGCAACTAATGCCGATAAAACAGTATCAGAATTTTTACGGGAGTATATCAGGGGGCTGTAGTCATGATCCAGGACCGCATTTGTCAATGCGGGGCCGTCTTTCAGGGCGGCCCCCGGGCGTGCTACTGCCCCACTTGCCGGCACGAAAGACAGAAAGAGCAAGGCCGGGAACATAAGCGCCGTAAGCGTATGGGGTTAACCCGCGAGCTGGGCTCTATAGACCAGTGCGAACACTGCGGCAAGGAGTATAATGTGGCCGGCGGAAATCAGCGGTATTGTCCCGAGTGTGGCCCTGTGTTGCTGGCAGAGCATGACCGGGTAACGGGTTTGGCGTACTATTACAAGCATAAAGACGACATAAACCCTGCCCGAAATAAGCGGCGCAGGATCGGGCTGGTGGTCTGTAAAGAATGCGATAAAGAATTTGATCCGGAAGGCACCCGCAGGCTTTACTGTACGCCGGAGTGTAGGCGGAAGATGTATAATCGTGTATGGATGAAGCGATATTATTCTTTACGGCGGAAAAGATAGCAAGGGGGAGTGCTATCATGAACAAATGCTGCCGGTGCCTCTGCGCCCATTGCGGCAACGAAGAAGGCTGCGACAACTATTGCGAAATGAAAGAGCCGTGCAGCCGTGACCCGCTGATCGATTGCCCCGATTTCATTCCAGATCACTCCGAGTTCGGCATAGGCCAGTCCAGGTACCTGGCCTGCTGCTATTCGTTGGCGGCTATTGAGGCTCACCAGGCTGGCCAGCCGGTGGACTGGGAGGACGTTAAGCGGGTGTTGCGGTTGGCGATGGGTGAGACGGAGGAGTGATTGGCGGGGGCGGCCAGTCAATTATTTCCCACAACCGTCTGCCCATTTTCTGCCCTAACGTGCCAAGATTAATCTACAATTAACTGATACAACAAATATGCAGGCCAGTAATAACAGGTATATTTCGACATGGCATTACCCCCAAAAACCAAATTGTAACACTCGTAATGCGCAGGTCGTGGGTTCAAATCCCATCTCCAGCTCCAAGAAAAGTCAGTATTCTCAGGGGTTTGGGAGACTGGCTTTTTAATATCTAGGCAATCCTGCAAAGATTTGGCTACTATTTGGCTACTAAGATAATCGCAAGTTACAATAAAATAACGAGTTAAACCTCCGGCCTATCTTTATGTTCGCGCATAACCTTGGCCGCGTAGAAGAGCCTGTGAGCTACGAAAAGCATCTATCTGTTTTGGACTATTTGACCTTACCGCGATTTTATGGACACACAGAACGTGTGATACAATAAAATCACG
>CAZXQO010000070.1:0-5580 GCA_964643075.1 uncultured Peptococcaceae bacterium
CGGGGAAATTTCCAGCTGATAAAATAAAAAGTGTTTCCCCCGATTCCTGGCAGAACCAAATCAAAGGGGAAACACTTTAAATATAAAAACAATTTGAGATTATACAGTTTTGGCTGTGATGTCAAGACCTATATGCAAATATTCATGGTTTTAATGCTTCCTGTACAATAACTTCTGCTTCTTCCAGGCTGTTTGCCTCATAGATTTTGTTGATGATTTTATCCAGGACAGCCAAGTTACTGATTTCTTTTACCTCAGACTGCAAGCTTATGGACGCTTCAGAGAATCTGGCGTAAAGGTACTTACAGATGGCCTCTCTTTGACCTTTAGCCTCTCCTTCTGCCAAACCTTCTGCTTTAGCACCGGTTACCATTGAGATTTCGTCCCTGGCAGCTTTTTCTCTAAGTTCATACATCCTGCGTTCTTTTTGGCTCTTAAAGAATATCTGTTCTATTGTCATAGCTTTCCGAATGCCAGGGTTTTCCATCGCTATCTCCTCCATTTCTGGACCCTGAAGGTTATTCAGGTACATCAGCCATTCTTCCAATGCATCTTTGGGTTTGCGTTTCAGCTTTTTTACCTTCTCCAGTTCCAGCATGTGAATTTCCAGGTCATCATTTAGTAGTTCTCCTGTTTCATCTTCTCTGAGGTGAAAATTGTGATGATATTTATCTTGCTTTCTGAACCAGTCGAAGCCCAGAATATTTATGGTGATGGTTTTTCTCAGATAGATAAAATTCTGGCCGCTGCTCAATTGCCCGTGGTATAACCCGGACCAGTAGAATAGTGTTCTCTTATCTATGTTATATCGGTTGTTTATCTCAACTTCTATATTTATCAAACTACCAATTGCTGTTCTAGCCAGTATATCCAATCGGGCTGCCCTATCCAGCAGGTATTTAGGATCAATCTCCCTGTCAAGCAGTTCTACGGATGTCAGTTCTTGCCCTTGTGGCGGTTTCAGCACGGCATTTAGAAAGCTAATAAGCGCTTCTTTGCCTTCTTCAGAGCCTAATATTCTCTTAAATGCATAGTCATTAGTACGGTTGATTGTTTTCGGTCTGGTCAATCCGCCACACCCGTTCTGTTCTATTTGCCTAATTATATCAGAATTAAGCTTGCTGCTGAATATCCACTTTTTGATCTGTCGATTGTGTCAGGAATTTGAAATAGTTTCCTATCGGAAAGAAGGATCTTGTTCACAATAGGTCAAATTGTACTCTCATGCACAATTTATGTATTCGGGTAGTTAAGCTTAATCTCATAACCTGCCCACCCATTGCGTACGGTTGCTTATTCTAAGCATTGAGGAACTTAGACATGACTGCAACAGCATCCGGCACTGATGGAACTTTATCCTTAAAGCTCATAAGAAATACATAAGTTGATGTCTTCCAAAGCTGTGGTTTATCCTATTTTTCCGTTTAGCCATAGCCGCTGGGATAAATCCGGACATTTTACTATGGTTGGGCCAGGCTGCAGGTAGGGCTATCATATTTCATATTGTTACCAGCAACCCGGCCCTTTAGCTGACCATGGCTTACGGGTCTATTTAATCCAGTGGCGGAATGTCGGGCGAGCTCCGCCAGTGGCCGATGATTGTAATACTCAGTAGCCAGCCCCTGGCTCCAGGGTGCCCTGGTCTTACTGGTCGCTTGAGCGCATTCCACCCGGGACGCTTTGGGGTCGCACCCTTTACATAATATCCATTACCCGCCCGGCTACGCATTGGAAAACGAGGTGCTCCGCCCAGCCGGTAATGAAGTATTATGTAAACTTCACCTTTTAATTATCTCCCCCCGGCCGGCCGGCCCTTGACCTGGCTGCGGGGTTTATGAAGCGTTACCATAACGGTAACGTTTCTTCATTTATATAAGCTGTGTGGTATTCCCCTGGCAGCCAGCTCAAGGGTTCGCTGCGCCAGGCCTGGTTGTTTACTTTCCATGTTACAAGAACCGATTTGGCGGCAGGCTTGTTGGCGAAGTCTTACATAATACTTTCATGGATTTATGGATGAGTCGGGTATTCCTTACGGGTCTTTATCCTAGCATTCCATTCGGGTCTTGCGATATCAGCGCCAGAGTGGCCAGCTTTTACGGAGGTATACTTATGGGCATTCTACCAGGGTCAACCTCCGAAGCCAGCCACACTGGCTTCCGTCTGGGTCAGCGCAGAGTGCCATTTAGGGTATTCCTCACTTGTTGGCACACTGCGGGGGTTAGCCCGCCGGATTAATGCAATTCAAGCAAAAGCTTTCATTCAGGCAACTGTTACCCCCCCTATCCCTCCGAATAGTTCTTTCCGTCTACCTGAGCAAGGAGTTTCGTTGGATGATCCTATTCCAGGCGCTGTCATAGCTGTACAGACCTCTGGAGATTTTATTTCTAGATGAACTAGGGGGTATATACCGACCATTTCTTTGGCTGATCCGAAGCAGAATTCGGCATGTCATCAGGCAGAACCACGACCCAGGAATTGCCGTCTACAAAACTTTCACCATAAAACCAATTACCAAGCCAAATGGATTCAATGGTCAGGGATGTGGGGTCAAAGTGCATCTCAGAAACATCTAATGCGTTGCCAGATTTGCAAGGCTGTACCCAATAGACGCCGTTGCTTCCGATATCGGTCCATCCAACAAGCGTTTGAACTGTGTAATTCTGAGTCAAAGGCGTCCATTTCCCAGTCTGCTCGGACCAATAGTAGATCGCGGCGGACATACCTGCATTGCGACCACTAAGAGTCGCATCAACAAAATTTACCTCAAGCACAAAACCTCCATGGGTACGGGTTAGACTTTGGATATAAGCTGCATACGGAGGCTTTTGATAATATGCTGGCTTAACAAGGTTACGCATGAATAATGTGGTCCATCCCGGCACAGCATCCTGTACGGTACTCACGGATTTTATTTGATCATTCTTTGTAAATTCCAGATGATAAATTGTGTCACTTTTCACATGAGCCATGGCCACTTTGTTTTTTGGTAACCATCCCGTCCACGCTGATGCGATAACAGCTCCATCCAAGCCCATCCAGCGGTGTGGCAACTGTGCAATGAGTTGTTTGCCATTTGCCAGAGAACCCCCATGTATATTATAAGGTGTATAAAAAATATCCGTTGTTCCCTGTAAAGCCTGTTGGATACGGCTCATATCGGGTGGTTGTCGTTGAACAGGAGCCCACACGATACCTTTATCAATCGGAAGTAGTAACATTTGTTGTTTTTTGTACTCTACCGGAACGGAATACGTCTGCCCATTAATTTCAAATGAGTAGTCATTGTACTGAATCTCTTGTGTCCAATCCTTTTCTATAGGATTACTCTTACCAACCAAGCCATTTACACGACTCACATAAATACAAGCGACTCCGTTTTCAGGGCAAACGCTCTGTTCAAAAGCGCTAGGAACCTTAGGTGTTATGACTGAAGATAACCCAGAAGAGTACGATGATGAATTTGGAGCAATCCAGTTCTTTGTTTCATCAAAATTGTACAGTACAGATGAGTTTACTCCTACAGTTCTCTCATTCTTATTGTCAATTACAGATTTTCGACTGGTAGCAGAGCACCCGTTCAAGATAGTCACGCTTGTCAAAGCAATAATTACTATAGCTGACAGATACCGCTTCTGCATCTTCAAGTTGCCTCCCTTCAAAAAAGGACAGGGTACAGCAGTTTGAGTGAATAATCCATTCCATGCCAACCCCAACTCCCACTAAAAGTAAGCATTGGTTAAATCTCTGAATGCGTTTTTTATTGCCTTCTTGTTATCTTTCCTAAAATCCGCTATTATCTAAAAGTCATGCTTTAACTTTTAAGAAGCCATATTACTTCAATATTCCTTATAGCTTCATGTTCAAGTCTGCGTGATGAACGTATTCTATTTTAGGGCTTGCTGAACCAATCCTTGTTTCAACAAAAACACCATAATGACGGTCTAACAAAAGCCAGATTACGCTGAAACAGAAGCCGCAGAAAATAGAACAAAAGAACACGGAGCCTATGCTCCAAGTTCATCACCAGGAACTGCAGACAGATCACGCTTTCGGCGGTCTCCTTCAGGCGCACCATAATTCTTGCCATGCCGTATCGCCGCTTGCCTTCGCCGAATTTCCCTTCAACGGCATTACGTTCACTGGCATCTTGCCGTTCCAGACGTTTTTATTCTTTCTGTTTCTCTTTGTTCGCCAGTGGTCTCCCGAGCCTTGGCCCGCTGAGTCGTATGCCATGTTCTTCGCAGTACCGATGGTTCTCTCTATTTCGGTAGATCTTGTCGGCCTGAACGGCTTTAGGATAGTATCCGTATCTTTTTCGGTAGCATTCCACCGATTCTATTAAGGTTTTTGCCTCATTGAAGGCATCCCAACTCAGCGTTTCCACGTAGGCATAGCCATCTACGATACTGATGGCTACTTTGGCACCAAACTCGACGTCAGCTTTAGCTTTCCCACGGACGATAGGGCGGACATGCGGCTGACTGATACTGACAAGGCGATCGTTTATCTGATGAGTCCGGTGGGTGTACATATAGTGCTGCTGTTCGTAAACCTTACGAATTGTGCTTAAAGTTTCCTGATGCTTCCGGCTCAGACCATGCCCATCACCAGCCAGAGTAAGCAGGCGGTCTACTGCACGTAGGTTTCGCCCCACATAGCGCAGCTGTTTGCCAATGGCTTTGTGAATAGCTTTCTTTCCGGGTTTCTTGTTGCGAACATTGCTGAGATAGACTTTTCGGGCGACTTGGCGATAAGTGCGTGGTCTTCTGCCTGGCTTGCCAAGTGTCTTGTGCACGATGTCAATAATGTCGTCCAATTTTTCCCTGGCTTCGTTAAGCAAGGAGAAGTCGGTAGGATAGTGTATGTCTGCCGGGGCGCAGGTGGCGTCCAATATGAGCTTGCCTTGATTTTCCCGATATATTTCAAAGGAAGAAGCGTTTCTTTCCGGGTTGGTGGATTCTTCCGCTGCCGCTTTATTGCCGTCTGAGGGCGAATCAGGTTTATTGTCATCGTCGTTCTTTTTCTTTTTAGCTTCCATGGAAGCACGGCAGATTTCTTCATTGATAGCTTTTAGCGTTTCTGCGTCAAAACACTTACGAAAATGCACCATAAGAGAAGGATCGAACGGAGGTTTGTCCTGGTATTCCCGAAGGCCTATGAAATACTGTAGGTATGGGTTCTCTGTGATCTGCTCAACCGTCTCGCGGTCGCTGTATTTACACTTTTCCTGGATAAGGAGAGCACCGAGGGCCATCCGAACGGGTTTGGCCACCTGTCCACGGTTGCTGGTAAAAAGTTTTGCGTAGCGATCTTCGATGGTATCCCAAGGGATGATTTTAGCTAATTTCACCCAACGGTTGTCGGCCCTAAGTTTGCCTTCAAATGGAAGTGCGAATTCTTCGAGATATAGCTGTTTTTCCAGTTTCCGGAACATATTCATCCTCCAGGTGCACGGTTTTTACAGTGATTACTGCATTTTCCTTGCACATTACTTCGACAAATATGCCCCGAAATCCTTGATTTTTCTCAATGTCATTAACTTTAGAAAAATCGAAAAAGAAACATATGTAAGGGATAGTA
>CAZXQO010000071.1:0-4641 GCA_964643075.1 uncultured Peptococcaceae bacterium
GAAGATCCGGGGAATTGTCTAACCCCGTTTTGGGAGGACAAATGTCCTTATTTAAGTTATATTTGAAATTTTTCAAAATACCCGCTATATTATTTTTTCCCATCATACCTGTTGTTTTATTTGAATAATCTATCAGACGAATCTTATAATGTTTGCTGCCGAGGAGTATCAAGAATATGACAATTGCTTCCGGCAGGAAAAAGATTATTCGCATGGAGGGACTTGCAATTACTTCATTAAAGGGATAACCCGTTAAATTTAAAATGGTGGGTGCGATTATTGCTTCCAAAGACAGGTATACGGTAATTCCCATTAAAGCGGTAACTGTAACAATTTCTAAAGTCTTGCCGGTAATGATTTTCAGGATTACTATAAAAAACCCCATTTGAATGACGGTATGCAAGCCGAAAGGAACCGGAGCAAGCCTGATAAAATATGCAACTACAGTCTGTAGCGCTCCTATTGCAAAAATTTGCTGTGGTGTTACCTTAATATCCGCCAATTGGAAACTGAGCAATGCTATTAGTATAGCTTCCGGTAATGATACAAAAACAAGTAACATCAAGGACATGGTGTCTATGTGTATCACCTCATAAATTTTATCCTCATTAAAACCTTTTGGTATTGACTGAAAAGTGCATTTGGTTGTCTGAAAGGTGTTTATGATTGTTTAACAGGACAAATGATAAGTTTTTTATATAACTTGCAAATAATTGCATTCAACACATTTTGCCATATTCCTTTACTAATGTATTATTTATACAAAAATAACATTAATATTACATAAAATTACAATATTCACGCAAGAACAGGGGTTGGTCATATTGACCAACCCCTGAATATATAGTCCTTCTCAATGTTATATGACTGAAAAGCTGACACCGGTACATTTCGCATTTTCCAATGAGGTATATTGCTTCCAAACCGGTTGGACTTTTTCATTGCTTTTTCGCACTGACGATACCCATACCGTCAATAAGCGCGTCATGTTCTACGGCAATGTCCGTAAACCCCGCATTCGTGAGCATTTCCTGATACTCATTTTCTGTATAGGCCTTTCCATGATCGTAGACATTCAAGGAAGCAAGACCAAAAGCCAATGATGATGGAGGTGCCAGACAGGAGTTTTCTAAAACGCTACCGAAGATAAAAATCCGGCCTCCCGGCACCATGGACTGACTGATACACTTTAAAGATATCTGCGCCTGTTCCTTGGAAAGTGTTTGAATGACAGCCCGAAGAATTGCGACGTCATATTTCCCTTCGGGTGAATTCAAACAAAGATCGGTTGCCGATACGCTGATTCTGCCGGACATGCCGGCTTCCGCTATGAAACGTTCTGCCAATTGTGCCACCTTCGGCAAATCGGCAACCGTTGCTTTGATTTGAGGGTATTTATTGCAAATGGCAATTGATACCCCTCCTGTGCCGCCTCCAGCATCAAGAAGCATTCCAAATTCTGAAAAATCCAGTTTTTCCGCGATCTCTTTACCGCCCCTGAGACTGCTGTGAACCTGGCTTCGGAAAAATTTCAATAATTCTTCTTCCGGCAGAGTGTGGTAATCAAGTTTTGCCTGTGGTATTCCCGTTCGAATACTCTCAGCCGTATTCAGGGTGGCATGCCAAATCATATTATAAAACCCGCTCAATCCGCCGATGTAATCCGGACACCCGCGAACCAGAAATTTACCGGCTTCGGGTGTATTCGAAAAGCTTTTGTTTTCTACCTCTAGTAAACCGGCCGCCACGAGTGCATAAAGAAGGGGGGTGAGTTTATCTTCCAGAACATCCAAAGCACTTGCAATGGTTTTCGCTTCCATGGGGCCGTTTTTCAGAGGTGTGAAAACGTCAAGTTGCATTCCTGCCAGCATGGCGAATGATGGGTAGACAGCATTAACATTGCGCATGATGGTTGAAGGCTTCATAGTCTCATCATGTGAGGAATTGTTTCGGTTTAATTCGGTTTTTGTATCCATTTTCTCTCCTTATGTATTAATATTCCATAATAGACAATAGACTGATTGTTTAATAAATATTATCATGTATATAGTTGTGAAATCTCACGGAGTTTCCGGAGATAATAATCGGTTTTTCCGATTGCAACGCGGGGGTGGGGTCAAATGGATACAAGGCAATTAAAGGCATTTATGGCGGTAGCCGGTACTCGTAGTTTTACAAAGGCTGCGGAAATGTTGGATTATGCCCAGTCGAGCATAACGGGGCAGGTGGGATCCCTGGAAGACGAACTGGGAATCAAGCTTTTTGAGAGACTGGGCCGGCAGGTGATACTGACCCGGGAAGGGGAACGGTTTACGGTGTATGCCGAAAAAATATTAAAATTATCTTTCGAGGCCAAAGAGGCGGTGTCGGAATCGTTAATTCCCAGGGGAACGCTGATTATAGGGGCGCCGGAAACACTGTCCGCCGTTCGCCTGCCGCCTTTGATCCAGCAGTTCCACAGCCGCTATCCGGGCGTTGAAATAGTCCTAAAAAAGTTTCGTGCCAAAGAAATGACTACTTTTCTCAGAAACAGCCAGATTGACGTTGCCTTCTGCCTGGGGCGTGAAATGTACTCCTCCGACTTGGTGTCGGAAATACTTATGTTTGAACAGATGGTTTTGGTTTCCGGCGCTGGACACCCTATTACCGGAAAAATCCCGGTAACAACCCGGGACATTCAGGGAATGACGTTGGTTTTATGCGAGGAAGGCTGCGGCTACCGGATGACCTTTGAAAAGTTTCTGAGCGACTCCGGGGTTCGTCCGGGGTCAGTGCTGGAGTTCGGCAGCAACGAAGCCATCAAAAAGTGTGTTATCCAGCAACTTGGCGTCACCTTGCTGCCGCGCATGGCCGTAGAGGAGGAATTAAGCCGGGGGGAACTGACGGACCTTCAATGGCAGGGGCCGGATTTTGACACGAATATCCAGCTTGTTTATCACAAGGATAAATGGATTTCGCCCGCCCTTTCAGCCTTTCTGAAGCTATCCCGGGAGATGCTGGCCGACAGAGCAGGCTAAGGATTTTGATGAGGCCTGTGGATATCATAAATCAGATGGTATAATTGCATTAAAACTATGATAAACATTATCCGTATTGGGCAACGCCTTCCCCGTTAAACGGTAGAAACCGGACGATGTTCTCGAATAGTTTGAATAGGTAGCGATTTTCGTGCTGCAGAGAATTATTTTCATGTTGGTTGTTGTGCCATTGTCATTTATGCCAGGTAAAAGTATAAAGTATTTACTGGGGGTTGATTAGTATGAAGCCCAAAAAACGGATACTGATACTTTTCGGAGGACGCTCCGGAGAACACGAGGTTTCAATAAATTCAGCGGCCAGCGTGTTAAATGCGTTAGACCGGGAGAAATATGAAGTTATCCCGGTGGCCATCACCCGGGAAGGGAAGTGGTTATCCGGTATAACCCCGGCCCAACTTGTGGCCGGGATAAATCCGCAGGCTTTGACCGGAGCGGTTGTAGGCGGCGAAGCAGAGCACGAAACTTTGCCGGTTAATTCGGCAGATATGAAAATGGCCATGCTTGCTGTTGGTAAAACTAAGGCAGACACAGGCGCGTCCGATGTGATAATTCCGGTTCTTCACGGTACCTACGGGGAGGATGGCACTGTCCAGGGTCTGCTGGAACTGGCCAATGTGCCCTATGTGGGAGCTGGCGTTTTGGGGTCCGCCCTGGGGATGGATAAAGTATTGATGAAAACAGTGCTGGCCCAGCACGGCTTACCCCAGGCCCGGTTTTGGTCCTGTCTGCGCCGGGACTGGGAAAGCAACTCCCCGCTGGTTATAGAAATGGTGGAAAAGAAACTTGGCTACCCCTGTTTTGTCAAGCCGGCCAACCTTGGCTCCAGTGTTGGTATTTCGAAGGCACACCACCGGACGGAGCTAATTAGTGCAATGGATCTGGCAGCCAAATACGATCGTAAGATTATCGTAGAGGAATACATTGATGCCAGAGAATTGGAGGTAAGCGTCCTGGGCAACGACGATCCCATTGCCTCCCTGCCAGGTGAGATTATTCCAGAAAAGGAGTTCTACGACTACGAGGCTAAATATTTGGATGGCATGACACGGCTGAAAATCCCGGCCAACTTGCTCTCAGATACGGTTGCCCGGCTACAGGAGTTGGCGGTAAAAGTATTTAAGGTCCTTGATTGCGCAGGTTTGGCCAGGGTAGATTTCTTTATACGCAAGCCAGATGGCGATATACTGGTCAACGAAATAAACACAATGCCCGGCTTTACTCAATTCAGCATGTTTCCCAAACTGTGGGAGGCAACTGGTATCGGCTATCAGGAATTGCTTGACAGGTTAATCGACCTTGCCATAGAACGACACCGGGATAAGAACCGCTCTAAGACCAATTCTCGAACTACTTAACTGGGGGGTCAGGCACCTAACATATAAACTTATTATAAAAAGCTTGACACCTCCTGGTAGAATAGTGGCAGGAGGTATTATTATTTGGCAAGGCGGTTATGAGTTGAGTATCCGGGGGCTGTGTATCATTTCATACGACGGGGAAAAAACAGGGATAACGAGTTTGAATAGTGACGGAACTTTTGGGTTTATATGAGACCGTTTCAGATTTTGTGTAAATAACCTCCAAGTAGATGTTAGAATAAGAG
>CAZXQO010000072.1:0-4522 GCA_964643075.1 uncultured Peptococcaceae bacterium
TTGACTCCTTATATTTTAAAAATCCTTAAGTTAATGACATTGAGTAAAATCAAGGGGTACTTACGGAACCGTTTGCCCAACACCGTTTTATTTTAAAACCCGGAAAGCCCTGATTTGACTACCTTCCACAAAATAAGCTGGTGCGCCCGGCAGGAATCGAACCTGTACCACCACTGAGCCATCTAAGGCGCTTATAGTTCTTTTCTAATGTCTCTTAAGATACAAAAAGGCGGGAGTACTAGTATTGGTATGCAGCCAGTGGCCACCTATTAGTTGTTACGGAAGCTACTATCATTTATCAAGAGCCAAATAGAACAAAACCGCTGCATTTTTTGTTTTACTTACTGTCATTCGTTATGAGAACTACTTTCATTCGTTGTGAGAAACGACACATTTGTTTTCACCTCCCGTTCATTTGTTGTGTAAAATATACCACCCAATTACTCCTATATCTAGCCTATCTATATTTACATTATGCATATACTTGTTAACGCGTAATTTTTGCATTGTCTCGAAAGACTTCTTCAAGGCCGTTCAATATCGCTCTCTCCTAAGACACTCACTTCTAACCTCTCACTTCCCACTTCCCAGATGCCAGGCGCAGTTTCTCAACAACCTCTTAGAACTCCCAGGCTTTTTCCACCTTGCCAGGACAAATCTCTCCCTCATCCTCGCAGATTTCCACCAGCGGAATGTCTTCCCCGGCAATGTTTCCCGCCACAATCGCCGGAACGGGTGTGATGATCACGGCCACGCTCTCGTGGGGCTTGAACTGCCTTAGCTCCAACAGATTTTCATTGGTCAGGCCGATGTCGTCCAGAACCACCCTGATGGCCTGCTGCCAGCCGTCCTTTAAGGTTTTATTGGTTATTTCTATCCTCTTAATCCTGGCCTGAAAATCAGCTTTTTTACTCATGGCGGGTCACCTCCCCGCCGGACGCTTCTTGTAATACATGTTGTACAAGTGGGGTAAAAAAAATTTCCTCCACCTTCATGCCGAAATATTTGGCAATAGCCACCATTAATTCATCGGAGGGCCTTTTGACCCTCCCCTTCTCAATGGCTATAATGGTCTGCCTGGTGGCGTATACCGCCCTGGCCAGTTCCTCCTGGGTCACTTCCCTGGCCCTTCTTATTTTTCTCAGCCGGTTATCCATGCCGGTGATCACCTCCTGTAGCTATTGTAATACATGTATTATTTTATGTCTATCATGTTTTACTGATTAACCCGGAAATTTTTCTTCCATTTTTCGACTCCATGTTTTACAATAGGTAAAACACGTATTACACAGGAGGCGTTATTTGTGCAATACCCGTTGGGAGCTTTGCTGAAAAAATTAAGGGCGGGCGAGCCGCTGCGAGACGCCGCAGCTCGGATCGGTATCAGCCACACGTACCTGAATATACTGGAAAAAGGTGTAGACCCCAGAAGCGGCAGTGCTATTAAACCTTCGGTGGAAACACTGCAAAAACTGGCCAGGGCTTACGGCTACCCCTATGAAAAACTTCTGGGGGCTGCCGGCTATCTGGACAGGGACGGAGCAGGCGGTAACCAGGATGGGGAACCTTCCCCTGCGGAGTTGGAAAAGGTGCTGCGGGAGGCCAACATTATGTTTGACGGGGTAGTGCTGGATGACGAGGACAAAGAGGACATCATTCAATTCATTAAAGTAGCCATGCGGGCTATAAAAAAGAAAAAATAATTTGGGAACCGTGACAAACTGCTGACAGGCGGAAGAGTTATTATTTTTTTACTACACTTGTTGAAACCGGGGTGATTATGTGCATTGGATAAGTAGAGAGGTCAAAGAATTACAAAAGAAATACAACACCACAAACCCATACGAACTGGCGGACTGCCTGGGCTATACCGTGGTTCCCTATCCCTTCCGGAAAATAAGGGGTATGCTGCTGGTGCCGGAGGATGATCCCTGCATAATTATAGGCTATAGTACGCTGCTGCCCCGGCGGCAGCAGGAGCTGGTGGTATATCATGAAATAGCGCATCGCTTGCTGCACCCGGAACTAAACTATTTCACCTTATTGAAAAACACTTATTTTTATCCCGGCAAGTTTGAAAGCCAGGCGGATAGATTTGTGGCGGAGCTTTTGCTCGCAGAAAGAAAGCCCCGGCCGGGAGAATCAGTGCACGAATTCGCGGCCCGCTATGAAGTGCCGGTAGAACTGGTCAACACCCTCAAGAAAAAATGAAACCGCAATTAATAGCAGTGTCTTACTTTCTTGAACCGGTAGACGGCTGTGCTGGCCCCCGGTATGCCGGAGACTGCGCGAAAGTTGCTGGCGTTTCCCAGTGGAATAGGTTATTCGCCACTGTTTAGATATTTTAATAAATCCCCTGCGCATTTTTTTTGATGATGACATTTATTTCTCCTTATTTACATTATCAGGTAGCCAATTCCGAATAAATTTTGCCGCTAACTGCATTTGTGTTATAAATCTCCAAGTTTTTATAGCACATATTTTGTACCTTTACCTTTTCCGGTACGTTTTATTAAATTTTTTCTAACCATACTAGATAATAGATAGTTTGCCGCATCTTTATCAGTAATTCCTAAGAACCCTTAATTCTACAGAAACAAGCTTTTTCCTTTTTAAATAACAAGTGTATACCTTCCTCTCTCACTAATCACTTTCCCATCAATTTCAAGACTTACTAAAATATAATATATATTGAGATAGGATAGGTTAGTTTTTTCTTTATCTCTTGCCTACCATCATAAAAATTTATGTTTGAGGACAGTTCAGTAAGTATTATCCTTGTAGCGTCTGCTGGAGCCTCCGGGCTCTTTTGTTCAACCTTAAACAAAATGCTCCCCTTTCCTTTTAACTTCCTGCTTCAGGGTACCTCCTGGTTCCCTTGGTGCAGGAGTCTGTTGGAGCGGTTTAATTAGGTGGTAGATATGAATGACTTACCCGCTCCATGGAAGGCCGAGAAAAGCAAAATCCCGGCGCTGTGGCCGGGTGAAGCGGGGCTTATAGTAGTTTTCTAAACTCTTCTGGAGTAAGCCTGGCCGTACGTAGGATTTCATTAAGTGTGCCTACAGGAATATTTTTTCCGCTGTGGACGGCAACGGTAGCGTATCTTGTTGCACCTTCAGGATGGCTTAAAAATTTATGACTTCCGCTTTTATCTCTTACTACTACAAAGCCCGCTCTTTTTAAAGCTGCAATAACTTCTTTGCCCGTTACACGCGGGAGCCTGGGAGACATCATCATGCAGGAACCACAACCTCAACAATGCTTACGTCAACATCACCTTCAGGCATCGGCTGCCCGGTGGCAGCAAGCCCCTCCATGGTGACCTTAATAGCATCCTCAGCCATAGAAAGGGCTTCCTCTTTGGTATCACCAAAGGTAGAACAGCCAGGAATGGCGGGCACGGTGGCAACATAAACCTTATCCTCTTTATCCCATGTTAGGACAACTTTAAACCTGCGTTGCATTGGTGGGAGCCTCCTCTCTGTCGGGGATATGTTCTAGTAAATCCCCCGGCTGGCAGTCCAGGGCAGTACAGAGTTTATCAATTACTTCCAGAGAAACATATTCATTTGTGTTCATTTTTGCCATTGTCGCGTTAGATATGCCAGCAGTTTTAATTACTTCTTGTTTCTTTAATCCCTTATCTATAAGTAATTTTTGAAAAGGTTTATAACTTATCATGCGCCCTCTCCTATTTAATATTTATTTAATTATACGAAAATAAGTTTAACATGTCAAAGAAAAATGACTTGACGCAAATATTAGACATGTTATACTAAATTTAGCGTTATTGAATATATGTTAGAGATGTCAAACTTTTAAAGGAGGGTTACTGTATGTATTTCAAAAACGCTGACCACAAAAGCCTTTTCGAGGAATACCAGGCCCAGGCGGGCAGCGGCAGCAACCGGGACTACAAGTCAGCACTCTACCTGCTGGCCGCTACAGGCAAGCCCTTGGGTAAGTATATCCGGAACTGGAACATTGACATACGGGGCGTTGTGACCGCTTCAAGCCGGTGGAGTTCCGGAGAAAAGGCTCTTGTAAAGCTAGGTGTAAACATCTTCACTGATGCCGGCAAGGGCAATGTAAACGAGTATTCAAGCGGTCGGATAATGGTAACGTAAAGGTTCATTAAGTGAAGACCCTGGCGTTAACGGCATTACGTATTAATCCAAGGCGAAGATTATTTCACGTGGAATAACATGGGGAGTTGCAGTCAGTGCCCTACTAGGCATACCCCCTGACCGTCCAGTAAACCCCCGCCCCCAGTGCAGGGAAACTATTTGTAATGGACAGAGTCTATACCTGGCAAGATGAATGTGGTTAACATTGAACCTCAGTAGCCAGGGAATTTTCAAATATGCCAGCGCTGGCGAATTTGTTAAAAACAAGGTAAAGAGTTGTAGCGATACAAATGAGGGGCGGGTCATGTGATGGCCCGTTTTCACTTTGTCGCTTCACAGAAGTGAACCTACCCCGAGTCAATAGACACTAAAAACGCATAATATCTAACCATCTC
>CAZXQO010000073.1:0-2366 GCA_964643075.1 uncultured Peptococcaceae bacterium
GGGCTGGAAACGGGGCGGAAACCGTTACCGCGCCAGTCCTTTACCCGACAAGTTTAATTAGCGTGAAAACATTTCGATTGCCTGGCTGAAGTCGAAAACCAAAAAAAGGGCGCACTTATCCTTTGGTGTGAAAATAAAATTTTAGGCGGGTCGTAAGGATATTGCTGAAATGTCCGAGGCTTGAATAATACCCTGTGCGATCAAAAGTTTAGCAGCTTGTTTCAAAGCCTTTTCTTTCTGCTTGTCGCGGAGTTCCTGCGGCATATCGACTTGATAGAGGTCACATGGATTGAAAACCTCGCCAGTAGAAAGCATGTTGTAAATGGCGGTGAGAATCATCCTTGCGATAGCTATAATGGCTCGTTTCTTTCCTCTTCTTTTGGCGATACGCTCATACTTGATTCTGTAGTAAGGGTTATCTTTCGACTTGACAGCAGCATGAGCAATCTGCACAAGAGCAGGTTTGAGGTAAACACCGGCTCTTGTGATGCGAACAGACTTTTTCTTGCCTGCAGATTCATTGTTGCCGGGCGTCAGACCCGCCCAGCAGCAGAGTCGCTTTAAAGAAGAGAAATGAGACATATCGGTACCAATCTCAGAGATGATCGTGATGGCAGAAGTGCGGTAAACTCCAGGAATGGTACAAAGAAGCAGAATAGCGCTCTCATAAGGAGCGGCAAGCACATTCAGCATTTCGTCCAGTTCCTTGATAGAGTTTTCGACAAACCACAAATGGTTGCGAATCATAGCGGCACGGTATTTTTGCTCGTGTTTCATGTGGTAACCCTCGATAGATTGGATTACGGCATCAGCCTTCTTTTTGAGAGAACCTTTGATCAGGCTGATACAATGCTGGGGGTCAAAGGAATCGGATTTTACAAGGTAGTCCGTGATGGAAGCGGCGGATTTGCCAAACATGTCGGAAACGACAGCATCAAGGGCTACATTTCAGACGGTAAAAACATTTTGGAATCGATTTTTTTCGCTGGATTTGTAGGAAACAAGCTTAAACCGATAACGGGTATACTCCCGCAGTATCCGTACCGGTTTGCTGGGGATAAAACTGCCGGGAACAAGGCTGAGGCGAAACAGGTCGCCGATCCATTTGGAATCTTTTGTATCATCCTTGTTACCTTTTATTGCCCTGACCCACTTGGGATTAGCAATGGTGACGTTGATGGAATCTTCAAGCAAATTAAAAACTGGCACCCAGTATTTCCCGGTAGACTCCATGCAGACATCAAAGCAATTATTGTCAAGCAACCATTGCTTAAATTGCAGGATGGAATTGTTAAAGGTGGAAAACCGCTTCTTCTGGTAGTGGGGCGTAATTCGCTCCTGGGGTCGGCACACTGCAGGAGCTAGCGTTTGCTTTGTGCTGACATGGTATATTTCAGCTAGGCGGAAGTAGTTGCGGCTTGACCCTCCATAATTGGACATTTTGTCTTAATAACTCACAGGTTCATAGAAATATTCTAAATATAAAGTGCATTTACGGTAATGATGCTGCTGATGCCGTTGACACCGTGGCCGCCCTTGACATGGAGCCTCGCACCCGTGTTTCCAAGGAGCCGAAAGGGGAGCCTCGCTGCGCTTGGCCCCTTGCCTAACAGGCTAACACGGGCATTCTCCATGTCAAGGGTCTCCGCTTCGCTACGATGAACGGCCACTGTCTGTAGCTGGGTAAAAGGTAATAGTTTATAATAACCCGTCATGCCCTGATTTCCTTGATCTTAAGATCTCTGAGAATTTCAATCTCCAGTTCCTTTTCTCCAATGATTTTTTTGAGCTTATAGTTCTCTGCCGAAAGTGCCCCAGACTCGTTGAAACTTTTTTGTGCCTTGATGTTGGTCATACTAAGAGGATTCTTCGAGCCACGCTGCTCGCGCACCCATCTACTGACCATACTCCCGGATATGTCGTGCTTGCGAGCAACAATGGAAGCATTTCCAACCTCTACAGCCTCCTTGACCACCTGGGTTTTGAATTCTTTTGAATAGTGTTTCCGCTTCATTGTTCGTCCCCCTATTTACAGCATATCAGATTAAGACTATCTGTCCAATCTTGTTCGGGGGCTAAAGAGCCTGCAACTCTTCAATGCGGCCCAGATTTAAAACCACCTTCTGGCGCACCTTGTCGTTCTCACGCACTGATTCAACTATCTGTATGTAGGTTCTTTTGGAACCATCTTTGTTGGTGAATGTTTTAGTTCTAGCATACATGGCACTTATATTTTACCACATTAACAGATTTATATCACCAAATATTTTTATAACGTGGCAGCACAGATTTCAGATCTTCAAAAGCTGATCCTTGATTTTACTCAATGTCATTAACTTAAGGATTTTTAAAATATAAGGAGTCAA